>DBWM01000020.1:61615-97716 GCA_002309015.1 Myxococcales bacterium UBA1238 | reverse complement strand
AGGATCTGCAGCAGGATGTTGAACACTTCAGGGTGCGCCTTTTCGATCTCATCGAGCAGGATCACCGAGTAAGGCTTGCGTCGCACCGCTTCGGTCAGCTGACCACCTTCGTCGTAGCCCACATAACCCGGAGGGGCACCGATCAAACGGGAGACAGCGTGCCGTTCCATGTATTCCGACATATCGATGCGCAGCAATGCACGCTCGTCGTCGAACAGGAAACTGGCCAATGCTCGCGCAAGCTCCGTCTTGCCAACGCCCGTAGGCCCAAGGAACAGGAAGCTGCCGATCGGTCTCTGCGGATCGGCCAGGCCTGCACGGGCCCTGCGCACTGCATCTGCGATGGCGGAAACGGCCTCGTTCTGACCGATCACCCGGCTGTGCAGCGATTCTTCGAGCTTCAACAGCTTGTCAGCCTCGGCTCCGAGCATTTTCTCGACGGGTACACCGGTCCAGTGGCTCACGACCGATGCGATGTCATCGGGGCCTACCTCCTGTCGCAGGTAGCTCGCGTCGGCCTGAAGTGCCTTTAACTTCTCTTCGGCGGCCTTTAACTCCGATTCGGTCTGCTGGACCTGAACCTGAAGCTCGCCTGCCTTCTGATACATCGACTCCCTTTCGCGGTAACTGTCCACTTTGGGGAGCTTTTGCATCAACCGATCGCTCTCTCCACGGAGGTTCTCAAGCTTTTCACGCAGGGTATTCGCGCTGTTGAGGGCCTCTTTTTCGGCCTGCCAGGTGGCTGTCATGGCGGCGGACTTCTCTTTTAACGCCGAAAGTTCGCGCCTGACCTCTTCTGCACGCTGCTTGCTCGCGTCATCTTTCTCCCTCTCGAGCGACATGAGCGCCATCTCTTGCTTGGTGATCTCGCGCTCCACGTTGTCGATGGCCGATGGCCTACTGTCGAGCTCGAGTCGAAGCAAGGAGGCCGCCTCATCGATCAGGTCGATTGCCTTATCAGGCAGCTGTCGATCCTGGATGTAACGGTTGGAAAGCTTCACTGCCGCCACGAGGGCACCGTCCTGAATGCGGATGCCGTGGTGGATTTCGTATTTCTCCTTCAGACCGCGCAGGATCGAAATGGTGTCCTCCACCGATGGCTCCTGCACCAGAACGGTCTGAAAACGCCTCTCCAGTGCACCATCCTTCTCGATATGCTTGCGATACTCATCCAACGTGGTGGCACCGATACATCTGAGCTCGCCGCGCGCGAGGGCTGGCTTTAACATGTTCGATGCATCCATTGCGCCCTCGGCTGCACCGGCCCCCACCAATGTATGCAACTCATCGATGAAGAGGATCACACGCCCTTCAGATGCGGCCGTTTCTTTGAGAACCGCCTTTAACCGCTCTTCAAACTCACCTCTGAACTTTGCGCCGGCCACCAATGCGGCCAAATCGAGCGATAACAGCCGTCGGTTCTTGAGTCCTTCGGGGACATCGCCGCTTGCAATTCGCTGGGCAATGCCCTCAACGATTGCAGTCTTACCGACGCCCGGCTCACCGATGAGCACAGGATTGTTCTTGGTGCGCCTTTGCAACACTTGCATCACACGTCGCACTTCGGAATCTCGGCCTATCACCGGATCGAGCTTGCCTGATCGGGCCGCTGCCGTCAGATCGCGCGTGTATTTTTGAAGCACTGCATACTTGGATTCCGGATCCCTGTCGGTGACTTTGGACTTCCCCCGGAGATCCTTTAAGGCATTCTCCGCTTCGGAGCGCTGTACACCGGCCTGCTCCAGGGCTTCGCGGCTGCCGGAAGCCTCGAACAACGCCAGAAACAGATGCTCGCTCGACAGATATTCATCCCCCATCTGATGGGCAATGTCTTCTGCCTTCTGCAAGGCATCCTGTAAACTGCGGCTCTGACCCACCTGCATTTGCCCCGAAGCCCTGGGCCTCGTTCGTCCCTGTTGCTCCGCAGCGCGCAGAACCGCCTCAGGTGAAGCACCAATGCGCTTTAAAAGCCCGCGCACGATGCCTTCTTCCTGTGTGACCAGTGCAGTCAGCAGCTGCTCCGGATAGATTTCGGGCGTACCTTGCCGGCGCGCCAGATCCAAAGCCGATGCCAACGCTTCCTGGGCCTTAATGGTCAATTGATCGTTCATGTATAAACTCCTGTTGATGTCATATTCTTTTGGGGATGACTCCCAACTGACAGACAGAACGATAAGCACCGAAGATGGGATGCAAGGGGTGAATGCGCGTATGGCTGTGAAGGATCAGGCGCGGAGAGGGGATGCTTTGATGTTGGCGCCTTTGATGCGCGCGAATGGGCGACCTGTACAGACGGATCGGTCTCTGCCTCTGCGTTTGAAGAAGAGGGATCCTTCGGTGATGGTGTAGCTGGATGGAAATGAGGGCAGGGGATCGGATGGAAGGGCGGAGGCTTTGGCCTACATGAAGTCGGGCGCCACCTGTTGCAGGAACTTGTAAAGCTTCTGACCCCGCGCTTTCCACGTCAGGGTTTGCGCCAAAGCGAGGGCATTCTGGGATAACCGCTCGCAAAGGGCCTGATCCTGCAGCAATCGCTCTAAGGCTTTGGCTGCTAAATGCGCATCGCCCGCGGTGACCAGACAGGCATTCTCCTGATCCCGCAACAACTCGCGCGTATCGGGTGCCTTCGGTGCAAAGATCGGCCGGCCCGCCGCAAAATAAAGGAACAGCTTCATCGGAAGCACCGTGGCCCCCTTGAGCGGTTCGAGGCTTGGCGGAATGATCAGGGCATCTGCCGCGTAAAGGTAAGGCACCGTACGATCGAAAGGCTGCCAGGGCACGCAATGCACGTTGGGGATTTGGGCCGCCATGCGCTCGATCGGACCGTCGGGATGCTCCGATCCCACCAGATAGACGTCGATCTGCGGCAAAAGACGCGCCATCTGCAGCAGGATCTCGAGCCCCTTTTTGGGCGCGACGCGGCCTGTATAGATGACCATCCTGCGATCCTGCGCGATGTTCAGCTGCTCTCTCGCCTGTTGCCTGCTCAGCACCGGCTGCATTCTTGAAGGCGAATGCCCGTTATGGATGACCGTCAGCTTTTCGAGCGGCACCCCACCTTTGGAAAAGCTCTCGAGCGCGCATTGCGAATGGAACACGCACCCCCGAACCGTGGGACTCTGCAGCAAACGACAAAGCGGTTTGGAGAGTGGCGGGTATTGATCGGGCCAGGCGCGATAGGTTTCGTAGACGATGGGCCGCTTGCAGGCGACCGCAGCCGCCACCACCGGGATGTGACGGGTATAAAGCAGCCCCGGGAAGTGACGTGATCCGCAGATGGTGAGGGCATGCCGCAGCTTCTCGGGCACCCTGAAGGGCAGATCCGTCGCGATCTGCTCGATGTGAAACGCCCCGTCGACCTGGTAATACTGCTTCAGCTCGGCTTCTGATGACGGGGTTTTCTTGTGAGGGCGCGGAATCACCAGGCGGATGTTGACGCCTTCGTCGGATAAGGCCGAAACCGTGTTCATGACCTGCTCGGCATCGGCCCCTGTATAGGGCAACACCTGGTCGTAGGCGTAGACCAACTTCATCCGAAGGTGACCTCGACGATTTCGAAAGAGCGGGTTCCGCCGGGGGTCTGCACTTTGGCGACGTCGTCTACGCGCTTACCGATCAGTCCACGGGCGAGCGGAGAGGTGACGGAGATGCGCCCTGCTTTGGCATCGGCCTCAAATTCGCCCACGATCGTGAGGGTTTGCTCTTCCTCGGTGTCTACATCGCACAGGGTGACGGTGGCACCAAAGACGACGCGGTCTCCGGACAGCGAAGAAACATCGATCGCCTCTGCACGCGCCAGCTTGTCTTCGAGATCGCGAATCGTCGCCTCAAGGAGACCCTGCTTCTCTTTGGCGGCATCGTAGTCTGCATTCTCGCGCAGGTCGCCATGTCCGCGCGCGATCTCGATCTCACGGGCTACGGCGTTGCGCTCGGTGGACTTCAGGCGCTTGATCTCGTCCCGAAGTCGCTGGTAGCCCTCAATGGTCATCGGTATCCGTTCCATGGATCCCTCCTCAAACTTTGAGCCGTAAACGTAAAGGACTGCGCATCATAGCGCGTTATGGCTGCGAAGGGGTGATAAAAATGGGGGATTGTTGCAAATACGCCTCGGCCGCACGGTAGGAAGACCGCACGAGAGGCCCCGAAAAGACGGCGTGAAAACCGAGACTTAAGCCGATCTGGCGATATCGCGCGAATTGCTCTGCGGAGACATATTCGACCACCGGCAAATGCGCGAGCGAAGGGCGAAGATACTGGCCGATGGTCACCATCTGCACGCCCGCCGACCGCAAATCCTGCAGCAGCGCGACCACTTCTTCTTCGGTTTCCCCGAGCCCCACCATGAATCCACTCTTGATCGCCTGGCGCCCGGCCTCCGCTGCAAACTGTAACACCTGCAGACTGCGCGCGTAATCGGCCTCGGGCCGCACTGTGGGGTAGAGCCTCGGCACCGTCTCGACGTTGTGATTGAAGACCGCGAGCGACGTTTGAATCACCGTCTGGAGCGCTTCGGGGTTGCCCTGGAGATCCGAAATCAGCGCCTCGGTATGCGCCTGCGGAAGGGCCTGCTCGAGCGCGCGAATGCAGGCTGCAATGTGCGAAGCGCCGCCGTCTTGGAGATCGTCGCGCGTCACCATCGTGAGCACCACATGCTTTAAATGAAGCTCGCCTGCGGCCTTTGCGATGCGCTCGGGTTCACCGGGATCCACGGGATCGGGGCATGCGGATTCCACGGCACAAAACCGGCAGTTGCGGGTGCAATGCCTGCCCAGAATCATGAAGGTGGCGGTCGATTTTTGGAAACATTCGGCGATGTTGGGGCACCGGGCTTCCTGGCAGACGGTGTGCACGGCGCAGGCGCGCAATAATTTTCGGACGCGCGCGGTTTCGGGGGCGAGGGCTGTGGGACGCCGCAATTCGGGCGGTAATCGCAGGTGATCGGTCATGGGGACTCCATTATTTTTTGCGCCGAACGAATTAGCCTTTCATTCGACTGTTGACAAGTCGGCGCGTACCCTTTATTTTTGCGCCCTCAATTTTGTGGCCCCAGCTTTGTTCGGGGGTCTGTTTTCAGGAAAGGCGGTTTTACTTGAGCCAGAATGAACTCGTGCTCCGCCCCCTCGAAGTTGTGGTCGATGGCGATAACGTCGAACGCGCCATCAAGGCCCTGAAGCGCAAAGTCGCTCACGAGGGGATTTACAAAGAATTGAAGCGTCGTCGCTTCTACGAAAAACCTTCGGTTAAAACCAAGCGCAAGCAACGTGAGGCCGAGCGTCGCCGTCGTAAAGAGCGCCGGCGGGCGATGCGCGCTCGTACACACAAGTGAACGACGCAAATTTTAACGAAGGTGGATGCCGCATCGCTGATTATGACGGCGTCAAGATCTTCACCGCCACCAAGGCGTTGGAGCGTACCTCCCTCGGCGATGAGGTCACTCGCTGGTTAGAAGAAAACGATGACATCGAAATCGTCGATACCGTCGTTCGCCAGTCCAGCGATCAGCAGTTTCACTGCTTAACCATCCTGATTTTCTACCGTCGCTGATCTTCTTCTATCACCCACAATCCACCTCAGAACGTTCAGCGCGGCGCTGTCGGCGCCTATGGGCGCTTGTATCATCGATTACCCGAGAATTCTCATGAGCGGCGAGCTTCCTAAGACTTACGAACCTAAGGCTTTTCAACAACAAGTGACCGAGCGCTGGCTCGAAGCGGGCGCCTTTAACGCAAATCCGAATGCCGAAGATTTGCGCGCAGACAAGCGCTACGTGGTGATGATGCCTTTGCCCAATGTGACCGGGGCGCTCCATATGGGGCACGCGATGGACAACGTGATGCAGGATATGCTGACGCGTTGGCACCGCATGCAGGGCGACAACACCTTGTGGCAGCCGGGCACCGATCACGCGGGCATCGCGACGCAGGCGGTGGTCGAAAAGCGCCTGAAAGAGCAAGAAGGTTTGACGCGCCACGACATCGGCCGCGAGGCGCTGGTCGAGCGCATTTGGGCGTGGAAGGACGAATTCCAGGCGCGGATCATCCGCCAGCAGCAGCAAATGGGCTGTTCGTGCGATCGCTCCAGGCAGCGGTTCACCATGGATGCCGTTTGCAGCGCCGCCGTTCGCGAGGCGTTCTTTAAGCTCTTCTCCGACAAGCTGATCTTCCGTGGCGATCGTTTGGTGAACTGGGACTGCATGCTGCAGACCGCCGTCGCCAACGACGAGGTCTATCACGAGACGATCCAGGGGCATTTCTGGCATTTGCGCTATCCGGTCATCGATCCCAAGCCCGGCGAACCCGCGTTTGTGATCGTGGCGACCACGCGCCCCGAAACCATGCTCGGCGATGCCGCAGTGGCCTGCCATCCGCATCCCACCGCCGCGATGCAAAAGAAGATTGCCGAAGCTGAAGCAAAGCTGGCCGCCGCCGACGAAAAGGATCGCCCCGCCATTGAGGTGGAACTCGAGCGGTTAAAGGCGCGCCTGGTCGAAAAGATTCCGGCGCTCGAGCAGCTGGCGGCGATGGCGCGCGACGGTCGCATGATCAAGTTGCCGCTGATGGATCGCCCGATTCCTCTGATTTGCGACGAATGGGCGAAGCCTGAGCTCGGATCGGGTCTGGTGAAGATCACGCCGGCGCACGATCCCAACGACTACGGGGTTTGGCAGCGCCATCAGGATGAGCTCGAGATTCGCAATATCCTCAAGCCCGACGGTTGCCTTAACGCGCTCTGCGGACCTTACGCGGGGCTCGAGCGCTATCAGGCGCGCAACAAGATCGTGGCCGACATGGACGCCCTGGGGTTGCTCGATCACATCGAGGATCACGAGACGGAAGTGGGGCATTCCGATCGCTCCAAGACGATCGTCGAGCCTTACCTCTCGAAGCAGTGGTTTGTGCGTATGGCCGACGTCGAGGGCGGCGTGAACTGCGGCGTGGGCACCAGGAAGGCGTTTAAGGGCGCAGGCCTCGCGCAAATCGCGATCGATGCTGCAAACGACGGCCGCGTGCAGTTTCATCCCGACGGCGAGCGCTATTTAAAGAGCTTCACCTCGTGGCTCGGCGAAAAGCGCGACTGGTGCATCAGCCGCCAGCTTTGGTGGGGCCACCGGATTCCCGTCTGGTCGCGCGCATTTGAAGACGCCAGCGAGCTGAAGGCGGTTTTGGCGCAGTTGCCCGCAGAGCCCGATGCGCTCAAGGCGTGGATTTCGGACAGCGAAGGCAACCAGCAGGCGATCGATGCGCAGATTGCGGGCCCCTGTGAGCTTCAGGTTTGCGTGCGGTTTTCGAAGGACGACGAGCGTTTGGGCAAGGCCCTCGAAGCGTTGGGGTTGCAGCGCGATCCCGACGTGCTCGACACCTGGTTCAGCTCGGCGCTTTGGCCCTTCAGCACCCTCGGCTGGCCCGATTGCGAGCACGCGCCCATCCTCGAAGGCCAGCGCTTTTTGGGCGCGCAGGACGGGCAGCCTTCGTCGCTCGAAATGTATTATCCCGGCTCATGCCTGGTGACGGGGCGCGACATCCTGACGCTGTGGGTGGCGCGCATGGTGATGTTCGGGCTCTACACCCAGGGCGACGTGCCGTTCCACGACGTGTTCCTGCACGCCAAGATCCTCGACGGCAAGGGTGAGACGATGTCCAAGTCGCGCGGCAACGGCGTCGATCCCGTCGACATCATCGATCGCTACGGCGTGGACGCGATGCGTTACATCATTTGCGAGATGCAGACCGGCATCCAGGATGTGCGCATGCCCGTGCAGGCCGACTGCCCCCATTGCGGTCAGGTGGTCGATCTCGGTCGCGCCAAGCACGGCCGCACCAAAGAGGGCCACGAGAACAAGTTCACCTACTGCTGCACCGCCTGCAAGCAGGAATTTGACGTTCTCGGCACCATGAAGGGCATGAAGTCGGCCAAGGTGTATTCCGATCGCTTCGAGATCGGCATGTTCACCTGCAACAAGCTTTGGAACGCGGCGCGCTTTGTGCTCATGAATCTGGGCGATCTGGGGTTTGAACCGCTCTCGCTTGCAAATCTCGAAACCGAGGATCGCTGGTTGCTTTCCCGCCTCGAAGCGGCGCGGGCGGCTTGCCACCAGGCACTCTGCGATTACAACCCTTCGAACGCGATCTCGGCGGTGCGCGACTTCTTCTGGAGCGAGATGTGCGACTGGTACCTGGAGCTCGTGAAGCCGCGTCTGACCGCCGACGGTCAGTCCGATGCGGCGACGGCTTCAGCCAAAAAGGCGCGTCAGGTGCTCGCGGTGGCCCTCGACCAGGTGCTCCGTCTGTTCCATCCGTTCATTCCGTTCATCACCGAGGCGATTTGGGCGCAGCTTTGCGCGCAGGCGCCGGTGCGCGGGATCGAGAAGCCGTTGCCTGCAAGCGATCTCTGCACGCTGGCGCGCTGGCCTGAGCCTCAAGCCTGGCGAAACGAGGCACTGGAGACGCAGTTTGCGGCGCTTTGCGAGGTGATCCGCACGGTGCGCGAGATCCGTGCGCGCTACAACGTGGCCCCCAAGGCCGAGTTGCCCTGCGCGATTCGCGGTCCCGAAGCTTCGCTCGAAGTGGTGCGTTTGGGTGCGCGGCATTTGTCGCATATGGCCAACCTTTCGTCGCTTCAGATTGCGGTCGATGCGGCGCGTCCGGCCCACGCGGGTTCGGCGGTTCTGGGCGATTTGGAGCTCTTTGTGGGCGACGTGCTCGATGAAGAAAAGGAGCGCGCGCGCCTGATGGGCGTTCAGGCCAAGCTGCAAAAGACGCTGGAATCGACCGAAAAGAAGCTTGCGAACGCTGGATTCCTCGCCAAAGCCCCCGCCGACGTCGTCGAAGCCCAGAAAGCCCTCCTCGCCGACACCAAAGCCCAGCTCGCGCTGATCGCGCAAAACCTCAAAGCCCTCGACTGATCCCCGCCTTCAACGCGGCTCACATTGATCGCCAACCTGATGGATTCGATGTCTTACTCTGCCGAAGAGGCGATGAATGCGTTGAAGATTCCGCCCGATCAGCGCGCAGAGTACGCGGAACAGCTCGCTCGCCGGCAGTAAACCTTGCCCTTTTCGCCCGATAATCCCATTTTTAAGCCCTGAATCCTGTCATTTTGCCCCTACATTCGAGGTTAGGCTGCATGAGAACGCTCATTTTGGGTTCATTATTGTGGTTTTCTTTGCCCGTATTTGCGGAGCATCGGCAGATTTGTATTCCTGAGTCGAATCGCGAAAACTGTTTTTGGGCTGAGAAAGGCGATGCAACGAGTGAACCCGCGCTGTTGTCGGGTGCAATCTCGATTTCGGGGCGCGATTTTAAGACAGAGTTTCACGACAAGGCGCAGTTTCAGTGGGATTTAAAGGCGGGTGAGACGCTGATTTTAGAGAGCGAGCTGCCGTTTTGTCTGCATCGCAGGGATCAAAAGCGGTGTTTGGTGAAATCAAAAGGGGGTGAGATCCGGCGAGGGCGGTTTTTCGCAAAGGATGAAACCGCATTGCAGGCTGATTTTGGGCCTTTTCGTGAGCGGGAAGAATACCATATCCGCATCGATCGCGCGGTGCCGAAGCCGAATCCCTTCGATACAGGCGATCGATATGCGGATCAGGGTGAGGACTTCATGAAGGATCACCTGGATCTTTACGATCTCCCCAAGAATTGTCCCCATCGTTACCGGATGGGGAGCGATGCGCATTTTGAAATCCAGCTTTCTGCAGGTGAAAAGGTCGCTTTAACGAACGGAGTCAATGCCAGCGGCGCGCCTCTCCATGATCCGTCCAGGCTGCATCTCTATATTGTAAAGGGCGATCGCTGCGTCGCGTATTTTTCACCCGAGACTTCGGGGAAGACGAGGCCTGAGCGCGTGGTGTATGAAGCCAGGAGGCCCGAGAAGGTGACGGTGGTCGCAGAGTACGACGACTTTGTTGAGGGCTATTCATCCAGTGAACAGTCGGGAAACGGCTATGGTTTCCTGATCGAGCGCCTAAAAGCGGAGGAAAAGCCTCATCGAGGGGGCAAGAGCTGTCAGAATCCCCTGAAGTTATCATTTGATGCGGCGGGGATGGCAGAAATTGAAGGGGATGCGCTCGATCGTGACTTTCCATCAGCGATGCCTCCCAGATGTAAGGGGCGTTTGCGGCCGCTGACGATGGCGCTCGATTTAAAGAAGGGTGAAGGTATCAGGCTGGTGGAGAGTACGCATCGCGTCATCTTCATGGAGCGCTGTACGCCGGGGAAAAAGCCCAGCGGGATTTGGGAATATCCGGGTGATACGGAGTTTGATGGTCTGGAACCTGCGGATCGGGATCGCACCGTTTATGTTCGGCTGGAGTTTGATGCCGAATGTACGCTGACAGAGGCAGAAGTCGAAGAGTCCAGTTCAGGTGAGGGCGTGGGAACGGCGCAATCTCTGATGGAGAAGGGCTGTGCTGCCCATAAATGCCATATGGATGACCATCGATCCTACCGCGTGCGCCTGCAAAAGACGGTTAAATGAGCGGAAAAGAGGCATCTTCCCGAGAGAACAGAGGATTTCCAGGAGTCAAAGCGCGATCTTTGCTCTGCAATGCGGAGTTATCATCAGTAAAAATGGCTTCTTTTGTTGAAGACGACATTTCTTCAGATGGAAAACCTGCATTCCATGCCAAAAAAGAGGGAATATTGTTCGTTAATCATGCGTTGTTTGCTGATGATTCGGTTTTAAAATCAGGAAAAGTGGGATTGTCGGCCGATGATTGAAGTATTTCGCGAAGAAAAGTCTTGTTGTAGGCCGATGTCTTAAAGATTTCATCAGTAAAAAGGCCGTTGATTGCAGAAGATGAAAGGAATCCTCAAACCGATGGGGAAATGGAAGATGCTGATTTACATATTCCTGGCGGTGATCCTCGTTTTGGGGGGTGCAGGTACGATGTTTCTGAATCAAAAAAGCTTTGGACGTCTGCCTCATGGAAAGAGGCTGGAGCGAATTGAACGATCGCCGAACTACAAGAATGGTCAGTTCGTCAATGAAATCAAGACTGCCACCCTATATGGCAATAAAAACAAATTCCGAATCTGGAAAGAGTTCATGACACAGGAGTTTCCCCGGACGGTCCCTACAGAGCCGATCGCGAGCGTGAAGACTGTCCTCGGGGAAATTCCTGATGATCGCGATTGGATCGTATGGTTCGGGCATTCATCCTATCTTTTGAACCTGTCAGGGCGGAAGATCCTGGTGGATCCTGTCTTTTATCTGGGCTCACCGGTCACTTTCGTGAATCGCATGTTCCCGGGATCCAATATTTATAAGCCTTCCGATTTACCGAATATCGATTATCTGGTGATCACGCATGATCACTGGGATCACCTGGACTACGATGCGGTCAAAGAGCTCGAATCCCGAGTAGGAAAAGTGGTGACGGGCCTCGGTGTCGGGGAGCATTTCGAATATTGGGGCTACGATGCAGGCAAACTGATCGAGCTTGACTGGTGGGAAAAGGCCGATTTGGACAAAGGATTTGAGGTGACCGCCACGCCTGCAAGGCATTTCTCGGGACGAGGCCTCCGCGCCAACAAGACTCTCTGGGCTTCGTTCGTATTGCGCTCACCCCGCCGGACGATTTTTATGGGCGGCGACGGCGGATACGGATCCCACTTCAAGGCGATCGGTCAAAAGTTTGAAAACATCGACCTTGGCATTCTCGAGAACGGTCAATACAGCGAGAACTGGCCGTTTATCCACACGCGCCCCAAAGAGCTGAGCCTCGAAATGAAGGATCTCAACGCTGCGCGGTATCTGACGGTGCATCATTCCAAGTTTTGTCTGAGCCAGCATCCCTACGATGAGCCCCTGCAAAACGCGGTTCGCGCTGCGGAAGAGTCGGGTAAACCGGTGCTCATGCCTAAAATCGGCGAGGTGATCTTCCTCGATGAGGGTGAAGAGGCCAAAAATCCGGCCGTAGAAGGCGCCGCTTCGGCTGAAGATGGGGGATTATAAGGGGGTAAAGTAGAGGGAAGGCGTGCCGCTGGCGTCTGGAATCCCCTTAAAGATGAAGTAGTAGCGACCATCGGACTCTACATAAAGATCCAAGCCGTCGCTTTCGATGCCGATGTTCTCATCGCAGACGCCTTCCTCGCAATCTCCCGTGATGAAATAGGCGACCGCCTCCGCAAAATGGCTCCATTCCGCCTCAAGGACGTTTCCCGCCTCGAGATCGAAGGCGAAATAGATCGTATGGGCATCTGAGAGCGGCTCAAAATAGCTGAGGCACTCGTCATCGGGATCCCATGTGTCGGAAAAGCAGCGATCGAAGAGCGCATCGCTCCATTCATAATGACCGATACCATTTTTTTCCAGTACGAGCGCCTCTTCACAGCTCTCACCGGGGACGATCACCCTGTTGTTCTGCTCTCTCGCGCCCTGACACTCGATGCGATCGTCTACAGCGCCATCTGTACTCGCGTCCAATTCCGCATCTTCGCCTGCATCTTCGGGTTCTCCGTCTGTAGAAGCATCGGTGAGGGCAGAATCTTCTGGTTCTACATCTGTAGTAGCATCGCTGAGGGCAGAATCTTCAGGTTCTCCATCTGTAGAAGCATCGCTGAGGGCAGAATCTTCGGGTTCTCCGTCAGTAGAAGCATCGCTGAGGGCTGAATCTTCTGGTTCTCCGTCAGATGAAGCATCGGTGACTGCAGCATCTTTGGGTTCTCCGTCAGATGAAGCATCGGTGACTGCAGCATCTTCGGGTTCTCCGTCAGATGAAGCGTCGGTGACTGCAGCATCTTCTGGTTCTCCGTCAGATGAGGCGTCGGTTACAGCAGCGTCGGTGGTTTGAGCATCGTTTGAGGGGCTGCTGTCGGCAACTTGGGCATCGTTTGAGTTCGCGTCAGCAGCGTTGTCGTCGTCATCGTCGCAGCCATATGCGGTCATCAGGAGGGCTGCGGCGTAAAACCAGGTTTTTTGCATGGCAGATCATCCGTTGAAAGAGATTGAGGCCCGGTGGATTGGGGTTGTTCACGCGGAGCACTAAGGCCATGCCTCAATCTGTTAGATTAATCTCACAGATGCGCGTGAAAATCAAGGGTCTCTTCAAAGAAAAGGCGAATCGATCGGCGCAATGGCGGATTTTCGGTCGGGAAAGCCAGCGTTGCCGGCAGAAAACAGGGTTTTTCTCAGAAATCGGGTTTCCCCTGGAGGCCGATAACGGCGGTTTTACGGGATGAAGAAGGCGGTTGCATTACGGGATGGGCGGTTTTCGGCAGGGAGAAGAGCGGTATTGAGGGATCAATAGACGTTCTTGAAATAGGCGTGATAGGCGCGGAGGAAGTTGATGTTGGTCATCAGCGCATCGAACTTCCAGCGTTTGCCCATCAGGTCCCAGTAACGGAATTCTTCGCAGGCGCAGGCACCGAACTTGCCATTTTCGCAGTAGCGCACCCAGTTATGTCCGTCGCAGCTGCAGGTTTGCGTCTGGCCTTCTTCGCAGGCGGTGTCGGTGCCACCTTCATCCATCATGCCTTCATTGTAGGCGTTGAGCGCATCCTTGTAGTCCTTGCTGTAGGACTGGGCGGCCTTGACCAAACGCGTACCGATGCTCGGCTGACGCTCGACGCAGAGGGGGCTCTTTTCGATGGGATCGACGCAGACACCGTTGACGCAGCCCTGACCCTCGGGGCAGTCGCCGTGGGGATGGTTCGCATCGCATGCATGATCGTAGCCCAGGCAGACGGCCTCTTCGGTGCTCGTAACGGGAAGACAGTAGTGGACCACTATATCGCCGTGTTCGTCGGCGAGACCGGTGCAGGTATAGCCTTCGGAGCAAATCGATTCGAGACCTCCGCCGCAGTCCTGCAGGCAGCGGCCGCCTTCGCCTTCAAGGATCATGTCGCAGAAGAAGCTGCCGTAAAACTCGCCGAGATATCCCGTGCAGTCGGAGTTCTTGTTGCAGCTGCCGCATTGACCGATGTGGCCGCCCTCAAAGGTATCCACGCCGCAGCGATCGGAGATCGCGCCGTACATCTGGCCATCCTGGGGATCGGTGAACGAAACCACCTCAAAGTCTTTGTTGTCGGCGGTCTCTTCTTCGTCGGTGCCCATACGGAAGACGCGGATGCTGTTTTGGTAGTTCAAATCGCCGCCCGCCGAAGTTTCGAGCAGGCCCCAGAAGAGGATGTCGTCCACGAGGTAGAGGGTGGGATCGGTCTGCACGAGCACGGTGTCGTATTCGCATTTGCCGTTGTGGCAGACTTTGTAGGCGTCATCGCAGGCTCCGAAGGGGTTCTCGGCGCTGCATGCGGGCGCATTGAGACCACCGGAGGGGATGCAGGCGCCGTTTCGGTTGCAGCTTTCACCGTCACCGCAGGGAGAATCCATGGTGCAGGCGCCTTCGGCGTTGCAGAAAGAGGGCCTGGGGGCGCAGTCATCGGGCGAGTCATTGCAGGCTTTCATCCATTGGCTGCAATCGTTGTTGCAAGTGCGCCAGCCGCCGCAGCTGATGGTGCAGACCTTCTTCGTCGTGGTGTGGTTCAGGCATTTGGGCGCATCGTTGCTGCCATCAAATCCCAGGCAGTCTTCGTCCTGTGAGCAGGTCGAGTACAAAGGCAGCTTTAAGCTGGCGTCGGCCTGCGCTTCGATCTCTTCGCCGGTTTCGGGATTGATCTTGGCCCAGTCGCACATGCCGTCAAATCCGAGCTCGCCGTTGTTCTCTTTGCAGTACCAAAGGGCTACGGGGGGCACAAACCGGAGTTCGCCATCGAGCACGCCGTTTTGATCGCGATCGCCCGTGATCTTGTAGTTGGGGGCCAAAAGCGAAGGATCGTCCATCAGAATGCCTGCGGCGATCTTGTTAATCTCTTCAGGGAACATGTTGTAGAAGCCGATCGCATAAGTGCCCGCATCCGCGTCCACGCCGATGACCGAAGCGTCGGGTTCGGTCAGAGCCCAGACCGCTGCCATCGTGGTCCACCAATGGCCCGCTTCAAAGGGGCGTTCGAAGCTGTAGTAACCGGTGTCCATGGCGTAGCGCGACAAACGCCTGCGGCCGTCACCCTGCAGAACCTGGATGCGATCCTCGCCGGGCATGCAGTAAGCCTTAACCTTGTAATGATCGTCGATGGCGGCGCCCCGGTGATCGTTTTGGTTGGGATCTTCGGAGAGAGGCAACAGGGTGCCATCAGTGCGGGAGCGGCAATATTCGCCGTAAGGCGGTGTTTGCAGCGCTTCGATGAGCAGGTTGAAAGCGGTGTAAGCGGCGCGCTCGAAGGAGGCGTCGAACATGTTGTCAAATCCGTTTTCGGAGAACCACCAGAACTGATGGTAATCCGCGAGGGGCAGGAAGTTGCGGAAGAAGGTGTTGTAAAGCACGCTGCCGTCCCACCAGCCAAAACGATCGCGGCGGAAGTTGTCGAAGTAATAGAACGCGCGCCAATGGTTCACCTGGGTCTGCACCAGTTCGTAAGGATCGGCGCCCTGGTCGAACACGCGGCAGGAGAGCATCTGCTCGTCCCATTCATCGGAGCAGAAGGCGTAAGGCACGCGCACGGGCTGCTCGTCGCTGAGGGCGTCTTTGGGGGCGTTGGCGAGATAGTCGTCGTAGCGCATCCATTTGCGATCCTGCAGGTCGTCAAGGCTGGGGAAAGCGTTGGCGATGGTCGAGTAATGGTAGCGTTCAAGGATGTTGATGTTGGGGATGTCGGTGTCGTCGTAGCGGACGGTGTGACCGAAGCGCGTTTCGCTGCGGGTTAAGAGTTTGCCCGCTTCGCCCAGCTCGCCGCGATTCTTGGCAAAGATTTCGACGGGACCGGGACGCTGGACCAGGCATTTGCCGCTTACGTGAACGGCGCCGTTTTGATCGCAACGCGGATCATCGCCGGAGACTTCTTCGTAACCGCTGCCGTAACCAAAAGCGAACGCCGCCTTATCGTAGCTGCCGAGGCCCATGAGATCGGACTGGGCTGAATAGCCGTAATCCATGATCGAGGAATATTGGTAATCGCGCATGCGGCCGTCGATCTGATCTTCGGTCAGGCTGCTCTGCTTAAAGAGATCGGCGTAAGTGAGTGTGGCGCCTTTTTGGGGCAGGGTCTCTTTGCGCAAATCCCAGTAGTTGGGGAAGTAGTTGAGGGAATCGTAGCTGCCCTGGAAGTTGTGGCGCAGACCCATGGTGTGGCCCACTTCGTGGAGGGTGGTCGCCTTAAAGAGCTCGATGCGCAGCTCATTCCAGATGTTGTCGTAATCGGTGCGGCCCAGATATTGGCGCGCGATGCCGTCGGCCGAGGTTTCAAAGAATTCGGGCAGCAAAATGTTGTGCTCGATGGCGGTCTTCAGGGCAGCGCGCTGTTTGTGCACCCAGGCGGGGCTGATGCGCTTGGCGACGTCGTCGGTGGTCGCGCTTAACCCTGCGGATTTTAAGGCATCCTGGACAGCAGTGTTCACGTGTCGGCCCACGAAACCCTTATTCATCAGGTCTTCGTAGCGCGCGTTGGCTGCGGTGGGCGAGTAGGGGGTGTAACCCTCAATCTTGCTCTGCATGCGCTTTTGCTGGCGTTCCAGGCGTTGCTTGGCTCCGGGCGCTGACTGACCCGCGTTGCGCACGTGCGCCTTCAGGTTCTGGCGTTCTGCATCGAGTTCGATGTTTTTGAGATCGGGATGCAGGCGTTCGGGATCCGTGTGCGAGTAAAGGCGATCGAGCACGTCGCGGTTAAAATAGGCGCCCGAGATAAACTCATCAGGATCGATATCATCGTTGGCCATGCGGATGATATCGAGGAAGTAGGTGGCGTAAGTATCGAGGCTGGCGCCATAAATATGCGCTTTACCCGCAATGGTTTCGCCCGTGACGGGATCGGTGATCGAAGGTCCGTAACCCAGGGGGCCTTCAGGTTGATCGGCGTTGACCCAATGGATGGAGCTGTAACGCAAATCGCCAAAACGGGGAGAGAAGCCGATTTGACCGCAGGCGGGATCATCGCCGTTTTCGACGGGGTTATGGCAGCAAACGAAGATGGGCGTGCGCGCGTACTCGGAGACGTCTTTGCCCTGAATCGTCGCCACGCTCGCGACGGCGGCGTCGTTCCACTGGTTCATCACATCCCAGGCCGCAGCGAGCATGTTGGGATCGCGCGGGAATTCCTCGGAGATGTAGTAAGGCACGGTCTTGACTTTGCGGTCCTTCAGCGGGATCGGAATCTTCATCCCGTTTTCGTCGCGCTTGTAGTTGCCGTTGTTGTCCTTCTCAAATGACGCTTCCCAGATGTTGTGACGGTTGATCATCAGGCGGCGGCCGGAATCGGTGTAGCCCTGCTTTTGATCGTAGGTGGTGCGCTCGGAGCGGAAGAACCCGAACTTGCTCATCATGACGTCATCGTACTGGTAGCTTTCGTAAGCTTCGTCGTCGACGACCTTGGCAAAGCTGCTGCGGATTTTCACCTCGGCGTTGGTGCAGTCGCCGGTGCCGTAGTTCATCCAGTAGTAAAGGCAGCCGGTGGGATCGGGCTCAACGAATAATTTCCCAACAAAATCGAAGTATTTGAGCGATCCGTCTTCTTCGGTTTCGCGGCGCCAGGCGTCTTCGCCGCCGATCTCTTCGGGCACAAAGTAAGCGATCGGAGTGATGACGGGGCCTGCAGGGCCCTCTTCGTTCCAGGCCATCGGCGTGGAGACGAAGTCGAAGTTGGTGATCAGGTTCTGCGACCAGTCCACGTGGATGTATTCGCGCTCATACCAGGGGCGATCGTAGGTGTTTTCTTCGATGACGTTGGTTTGCTCGCCCGTCGCGCTGTTGTAGCTGCGGCCGATGTCGTAATGGGAGAGGATGGGGTAGGCGACCACCGGGTTTTCGGTGTAATCCTTGTCGTAAAAGAGATCGCCGTTTTCGAGAGGCGCTTCGGAGCCAGGCACCAGAGGATAGGCGCGATAGCCCACCAGGTATTTTTCCTGGATGCTCCAGCGGATTTTCTCGTTGCGCGAGGTTTCGCCCGTCACGCTGAACGTGGAAGTGGGCGGCACATCGATGACGGTTTGCAGGTAATACCAAGTGCCTTCGAGATCGGTCTTTTTGAGCTTGTTGCCCGCGAGGCGCGAAATATCGTCGACGGTTTCGGCGCATGAAGACAAGAAAGCCATGCTGGCCAGCAATGCAACGTACGAATGCAGGTGTGGGCGCTTAGACATTTTGGCTCCTGTGGTGGTTAAAAAACGAGAGTGTATGCCATAAACGGCGGTTCGGTGAAAGGGCAGAGGCCTGATAAAACATAACGGGCATAAATTTGCACTGCTCAAACGCTTGCTGAGCGCAGATCTTGGCCGTCTTTTTTGAGAAGGGAGTGTGAAGTTGTCGATTTCACGCGCGCGCATGTCGCAAAAAATCGGGGTGATGGGTTCGGTAGCGCTCAAGCTGGGAGCCGTAGCGCTCATCGGCTTTATGCTGAGTTATTTGAAGACGCTCCTTATCCCGCTGGTGCTCGCGGCATTCGTGGTGATGCTGCTCATGCCTCTGGTGAACTTTCTGGCAGGACATCGGTGGCCCCGATGGCTGGCGGTGCTGACCGCGCAGCTGCTTCTTACCGTGCTCAGCGTGGGGGTGATTTACGCGTTAATCGTTGCGGCCACGCCCGTAGTGAAGTCATGGCCCAAATATCAGGCGGAGCTCACTCAAAAATCCCAGGAGCTGGTCAATCGGGGGCTCAACCTGCTTTCCAACGACTCGCAGCGCCAGCAGGTGAAAGAAATCCTGGTCTCCGAAGTGCTGCCCACGGTGATTTCAAAAGGCGGGTCGGTGGTGCAGAAGAGCCTGACGGTGACGACGGGGCTTTTCGGGTCCCTCGGACTGACGTGGATCTATTGTCTGTTCATTCTCCTCGAGTCCCATGGCTTCAGAAGCAAGTTTGCATCGGCTTTGGGGCGGGGAAATCCCGTGATGGTGGCGATGGCAGGGATTGCGACGGATGTAAGGGCCTACGTGATTGCCAAGACGTTTACCGGGTTGCTGACGGGCCTCTGCCTGGGGGCGTTTCTGAGCATTTGCGGGGTGGATTTCGCCATGCTCTGGGGCCTCATCGCTTTTCCGCTCAACTTTATTCCTACCCTGGGCTGCATCATCGCAATTATTCCGCCCCTGCTTTGTGCCTTCGTGGATCCGGCGCTCGCGTGGTGGGCCGTACTTGGGATTGGCCTTGGAATGGTGGTCATCAACGGAGCCATAGGCAGCTTTGTGGAGCCGCGAGTGGTCGGGCAGGCGGTCAATCTTTCGCCGCTGGTCGTTTTTTTGTCGATGATGATTTGGGGCGTCTTGTGGGGCACCGTGGGCATGATTCTGGGGGTGCCCTTAGTGGTCGCCATCAAGCTGGTCTGCGCCCGGATCCCCACCTTAAAGCCCATATCGATCATTCTGGAAGGTCCGAAGGTCATCAAGAAGCGCCTGGAAGCCTGATCAGGCAAAGGGCGCACCTGAGGCGCAGGGATTTTGGGTTCAGCGTGGATGGGGCAGCAGCGATGAGCGCTTTTGAAGGCTGAATCAGCCTTTCGGGCAACATCATCGAAAGGGATCGAACGCTCGTTGAGGCTTCGGGCGACACCCGAAGTCTGTTTTCTGTGCAGACAGTGCTCCGGTTGGCACCCGAAGTTGCGATTGAAGGTCAGACAGCGCTCCGGGCGTCACCCGAAGTAATGATTGAGACAAAAAGAACGCTCCGGGCGTCACCCGAAGTAATGATTGAGACAAAAAGAGTGCTCCGGTTGGCACCCGAAGTAATGATTGAGACAAAAAGAGCGCTCCGGTTGGCACCCGAAGCTGCGATCGGGCCTCATTTACAGCTCCGATTGGCCCCCGAAGAACTGCCCGCTTTCTGAAAGGCGTCCGGGTTCGGTGTGGACGGGCGTCTCAAATCAAGGTTTGCCGGAAGACTCCAAAAAAGGCGTCGTGCCTTTACTTGGAAGCCCGCTTTCGGCAAACTGCGGGCCGTTTTTGATTCATCAGTTCGGGAGATTGCTCATGATGTTCTTAAAGTTCGGTTTTTTGAGCCTGCTGGCCGCCTGCACGTTTTGCGCCTGCGACGATGACGACGATGACGACGATGACCAGACCGATGGCGGAGCGGGGGGCGGCAGCCAGAAAGCGGGTTGTTCGGGCTCGGACTGCGTCTCTCCCCAGGTCATCAGCGGCAGCAAAACATGCGAGGATTACGAGGCGGTTAAGCCCTGCGGCGGTGAGATTGAGGGCAGCTGGAAGATGCTCGATATCTGCGTGCCCGCCGACGAAGGAGATTCCACCGTCGCAGACATGACCGAGATGCTGCAATGCAAGATCGACAACAACACCAGCACAAAGATGTGGGGCGGCGTGACGATCGCCGGCGAGACCTACAAGATGACGGGCGGTGGAAGCCTTTCGGGAAACATCGTTTTCCATTCGGATTGCTTCACCCGGGTCAGCTGTCAGCAAATGCTTGAAGAGAGCAAGGGCCAGTCGGAAGAAGGCATCGATTTCGGCAAATGTTCCTGCACAAGCAGCGGCGGCGTTTGCGGCCTGGATTATGTTTATGACGCCACAGAAGAAGGCAGCATCGAGATTTCCGGAACGCATTTCAAGCTCACGCCCACAAAGCCGAGCGAAGAAGAGCAGGATCTTTCCGAGGGTGATTTTTGCGTCCAGGGCAACAAGCTGATCCTCAAGACCGAATCCGATGGCATCTGGGTCTTTTCCAAATGAATCGAATGCTCAAGCAGGCTTCGGGCGACAATTAAAGTCTGTTTGAGAATGATGGGCCGGCATCGGAAGACTTCCGTTTAGACTCCACGCAGAGCGCTGTAGGCTTCAGAACGTTCAAGTTCTGCGTCGAGGCGTTCTGTGCCTGACTTGAAAGTTTAAGTATTGCAAAAATCCATTCCGTACGTTGCTTGAAAGTTTAAGTACTGCAAAAATTTGTTCCATGTGGTCCTTGAAGTTTCAAGTAATGCATGGAACGGCATTGCACGCTTCTTGAAATTTCAAGACGTGCACGAATTTCATTTGAATCAAACTTGAAAGTTCAAGTCAGTTCTGGAGTGCGTTGCAGAGGAAGCCTGAAGAAAAATGTCGATCGAAACCAGAAATCATTCACAGAGTTTCGTTCGGCGCCCCGCTTTCACCCACAATTCAGGAAGGCGGGCGATCATTTTTGGGTGATCGATGTTTTTCATGGCATCAAACGATTCAAGTATGGCGCCTTGCCTTGCAGGATCCTGTTGAGTAAACTGAGCGCCTTCATTTTTTGGAGAATTTGCGATGAATCTTTTCAAGAACGCTCTTTGGGTCTTCGCTGCGGCTTTTTGTGTTTCGCTTGCGACGACGATGATGACGACCATGATTTGGTTTACCCTTCGACCACTGACGGGGGCCTGAGCCAAACCTGCAAGGATGTGAAAGAGTTCGAGCCCTGCGGCGGCGATGCTCAGGGTTCCTGGAAGATGGTGGATGTTTGCGGGTTTGACAGCCTGGCGTCCGAATTTGAATGCAACGTTGAGGATCACACCCGCACGGGCGTTTGGGACAATCTGACGATTGACGGTTCCACTTACAAGCAGAAAGGCGGGATATCTGTTTCGGGCAGTTTTGTGGCTCACGATAATTGCTTTGAAGCAAACGCAAGTTGCAACAATGCGAGTGTTTCTGAAGATGGCCTGAACTACAGTTGTTCGGGGACGAATGCCGCTTGTTCGTGTCAAGTGAGCGGTTCGTGGACGGTCTCTGAATCGGGTAAAGTTGAAGTGGATGGCTCACATATCACGTTAAGTCCCACCGATTCGACGGAAGAATATCCCGAGAATACGGAAGGCGATTATTGCGTTCAGGGCGACATGTTGATCTTTAAGGTTCAAGACTTTCTTGAAGATTCTATCCATATCTATACGAGAGTAAAAGACTGACCCCGCCGAACGGTTTGATGAAAGCCGCTTCTTCGCGATCAAAATCCGCTTTTGCAGCAATTTTGAGATGCGCTCTTACCATTCGCCAGGATTGTAAGGGCGTTTTTTGGATGGTTTGAATCGAACTTCGGCCGGAATGGAAGTTGCGGGCTTTTGCAGGGCGCGAAGCGGAAGATGAAAAGCCGGCGCTCCGAACGCCCGCCTACAGAACGCGCTTGCGCAGGACGCGTTAACAGCTTATTTTTTAACGCGTTTTGATGACCGGGTTGACGGGATTTATCGCATGATACGTGGATTTCAGACGGCAATGCTGGGCATTTGGGCTGCAGGGGCATTTTGCGCCTGTGAAGTCAGCGACATCGGGAACAGCGATGGCGGTGTGGGGTCTCATCACTCAAAGGTCGATGAGAGTTGCGGCTGTGATGGCGGATGTATCGCAGCGACGCTGGTGAGCGAAGGCAAAAAAGTGCCGGATTCCGATAGCTGCAAGCGCCTGGAAGACATGCATACGTGCGGCGGAAATCCTGAAGGGGTATGGAGATTCGTGGAACTCTGCCTCAAAAAGCATCTGCAGGACTATATGGGGAGCGATCTTTTTGAAGACGATGGGGATGATGGCTATGACGACGATTACGGCGATGACTACGATGACTACGATGACTACGATGACTACGATGACTACGAATGCCATGTGAACGCGAAGGGCTCGCTGAAAGTGGGCGCTTATCTGCAGATCAAGGGCTCCGATTATTACCTGAAATTCAATTCCCGGCTGACCGGAAAGCTCGAGACTTCCGAAGACTGTCTGAATATGAGCTGCGATTCTTACGGTGCCTTTGACGATAACATGTCTTGCGCGCTCAACAGCAGCCGTTGCGTCTGCGAAGTGGATGCCATGGAAGACAGCTTTGAATCGGGCAAAATCACATACGACAGCAAGGTGGCGGATCTGTATTTTGATGTGAAGCATTCCACCACAGAAAACGACGTCGATGTCAGCACCGGCGAGACGTTTACGCTCGGCGATGCGGGCCTCTTTTGTGTAGAAAACGATAAATTATACATCTGGACAGCTGAGGGAAACTTCGCTCTCACCCGGGATGAGAGCCGGACTTTCGTTCGGTGAAGGCCGTTTGAAGATGCGCCCTTGCTTTTCGGCAAGGGCGTTTTTGTTTTTTGATAGTCATTTGATCCTGTTGCGGTTTTTAGGTAAAACAGCGTCGTTCGTGCGCGGGGAGATTCCATGAAAAAGCTCGTATTTCCTTTGGCTTTCGGCGTTTTCGGCGTTTTCGGCGGTTGTCAGGGCGGGAGCAGCGATTTTGATGGTGTGCTGATTTCTGGCGGTGGGCAGGTGGTCGAGAGCGTGCCTTGCAAGCGAGCCAAGGAACTGCGCGACTGCGGCCATTACACGGAAGACAGCGAACTTACAGGTTTATGGCGGTTAATCGATATTTGTTCGCCCGAATCCTTTTTTGGAGCCGACGCATTGGGTTGTTCGGCCAATCTCAGCAACGTGACGCTGATGGCCAATGCTTCGCTGAACCTGACGACCGAAGGCGCCTATTCGCGCACGCAATCGTTTGAACGCATCGGTAATCTGATTCCTGGTTCGGATTGCTTCGCTGGTAGCCAGGGATGCCTGGATTGGGCCAAGGAAGTGGATCTCATTTGCAGCGAATCGCAAAGCTGTGTGTGCGACTTTAAAGGCTCACAACAGATGAGGGACAACGGCTCGTATCAAACAACAGAGCGGTCGATTCAATTCGATGAAGCGATGAAGAATGGCAGCGTGCCTTACGACTCTCATGAAATGGGCTATTGCCTTTATAAAGATATGCTGATCCTGGCATTGGATATTGATCGCGACATCTACTTTGTGTTTAGTCGTTAATATCGTTTCATAAAGCGGAATTGAAATTTTTGGTCATGGCGAAGGAACGACAATGAAATCTCTAAGCTTAAAGATGCAGCTTTTATGTACGGGCCTTCTGCTTTTAGGTCAGGGCTGTGATGCTGAATGGGATGAAGAGTATCCGGAACCAGACAGTGCTATCAGCATAGAGGGTGATTGGGTCCATGTTTATGGGCAGGCTTATAAAATAAGCGACACGTTGAATCACCTTCATCAATATTGTGAAGTCAGTAAAGGCTACGAGCCTTGCGGTGGTGATCCTGTTGGTCGCTGGAACCTGAAGACCTTGTGCCAGGATGAAAACAGCGTTTACGAAGAAGAAGAGATCGATGCAGGGGTATGCGAAATGGAAGAGCGCAATGTATCGACCGATTGGAGCGGAGAGGCTGAATTTACCAGCAACATGATCTTTTCTGTAAAGCTGACTGCCAGGAAGAGCGGCGATATCATGATACCGGCCTGCATGTTTGGTGACGCGAGTTGTGCGCAATATAATGAAGAACTTCCTCAATACAATTGTGTTTTAGAAGATGGTGAATGTATTTGCCATGATGCAGAGGCGCAGTACACCGATATGCAGAGCTATATATACGATATCTCTGATCGTCTCATGGCATTCGGTTATGAAGAGTATGGATATATGTCTTATGGGCTTTTATTGTATTGCGTAAAGGATGATGAACTCTTCTTGAACGATTTATCGGGCGATTTGCTCTATCATTTTGAAAGGGTTGATTGAGAAGCGCGTTTTGAACGGAACGAGCGATCTTTGTTTATGTATCATGAAAAAGATGGTTCCTCATTGTGAAGGTTTGATGTCTGGAACCAAAGCTGTTGTAAGAGAGTAGCGAAATTGATTTGCGCATCAGTCTATTTCGTAAGCGACAACCAAAAGCCTCTTCACTCCGAAAGGAAAAAGAATGAACGCTTTAAAACTGGGCCTTGCTTCTTTTACGATGTTGTTTTCGGTTTATGCCTGCGATGATGACGGTGATTCAAAATTCGATGGCTTCGATGGAGGCGCCGCTGTATCGCAAGCAGGCGAGACGCCCAGCGAAAGCTGTCATTCTGTGGAGTCGATGACTTTTTGCGGTGGGAATCCGGATGGAGACTGGACTTTAAGCGAAGTCTGCCTGAAGGATGCGAGCGCTTTTGAAAATTTATTGCCTTGTTCGGTCGATCTGAGCGAAAGATTTGAAATCGTGGCTGAACTGAAGATTCAGGAGCAGCATTATACATTTACGGGCAAGTCTTATTCATACGACCAGATGGTTTTAGGTGCAGATTGCTTTGAAAAGGGGGGTGGCAGCTGTGCTCAGTTTTCTCAATATACTACGGAAACTGAAAACTCGCCTTATCAATCCTGTTCCGGCTCAAACGCGCGTTGTGTCTGCGAGTCCACAGAGTTAATGGAATTTAATGATCAGGGAACCCTTGAGATCGAAGGGGAGAACATCTCGTTTCATACAGAGAATGAAAAGGATCCTCATTCGGTCTTGTCGAACGGAAAGTTTTGCGTTCAGGAGAACCGCATGATCTGGCAGAGCATTTTTGGACCCACCTATATCTTTACCAAGTAAATCGTCGATGAAAACGCCATTCCGTTTGAATGGCGTTTTTTTGTGTCTGTATGATGGTTCGGTTTTGAAGACTAAATCTTTGTTTTCAGTGAAAGAGCTTTTGGTAGCAGCGATCGAACGCCGTTAAAAATTGATCGATCTCTTCATCAGTCGTGAGATGACTTAGACTGATGCGAAATGAAGAGAGCGCGTTTTGATGATCGTGGCTTAGGGCGAGAACCGATTTTGAAGCGCCGCCATCGGTCTGGCATGCGGTTTGAACCGAAATACATACGCCGTGATCGCTTAGAGACTGGCGGAAGCGCGTCGCTTTAATGCCTGAGACGCTCAGGTTTAAGATATGGGGTACGGCGTTTGGTGGGCTGTTGAATCGGACTCTGGGGTAGGATGCAAGGGCAGATCGCAGGCGAGCATTGAGTGCTTGCACCGTTTGAACGCGCGGTTGCAGCGATTCGAACGCCTTTTGGAGTGATACATTGAGTGATGCGGCGAGTGCAAGGGTCGGTGTGCCGCTTCGAAAGGGCGATGCGCCCGATCCTCCGTGGATGAGCGGGCAAAGCTCTGTATTGCGCGCTTTATAGAGGATGCCAATGCCGTTTAAGCCGTAGAATTTATGCGCGGTCAAACTGGCACTGTCGAGACCGTCGAAGCATATGGGGCATTTGCCGATGGCCTGGGTGGCATCGACGTGAAGTTTGCAATGTTCAGACTTTTGCTTCAGCTCAGCGATCTTTTGAATAGGCTGAACGATGCCGAGCTCGCTGTCTACGGCGGGAACGGTGATCAGGATCGTCTCTTTTTTGATGCGTTTTGAAAGATCATCCAAATCGACCGTGCCGTCTTCCTTGAGGTTCAAAAGCTCGATCTCAAAACCTTTCGTTTTTAAGAACGCGAGCGTCTCAGAAATCGACGGATGCTCCAGCGGAGTCGTCAGGATGTGATGTCCATAGGGGCGGTAAGCTTCGGCGATCCCCTTGAGCACCGTATTGTTCGCCTCGGTTGCCCCTGAGGTATAGATGAGGCCGGATGCTTCAACGTTGAGCGTTTGAGCGATCGCGTCGGTCACCTGTGCCATCTGTTCGCGCGCTGCGAGGCCAAGCGGGTGATTCGCGTTTGGGTTTGCAATATAACGTTGTTCGCAATCCAAAAAAACGTTTAAGGCATCCGCATCTGCGGGCGTATTGGCGGCGTAATCGAGATAAATCATCATGGGCCTTTTATAAGACGCGACTGATGGTGCCACCGCCTAAAACGACGTCTTCATCGTAGAGTACGACCGCTTGTCCAATGGCAATCGCGCGTTCTGGGGCGTCAAAGACGACTTTAAACTGTCCATTGTCGGCCGGGTATACGGTAGCGGCGCGTTCTTCCTGACGATATCTCGTCTTTGCTTTGCAATGAATCGGTTCTTTGAGCTGATCGAACGCGATCCAGTTGGCATCATCTGCCATTAAAGCCTGATGAAAAAGATGGTCTTCTGGACCGATCGAGACTGTATTTTGAACCATATTTTTATCGAAGACATATCTCGGCGTACCAAAGGCAAGGCCTAATCCTTTGCGTTGACCGATCGTGTATCGAACGGCACCGGAATGCTTTCCGACCACATGCCCGTTTTCATCCAGAAAATCGCCCTCTGTATATTTTTTACCGCAATAGCGCTCCATAAAAGCGACGTAGTCTCCGTCGGGTACAAAGCAAATATCCTGGCTGTCGTGTTTTCTGGAATTACAGAAGCCCTGTTCACCAGCAATTTTTCGCGTTTCGCTCTTTTTGATCGATCCCAATGGAAACAGAATGCGGGAAAGTTGTGCCTGCGAAAGCATATAGAGTACGTAACTCTGATCCTTGCTTAAATCCAAAGCCTTTTTTAATAGATAGCGACCGCTGTCCGAATCCTTTTCAATGCGCGCATAATGGCCGGTAACAACGTAATTGAAGCCTTCACGATCGGCGTATCGCACCAGATGCTCGAACTTCATGAAGCGATTGCAGTCGATGCAGGGGTTAGGAGTGCCGCCGCATTCGTAAATCCGAATGAATTTCTCGATGATCTTTTCCTTAAAATCCGAAGTAAAATCCAATACTTCGTAAGGAATATCCAATTGGAACGCAACATCACTCGCATCGTCGATGTCTTGTTGTGAACAGCAGGGATGATACGCGCTTAAACCCAAATCGGCGTTTCGATAAAGGCGCATGGTGATGCCTTTACATTGAAATCCGCGTTGTTTCATCAGATAGGCAGCAACGGAGCTGTCGACCCCTCCGCTCATCGCGATGAGCGCCGTTTGATTCTGTTCCATCATTAAAACTCTAAGATATGATCGAATTCTTTTTTGACGTGACCGACCGATGTGACGATCTGATAGCCCGCGCTTTTGACGCGACGCTCGAGACATCCCCTGCATTGCGCCGATTCTTCGCCCGTACAGATTTTGTTTTCGTAGAGACTGTATTTCTTACGCACCGATACAGGCGAGAGATTAGGCATCACCACATTTGCACCCGCTTTAAGGCCCATTTCACGCCCGTTCGGATGAATCGTTCCAAGCGCAGTCGTAGCCGGAATGAGCGCATAGGGAAACATTAAGCGCAGAATCGAAATCAATCGAAGCGTCAGGATCAGGCTACCGTTTTTGAACGAAGCAAACGGCGTCTGTTCATGACGCAGATAAGGCCCAATGCCGATCATATCGGGCTTCAGTTGCTGCAGGAAGCGCAGATCGGAGATGAGATTCTCTTTTGTCTGATACGGAGAACCCACCATAAAACCCGAACCCACCTGATAGCCGATTTCTTTAAGATGATACAAACATTGCTTCCGGTGATCGGGATTTAAATTGTCTGGATGCAATTTTCGGTAGTGAAGACCGTCAGCTGTTTCGTGACGAAGCAAATAGCGTACAGCGCCAGCATCAAAGTAAGCCTGATAACTGCTCTTTGATTTCTCGCCAATGGAAAGGGTAATTGCGCAGTCCGGAAATTCATGGTGAATTTGCGAAACGATCTCGCAGATTAAGTCATCTGTATAAAATGGATCCTCTCCACCCTGAAGCACGAATGTCCTGTATCCAAGCGCGTATCCTTCTTTACAACAACTTAAAATCTCTTCCTTTGAAAGCCGATAACGCTCGGCTTGCCGGTTGCCACAACGGATACCGCAGTAATAGCAATTATTTTTGCAGTAATTCGTAAACTCAATGAGTCCCCGCAAATAGACTTCGTCGCCATAAAACGCCCTGCGCTTGCGATCGGCCGTCTGAAAGAGCGCATCGTCGATGGGATTCGACTCATCGAGCAGTTGAATGAGCTCACCATCGCTTAAATCGCGCGTATTGAAAAGTTGTTCGATCAGAAGCTCGGTTTCCATGATGTTATCCTTTGTTGGCTCAGGACTTAAAACCTTTTAATCGCGCTGTTCTGCAGGGCTTACGTCGCAAACAAGCACCTTCATGCGGCCACCGCAGGCCATACCCTCGTCAGCAGCCACATCGTTGCTCAGATCGACCGTAAATACGCGCTGTTCGCCCGTGCCTATCATGCGATAGGCGTCCCGTAAAATGCTGCCCTCGCTGCATCCGCCGCCAATGGTACCCCATGTCTTGTAATCCTGATTGATGGCCATCATGGCCCCCGATTTCACCGGCGTAGATCCACTGGTCTCAAAGACGATCAAAAGGGCTTTGGGCGTAGAATCCCTGATCAGCCCGTTGAGCAAAGCGCGATCGATGTCTTCCGAAACGAGCACCGTCTGATACGAATGCCGCTTCACGTTCAAACGCCTGTATTGCACCAGCTGCGCTGCGATCGAGAGCGCGATTTCTTTGACGGTCAGCGCGTTGATCTCGACGCCAATCGGCGCACAAATGCGATTCAGCTTTTGTTCATCAAAACCCTCTTCCTTCAACATTTGCATCAGTGTGATCACCCTGCGCTTCGATCCGATCATACCGAGATACTTGGGGAACGCTTCCTTCGGTAAGATCGACCGAAGGCAGTCTGCATCGAATCGATGACCCCTCGTGATCACAGCCACGTAATCCTGAGCCGTAAGGTTTAAATGCTCGATCGCATCAACAAAAGGCTCGCAGAGAACGACCGTCGCTTCCGGAAAACGCGCCTCATTCGCAAAAGTCGGCCTGTCATCGACGACGGTGACCAAAAATCCCAAGTCTGCCACATAACGACATAACGGCTGAGCAATATGACCTGCACCCAAAAGGATCAGGCGCTCTTGAGGACGAAAATTGCGTATATAAGTGATGCCATCGATTTCAAACTGCAGGCTCGCTTCATGCCCGCCATCGATCAATGTAGCCATCTTTTGAAGCTGTTCGATCATTGGGACTGAAAGTTCCTTTCGCTTTAATCAAATTTGAGACCTGATTTTCAAAACAGCGTTCGGTCTGAGCCGGCTTTTGTTGCGAAATAAATCCATTTTGATCAAATCGAATCATTGGGGTCGTCCCGGTGACTTTTTGCGCCGGGCGCGTTTCTCCCGCTTGACAACCGGGGCGGGTTTTAGCATATTACCCAGTAAACCGCTAGGTAATTGGGAAACAAAAGCATGAAGGCTGAATACCAAAAGATTGAATCCGCGCTCATCCACGGCGGCATTTACGGCGATGCGACGACGGGTGCGGTGAACGTGCCGATCTTTCAAACTTCCACATACGAGCAGCGGGGCCTGGGCGAGAACACGGGGTGGGAATATTCGCGGACGGGGAATCCGACGCGGGCGGCGCTCGAGGCGCTGATTGCGGAGCTCGAGGGCGGAAAGTCGGGGTTTGCGTTTGCGTCGGGCATGGCGGCGATCACGGCTGTGCTCTCGCTGTTCAAAACCGGGCAGAAGATCGTGATCTCGAGCAATGTTTATGGCGGCACCTTCCGCGTTCTGGACAAGATCTTTAAGCCGATGGGGCTCGGCTATGCGATCGTCGATACGACGGATTTGAGCCTGCTTGAGGCGAGCATTACGCCCGATGTGGCGGCGATTCTGGTCGAAAGTCCCGCAAATCCGCTGCTCACCGTGACGGATCTGGCGGCGGTCTCAAAGATCGCCAGGGCGCACGGCATCCTCTCGATCGTCGATAACACCTTCATGACGCCTTACCTTCAGCGCCCCATCGCCCTCGGTGCCGACATCGTCATTCACAGCGCGACGAAATATCTGGGCGGTCACAGCGATCTCGTTGCGGGCCTTGTGGTGGTCGATGATGCGGCTTTGGCGGAGCGGCTGGGCTTCATTCAGAACGCGACGGGCGGCGTGCTCGGACCCTTCGATTCATTCCTTTTGATTCGCGGCATCAAGACCCTGGGCGTGCGCATGGATCGCCACGTAGAGAATGCCGAAAAGGCCGCAGCTTTCCTAAAGGCTCACCCGGCCGTCAAACGCGTCTATTACCCGGGGCTGCCCGACGCTCAGGGCTATGAGGTCAACCGCCGCCAGGCCAAAAACGGTGGTGCGATGATCTCGTTCGAACTGTACGGGCAATACGATATCCGCCGTTTCTTCCGCTCCCTCCGCCTGATCGCGCTGGCCGAGAGTCTGGGGGGCGTAGAGAGCCTGGTCTGCCATCCGGCCTCGATGACCCATGCCTCCATCCCCAAAGAGATTCGCGACAAGGTGGGCATTACCGAGGGGCTGATTCGGCTTTCCATCGGCATCGAGCACATCGGCGATCTGCTGCACGATCTCGATCAGGCGATTCAACAGAGTGAGGCATAACTATGCATTATTACGAGAATATTCAGGCCTTCATCGGTCACACGCCGCTTGTGAAACTTTCCCATCTGGGCCTTCCTTCCGGGGTTCAGCTCTTTGCAAAGCTCGAGCTCTTTAACCCTGGCGGGAGCGTCAAGGATCGGATCGGTTTATCGATGATCGAGGATGCAGAGAAGAGCGGGGCTTTAAAGCCTGGTGGCACGATCATCGAGGGGACGGCCGGGAACACCGGACTGGGCATCGCGATGGCGGCTTTGAATCGGGGTTACCGCATCATCTTCGTCGTTCCCACCAAGTTCTCGCAGGAAAAGCAGACGCTGATGCGGGCTCTGGGGGCAGAGATCATCAATACGCCGCGCGAACAGGGCATGCTCGGCGCATCCGAGAAGGCGGAGGCGCTCTTAAAAGAGATCCCGGGCTCGATCATGCTCCGTCAGTTCCATAATCCCGCCAACCCGAGGGCCCATTACGAGACGACGGGACCCGAGATCTATGAGGATCTGGACGGGCATATCGATTATCTGGTTGCGGGCGCAGGCAGCGGCGGGACTTATTCGGGCGTGGTTCGCTATCTCAAAGAGAAGAATCCGGCGATCGTCGGCGTATTGGCGGATCCCGTGGGTTCGACGATGGGTGGCGGGGAGCATGCCGATTACAACATCGAGGGGATCGGGAATGACTTTATTGCCGATACGATGGACATGTCGCTCGTGGATCGCGTGATCAAGATGAACGACGCTGAAGCGTTGGAAGGAGCCCGTCTCCTTGCGCGAAAGGAAGGCATTTTTGCCGGATCTTCGTCCGGTGCTGTGCTCGCCGCTGCCCAAAAGCTCATCGCCACCGGCGTGCAGGGGAACGTCGTCATCATCCTCCCCGATCGCGGCGATCGTTACTTCAGCAAGCATCTCTACGAGTAACGCAGCCCCACCATCTGCGCATCATTCCTGAACGCCGCATCCCCTGCCGCAACAAATCCCTTCAATCGCGCGCCTTGCGAACTCCTGGGCGATCCATTAAACCCTCGCGCCATGAATACGATCTACCTGGATAGCGCAGCGACCGCGCCCCTCGATATGGAGGTTGCTGCTGGTCTTCTGGAACGCGAGCGTTCCCATTTTGCAAATCCCGCATCGAGTCACCCGTTGGGACGCAAGGCATCGGCGATGCTCGAAGATTCGCGCGAGCGGCTGGCCCGTCAAATCGGCGCAAGTCCCGAGGAGATCATCTTTACTTCGGGCGGTACTGAGGCGCTGCTGCTCGGCATTTGCGGGAGTGCAGGGGAGAGCGGTGGCCGGATCGCGATCTCGGCGGTCGAGCATTCAGCGGTTTTTGAGGCGGCGAAAACCTTAACTGGTCGCGGTTATGAACTGGTCATCCTGCCGGTCGATACCGATGGGCGCGTGACGGCGGAGGCTTTGGCTCAGCATATCGATCGCCAGACGCGGATCGTCTCGATCATGATGGCGCAGAACGAAGTGGGTTCCATCAACGACATCGCCGCATTGGGCCGCGTCATCCGAAGCTCTGCGCCCCGGGCGAAATTTGTGGTCGATGCGGTGCAGGCCTTTGCCAAGATCCCTATCGATGTGGATGCCCTCGACGTCGACTGCCTGGCCTTCACGTCCCACAAGATTCATGGCCCCAAGGGGATCGGTGCCCTCTACAGCAGGCATCAGTTAAAGCCGGTGATGAAAGGCGGCGGTCAGGAGCGGGGACAGCGCGGTGGCACGCAATCGGGACCTTTGGCCTGGGCCTTTGCAGAGGCGGCCTCGAAGGAGCTTTCGGCTCAGCCCGACTTGCGGAAGATGCGCGATCATTTGTGGGCAGCGCTGAAGCAGCGGATCCCCAACCTTGAGCTCGTGGGACCGAAGCTTGAAAGCGAGCAGCGCCTGGCGATGAACCTGAACGTGATGGTCCCCAGGCTGCCGAGCGAACCGCTCTTAAACGCGCTCTCAGGCCGGAATCTCTGCGCATCGGCAGGGAGTGCCTGCACCACAGGTGAATTCTCCAAGGTCCTGACCGCTATGGGGCGAAAGAGCAGTGAGGGTGCCTTCATCAGGCTCACCTTAGGGCGTCACAACATCGATGCAGAAATGGACGAAGCTGCAGCCCGCTTTGCGGACGCTGTCACTGAGATCAGCGCCCTCTATTTGTAACTGTTCGCATAAAGGATGGGTTCATGCCCGCATACAACTTCGTTTTGGTGCGGCCGGGGGAGCTTTGGCTGAAGGGAAAGAACCGCAACGATTTCGTGAGGCGACTCCGTCGGAATCTCGCATCGTCGGTTGAAGCGCTCTATCCCGAGGCCAGGGTGTTTTCACCTTATGGTCGCTTTATGGTGGAATTGCCGCCCGATGCCAACGCGCAGAAGGTGGCGGAGATTTGTGCTGCAACGCCGGGGGTTTCGAGCGCAAGCCCTGTGCTCCGGTTACAGAACGATCCAGAGCTGATCGTTCAGACGGCCGTAGCGCTCGCACAAGAGGAATGGGCCGGCGAGACCGCACCTTTTGCTGCCAAGGTCAAGCGGGTCTGGAAGGGCTTCCCGATCGATTCGCCCACCTTATCGAGGCAAATCGGTGAAGGCATCATCCGTGCGATGAACCTGCCTGTACAGCTCGTGCATCCCGTACTGGAGCTTGGGGTCGAGATCCAGGACAGCTGCACGTACCTCTTTGCCCGTCGGATTCGCGGGGTAGGGGGGTTGCCTGTGGGATCCGCAGGGCGCGTGATGCTGCTTTTGAGCGGAGGCATCGATTCACCTGTTGCCGGAGCCCTGGCACAGAAGCGCGGTTGTGAGCTCGATGCGGTCTATTTCCATTCGCCACCGCTCATTGGCGAGCAGAGCCTGGAAAAGGTGGAACGTCTGGCGAAGATTCTCTCCCCTTGTCAGGGCGGACTTCGACTGCACGTGGTGTACTTTACGGCCATCCAGCATGCGATTCACAAGCTCTGCAACGAACGCTTTACGGTCCTGCTCTACAGGCGGTTTATGTACCGCATCGCAGCGGAGCTTGCGTCGAACAGGCATTGTCTGGCCCTCTGCACCGGTGAAAACCTGGGCCAGGTGGCCAGCCAGACCATCGAGAACTTGAGGTTGGTCGACCGCCTGACACCGATGCTCACTTTGCGGCCCCTATGCACATACGACAAGCTTGAGACGATAGAGATCGCGCGCAAAATGGGCAGCTTCGAGATTTCAACCCTGCCTTACGACGATTGCTGCACGCTGTTCATGCCCAAGAACCCTGCAACCCGCGCAACCGAAGAAGAGCTTGCAGCCGAAGAAGCCAAGCTTGAGGTGGAAGCGCTCGTTTCAGAGGCGATCGAAAAGATGGAAGTGATCGTCCTGTAAACCCTTCGATGTACGGCCTGCCTCTTAAGAATTCCAAGTTATTACCCGATTTTGTGCGCGCATTGCCCGCTGATGGCGCAGGACAGCTCGCCTTGTTTGACGCCGATGGTACCCTCTGGCGAAACGACGTAGCCGATGACTTCTGCTGCTGGATGATCAGAACAGGCCGCATTCAAACGGGATCCCTCTGGCCTGAATACCTGCGCATCTATAAGGAAAACTGCAGCCTCGGCTGCCAGTACATGCTGCGCTTCTACAAAGGGCTCTCAAGGGATGCGCTTCTTGCATGCTGTCGCGAATGGTGGCGCCTGCACGATCGGCAATGGATCCCCGAATTGCTGGAGAGCCTATATTGGCTGCACGATCATCACTATATTTGCGTGGTGGTCACCGGCTCGCCCACCGAGACCTTAATGCCATTATGCGACGCCTTGCCCGTTCACTCTGTGATCGGGATGGATTTTGAGCTCGACGAGGGCGTTATCACCGGCAATCACAAAGGCATCTCGTGCGCCGAGCAGGGCAAGGCCTTAAAGGTGCAGGCGCTTTTTAAAGGGATCCCCGTCGCCTTCGCCGCTGGAAACGGCATCCTCGATACCGCGATGATCGAGCTTTCAACAGGCGTGCGCTGGGCCGTCTACCCTGACGACGCCTTCAGACATCTTGCTGAAGCGAAAGGCTGGCAAATCCTGCCCCGACCCTCCGATTTTGTGGAAGAACTGAAGCTTCGCTGAGCGTGGCACGCGCTTCTCCCTCACAACGCCCGCCTCAGGATTCACCGCCCCGCATGCGGTGAGCAGAACCGATCACCTCATGCGAGGCGCCGATCCAAAACCTTTGTCCATGGATGCAGGCTCTGAAGCGATGCTGCAGGTATTCTGAGCGCTCGATGATCCCTTGCAGCGCCAACCGTTTTCATGCATAAAACGGGATGGGTGAACAAACGTGAGGCAAAAATAAATCCATGCTGACCCAAGATGCATACATCGCGCAGGCGGGCACCGGGGCGCTCTTGAATCCGCGCATCGACTCGACGTTTAAGGCGCTTTTTACGCAGCCCAACGAAGATTCGCGGGCGGCGATGCACGCGTTTCTTGAAGCGGCGACGGAACGCAGGATTGCCACATGGGAGATCTCGCAAAACGAAGCGCCCATCGAGTATTTCGGTCATCGGAGCGTCAGCTTCGACATCTCCTGCGTCTTTGACGACGGCATGGCGGCCGACATCGAGATGCAGGCCTTCCGACAGCCCTACGACTACGGCCAGCGTGCGGAATATCTGGTGGCGCGCCTCGCGTCCTCTCGCATGAAGCGCAGCGTGGAATGGGAAAAAGCGCCCACGGTCTACCAAATTTCGGTGCTCGATTTCGAGTATGTGCCGCAATCGGGAGTGACGTCGCCGGATCCCGTGAGCCGCTATGCGATGCGCACCAAAGACGGCCGCGAACTCGCAAATGCGCTCAACATCGTGTTCATCGAGCTCCCCAAAGTTGCGAAACTGGAGGCCTCGCTCGAAAGCAACACGGCGCTCGAGAATTGGGGTATATTTTTAAAGGATGCGGACGATCCCGAAAAACGGGGATTGATTCAGGACTTGATGCGAAAGGAGAAGGGCCTCATGGAAGCACATAAAGCGTTATCGCTGATCAGCGCCGACGACGAGCTTTG
>DBWM01000020.1:61350-61481 GCA_002309015.1 Myxococcales bacterium UBA1238 | reverse complement strand
GACGGTATGCCCCTCGATTTGGTCGCAAAATACTCAGGCCTCACCATTGAAGAGGTCGCAGCTCTCCAATCATCCATTTCAGCGTAGAGCTTCATGGAACCACATCTGATCAGCGCCGACGACGAGCTTTG
>DBWM01000020.1:15400-61309 GCA_002309015.1 Myxococcales bacterium UBA1238 | reverse complement strand
AAAAGTGCAGAACGAAAAGCCGAAGCAAGAGGCGAGGCGAGAGGCAGAGCAGAAGGCGAGGCGAGAGGCAGAGCGGAAGGTGCGCGTAAAAAAGCGATTGAGAATGCGCGCAACATGCTTGCCGACGGTGTGACTCCAGAACTGATAGCCAAATGGACCGGCCTCACCATTGAAGAAGTGGTCGCTCTCCAATCATCCATTTCAGCGTAAAGCCCCCATGGAACCACATCTGATCAGCGCCGACGACGAGCTTTGGTATGCACAGTTCAAGCAGGAAAAGGCCACGCTCAGTTTTGATCGCGATCCCATTGAATGCCGTCCGCTGTGGTGAAGATGGCTGGGTAATCGTTGTTTTGTGCGCCGGTCGGTAGGGTGATTGGGAGCCGGAAGAGAAAATGATTCTCTTTTAAAATCAGCAAGTTATGAAGCAATGACCGACGACGGTGCAGGGCGGGGAGGGGGAGTATCGGGAGTCCGAGCCATGGGCAGGAATGGCCGCCTGAACTGCTGCAAACTGAATCCGGGGATGATGAGCTTCATGGAGGCCGGCTGACTTGCAGGCGGTTTGTCGGTTGCTTTACAATCCTGCGAGTTGAGTACTAATGGGAGTTGTGAGATGAAACTGGCAGAAGCTTTGAGTTTGCGGAAGGATCTTCAAATGCGCATCGAGCAGTTGAAGGAGCGCGTGCTGCATAACGTGAAGGTGCAGGAGGGGGAGCGCCCGATGGAGGATCCGGATGCGCTGATGAAAGAGATGGAGCTCTGCCTGACGCAGCTTCAGGACTATATCTGGCGCATCAACGCAACCAATATGCAGGTCAGGAACGCTCAGGGGCGCACGCTGACCCAAATGATTGCAGAACGGGACGCTCTGAGCCTGCGCATCGGCGCCTGGCGGTCGATCTTCAAGTCGGCGTCAGAGGGCGCAAGCCGCTATTCGCGCTCCGAAATCAAAACGCTGACGGTGATCGATGTCAAAGCGCTGGGGAAGCGCATCGACGACGCGTCGGCTCAGCTGCGGAAGCTCGACATCGAGATTCAGTCGCTCAACTTTACGTACGATCTGATTTAAGCGGCTTTTCTGAAAGGCTGGGCGAGCGGGAAACCCCTCACGCCGGATCGAGCGCATGCTTCCCGGCCCTCTGCCCGGAGCGGTGGAATCGACGCTTGTTGTGCATGCTCAGCAGATGTTTTTGGGCAGTCAAACGGCGCTGTTTGCATCACCATCCCGCTGACAGCCTTTCGGGAAGCCCATCTTTGCGCTTTGATGAGCGCTGCCTTTTTGCTATAAAAACTGCGTGCTTGGAGGATTGGGCGAACAGGACCCTGTGGAGCTGGGCTCCACATGTAGAGACCAAACAGAACGGGCTTTTGGTCTGTCCAGGCTCGGAGCGGCCGTAAATCCCGATAAGGCGCAGGCTCAGCAGATGTTTTTCAGCATCGTTTTTGCGCATGGGGCATCACCAACCTGTTGACGATCCTTTAAGCATGGGGGCGGGCAAAACCGCCCCTTTTTTTATGCTCAGCGCGCATCTTCACGAAACCTTGTCTCCCGATCCAAAGGCTCTACACTGCTCCTCAAGATGAAGCCTCATAAAATGCCCTCTCGCCTTCACTGGCCTCAAATGCTTGCGCGATCGATGGGTTGGCTCGCAGTCCTTGCGGGATCGCTGACCGCAAACGCCCATTCCCAGGATCCCTGGTCGCTTTTGGGTGAGGCGAACTTCGAGATGGGGCGCTTTCGCGAGGCGGCGACGGCGTTTCAAAACGCGCTCAATCAAAATCCATCGCAGGGGGAATCGTTTTTGGGGTTAGGGCTCTCGCTGCTCAGGCTGAATCAGCCGGATGAGGCGGAAGCGTTGCTTTCGGCGGCGTTGCGGCGGGATCCTCAAAACCGAAAGGCGGCGCTCGGTCTCGCGCTTGCGCAATTAAAAAAAGCGGCGTTCGAGCGGGCTCTGGAAACGGTCGATCGGGCAGTTAACCATAGGGAATCAGAAGCTTTTCTCGCGATCCGCGCGGTGGCATGGGCGGAGCTTGGGCAAAAGGATCGGGCGCTTTCGGATCTCTTCTCGCTTTCGCGTAAAGCCCGGCTCTGGAGTCTCAAAACCCTTTCGCAAACCGAGGGCCATCTGTTGTTTTTTGAGCGCGCCATCGAGCGCGATCCCCAAGACGTGCGGCTTTTGCAGGCTTACGTGCAGCGGCTTTTGCAGATGGGCAAGGCGCGGAGGGCGGAGCAGCTGATGCGATCCAAGGGGCTCAGGCCGACGGAGACTCCCCATCCCGAAGCCCAGACGCCCGATGCGAAGGCGGTGCGGAACGAAGCCCAAATCCTGCGCGATTTCTACCAGATCGCTTTGGATGAACGAGGTCAGCTTTTAAAACGCTGGCGGTTTGAGGTGCAGATCGACGGTCCCGAAGCCTGGGCGCGCTATCGGCAGCTGACGGCAGATTATTGGTCGCAGGCGCCGCTGCGCATCGTAAAGGCGGAGCTTTTAACGCCGCAGGGCCAAACCTCGCAGGTGCGCTCGCAAAAGATCGTGGTTCCGCCGGGCGCAGGCGACATGCGGATGCTGGTGCTCAGCTTTGGAGAACGCCATCAGCCGCCTCCGTGGGGCACAAAGCTTTTGCTCGAAACCGAGACGCCGATTCCTTTTTTGGAGGCGCATCAGCTTTGGGATGGCGTCCATTTTCAAAACGATGGCCCCACAAAAGAAGCTCAGTTTGAACTTGCGCTGCCTTTGGACTGGGATTGGTCCGTGGATGCGACAGGAGCGGAGCTTCAGGTAAAAAGCGACCAGAATACGCGGAGTTGGAGCCTTTCTCTCCAGAATTTGCCGCCTAAAGACGAAGCCCGGAATCCCGTCGCCATCTATTTTTCGTCCTTTAAGGACTGGGCCGCCGTCGATGCCTGGTATGCGTCTTTTCTGCAATTTAAACCGCAGCCCCAGCTTCAGGCCTACGCGGATTTTCTCTGTAAAAATCAGTCCAAAGCGCATTGCGCGGCCTCGATATTGCGGGCGGTCTCGCAGTTTCAGTACGTGGGGAACAGCATCGGACGGCACGCGTTTCAGCCCAGGCCGCCCGAGGTGACGCTGGCTCAGCGGCAGGGCGATTGCAAAGATTTGACGGCGCTCATGCAGGCGCTCTTAAAGTCGCAGGGGATGGAGAGTTTTGCGGCGCTGGCCGATGCGAGCGGGCGTTCGGCGCAATATTTCAGGCATCCCTCTCCGGGCTGGTTCGATCACGTGCTGCTTTATTGGCCTGAAGGTCAGGCCTGGCTCGATGCCACCGATCGGAGTGCGCGGCTTTCAAGGCCTCCAAGGGCGTTGCGGCAAAAGAGGGCGTTCGTCGTAGACGGCAAGGGGGGCTTTTGGGCTCAGATTCCGGATTCTCCTTTGGAGGAGCATCGTTACGAGCTGCGAGCGCATGTGAAGGCGGCCAAAAACGGATATGTTTTGACGGCGGAATGGACGCTTTCGGGCGATACGGCGCAGGCGCTGCGGGAGCGGTTTTTGGGACTCGACGCCTCGGATTTGCGTTACGCGCTCGCTCAACCCGGTCGCCTGCTGCCGCTTTCGGTGGCGCCGAGGAAGCTTTTGCTGCGCGATTTTGAACGTCTGGGTGATCCGTTGCAGATCAACGCAGAATTTTTGCTCGGAAAAAGCGAGGTTTCGCAGATCGACTGGAAGCGGATCGCGCTCGATGGCCTGCTTCGGGGAGATGCGGGCGACGCGTTGCCCTTTGGGCGGCTTTTGGCGGAGATCGAGTTGCCGTTTGAGCTCGATCGCCGGGTTTCGGGTGAGCGCTGGGAGGCGGATGGACCGGACGGCGCGCGTTATCTGGGCGCGCAGAAAATTGAGCGGAAAAAGAAAAAAACGCGCATCCAGGCGGAGTTACGTCAGCAGCCCTGAGCCGGGGCGGCGATAAATGGCGCTCATGCAAAAATCTTGCTTGACGGGCGAGGTCGCTTCGCTTATAAGCGCCGTGCTTTCGATGCCCAGGTAGCTCAGTTGGTAGAGCAGTGGACTGAAAATCCACGTGTCGATGGTTCAATCCCGTCCCTGGGCACTTTAAAAAAGGCGAAAGCGCGCCCAGGTAGCTCAGTTGGTAGAGCAGTGGACTGAAAATCCACGTGTCGATGGTTCAATCCCGTCCCTGGGCACTTTTAAGGCTCTGCAGCTTCGGTTGCAGAGCCTTTTTTGTATGAAAATTCATCCTTCCCAAACGGGATCGACGTAATCGAAGACGCCGCCCAGGGGGCTCTCAAGGCGCCAATGCCCCGGGCTTTGCTCGCAGACCGCAGGCGTATCGAGGGGCACTTTCCCGTAGCCGCCCGGCAGATCGAGCACGTAGATCGGCAGTTCCAGCGGGGTGACGCGACGTCGCAGCGCCCGGTAGAGGCGCAAACCCTGAGCGATCGAGACCCGAAAATGCGCGGTGCCCAGAGCGCGATCGGGGTGATGCAGGTAGTAGGGGCGCACCCTTAAAGCGGCCAGGCGGTGGCAAAGCGCGGTCAGCGTCTCCAAATCGGCGTTCACGCCTTTTAAAAGCACGGTCTGGCTCACCAAAACGGCGCCCGCCCGGGCCAGATCATCGATGGCGCGAAGGGTTTCCGGCGAGAGTTCTTTGGGGTGATCGATGTGAAGGGCGATGTAAACCGGTTTTTTGCGCCGGATCAGCGAGCAGAAGCCTTCGTCCACGCGCTCGGGCAGGGTGATCGGCATGCGGGTATGAATCCGGAAGCGTTCCACATGTCCGAGGCCTTCGAGGTGCGAAAAAATCGCGTCGATCTGGCTGTTTTTGAGCATGAGGGGGTCGCCGCCGCTCAGAATCACCTCCCGGATTTCGCGATGCGCCGCAATGTAGGCCGAAATCGCTTCCAAATCGAACGGGGGCTCTTCGCCGTGGAGCGGACTCTGCTTTCTGAAGCAAAAGCGGCAGAGACTCGGGCAGCGATCGGTCACCAGAAGCAGAGCGCGGTCGGGATAGCGGTGGATCAGGCGCGGCACGGGTTCATGGGCGCGATCGCCGATGGGATCCTTCGAGTCGCCCGGCAGATTCTCCATTTCCCGCAGGTCGGGCATCATTTGAAGCCGCAGGGGATCCTTCGGATCATGCGGATCCATCATTTTTGCCCAGTGATCGCTCACCAGCATCGAGAATTGCGAGCAGATGGGCGCAAGATCCGTTTCGGCCCGGGCGTCGATGAGTCCCAGGCTGCGGGCTTCCTTCAGCGATTGGATGGGCATCTTTCGGATCACTCGCCCTTTTGTTCGGCGGCGCGGCGGTCTTCTGCGTCTTCTTTGGCGGCTTTTTGGTCGAGCTTGGCGATCTCTTTATCGAGGGCATCGCAGTCCCGGTTCAGCTTTTTCATCTTTTGCTGCAGGCCCTTGCGGATTTGCTCGAGGTTTTTTTGTGCTTTCGTCTGGGCCTTTTGATCTTTTGCGGCAGATGCGGCCTTGTAGGCTTCGAGAGCTGCGGACTGCTTGGCCCAATCCTCGATCATGAGCTTCGAGAAGGCCTGGTTCAGGGCGCCGTAACGTTTTTCGGTTTTCACAAAGCGGCTGGAGCTTTGCTGGAGTTGATTCATGCGCTGTTCGAGGGCTTTGCGATCGTTGTTTAAAGCTTCCTGCAATGCGGGCAGAGGATCCGTCGCGGCGGGCGCTTCTGTTTTGACGCGCTCTTCGAGGAGGCCGCCTTCGAGGAGGGCTGCTTCGGCTTCAAGATCGTCCTGGGCGAGGGCGGGCGCTGCAAACGTGAAGGCTAAAAACAAAGGCAGCAGTTTTTTCATGTTCTCATCTCCAAAAGCTGGGGTTGCAGGGTTTTAAAGGGACTTTCATACGGCGAAGGGCCAGATCGCGTCAATTGAGAAGGCTTTAAGGAACAATATGAAACTTTTGGTGTTAAACGGGAGTCCCCGCAAGCAGGGGAACGTGGCGCGGGCGCTGCGCGAGCAGGTGGAGCGCTTTCAGGCTCAAAATCCCCAGGCCGAGGTGGTCTGGAAGGATGTCTGCGACCTGCAGTTCGAATTTTGCAAAGGTTGCATGGCCTGCAGGTCAAAAAAGACTTGCATTTTAAAGCCCGACGATGCGCATCTGATCGCCGGCGAGGTCGAAAGCTGTGATGCGCTTTACGTAGGCACGCCGGTCTATTGGGGCAACATGAACGGCAAGCTGAAGGCGCTTTTCGATCGGCTGGTGCCCGTCATGATGGGAGAATCGAAGCATGGGATCCCGATCCCGCTGCATAAAGGCAAAAAAGCCTTCGTCGTGACCAGCTGCACCACACCTTTTCCGTTCAACTATCTTTGCGGCCAGTCCACCGGCGCTTACAACGCCATAAAAGAGATTTTGAAGTCGTCGGGCTTTAAGATCGCAGGAAAAAAGCATCTTTCGGGCACGAAAAAACAGCTTCCCGAAAAATAGACGCGCTTTCGGCCCGGCCGACGAGGCTTCTTTTTTGTGAAACGCCGAATCGGCCCGGCTGTTTTGGAGTTTTCTGTATCAGAATAGAGATCGGCCCGGCTGTTTTTGGCTTTGAGTTACAAAATGTAAAACCGGCCCGGCGATTGAGGCATTGAATGGTCGCAGAGCGCCGTCGGCCCGGCAAAAACGGGTTTTGTTTTATCAAATCCAAAATCGCCCCGGCCGCTTTTGGCTGATGTCGCGATTGAGTCTGAATTGGCCCGGCGATTTCGGCTCTAAGCCCGATCCGATGAAGATCGCCCCGGCCGATCGAGGGGGATCCTTTGAATGGCTGCAAAAAGCTCGCGCAGATGGTCTTTGAACCGCTCGAAGCCTTTGGGATCCGGGGCGCAGGCGAAGGGCCAGGCGCAAAGGTGAAAACGGCGCGCAAAAAAGAGGGCGCGCTTCATGTGAATGGGATCGGTGACGAGCCAGAAGGGATCCTTGCCCAGGATGGGGGCCGAATACTCGAGGTTTTGCCGCGTGTTCTGTGCGCGGGGTTCGATCGTGACGGCCGATTCGGGGATGCCCGCAATCAGAGCCCATTGAGCCGCAATTTGGGCTTCTCCGCGTCCGGAGATCACGAGCCTGGCCGAGGCGTTTTGACGATAGAGGGCGATTGCGGCCTGAAGGCGGCGCTGGAGCGCAGGTCCCGGTTTGCAACCCAGAATCAGGCAGGGCGGAGGCGTCCCGGCTTTTTGCGGATCAGACCACGGCCGGGCGGACAAGGCGTTTAAAAACATAAGCTTTTTTGAAACAACGGCGTTATGATGTGCGCTTCTCAAAAAGGCGCAACTCGCTGCGCCGAAACGGTCTTTAAAGGAAATTTCGATGGATTGGCAATGGTGTGAAATCGATACCGACGCGCTTTCAAACAACATCCGCACGTTCAGACGGCTTGTGGGACCCGATGTGCTGCTTTCGCCCACGGTGAAGAGCAATGCCTACGGGCATGATGCGGTCATTACGGGCAAAGCGTTCCTTGCGGGCGGGGCAGACTGGCTTTGCGTGCACGCATTGGAGGAAGCGCGGCGTTTACGTCAGGCCGGCGTGGCCGCTCCGCTTTATGTGATGGGACCCGTCGCGTTGAGCGATCTCGAAGAGGCTGTCGCGCTCGATGTGCGCATGGTCGCCTACAATTTTGAGACGATCGATCGGCTCGAAGCCTTAAATTTGCCGATGAAGCTGCATCTGAAGATCGAAACGGGGAATCACCGCCAGGGATTGGAGCTTCCCGAGCTGCTGGCCCTCGCCCGCCGCATCAAAAGATGCCCCAAACTCGAAATAGAGGGTCTGGCGAGCCATTTTGCAAACATCGAAGACACGACCCATCACCAATACGCGCGGCAGCAGCTCGATCTCTTTGAAAAGGCCCTTTCGGCCCTGCGGGCAGAGGGTTTTGCGGTGCCGGTGCCCCATCTTTCCAATTCTGCGGCCGCTCTGCTCTGGCCGGAGCGCGTTTTCCGCATGGCTCGGCTGGGCATCGCCGCTTACGGCCTGTGGCCCTCGCCGGAGACGCAGGTTGCGGCGGTATTGAGGGATCGCGGCGATTTACAGCTCTGTCCGGCGCTGACATGGAAGACCCGCATCGCGCAGGTGAGGGAGGTTCCGGCGGGAGCCTTCGTCGGCTACGGTTTAAGCTACATGACGACGCACAAGACGAGATTGGCCATTCTGCCCGTGGGTTATGCGGACGGATACGACCGCGGCCTCTCGAATCTGGGGCATGTTTTGATTGCGGGCCAGCGCGCGCCCATCCGGGGCCGCGTCTGCATGAATCTGACCATCGTCGACGTGACCGATATCCCCGAAGCGAAGCTCGAAGATGAAGCCGTCCTCCTCGGACGCCAGGGCGATCTCTGCATCACCGCCGAACAGCTCGCGGGCTGGGCCTCTACGATCCATTACGAGATGATCGCCCGCATCAGAGAGGGCATTCCCCGTTACGCGATGCCCGGCAGCGCAGGCGAACCTTTGAGCGCCGACGCGATGTACCGGGAAATCAAGTGATCGGCGGCTTCGACGAAAAAAAGCTCGTTTCGCTCGCGCAGACGCTCACCCAATCGGCAGAGCAGGCGTTTGAGCGCCGCTTATGGGTATGGATGGGCGACAGGCTCACCATTGGCCGGGCTGTTTTGGCGCTTCAAAAAGCCTGTGAGGCGTCGGCCCGGCAAATCTTCGTCTGCGATCGCGTCACCGGAAATCTCCAGGCCCATCTGGGCCGCGAGATCGATCTCTGCATTTTCTGCCCGGACGATCTGGCCCAGAAGGGCGCGATCGATGCCTCAGCCCTGGGGATCCTTGCGGGCGCCATCAAAGCGGGCGGATTGCTCGTGCTGGCGCTCCCTCAAAAAGAAGCGTGGCCCGATCTCTTCGGCCGGCGACCCTTCGAAAAGCGGCTCTTGCGGATTTTGGAGGGCGATTCGGGGGTGATCGTTACGGATCTCGAAAGCAGCCTGGCGGATGGCAGGATCCCTTTCAAAAACGACGAAACCGCTCGGGGCGAAGAGGCAGCTGAGGCTCAAAGGCGATCGCAGGCGGGGGCGCAGGAGGAGCAGGATCGCATCGTCGATGATTTGGCCGGGACGCTTTGCGGATCCCATAAGAAGACGGCGGTTTTGCTCGGGGTTCGCGGGCGTGGAAAATCTTCAGCCCTCGGCCGCGCCCTTGCCCGCGCGCTCTTTTTTAAAGAAGGTCGCGCGCTCGTGACGGCGCCCTCCAAAGCTTCGGTGCAAACGCTGTTTGACGGGACGGAGCGGGAGCTTTGGGCTTTAAAGGCGGCGCAGGCCCGGACTGCGGATGCTTTTGATGCGCAGGAAGGCGATCCCCCGGGCGATCGCGCGATCGAAGTGTGGGTTCAGGCGCAGATGACCCGCCTGCGCTTTCTCTCTTTTGGCTCGCTGCTCGAAGGCCCGGACGATGCGGACTGGCTTTTGGTGGACGAGGCTGCGGCCTTTCCGATCGATCACCTTCAGGCGTTAAACAGGCGTTTCCCGCGCTGTCTCTTCTCGAGTACCGTGCAGGGCTACGAAGGCACGGGGCGCGGGTTCCTTTTAAAGTTTAAAGAGATGCTCGCCCGGGCAAGAAAGCCCTTTAACTGGATGACCTTAAAAAAGCCCTGGCGTTATCGCGAAGGCGATCCGCTGGAGTCGCTTTTAAACCGCATTCTGGTGCTTCATTCAGAAGAGCCCGAAAAAGGCGCGGGCGATGGGGCGCTGAACCTGAAGGCAGATCCGAATGCCCTCGCGATCGGGCGGATCGCTCAGGAAACGCTCGCAGAGGACGAGGCCGATCTCGCAAAGTTTTTGGGGCTGTTAAATGCGGCCCATTACAGGACCTCTGTTTTCGATGCGGCCTTTCTGCTCGACGGGGAGGCGCTGACGCTCTATGCGGGCAAGCTTGGTTCGGCCCTGCCGGGGGTGCTCTTGCTTCAAACCGAGGATCCCTTGCCCGAGCCTTTGGGGCGGGAGACCTGTGAAGGCAGGCGTCGGCCCCAGGGGCATTTGCTTCAGGCGGTGCTCGCTGCGCACAGCGGGGCTTTCGGGGCGGTCTCGTTAAAACTGGGTCGCGTTCTCCGCATCGCGGTCGAACCTTTGGCGCAAAACCAGGGACTGGGCCGGGCGCTTCTGGGCAAAATGGAACGCGAGGCCAAAGAAGCCGGGCTCGATGCGGTGGGTGCGAGTTTTGGAGCGACGCCGGCGCTGCTTTCTTTTTGGTGCGGCGCAGGTTACAGCCTTCTGCGCATCGGCGTCGAAAAAGGCGAGAGTTCAGGGCTTCAAAGCGCGGTCGTTTTAAAGGCGCTCTCAAAAAAAGGCGAATCGCTCGTCGCATCGGAGGCTCCGGTTTTTAAACGGCGCCTCGCGTCTCAGCTTTTGGGGCCGCTTCAGGATATGGATCCGGCGCTCGCCCTGGCGATCCTTCGGTTTTCGGATCCGATGCCCCTTTGCCTCGACGATCGCGACTGGCGGGATTTGAAAGCGATCTGTTTCTTTGGGCGAGGCCCGATGCAGGCTCAAAAGCTGCTCTTCGACTTCGCCTGCGCGCTGCTGGCTGATAGAACCTTAAAATCCCCCGGGGGAGCGGAGGCGATCTTTTGTCAAGCGCGCGATCCCCTCTGCAAAAAGCTCTCGCAGCAGAGTCTCGGGTTTCTTCAGCGCGGGTTTTTAAAGCGGGCGCCAAAAGCGCTTTGCGACGGCCTGGCCGAAGAGGATTCCCACCGTTAACCCAAAGGAGCGGCCCGGATGGCGGAGCCTGCGATTTCAAAAAGAAAAGATGAGCATCTCGCCCAAAGCCTCGGCGAAGTGGAAGCCGATGTGAGCGCGGGGTTTGAGGCCTTCGATCTGGAATACGACGCGCTGCCTGAGATCGATCTCGATGCCGTCGATTTGAAGACCCCGCTGCTCGGGCAGACGCTGGAGGCGCCGCTCGTGATCGGGGCGATGACCGGGGGATCGGAGGAGGCTTTTCGCGTAAACGCGCTTTTGGCGCGGGCGGCGGCGCATTTTGGGATCGGGATGGCGCTGGGCTCGGGGCGGGCTGCGCTGCTTTACCCCGAACTCTTAAAAACCTACGCCGTTCGCGAGGTTGCGCCCGTGCCGCTCGTTTTGGCCAATCTGGGCGCGGTTCAGCTGAAAGAAGAAGCCTTTTCGGCCGGGGCATTGTCGGCGTTTACGGATGCGATCGGGGCGGACGCCCTGGAGCTCCATTTAAATCCGCTGCAGGAGGCGATTCAGCCCGGCGGTGACAGCCGGTTTTCGGGCGTGCTTCAAAAAATCGAGGCTTTTTTGGAGGGTTTTCCAAAGCCGGTCCTCATCAAAGAGGTGGGATCGGGGATCTCGCAAAAGACAGCCCGAAAGCTTGCGCGGTTAAAGATTGCGGGCCTCGAGACTGCGGGATTGGGCGGGACGTCGTTTACCAAAATCGAAGCGATGCGGTCGGATCCCGGGGCGGGCAGGCTTGCGGGCCTGGAGCTTTCAAACTGGGGGGTGCAAACGGCGGATTCCATTTTGGCCTGCCGGAATGCCCTCGGCAAAGATCGCCTGGTGATCGCGTCAGGTGGGATCCGCTCGGCCCTCGATGCGGCGAAAGCGCTGGCCCTCGGTGCGGATGCGGTCGCGATGGCGCGCCCGTTTTTAAAGGCGGCCATGGCCGGGGAAGAAGCGCTCTTTTTGTTTGTGGAAAGCTTTTTGTACGCGCTGCGGACGGTTTGCTTTGCCTGCGGCTGCGTTCGCCCGGCGGATTTGCATTCGGCGCTCAAAAAACGCGATGCGGCCCGGGATTAACGGCGTTTGAACCAAAGCTTCCAGTGATCGCGGTGGCGGATGAGGCAGAGCACGCCCGAGAAGAGCCCGAAGCCGCGCAGAGGCAGGCTCTGGCTGTAGAGAAGGGGAGCGAAGATGAATTCGAGGCAGGCGGCCATGGAAGCTGCGGCGGCGGTCCGGCAGACGAGGCGAACCACCCCCCAGACGAGGACGCCGGCCAGGGCGATCTGCGGATTTAAGATCGCAAGGGCGCCAAAACTCGAGGAAATGCCGCGTCCGCCTTTGAATTTGAGCCAGATCGAGAAGCAATGACCCAAAACGGCGGCGCAGCCACAAAAACTCGCGGCCCATTCGCCCTGTTGTTTTAAGGCGAAGGCGGTGGGCAGGGCGGCTTTTAAGGCGTCGCAAAAAAAGGTGAGCACGCCCAGGGGTAAACCGCAGGTTCGGGCCACATTGGTCGCGCCGGCGTTGCCGCTGCCCTTTTTTTGAGGATTCACCTTGCGGAGGCGCGCGATCCAGACCGCAAACGGCAGGGATCCCGCAAAATAGCCGAGCAGGATCCAGGGAATCATCCGATACAAAATCCATCTCCTGCGCTTCTGAAGCTGCATTGAGAAAATAAAATAAAATGGTTACAAGTCAACCTGTTCCTGGTTTTAACCCCCTCCGCAAGCCCAGCGGATTCACATGTTAGAGGTCAATATGGAGCTCAGGATTGAAGAGTTGAGTCGTGAGCAGGTGTTCGGAGCACATTTGCCTTACGTGGACAGGGCTCTCCTGCAGGATTGGGCCCAAAAGCTCGACTGGGATCCCGTCCATCCCCTGGCGATCGGCGCCTGCGTGGGCGACGAGATCATCGGCCTCGGTTTAGGCTTCTTCTGCGATCAGACTGTGGAATGCATGCAGCTCTGGCTCGAAGATGCCGATTGGCAGGAGGTCGTGGCCTACAAGATCATCCGCGAATTCCTGCGGCGCACCAGGGAATACCAGGACGGCTGCTGCTGCCTCAACCTGAACGGCGTTTCGCTCCGCGTACTCCGAAGTTTCCAGGCTTTGGGCGCCTGGAGCGGCGAGAGAGGTTACGCCTGCTACAAAGATAGGGCTTTGGAACGGTTAAAGCATGTCTTCGGATACGATGATTGATCCTTTGAAAGGAAAAGAGATGGATCGGCCGCGCATTTCGGTGATGTTTGATTTGGATGGTACCCTGGTCGACAGCGATCAGGACCTCGCAGACGCCGCCAATATGGCCCGCAAGGCGTTTGGACTCCCTCTTCTGGAAAGAGCGGAAGTGATCCGGCATGTGGGCTATGGTCTGGGATATCTCATCAAAAATACGGTGCCGGAAGCATATCAGGACCGATTGGATGAAGCCCGCGCGCATTTTATGGCCTATTACGGCGAGCATCTCCTCGATAACACGCGCCCGTTGCCCCTCGCCGACGCGATCCTTCACAAACTCCAGGGCAGAGCGGCTCTCGTCACCAACAAGCCCGGCGCTTTCGTGCAAAAGATCCTTTCCGGACTCGGATGGACCGATCTTTTCGGGGCGGTCATCGCCGGCGACACGATGAAGAACGGCGCCCGCAAGCCTTCTGGACTCCCGCTGCTCGAAGCCTTAAATCGCCTGGGCACACCGAACTCCGGCATCATGGTGGGCGACACCGAGGCGGATTTAAACGCTGCCCGCGACGCAAAGCTCCCCTTCTGGTGCGTTCCCTGGGGTCGCGCTGCAAAAGATGCCGACGTCATCCTCCGCGATCTCCTCGAAGTCGAAGAACGCCTCCGCGGCTGAGCCTTTTCCTCCTCCCGCTCTTCAATCCCTCCAATCCGCCCCGCTTTTTGCAGTCTCCCCGCCATAAAACCATTATCGGCCGGGCCGATAATGAACGTTCGACGCTTTGACGACGATCGGCCGGGCCGACGGCACTCTCCTGGATTCTGGATAAAGATCGGCCGGGGCGATCTGCGATCGAAATGAAATGGAGTCAAAAACGGCCGGGGATTTTTCTGATTCGTTTAAAAATAAGTCAAATTGGCCGGGGCGATCTGAATCTTGTTAATTTTTACACATGCGTCGGCCGGGGGATTTTGCTTTTGCTGTAAAAAACACGGAGATTTCCCGGGCCGATCGATGGTTTGCAATCGGATGACCGCGATCGGCCGGGCTTTTTTGGGCCTGACGCCTTTGAAATGAAAATCGGCCGGGGATTTTTGGGGGAGGGTGAGAAAAAGAGCGCGATCGGCCGGGCGGATTCAGCGTCCGTCCTGGGGAATCTCGATGATGAAGCTCGTGCCTTTGCCGGTTTCGGTTTCGCAGCGGATGCGGCCCTGGTGTTCTTCGATCATGCGCTTGGCGATCGCTAATCCCAGGCCCGTTCCGCCTTCTTTGCCGGCGGTGGTGAAAGCGTCGAAGAGATGTTCGCGGATTTGCTCGGGCACACCGGGACCGTCGTCGCTGCAGGTGATGATGCAGCAGGGATGGGATTCTCCGCCGAAGTCGCAATGGCCTGTGTTGAAGGTGAGGGTAAAACAGCCGTGGTCTTTTAAGGCCTGCCGCGCGTTACGGGCAATATTCGTGACCGCGCGCAGGATCTTGTTCTGGTCAAACCAGACCGGCTCGTGCGAGATGAGGTTCAGCCTGAGATCGATGTGATGGGCCCGGAATTCGTTTTCCAGCTGCTCGTGAACCGCCTGCATGAACTGTTCGGGGCGGACCTTGCCGATCAGGATGTCGGATTTGCCCTGGGCGAAGGTGAGCACTTCGTTCGCCATCGAGGTGATGTGCTGCACCTGGCGGATGATCGTGTCGGAAATGAGCTTTTGCTCGTCGGGATCCGTCGGTTCCTGCAGCATCTGGGCGTAAAGCGAGATGTTGGCCAAAGGTCCCCGCAGATCATGCATGACGCTCGACATCATCTGGCCGATCGTCATCATGCGATCCCGCTGCTGCGCGGTGATTTGACGGTTGACGCGCGCGATGGCCCGTCCCAGCTGGGCCGCAATGAGCTCCACAAAGCGGTGGTTCTCACCCAAATCGCGGGAATTGGCCTTTTTAAAATTGAAGAAGCCGATGGCCCCCAGACATTGGTCGCCCTCAAAAATGGGCAGCGTGACCGCCGTGCGGAGGGTGACGTTGAAGCCCAGATCGAGCGAGATCCCCTGCTTGTCGAAGTCGTCGGGGCAGTCGAAGAGAAATCCGCTCTGCTGCAAAAAGCTCTGCATCAAAATATGGTCGCTCTTTTGCCGCCGAAGGATCCTGAGCGGGCGGTCGAGTCCAATCTCCTGAAAATAAATGGTCTTTTCGTGCTCTGGACCTGCAATCAGCAGCGCGGTTTCGTTGCATTGGGCGAGCTCCGCCAGATGCGGCAGGAGCGATTGGGCGATCTCTTCCGTCGAAGTCGCCTCGGCCAGGGCCTGCTCGTTCGGCCCCAAAAAAGCGAGCTCCTGGACCCGCTGACTCAACTGCTGCTTCTGCTCATCGAGCTCCAGATTGTTCTGATAGAGCCTGAGCTGGAGTTCGAGCGCCTTCAGCGTGATCGCCGCCTGCATCGCCAGCGTGCAGAGCAGCATCTCGTCGTCGGGCGTAAAGTAACCGCCGTTCTCCTTGTTCATCGCCTGGACGACGCCGAGCACCTGCTGGTTTTGGTCGAGCATCGGCACGCAGAGCACCGATCGCGTGCGGTAACCGTTCAGCTGATCGAACAGCGGATTAAAGGCGGGATGCAGATAGGCGTCTTTGACGTTGATGGGCCGCTTGCTGTAAGCGACGAGCCCCGCGATGCCCTGATTTAACGGCAGCGAGATTTGCGTGTGCGGATCGCCCTGCACCGCGAGCCCCTTCAGGACGCCATCCTGAAGTTCGTAAATCGTGGTGCGATCGGCGTGCAGTAAAAGCGAGATTTCCTCGACCATTTCCTGCATGGCGGCGCGCGGATCGCGGCTGGTGTTGAGGCTTTTGGCGATGCGCAGCATCCCTTGCAACCGGCGCTGCTGTTCGTCCTTCTCGTGGCGCAACTCATCCTGCGGATCGGGCGGTGGGGCTTTGGGGGCAGGTTTTGCGGGCTCGCTTGCGCTCATGGCGGATCCTTTTGGGGTTAGTGAATGTCGGCCCAGCTTACACCGGTTCCCAGCGAAACTTTGAGCGGAACTTCGAGCCGGACAGCGTTGACCATCTCTTCCTGAACGATCATCTGCACCATCATGATCTCTTCCTGGGGCACCTCGAGCACAATCTCGTCGTGTACCGTCAGCAGCATGCGGGCGCCCGATTTCTCGCGCCGCAACCGCTCATCGAGATGGATCATGGCGATCTTCAAAATATCGGCGGCTGTGCCCTGAATGGGGGTGTTGACCGCCAGACGCTCTGAGGCCTGGCGCAGCTGGAAGTTCTTGCTCGCAATGTCGGGTAAGGCCCGGATGCGGCCAAACAGGGTTTTGGCCTGGCCGGTCTTTCGCGCCTCTTCCACCGCTTCGTCGACAAAGCGCTTCACGCCCTTAAACTGGGTGAAATAGCGCTCCATCAGCTCTTTGGCATCGGTGCGGCTGATGTTGAGCTCGCGGGCCAGGCGGAAAGCGCTCATCCCGTACATCAGGCCGAATCCCAGCGCCTTGGCCCGCTGTCTTTGCTCGGAAGTCACCTGCGGCTCGGGTGTATTGAACAGCAGCGCGGCCGTCCAGCGATGCACGTCGCCGTCTTCCTGAAACGCCTGCATCAAGCCCGGATCGCGCGAAAAATGCGCCAGCAGCCGCAGTTCGATCTGGCTGTAATCCGCCGAAAGCAGGAGGTAACCGTCGTCGGCCACAAACGCCCTGCGGATCGCGCGCCCGTCTTCGCTGCGCACGGGGATGTTCTGCAGATTGGGATCGCTCGACGCCAGACGCCCCGTCGCCGTGGCCGCCTGCTTGAACGATGTGTGCACTCTGCCTGTAGCCGGGCAAATGAGCGCGGGCAGAGCGTCGATGTAGGTGCTGCGCAGCTTGGTGCAATGTCGGTACGCCAAAATGAGATCGGCGATGGGGTAGTCCTCGGCCAGCTTTTCGAGCACGCTCTGATCTGTGGAGTAAACCCCCGTTTTGCTGCTCACCTTGCCGCCCGGCAGCGCCAAATCCTCGAACAACACCTGCGAGAGCTGCTTTGGGCTGTCGATTACAAATTCCTTGCCCGCAAGGCTGTAAATCTTTTGGGTGAGCCGCTTTTCTTCCTCAATAAAGAGCGGACTCTGGGCGCGAAGCGTATCGCCCTGCAGGCGAATGCCCCAAAGCTCCATCTGACCGAGGATTCTGGCCAGAGGCAGCTCCATTTTTTGCAACAGCGCATCTAATCCTGCCTGCTCCAGGCGCGGCTGCAGAAGGAGGCAGAGCTGCAGCGCGATGTCGGCGTCCTCGCAGGCATATTCGGTGGCTTTTTGCAGCGAAACCTCTTCAAACCGCGCTTCTTTGCCCTTTTTGCCCGTCACCTGCTCGAAGGTGATCATCTGATGGCCCAGATACTGGAGCGAGAGCTCGTCCAGATTAAATTTGCGCTGCGTGGGATCGAGCAGATACGCCGCCAGCATGCTGTCGCAGGTGACGCCCCGGTAGTCGATGCCGGCCTGGCGGAACATCTGATATTCAAACTTAACGTTTTGTCCCAGCTTGGGAAACGCCGGATCTTCAAGCAGGGGCTTTAGTTTTTGAAGCGCCGTCTTGAGCGAAAGCTGAGGCTCCAAAACCGCGTGGCCGACAGGCACGTAAGCCGCCTGACCGGGGGCCCAGCTGAGCGCAATGCCCACGATGTGATCCGTATGGGGATTTAAGCCCGTGGTTTCGAGATCCACCGACAGCAGGCCCGCATCTTTCGCGCATTTGAGGCAATGATCGAGCGCTTCTTCGGTCTGAACGGTGATGTAATGGGTTTGCGCCGTTGCGGCGGGTGCAGGCTTTGCGGGTTTCGGCGCTTCCGGCGTTAAATGCCATTCCTTGATCAGCGTTTTAAAACCGAGCCGGTCAAAACAGGCGTACAGCTCGGCCGGATCGTAGGGGCGAACGAGTAAGTCCTCAAATGTAAACGGGATTTTTGCATCGCATTCGATGGTGGCGAGTTTTTGGCAAAGGCGCGCCTGATCGGCGTATTGGATCAGGTTCTGCCCGCGTTTGCCCTTCACTTCGCCCGCGTGGCGGAGCACCTCTTCGAGGGTTCCGTATTTTTCGAGCAGCTGAGCCGCCGTTTTCGGGCCGATGTCGGGGACGCCGCCGTAATTGTCGGAACTGTCGCCCGCAAGCGCCAGCCAGTCGATCATCTGAGAGGGCTTTACGCCGAATTTTTCTTTGACGTAGTCTTCAGTGAAGTCCTTATCTTTGCCATCCCAAATCGAAATCAGCGGATCGAGCAGCTGCGTCATGTCTTTGTCGGCGGTCACGATCAGGCAGGGCTTGCCCTGTTGGGTCCATCGCCTGGCCAGCGTTCCGATCAAATCGTCCGCTTCGTAGCCCTGCTGTTCGAGCGCACAAAGCCCCAGCGCGCGCGTCACTTCCCGGCAAAGTAAAAACTGCGGCTTCAGTTCGGGCGGCGGCTCCGGGCGGTTCGCTTTATAGGCCTCGTACAGGCCCACGCGAAACGAGGGCCCCTTGGCATCAAAAACGACCCCAACGTAAGCGGGATTCTTGTCTTTCAGCAGACTCGTGACCAGGCGGACAAAGCCGTAAACCGCGTTGGTGGGCGTCCCGTCCGGTGCGGTCATGGTCGCTTTCAGTCCATAGTAAGCGCGAAAGATCAACCCCGATCCGTCGATTAAATAAAGTGTATCCTGCGCATCCATTTGGGGGTTCCTTTACTCATAAAGGGAAATCTGAGCGAGCGGCAGCAAGGCGAGGGGCCGGGACTGCGGCAACGCGAGGAGGGGTTGAACGGCCGCCAGAAGAGGGAAGAGCGGGCCCAGGCCCTGAAGCATCTTTTGAAGCGAAAGCTCTGCTGTCCGGGCTGAGTGAGCGTTGGGCAAAATCGACTTCATCACGTTCGGGAGCAAATTCAGATCTTCGTCAAACCCATAGAGCTCTACCTTGTAATCTCCGCTCTTTAAATGCGCTTTGTCGGCCGCTGCCCGGATCGCCTGGGACAGCCCGCCCAGATGATCGACCAGTCCGCGATCGTAGGCTTCCTGTCCGCTCCAGACGCGACCGCCCGCAAGCTCGCGGATCTTTTCGAGGGTTAAATTGCGCCGCCCATGCTGCACGCGCTCCAAAAACAGCTGGTAATTCTCTTCGAGCATCTGACGGAGCGCCGTTTTTTCGTTTTCACTCCATCCCTGCAGCGACGACATGACCCCTGCCTGCGCACCGCGATCTTCGGTTGAGATCGAGACGCCGAGCTTTTGAAGCAAGCCCGAAACGTCGAATTTGCCCGCAAAAATACCGATGGATCCCGTGATCGTGCTCGGCTCGGCGTAAATCTCGTGCCCTGCGGAGGCGATGTAATAGCCGCCGGATGCTGCCGTTCCGCCCATCGAGACGATGAGCGGCTTCTTTTGCGCCAGCTGCGAGAGTTCATTCCACATCAGATCCGATGCGGAGACCGAGCCTCCGGGACTGTCGATGCGCAGCACCACCGCTTTCACGCTGCTGTCGCCCGCCAACTGACGCGCCGCGCGGATGAAGTTTTGCGATCCCGTATTGAGGGATCCGCTCAGGGGATGGGGATCGGTTTCGCCGTCCAGGATGTTGCCCACCGCGTAAAGCAAGCCAACCCGGGGCACGCGTCCCCAGCGCTCGTCGTCGGCTTCGTATCGCCTGGGCCAGGAGATGAACCGGAAGTTGCGGCCATATTCATCTTTAACGATCTGCTCGAAGTGATCGTATTGGATCACCTCGTCGATGAGGCGCGCTTTTTGTGCCGAAAGTGCGCTGTAGGGACCGCGATCGATGAGATCGGCCGCTTCATTTCGCGAGATGGGCCTCGATTGGGCGATAGCATCGAGCAGGCGTCCGTATACGCCGTCCAAAAGGGCTTTATCGACTTCGCGCGCTGCCTTTGAGGGCTCCGTTTGCGTAAACATCTCGGGGGCGCTCTTGTAATCACCGATGGCGATGAACTCGGCCCGGATGCCGAGTTTTTGCAACAGCTCCGCGATGTAAAAATGCTGCTGGCGAACCCCCGTGAGCTGAAGATTCGCTGTGGGCGGCATATAGATGCGATCGGCGGCCACCGCCACCGCGTAAAGCTTGCTGTCGGCCGAAGGCAAATAGGCGTAGACGCGCTTGCCCCGCTGCTGAAGCGCCAGAATGGCGTCGCGCAATTCCTCCACCTGCCCCCACGAGAGATCCAAATCCGCAAGCCCCATCACCACGAGTTTCACGTTGTCTCGCTGCGCGATCGCCTGCAAATCGAGAACAAGATTGAGAAAATGCGGGTGATAGTCGCTCTCAAGGAATCCGGGCGCTTCTAATTCGGAGGCTTCGAGGATCGGAAATTCCACAACCTCCACCGGATCATCAAAATGCCACACCGGGCCGCCCGATCTGTATCGTGCTGTAGCGTACAGCCCCTTTTTGGCACCGCTTTCGGCCAGCGAAGGGAAGAAGCCAAAAAGCCCCGCGCCAAACCGCCCCGTATCCATCAGCCCCACCATGAGCGCGTGGTTGTTTCGCCCTTCGTTTTCGACCACATCGAGCTGGAGTTCGTAGCGCGCCGTCAGCGCCAGGCCCTTATAGAGCCTCAGCTGCAAAGTGGCCCCGTAACTGTTGTGCTCGTCACCTTTTTCGGGCAGCCGCGCCGAGAGATGGAGCATCAGGCGATCTTCAAGGGGTTTAAATCCGAGTCCCAGCTGATACGCCCTGCGTGCGGTTGTGCTCAAATGGAGTTCCCTGCGGAGCGCTGTGCTTTCTTTCCAGCTCTTTTGGCTGTCGGGATTGTTCAGATCGGTGACGGCCGCGCCCAGGGCGAGCCATTGCGCGGGCCTTGCCAAAAAGCCCAGATCGAAACTGCTTAATTTGTGGTAACCGAGGCTTGTGGCCCCACTGAGCCGGTGCCAGTTGAACCCCCACGACAACGATTCACTGAGCGCAATGGCCTGTCCGAGAGAAAATTTCCAAATCGGCCCGGTGTCTTTTACGGGAGACTCCAGAAACTGAAGCCCCAGCGCCGTGTGGTAGCTGTTTTCAAAGAGTCCAAATCCTAATTGTAAGGCGTGGCCTTCATGGAGCTGATCGTCCTGTGTGCCGGCGTAGCTGTAGCTGAGCTCGAATGCATGTCCAAACCCCAAACCGGCGGGGTTATCTTCAAAAGCGCTGAGCCCAAAGCCTGTTGCGCGATCGCTGTCGGGCTGGACGATGCCCTGCGTCGGGCTGATGGCCCAGCTGATGCCCGATAGTCCCAGCAAACTGGCGAATACGACTGAACTTTTCACGAAGCCTTCCTTCAGTAGGGCGATGCGGCCCGACCTTAAGCGGGTTTGCTTTGCTTTGCATACGCCAAATTCGCGCATTTTTACACCGCTGGCGCAACAACTCCCGATCCGTGCCGATGATCTCTGGCGGATGGCGAAAAAAGAGGTGCCTGCGATGTCGATGCATTCGGTGATTTGGGCGCTGCTGCTTTTGGTGCTGGCGGCGCTTTTTCCCCTTTGGACGAAAACAGCTGAGCCTGAAGCTTCCACTTGTGACGGCTTTGTAGGGATCCAGAAGCCGGGGCTGCCGCGCCTTTTGACCTGCTCCCTCGAAACTTTGCAGGCGGCTTTGGGGGATTGCGTGCTGCTCGAAGATTTGCATCAGGGCGATGAGGCGGTGCTGACGGAAGGCGAGCTCTGTTTTGCGGCTGTGCGCCCATTGCCCGCAGATGTGAGGCTTCAGCTTGGGCTGCCTTTGGATTTGAATCGTGCGACCGCTGAGGATTTGCAGCAAATCGACGGGTTAGGTCCCAAAACAGCGCAGCGTCTGGTGGAAGCGCAGCCGTTTATGTCGATCGATGCGATTTTGAATGTGAAAGGTGTAGGTCCTAGCGCCCTGCGGCGTTGGCGTCCGGTGCTGACCCTGGAGCCGCTTCCTCTGGTGTACCCGGCTCAGCCCTTCGCTTTAACTCCTCAAATACCTTGAGGTTTTTTTCGAGGGTTTCCTGGTTCACCTGTAGTCGTTGCACATTTTGCGAGAGGGCCGTTTCAAAGATGTTGGTCTTCCATTTGCCGTCTTCGAGCACAAACTCGATGTTTTCGCCCGCTTTGGTGGTGAACAGCTTCTGGCTGGGGTTGGAGGAAAGCGGTGAGCCCTGCGAGCGAAAGCCCGAGCGGATGCCTTCCGGCGAGCCCAGTTCGCTCATCGCCTTTTGGGTCAAAATGGTAAAAAGTTCAATGGAATCGCGCGCTTCAAAGATGCCCTGAGGATAGGCCAGACGCGCCGCATCCTGATGCTCCGGCGGGTATTTTTCCTCGATGGCGGTGCGCTGTTCCTGAATCATCGTCTGCAATTGAGCCAAAAGCTCGTTGGTATGCACCGTGGAGCAAGCCAAAAGCTCGCTGGCGTCTTTTTTGATCACCGCGTCCCGCACGCGGCGAAGGGCGCCTTCGGGGGTTGCGGGGTCGAGATTCTCGTCACAACCGAAAGCTCCAAACATCAATAACGCCGAAAAGAGGGAAGGAAGACAACGCATCTGCTTTGTGTGACCTTAAAAAAAGAGAAGTTCGGTTCGATGGGGTTGCTTCTCGCACATCAACTCTGCACCATCGCGCGCATGTTGAAGCCTCATTTATCAGCTTTTGCCCTGCTTGTGGCGTTTCTTTGCACTGGTTGCCGATCGAATCAAAAAACGCCCGAAATTCAAGCAGTTGAACGATTCGTTTACGCGGTGCACAGCGGTCAGACCGGCGTTTTGTTTGACGGATGCACCGTTGAAAGCCGCGCGTCTTTGGCCAGGCAGCTGGGATTGCCACCCGATGCTCCCAAATCCCAGGTGATCGAGCGATTAGCGGTGCGCCCTGACTGGATTTTTGAAAAGGCTGTGACCGCACATCCGCATTTGGTTTCGGCATCTGCGGAAGATTGCGTGGTGGAAGGCAGCCTTGGAGGCCGGCCCTGGCGGTTTGCGCTTCAAAAGGAAGAGAACGAATGGCGCGTGGATTTGCTGCATTCGGGAGAACGTCCCGCCCCGGCTGATGCGCTGACGTTTTGATGCGAGTTGGCTTTGCTTGCGCCTTCGCTGCGTTCAGGCTAGAAACGGATAGCGCACGCGAAGGTTGGACGTGCGATGGCTGTGCAGGAGAAACTTCGGTGGAGAGCGTTCCAGCTTCACAGGAAGAAGGGGCGAGTCGAGGGGCTCAGGGGTCGTTCCGGTTTAAGCAAGGCGAAAAAGTCGGCAACCGTTTTGTGATCGACGAGCGTCTTCGCGAAGATGTGGTGGGTTCAACTTACCGGGCGGTCGATGAGCGAACGGGCCGTAAGATCGCGCTTTTAATGCTGAATCCCAATGTGGCGGTCGAAACGGCGGCCACCGAACGTCTGCTCGCTTCCATTAAAGCCGCGTCGGCCATCTCGCATAAAAACGTGGTGTCGATTTTTGGGATGGGGAAGGAGAGCAAGGGCAAACCGCGCTACATCGCCCAGGAATGGATCGACGGCGCGAACCTGGTGCAGCTCTTCGAAGAAAAGGCGCAGCTTGGCAAGCATTTTTCGCTTCACGGCGCCTACAACGTGATCGCGCATCTTTGTAACGTGCTCGATTCGGTGTCGATGCATCACGGCACGCTGCGTCCGTCTGTGGTGCTTCTAACGCGCGAAGGTCGCGTAAAGATTGCCGATTTTGGCATGGGCGAATTGCGCAAAGATTTGGTTTCAAGGCGCGCCAGCCTGAGCGTATGGGATGCGCCCTGCCTGCCTGCAAATGCTTTGCCCACAAACGAGATTACCGCCCGGGACGATATTTATGCTTTGGGGGTGATCCTCTATTGCCTGCTGACAGGAAAGCCGTTTCCTCCTGAAATTTCTCAGGCTTACGCAGATATTGCGCGCATGTTTTCTCCCGATTTGGGGGACGTGTTGCGCCGCATTCTCGACGATGCCCATCCGAACGCCTTTATGGCCCCAAAGCCTGTCAAGCGCGCGCTCTCTGAGGCGCTGGAAAGCTGCTCGGGCGCGGTCATGAAGGGCGCAGCGCAGGATGTGCAGCTCAGCATCAGTTCAACCATCGAGTCGGCCGATACCCAGCTGACTCTGCCCGTTGTGCCCGCAAGTTTTCCAATCCCCAGTCAACCGAACCCCCCGTCTTTAAAAGCAAAAACGCCTTTTATGATGCCCGAGTTAAAGCCCAAGGCGCTGGACGGGGATCAGGAGCGCTGGCAGGTCACGCGCGATGGCGTCGATTTCGGGCCGTATAAAACCGAAGAGATCCTGCGTCAGCTGATGGACGATCGCATTTCGCCCGAAAGCATGCTGTTCGATATCCTGACCGAGCGGCGCAAGATGCTCTCGGAATTCCCCGAATTTGATGAGTTTTTGGCGGATGCGCTGCTCGAAAAGGCGGATCGCACGCAAAAGAAGGAAGAAGCGCACGCCAAAGCGGTCTCCCGTCGCCGGACGCGCATCTTCTGGATCGGTCTGCTGACCGCGATCGTGCTGCTCGTGGGAACGGTGGGCAGTTATGTGGTTTATCAGGCGCTGCAGCCCAAACCCGAAAAGGCGCGGTTAAGCAGCCTGGTCGAGATCTTGCCCGCTTCGCTGCCTTCCATTTCGCTGGCCGAGGAATTGCCCGAAACCGCAGCGGAATTGCTCGAAAAGCAGCAAAAAGCCAAGCAGGAGGCGGTGCAGCGGCAGTTGGCGGCGGAAGCGCGGCAGCTGGCCCGCGAAGATCGCCTGGTGGCTCAGAGCGAAGCGCGCGGCATGCATATGGGGTCCGGAAAACCCTTCGACCGAGCCGCCTTTGATCGCATTTTGGCCAGTAAAAACAACGCCTTAGGAAACTGCCTGACGGCGGAAGCCCGGCGGAATCCTTCAAAAAAGTCGTATACGGTGAGCCTCACGATCATTCCGGCGGGCACGCTGCTGAAGGTGCAGCTCGATGGATCCGCCCAGGGCAATCGCTGCGTGCGGCAAGCGCTTTCGGGCTTAAAAGTGCCGCCCTTCGATGGCTCCAATTACAGCGTCACTCTCCCGTTTAATATGCAATAGAAAGTGGTTTCTCATGACCAAAGAGATGCTCGAACAAATGTTGAAGGCGCAGCCTGACGTCAAGCTTGAAGGCGCTCAGGTGACGGCTTCAGAAGATACGCAACTGTTTTTGCTGATCTCCTCTGCAAACGGGCCGATCCCCCTGGGGCGCATCGAATCTGCCGAACTGGGCGAAGCGTTCATCACCCTCAAGGGCAAAGAAGCCTGCTGGTGCCTGCCATACGATCAGATTTGCGGCATCAAATGGAGCGATCGCAACGGGCACAAGGGCCCCAGGGCAGGGTTCCGCAGTTGAGCCTTCCGCGCATTTTGGTGGTTGCGGGTTTGATAGACGATGGGTTGCCGTCGGAGCGCTTTTTGATCGCGCAGCGCAGGCCCGGCGATCACCTGGCCCTTCAATGGGAGTTTCCGGGCGGCAAAGTGGAACCTGGCGAGGCGCCGGAGGAAGCGCTTCACAGGGAGCTTCGCGAGGAGCTCGGCATCGAAGTGGAAGTGGGCGATGTCTTTGCCACAGGCCACGATGTTTGCGAAAAATTTGAAGTGATTATGCTGACTTACCGCTGCCATTGGCTTTCAGGCGAGCCGGTGCAAAAGGAAGTTTACGCATTTCGCTGGATCGGGCTCGACGAGCTGCTGCAATTGCCGATGCCGAAGCCCGATCGGCCGGTTCTGGAACGCTTGAGGCGAGAAAATGCCTGATTTGACGCGATTTTATTTGCCCGATGCCGACGCAACCCACGCTCTGGGCAAAGCTTTGGGTGAGACTGCAGCCGAGGGCGACGTGATCGCCGCTTTGGGCGATTTGGGGGCGGGGAAAACCTGCCTGGCGCAGGGACTGGCCGAAGGTCTGGGCATTCCGCCTTCTCGCGTAAACAGCCCTACTTTCGCGATCTTACAGAGTTACGAAGGTCGCCTGTCGTTTTATCACGTCGATTTATACCGCATCAGCGATGAAGACGAAGCGCTCGGTCTGGGGCTCGATGAGCTCATCGGCGTGCAGGGGGTTTCGCTGGTGGAATGGCCTACAAGGCTGCCCAGTGTGGTGCCTCAAAACGCGCTTTGGATTCGCCTGGAGCCCAAAGATGAGGGGCGCGAGGTGAGCCTTTTGGGCGTGGGGCTGGGTCTGCGCTGGCTCGATGCCCTCTTGCAGCATTTGCCGGGTAACCTGCAGAATCTCTAGTGCTGCATCATGAAATGGCTTCTGGCGAGCGGAGTTACGGCATTTTTATGGGGGGCTGCGCCTGGATCTGCAGAATCCCTTGAGCCGATCAGTCATCCCCTCATCGCGGCGGGCATGTCGGAACAGAATGCGTCTCGCCCAAAGCCTCAGAAGCGCAAAACTCAACCTTCTTCGAAGTCCGCTTCAAAACCTGCTTCAAAAGCGACTTCAAAAAACGATGCCAAAACGCAGGCTTCAAAACCGCCTCAGGAGACCAAAAATCCATCAAAAACGACCACTTCGAGCCCTTATCGCTGCACATCCCACCCCGATGCAAAGAGGGTTCAGACCGACGGCGATGTGGAATTGGCGGTCGATCGACGGGCACTCCTTCGACGGGCGATGGAAACGCTGCTCAAGCAAAAGAACGGTCAGGCAGTCGGCGATTTGGATCTGGTGCGCAAGGTTTTTGAAACGGTTCACCTCGCCACAAAACCCGAAAAACAGTTGACGGTAGGCGCTTTATATTGCCTGGTGCGCGCGAGGGATAGCCAGTGGCGTTCGGGGGATCTGGTGTTTTTTGAGCCGTCGCTTTCGCCTGCTTTGGGTATCGTCAAGGCTTGCCAGGGATCGGCCTGCGAGCTCGTGGTGGCGCTTTCGGGGCAGGTGCAGACGGTGTGGGCCGATCCTACAAAACCCCATGTGAGGCGCGAAAAAGATCGCATCGTCAACAGTTTTTTGCGCGTGCCGCAGCCGGGCGATCCCAGGGGGAGCGCTTATCTGGCGGGCGAGCTGATTTTGGCGGTTGGCACGCTGCTCGATTAGCAAACCGTTGACGACGGGCGCATTGCGCTTAAAGTGGCCGCCTTTTTGGAGGTGAATCCGTTGAGTATCGACGAGCAAGAGAATAGCGGTTTTTATGCGTTTGCCCATTTGCCGACAGCGCACGGCGAATTTGAAGTGCGCGTTTATCGGGCAGCCGACGGCAAGGAACATCTGGCGATTTCGGTGGGTGATCTTGATGGTGCAACGGATTTGCCGGTGCGCGTGCATTCGGAATGCTTTACGGGCGAGGTGCTGTCGTCTTTAAAATGCGATTGCAAGGCCCAGCTCGACGGCGCGCTCAAATATATTCAGGCGCAGGGACGGGGACTCGTCATCTATTTGCGGCAGGAAGGGCGCGGCATTGGGCTCGGCAACAAGATTCGAGCCTATCACCTGCAGGAGCAGGGCGCCGATACGGTCGATGCCAACCGGCTTCTGGGCTTTGCGGACGATTTGCGAAAATACGATATCGCGGCTCAAATCCTCAGCGAGCTGCACGTCAAGTCCGTGATTTTATTGACGAATAATCCACAAAAGATCGATGCGCTGGTGAATGCGGGCGTGAAGGTGACGGGGCGCGTGCCCATCGTTGCGGGGGTCAATGCGGTCAACCATCATTATCTGGAGACCAAGCGTCTGCGCATGGGCCATCTTTACGACGAGGCGGATTTGGATCGGGCCGAAGAGGAAGGGGAGGCGGAGCGGCTGTAAGCCGTCGATGGCGCGAAGCTGCGGCCTGTAACCGCAGAGATCTGAATACAAAAAAAGCCCCTGAGACGAACTCAGAGGCTTTCAAAAAGCGACCTGTATGGGAATTGAACCCATGTTACCGGCGTGAGAGGCCGGCGTCCTGACCGCTAGACGAACAGGTCACGAGAGCTCGGGAACTAGGATTCGAACCTAGATTGACGGGGCCAGAACCCGTTGTCCTGCCTTTAGACGATTCCCGAATATAAAAGCTACCGTGCATCGGTCAGTGCGTAGCAACGCGGCGCGTTATCGTCGAAATCGATTTTGAGGTCAAGAAGAAAAAACTCTTCCGAAAAAATTTGGAGATGGAAGAAAATAAAACCGAATGATTTCATATGGTTATGGATGTGAATTCTGAGCCCGAAAAGCCCTTGCCTGCGGTGCCGGAGGTCGTTTTGACCGCTGTGCTCCCGATAAGTTGCTTTGGGGTTACAGTTTCATTTTGAGCGTGCTATAGCGATGGACTGTATGCTTGGAGAACTCAGGTGAGCAAGGCGATTTTTCAGAATCAGGTGGGACAGTTCGTATGTGAAAAAACGACGGTCTGGTGCGGCCATTGCCACGCTTATTATGGCGCCTCTTTTGTGCGCTCCCTGGATTTTGCCCGCGAAGCCCATTTGCTGAATGCCTTTTTAACTCAGGGGTTTATGGGCCTGAATGCGATGGTCTGCCCTCAATGCGGATCGGTTTACGAAGCCGAGGAGCCCTTTGCGCTCCATCTGCCGAACCGCTTGATCCTGGTGGTGCCAGAACGCGATAACCACCGGATTTTAAAGGTAAAGTCTGATTTTATCCGCTCGCTGGAACCCGAAGAAGGCGATTGTCTGCCGCCTTATGCCCTCGATTTTGAGCTCGTCTCTGCGCCTCTGCTTGCGGATTTTCTGGAGCGCCAGCAGGTGCGCTATGCCACAACCGAGGCGCCCGTGGCGCTGAAGGGCGAAGAGACGCGGGTTGCGGTGCCTCAGACTGATATGGTGCCGCGGTTCCCGTCGATTCATCAGGAACCCTGGGAGACCGCGAGCGTTCGCGAATCTTCGATTGTAAACGCCGATACGCCGATCCTGCAGTCGGATGCGCCGGCCTTTTTTGGGGCACCAGAGAAGAGTCCGTCGATTTCGGAAGAAGCCCTGCGCGCTGAATTTATGGAATCCTGTGCCGATGAATGTGCCGCTCAGGACGAGGATGACTGGGGCGTGGCGCCTTTGCCCGAAGAACCGCCGGCACGCGAGCCTCCGAAGCTGTTTTTGCAAGGAAAATCGGTGGTTTTAAAGATCGTGCCCGAGGAAAGCAGCCTCAGTCAGGCCGATATTCGGTTTCAGCTGCACCAGACGCCCTTTGGGTTTGTGCCCATGCTCGCTTTTGCCTGGGGGCGCGGGGAATCGGCGGAGATCTGTCTCGATCCGCAGGATGAAGAGCATGCCGAGATTCTGAATCGCCTGGAGCAGAATTTTGAGATCAAGTTTAAGATCTATAGCGAATCAGGGGAATGCATTCGCGCGATCGAGATGAGGGCGCCTCTGGAATCCAACGTGGCGCGCGCCCGGGAGCTGCTTCAGGAATCGCTGGCCGACGCGCATTACGACGGAGAAGCGGCGCGCGATTTGGTGAACGATCCGCAGTTCGATCGCGTGGGCAAGCTGAATCATAATTTTAATCAGCATAGCTTTGAGCAGATGGCGACGGCGGCTGAAGCGCGCCTGGCCCTCGGGATCTTTTCTTATTGGTTTGAGCCGGAGCGCCGCGATTATTTGCTGTCGGTCAAGTCTTTTCCGGTGATCTGGTATGAGATGCTGGTGGATCGGATTTTGTATCACGCCATCGAGTTTGGTCTCGCGATGGATCCCGCGCTGAAACAATGCGCCATCGACCGCCATTTTGCCGATAACGCTTTGGATTTATTAAAGAAACAGATTCAGGCCTTTGCGGAGGTGAGCCTGTCGCTCAAGCCTTCCGATCTGGATCCGATGGAGATTTGGGAAAACTGGCAATTGTTGCTGCAGGATGCGGAGTCGCTCGATTTTCATCTCGATCCGAACCTTGAGGAACTGGTCGTCCGCTGCATGGAGCGCGCAAAGGAGAGCGCGGAAGCCCATCTGGATGAGGAAGCAGCCTTTGAAGCGAGCGAGTCGGTGGAGTTGCCGGAGACCCGGCCGGAACGCAGGCCTGAGGACTGGCTGAACTGGCTCAAAACCCACGATGAACCGGGGCCCGAGCGCCTTCAGGCGGTCTGTGCGGTGGCCGATCTGGGGGATTCGGAGTCGATTCCGCTGCTTTCCCGGCTGCTGCCCATTTTAAATCGCGAGGAACTTTTGCTTGTGATTCCAAAGACTTTAAAATTTGGGACAGCGTTTGAAGCGGCCTATTTGCAGGGATTGCGTTCAAAACAGGCTTACCTTGCTTGGGCGAGTGTTTTATGCTTAGGCGAGATGGGATCTGATGCTGCTGTGGCGCCTTTGATGCAAATGCTGAGGGCTGCTTCACCCGCTGAATGGCCGTTGCTGGCGAGAGAGATTGCCCGAATGGGGCCCGATCGGCTGGCGCTCGTTTTGGACGATGTGGCTTTAAACGGCGATCCGGAGGATCGGGTGGCTTACACGCTGGCTTTGATGGCAAAAGATGCGCGCGGGATTCTGACGACTGCAAAAGCACCCAAAGAGGGACTGGAGGAATCGCAAGGATCATCGCAACCCGAGAGACCGCAAGCGGTTTTGGATTGTCTGGATGAGGCTTTGGCTCAGGTGGATGAGGTGGAATTCGGGGATGCTGCTGATTTTTCGGAGCGCCTGGAGCATACCTTTGACGCCGTGGACGCCTGGGATGATTCGCCTGCGCTCGAAGTGTTTGAGGATTCATCGCTTTGATTTTAAGAATATGGAGTGACGAGGAAGGTTTTGGTAGATGCGCATCGGTTTGATTTCTGATATTCATGCCAATTTGGATGCGCTGGAAGCGGTGCTTCGGGTGCTGGATGGGTGCAATGTTGACCGCGTGATTTGCCTGGGCGACGTGGTCGGTTATGGTGCTGAACCCAACGAATGCTGCCATTTGGTGCAAAAAGTGGCGGATGAAGTGGTGCTCGGCAATCACGATGCGGCGGTTTGCGGCCGCATGGATTATAGCTATTATCGTTTGGGCGCAAGAAAAGCGCTGGACTGGCATGCGGAGCATTTGACCGAAAAGAATCTCGAATGGCTGCGCAGCCTGCCTTACGAATATTGCATCGAGAATCTCAGCTTTTCGCACGGTTCTCCGCTCCATCTTTCGGAGTTTGAATATATTTTTGTGCTTGAGCAAATGCGCGAGCTGGTCATGGATTTTCCTCAGATGAAAAAGGTGACCTTCATCGGACATTCGCATCTCTGTAAGTGCTTTCGCTACAACGATTCCCGGGCTGAAGAGGAGCTGCATACGCGGTTCCATCTGCTCGGTGATATGAAATATGTGATTACAGTGGGCAGCGTGGGGCAGCCGCGGGATTACGATCCGAGGGCCTGTTTTGGCGTGTTTGATACGCAGGAAATGCGTTTTGAATATATTCGGGTGCGATACGATGTGGACTCAGCTGTAAGGAAAATTCGTGCGACCGATTTGGCGCCAGCCTTTGCTCAACGGTTGCTGATCGGTGTGTGATGATCGTGAATGGCGCAGGGCGCCTCTTCAACTCTGCAATACGAAATGAGCATTTTCATTTGGGACCGCTTGTCGGTCCTGTTTTATTACAGTGAAATCATTAGAGATTTTTGAATATGAAGCGTTCTCAGGGAATTTTTGAAATCGCGCGCGAAGTGCTTGAACAAGCGGGACGGCCTTTGAATGTGCGCGCGATCATTCGTCTGGCTTTGCGCGATGGCTTGTTTTCGGGGGCTGTGCCCGATGCGGACGAGCTGCAATCGATGCTCGAAGAAGCTGCGGCTCAGGGGGCATGCGTGGAGGTGCGCAAGGGCATCTTCAGCCTGCAGGCCGACGAGAGCGAAGTTCAGGAAATGCGCAAAATGGAACGCCATTCGCCGGTACCCGCAAGCATTGAAGAGGCGGCTGCCGGTGCAGAATCGGGTCGCGACGATCGCTCGCTCAGGCAGAAGCTCTGGAAGAATCTGAGAAGCAGCGTGGCACATCAACTGGGCCTGCCACAAGAAGAATCGGCTCCAAACGATGCTCAGGATGCGCCCGCGCCGCAAGCCGAAAATCAGACCGAGCGCCCATTGCGTTCGAGAGAGCGCAGGGCAGAAGCGCGCCGTCGTGAGCGTGAAGCGGCATCCGAAAACAAGGCGTTTGAAAACCAGACGGAAACCAAAGCGGAGCCTAAAGAAGAGACGCAGCGCCGTCGCGAAACCGCTCATAAAGCGGCCGATCAGCTGAAAGCCGCATCAAAGGCAGCGGTTGCCAAATCGGCGGCCAAAGGCAACGTCAAAGAAGCGCCCGAAAAGCCTGTGGCTCAGGCCAATCTGCGCATTGCCGATCGTCTGCGCGAAAAGCTGGGCGTCGCGCGAAAAGCCAGGATGCCGCAATTAAACGAGATTCTGGAACAAGCGGCTCAAAAGCAGGCCGAAAAGATGGGGGCGGTCGAAGCGATCGATCTTTCGGATGCGGTCGAAAACCTGTTGCAGCGCCTGCGCGCCCATTGGGAAAAATCGCCGTTGCCGAAGCCTCAGCCGGTGGAGCAGCCCGCCAGATTCGAGCAAAAGTTCGAGCCGAAGTCTGAGCAAAAAATTGAGCAAAAGTCTGAAGCGCCCGTTTCGGAACCCAGGCGCGCGCGCAGCCGCAGGGATTTGGGACGCGCCACTCAGCAGGCAGCCGCCGCACAGCCCGTGGAAGTGGAGAGCAGCGAAACGCGCATCGAATCCAGGCGGTTTGAAAGCAAGCGCGACGACAGGCGCGAGTCGGTTGATCGCCGTGAACGCCGCGAGCGCATCGAGAAGGCGGGCATCGAGAAGACGGAACGCCGTGGAGCCCGTTTCTCGCTCCAGAGTGCGGATGCGTTGCTGGCTGTGGCTTACGAAACGTTGCAGCAGTCCGGTTCTCCGATGGCGGGACCTGTGTTGATGGAAGCGGTCGAAAAACGCTTGTCGGCACGCGGTTTAAAGTCTGCTATTGTGGCTGAGAATGCGCGTCGTTTGTCGATGGGCCTGCGTCCCCGTTTTGCGCTTTGCAACGATGGCACGGTCGCTTTGACCGAATGGAAGCTTTCGCCGCGTTATCTTGAGGCCGAGCGACAGTTTGAGAAGGCCCAGCTCGGGCTGCATGAGGCTCTGAAAGCTGAATTGCTTTTGAAAATTGCGAACTTGCGCGATGGCGCCTTTGCAGGGCTGCTTGCGATGTTGCTCGAACGCATGGGCTACAGCTCATTTGGAGCGGTCCAGCAGCAGGGCGGTTTGTGGCAGTTTACGGCGCTTCTTGCCGGGCAGAAGGTTGCGTTTGCGATTCAACGCCGTTCGGCGCAGGCCGGTGCCTATGCCCAATGGTGTGACGCACTCGAAGAAACCGGCGCAAAGCGTGGCCTCTGGGTGGCGCTCGGAGAGGTGAGCGAGACGCCCGAGCAAGCTTCTTCCGCAGTCGAGTTTGTGGATGGCGCAGCTTTCGCAGGTTGGCTTTGCCAGGCCGAACTGGGCGTGTTGTCGCACAAGTTTGTCGATGAGGCCTTCTTTGAGAGCCTCGCCTGAAGGCGCCTGAGCGAGGTTTGAGGGCATGTCCATTTTAAGTATGACCGGTTTCGGAAGAAGCCGGGTTGAACTCTGTGGCGTGGAATATGCGATCGAAATCCGCGCCATCAACCACCGCTTTCTCGATTTAAAGCTGCATTTGCCCAGGCTTTTGAGCACGGTGGAGCCTTTGGTGCGCGCCCGGATTGCGAGCCAGATTGCGCGCGGTCATGTGGATGTGACGATTCAGGCGACTTCGACGGACGCGGTGGAAGCGACGGAAGTGCGCCTGAATGCGCCGCTCGCTCACTCCCTGCTTTCGGCCATGCGCCAGATGGCTTCCGAGCTTTCGTTCAATCTCGATGAATCCAGGCTGTTGGATCGGATCGCCTGCTGGCCAGGTGTGCTTGCGCCCTGCGTGCCCGAGTTCGATGTGGAGGCGCAGGGCGAAAAGCTCAATGCGGGGATCGATGCGGCGATCGAGCAGATGCGGCAGATGCGCAAAGCCGAGGGCCTTCAGCTCGAAAAGGCGCTCACGGCCATTCTCGATCGCATCGAAAGTCTGCGACAGGTTTGCGAACAGCATGCGGCCGAGCAAAACGAGATCTGGCGTCAAAAGCTCGAGGATCGCCTGCGCACCCATCTGGCGCATTTGGGCACACCCATCGATGAAGGGCGCTTGTTGCAGGAAGTGGCGCTGATCGCGGAACGCTCCGATATTGCAGAAGAAATCGCGCGTTTGGAGAGCCATGTGCTGCAGGGTCGAACGCTGTTGCAGAGCGATGCGCCCGAAGGCGTGGGGCGGCAGCTCGATTTTCTGTGCCAGGAGATGCTGCGCGAAGTGAACACGACGGCGAGCAAGGTGCAGGATTTGCGGCTTTCGTCGGTGACGCTGGAACTGAAGGCGGAGCTCGAGCGCTTCCGCGAGCAAATTCAAAATGTGGAGTGAGCTGTGGCGTTAGTGATCCTTTCGGCGGTGAGCGGAACGGGCAAATCGACGGTCGTAGCCGAGCTGCTCAAGCGTTATCCCAGACTGCGGCTTTCGGTGAGCCATACCACGCGCGCGATGCGGCCGGGTGAGCAGGACGGCGTCCATTACCATTTTGTGTCGCGTCCCGAATTTGAGGCGCTGCGCGATGCGGGTGGCTTTGCGGAATGGACGGAATACGCGGGCAATCTTTACGGCACCGCGCATCAAACCATCAAAGCGGCGGAAGAGGCGGATCTCGATCTGTTGCTCGAAGTCGAGGTGGAAGGTGCGCATAACCTGGTCAGCCAGTTTCCGGCGGCGCTCACCGTCTTTTTGTTGCCGCCGAGCATCGAGGCGCTGGCGCAGCGGTTGCGGGGGCGAGGCACCGAGGCTGAAGAGGTGATCGCAAGGCGTTTGGAGATCGGTCGCCGCGAATTTGGCAAGGTGACCGATTTTCAATATTGGGTGATCAACGACAGGGTAGAGCGGGCAGCCGAAGAGATCGGTCAGATTTACAGCGCGTTCGCCGATCGCCGCCGCCGCCTGAAGTCGCATGTGGAACGCCTGCAAGCGCAAAACGCCTAGTTCTCTTCAAGGAGAGCTTCTCAAAGGAGTGCAAAGAGCGAGATGATCCGAATCGAGGATACGCTGAAGTTGCTCAAGGAGCATCAGCCCGATGCAGACGAGATGCTGGTGCGGCGCGCCTATATTTTCAGCGCGCGCGTGCATCAGGGGCAATTGCGCAAGAGCGGTGAGCCTTACCTGATTCACCCCGTCGAGGTCAGCTACATCGTCGCGAGTCTGGGGCTCGATGCGCCTTCGGTGGCGGCGGCGCTGTTGCACGACACGGTGGAAGACACGGTCACCACCATCGAGGAGATCGAGGAGACCTTCGGCAAAGACGTCGCCTTCATGGTGAGCGGCTTAACCAAGATCGCCAAGATCAACTTTAAGAGTGCAGAAGAAGCGCAGGCCGAAAACTTCCGCCGTCTGCTGCTCGCGATGGTGCAGGATTTGCGCGTCATCCTGGTCAAGCTCGCCGACCGCCTGCACAACATGCGCACCATGCAATACATGCCGCCCGAAAAGCAGCAGCGCATCTCCCGCGAAACCCTCGATATTTACGCCCCCCTCGCCAACCGCCTCGGTATCGCCTGGATCAAGACGGAGCTCGAAGATCTCTGCTTTAAGTATTTGTATCCCGAGGAATATCACAACCTGGCGGCGCAGATCGCAAAGACCCGTGCGGAGCGCGAGTCGTTCATCGCGCGCGTGGTCGATCAGGTCAAAGGCGCCCTCGAAAAACAGGGGCTCACGGCCGAGGTCACCGGCAGGCCCAAGCATCTCTGGTCGATTTACCAAAAGATGCGATCCCACCACAGCCTGAACAACCTCTACGACATCCACGCCTTCCGCATCATCGTCGACAGCCCCGAAAAATGTTACGCCGCTTTAGGCTACGTCCACAGCCTGTGGAAGCCGATCCCCGGTCGCTTTAAGGATTACATCGCCACCCCCAAAGAGAACGGCTACCAGTCGCTGCACACTTCGGTCATCGGACCCGAGCACGAGCGCATCGAGCTGCAGATCCGCACGCAGCAAATGCACGACGTCGCTTGTTACGGTGTGGCCGCGCATTGGAACTACAAAGAGGCGCAATACGGCCGCAACAGTTCGCCCATCTACCAGAACCTGCAAAACAGCATCATGGAGGTCGTCAAGGGCGGCATCACCGGCAAGGACGTAGCCGACGATCTCTTCAAGAACCAGGTGTTCGTGTTTACGCCGCAGGGCGACGTGATGCAGGGCCTGCCCGAGGGCGCCACGGTCCTCGACTTCGCCTACACGATCCACACCGATCTCGGTCACGAATGCACGGGCGCGCGCATCGACGGGGTTCAGGTCCCCATCCGCACCAAGCTCGAAACCGGCCAGTACGTCGAGATCCTGCGCACACCGGGCTCCAAGCCCAAGGCCGACTGGCTCAAGTTCGTCGTCACCAACCGCGCCAAAGCCAAGATCCGCGCTTACCTGCGCCAGGAAGACAACGCGCGCTCCGAGCAGCTGGGCATCGAAAAGCTCGATCGCGAGCTCAAGCGTTACGGGCTTAACCTGAACAAGATGCGCAAGACCGGGCAGCTCGACGAATGCGCCAAAAAAGGGAAGTTCAAGAGCCCCCACGAGCTGTTTCTGGCCATCGGCTACGAGAAGGTGCGCCTCGAGACGATCCTCGATCTCTTCCTGCCCGAAGAGGTGAAGCGCGAGCAGCTCGAAGCGGCGCAGCAAGAAAAAGAGAGCGAGCTCGAGCGCTTAAAGAAAGTCGATTTGGCGAAGCCCGCAGCCTCCACCGGCGGTCGCACGGGCGTCATCGTCGATGGGCTCGAAGGCATCGCCTGCCATTTCCCGCGCTGTTGTTCTCCGGTGCACGGCGATCCCATTGTAGGCTTTGTGAGCGCGGGCCAATGCGTCACGATCCACCGCCTCGATTGTCCCCAGGTGGCCAATTACGACAACGGCCGCAAAGTCGACGTGCGCTGGGAAGAAGACGGGCAGGTTCACCAGTCGCAGGTGCGCGTGAGGGTGCTCGGCAAAGATGCGCCGGGTCTGCTCGCTTCCATGAGCCAGGCGCTTTACGACGCGGGCGTCAACATCTCGGGGGTCAGCTGCCGCACCACACCCGAGCGCGATTCGATCAACATCTTCACCTTGCTGATCACCGACATCGAGCAGCTGACTCAGGCGATGAAGCTCTTAAAGCGCATCGACGGCATTTCGACGGTCGAGCGTTTGAACAACTAGCGAGGGCGCGATGGGAGCGATGCGATTTCGTTTTTGGGGCGTGCGCGGTTCGATTCCCACGCCTGGGAGCGAAACCGTGCGTTACGGGGGCAACACCGCCTGCGTCGAGGTCAGGGTGGGCGACCAGCTTTTGATCCTCGATGCGGGGACGGGGCTGCGGGCCCTCGGTCGCGAGCTCGAAGGCAAACCCTGCAAGGTCGATCTGTTTTTGTCGCATCTGCATTGGGATCACATTCAGGGCCTGCCGTATTTTTCGCCGCTGTTTGCGCCGAGGACTCAGATTTGTTTTCACAGCCGCTACTGGCCCGGCGATTCGGGGCTGAAGGCGCGGCTTGCGGCGCAGATGGAGTCTCCGTTTTTTCCGGCGCCGCTGTTTGCGGTCTCTTCGACCCTCACATTCGAGGAATTTGAGCCGGGGGAGCCCTGGTTTAAGGGCGGCCTTCGGGTGATGACCTGTCCGCTCTGTCATCCCAATGGATCCGTCGGTCTGCGCGTGGAATTTGGGGGCCGCAGCCTGGTGTACGCGACGGATTGCGAATATGAGGGCGATCCGCCGCCCGAAGTGATCTCGTTTTTTAAGAACGCCGACGTCTTGATTCACGATGCGCAATACAGCGCCGAGGAATACGACAAGCATCGCGGCTGGGGGCATTCCTCGTTTGAGGCGGCGGTGCGGGCGGCGCAGCTTTCGGGCGCGAAGCGATTATTTTTCTTTCACCATGATCCCGGGCATAACGACGTGTATCTGGATCGCGCGCTGGTGCGGCTGCGGGCGAATGTGGGGAACAACAGGGGTCTGTTTTTAGAGATGGCGCGCGAGGGTGAGAGCTACGAGGTTTAACGATGCGTGAACTCCATCGGGTCAAGTCGAAGATTTCGCTTCAGTTGGAGCCCCGGCAGATTTGGGGAGGCGCATTGTTGGCTGTGGCGCTGCTTGCGGGCGCGTTTGTGATCGGGCGGGCGAGTTCGGGGAGCGCGGAGGCGGAGGCGCCGTCTTCGGGTGAGCCTTTGGCGGGCGCTTCGGATGCGGGCGTTTCGGAGTCGGATTCAAAGGTTGCGGTCGCCTGTCCCATTTGCGTCTGTCCGGTTTGTTCGGAATCTGCGGCGAGCGCTGCGGGTTCACCGGCTTCACCCTTTGCATCGGGGAGCGCGGCGGCTCACTTAAAACTCACGCAGCTTGAACCCCAGGCCTTCGACCTGAAGCCCCTTTCGCCCGAGGACTGGCGCCTGCGCGCGTCGTCTGAGCCGCAAAAGCTTCAGCCCAAAACTTCATGGCCGCAGGTTCGCCCGCCGACGCTCGGCGATGAGCCTTTCCCAAAAGCGGGATGGATCGGCGCGACGCCAGAGCCCAATAAGTACGAAAACGGTCAAGATTTTCTGCCCAAAACCTTCGACAACCCCTCAATCCCTCCAGAAACGCATCTTCCAGAGCCTTCGGTCCCCGGTTTTCTTTCCGGCGCAAGCAAAACCCAACCGTCGGGAGAGGGTTATCTTAACCCTCCAAGCAAGACCCAACCGTCGGGAGAGGGTCATCTTAACCTTCCAGGCAAAACCGAAGCGTCGGGAACCGCTGGCGCGGAGCGCGCAAACCAAACCCAGGTCTCGGGAAGCTTCGGCGCGGCGGGCGCAGAGGCATCCCAGGTCTCGGGAAGCGCTGGCGCGACGGTGAGGGTGCCCGACATGCACGGCGGGACGACGGCGCGACCTTCGGTGGAGGGGCGTTACGCGCATCTGGGCGAGCGATCGCTGCCGAGGCGTCTCGAGGCGGGCTCTCTTGAAGGTCGGTATTCGGTGCAGATGGGAGAGTTTCGCGAGCTTCGGGAGGCGGAAACCTTACAGGGCAAACTTCGCCAGCAGGGCTTTGAAGCGCGGATCGATGCGGAATTTGAGGGCGAGGGCCGGCGTTACAGCGTGCGGATGGGGCATTTTGACCGCGAAGACGAGGCGCGGGCGTTTCAGTCGCGTTACGGCGCCCAGACCGGCGAGCAGGATTTGGGGCGGATCGTGCAATCAGGGCTCTGAGGACTCGGCGGGCGGCAGATCGGGCGTCGGTTCGAGGACCTCGTTTTCAAAAAGATCGACCTCGTGATCGGGTTTGCCGTCGCCGTCATCGTCGCTCTCGGCCGAGACGGGCTGCCCGTTGCTGTAATGTTCCCAATGGTCGATTTGCCCGTCGAAGTTTAAATCGCGCTCGATGCGCAAAAGCTGCCCGCCTTCATAATATTGAAAGATGTCGGGCTGCCCGTCGAAGTTGGCGTCGTAGGTTTTCTGAGTGATCTGACCCTCTTCGAAGCGGGTGTTCACGTCGAAATGGCCGTCAAAATCGAGATCGAGGCGGTTTTCGATCTCGTTGCCCTCCACGTCGAAGAGCCGGATCACGTCGAGCTTGCCGTCGAAGTTCAGGTCGTAGCGCTTTTCGGCCAGGTAGAGATGCCCTTCGTGATGTTCCATGCGCTGCCAGGCGTCGGGTTTGCCGTCGTTGTTGGTGTCGAGCGCGTTTTCCAGCTCGTTTTGAACCTGCTGAGCACCGCCGCAGGCCTCAAACAAGGTGAGCGCACCCAAAAGGCAAAAAGAAAGGCTCATCCAGCGCTGCATCGTCATCTTGCGGATCCTTTTCAAAACCAGCGCAGGGTTCTTCAGCTTTTGGGTGCATGTCAAGAGCTTCCCGCTTTTGAGACTTGCGGAGCGCCTGCGACCTCCGCTTAAACGCACAAAACCGCTCTCGCCGGGCGCCTGTTTCAAATCGAAGCATTCTCGGTCCGCGCGGCGGTTGCGCCACAGGATTTTCTTCTTATAATGCGCGCATTTTTGTCCAACAGTTGCCCACCCATGTCTAGAAACGTCCGTAATTTTGCAATCATCGCCCATATTGACCACGGAAAGTCGACTTTGGCCGACCGCCTGCTCGGTCTCACCGGATGCGTCTCGGAGCGCGAAGAGCGCGAGCAATATCTCGACTCGATGGATTTGGAACGCGAGCGCGGGATCACCATCAAAGCCCAGGCCGTCCGCCTCCCTTACCGCGCATCCGACGGGCAGATGTACGAGCTCAACCTGATCGACACCCCCGGACATGTCGACTTTACCTACGAAGTCTCGCGAAGCCTCGCCGCCTGCGAAGGCGCCATCCTGGTGGTCGACGCGTCCCAGGGCGTAGAGGCGCAAACCCTCGCAAACGTTTACCTGGCCCTCGACAACAACCTCGAGATCATCCCGGTCTTAAACAAGATCGATCTCCCCGCCGCCGATCCCGACCGCGTCAAGAGCGAGATCGAAGAGATCATCGGCCTCGACGCCTCTGAAGCGATCCCGATCTCGGCGAAAACCGGCGAAGGCGTGCCCGAAGTGCTCGAAGCGCTGATCGATCGCATTCCGCCGCCCGAAGACAACCGCGACAAACCCCTGCGCGCCCTCATCTTCGACAGCTGGTACGATAACTATCGCGGCGTCGTCATGCTCGTGCGCGTGGTGGACGGCGTGATGGAGCCCGGCACCAAATTCACCATGAAGGCCACAGGCGTCACCTACGACGTGCTCGAACTCGGCGTCTTTTCACCAGGGGCGCGGGCCGTCAAATCGCTGATCTCCGGCGACGTGGGATTCGTGGTGGCGAACGTGAAGGAAGTGCGCCATGCCCGCGTGGGCGACACCCTGGTTGCAGCCGAGCTTGCGGATCAGCTGCCGGCGCTTCACGGTTTTCGCGAAGTGGTGCCGGTGGTGTTTTCGGGGCTGTTTCCTTCGGTGGCGTCGGATTACGAGGAGCTCCGCGACGCTCTGGCCAAGCTGCGGCTGAACGATGCGGCCTTCAGCTTTGAGCCCGAGACCTCTGCGGCCCTCGGTTTTGGATTCCGCTGCGGCTTTTTGGGACTGCTGCATTTAGAGATCGTGCAGGAGCGGCTCGAACGCGAGTTCGACATGGATCTGATCACGACGGCGCCCACGGTGGTGTACCGCGTGACCAACAAAGCGGGCGAGACTTCGATGGTCGACAACCCCGCGCATCTGCCTGAGCCCGACGAGATCAAGGTGATCGAGGAGCCCTACATCAAGGCGGTCATCCACGTGCCGACGGAATTCTGCGGCGTGGTGCTGAAGCTTTGCGAAGAGCGGCGCGGCACCCAGCTCGGCCTCCGTTACGCGGGCACCAACCACATGATGATCGACTACGAGCTGCCGCTCAGCGAGGTGGTCTTCGATTTCTTCGATCGCCTAAAGAGCCTGACGCGCGGTTACGGCAGCTTTGAATACGAGATGGCGGGCTACAAGCCAGGCGACCTGGTGAAGCTCGACGTCAAGCTGAACGGCGACAACATCGACGCGCTCTCGATCATCGTCCACAAGGATCGCGCGATGGCGCGGGGCCGCATTCTGTGTGAACGCCTGCGCAAGGTGATCGCGAGGCAGCAATACGATGTGGCGATCCAGGCGGCGATCGGCAACCGCATCATCTCGCGCGAGACGGTCAAAGCGGTGCGCAAGGACGTGCTCGCCAAATGTTACGGCGGCGATATTTCGCGTAAGCGCAAGCTGCTCGAAAAGCAAAAGGCGGGCAAAAAGCGCATGAAGCAGGTGGGCAACGTGGAGCTGCCGCAGGAAGCGTTCCTCGCGGTGTTAAAGGTGGACGACTGATGGGATTCTGGGCTGATCGCAAGCTGCGCAAGGAAACCAGGACGCTCATTAAAAAAGCGACCCGGCTGTTAAAAAAGCACGGTCTCAAGATTCCCGAAGCGGGGCGCGTGGCGGTGGCCGAAGCGATCGCAAACGCCGAGGCGCAGTTGAAGCAGAGCGATCCCAAGCTTTGGGCGTCTGCCCGCGAGTCTCTCGACAGCGCGCTCGATGCGCATTTGGGGGCTTACCGCAAGAGTGCCGCGCGCGAGTCTTTGGAATCGATCCTTTGGGCTGTGGGCGTCGCGCTCCTGATCCGCACCTTTTTGATCGAAGCCTTCACGATCCCTTCCGGATCGATGATCCCGACGCTCGCGGTGGGCGATTACATCTTCGTGAACAAGCTTTCGTACGGATTCCGCTGGCCCTGGACGAGCAAGATGCTTCTGGAATGGAGCGCGCCCAGGCGCGGCGACGTCGTGGTCTTCCAATATCCCTGCGATCCTTCCATCGACTACATCAAGCGCGTCATCGCGTTGCCCGGCGACGAAGTGCGCGCCGACGATGAAGGCTATGTTTACGTCAACGGCGTCCAGGTGGGTGAAGAGTCGCGCGGAGCGTTTGAGGCTTACTCTGAGTTTTCCGGATCCGAGCAGCGGCAGCCCTGCGCGCCCATGGACATCGTCGATTACAAGGTGAACCTGCCGCCCACGAAGTTTGACGTTTTGCGTTGCGAGACGGCGCATCCGACGGAGCCCTCGGAAGGTGAATATGCCCGTTCGTGGACTTTGCCGCCTTTCCAGATTTGTCCGCCTCAGCAGCCGCGCGCCGGATACGTGCGCTGGAAAGTCCCGGAAGGCCACGTGTTCGTCATGGGCGACAACCGACAAAATTCTCAGGACTCGCGTTACTGGGGCTTTGTCCCGTACGGTCACATTAAAGGAAAAGCGCTTTTTATTTGGATGAGTTGGGACGGAGCCGAATCCTGGAGCCATTTTTGGAAGAAAATCAGGTGGAAGCGGCTCTTTAACGGCATTCACCCGGAGCAGGAATGATGTGGAAGCAAATTTTTCAGGCGGCGGCTTTGCCCGCCGTTTTGTTTGTAGCGCAGGGCTGCAAATGTGATTGTCCGTGCAATTGTGAAGAGCAAAAGAAGGGTGCGGATTCAACCCAGAAAGTTCAGGCAAAGCCTGAAACGACTCCGACTGCAGAACAAAAAGCCGAGTTGCAGGCCATTTTGCCGCAGACGCTTCCGGAACCTGCAAAAGGCGAGTTTTTGCCTTGCGAGCGCATCTTTACGGTTCGGGTGCCGGGTGCAAACGATCATCTGGTGCTTGGGGCGGACGGAGATCTGTTGTGGGCGGCCAAACCCGATGGTGAATTGTTGTGGCGCGTCCGCGGGCAGGGCTCGGCGCAACATATGGTTGCTGGAGGCGATAAACTCTACGTGGCGTGGGGTGAGGGCTTTAAAACCCGCGATGCACCCTTTGTCCTGACGTCTCACGAGTTCGAGTACGGGCATATCGTCAAGGAACTTTACCGCAGAACAGGCGAGCGCACCGAAGCGGCGGATTTGCAGTATGCGGAAGGTCCTGGAGTCAAGTGGGGCGAAGGCGAGCTTTACCTGAGCGTTTTTACAAGCAAATACATGGTTGAACTGCATCGTTTTAATGCGAAGGGCGAGGCGTTGCCGGTTTTGCCCGAGATTCGCATGGCCACTTCGTGGAAGTTTGCGGATTTTGACAGCGATGGTGTTCAGGATGCGTTTGTGGGCCGTGTATATGGCGACGCGATTGGCGTGGAAGGGGATTTGAAGCTCGCGACGAAGTTTGAAACTTCTGATCCCGCGCAGGCCTGGTCGGGGGCGAAGTTGATCCCTACAGAAAATGGTGTGCGCGCTCTCGCTTTGGGTCAGCTTTCCAAGTCTGAGCCCGTGCTGTTCGTTTCGGATGGCTGGATGGCCAATTACGGAAAATTGGCGCGCGCCAACCTTGCAGTCGTTCCGTTTACGAAGGGCGAGCCCAAAATCGAGTACTTGTCGCGTACAGACGAGGAGTTTTCGTATTTTGAAATCCACCCGATCGATCTGGAAGACGATGGCACCGATGAAATCGTCGCTCGCGGAAACAAGTACGCCTCGCTGTTCTCAAAGACGGCCAATGGATGGCAAAAGCGCGTGCTGACCAGCGTCGGACCCGTCTCGAACTCTGCAGTCGGCAGAAATAAGGACGGATCCTACGTCTTGTATTTGCCCAATGCCTCCGGCGCCCGCGCCATCAAGATCGAGAAGTGACATGCGCGTCGTTTTAGTAGAGCCGTTGATTCCACAAAATACGGGAAGCGTCGGTCGCCTTTGCGCGGCCACCCAGACAGAGCTGGTTTTGGTTGAACCGCTCGGATTTTCGCTCGACGATCGCTATTTAAAGCGCGCGGGCCTCGATTATTGGCCCTGGATTCCCTTGCGCCGCGTCAAGAGCCTCGACGAAGCCATTGAAGGTCCTGGAACGGCGTGGTTCTTCAGCGGACGCGTTGATCGATCTTATACGTCCGTTCAATTCGGTCCGGACGATAAATTGGTTTTAGGGAAAGAGACGACGGGGCTCGGGCCCGACATTTTAGATAAATATGCCGACTATTCCCTCAAAATCCCGATGGTGTGCCCTCATGTGCGATCGCTGAATCTTGCACAGTCGGCTGCAATCGTCTTGATGGAAGCGCGACGGCAATTGGGCTTGACGTAAGTTCCCAAATGCCTGCCGATCGCCTCGATCCCGCCCTTAAACTTCCTGCCTCTTCATTGAACCCTAAAAGTGAGTCTTGAAACCCCCGTCCAGAATCTGGACGGAATGCTGGACAGTCTATACATGTCGAGTTTTTGGGAGGCCCGTTCTACGGCTTACTTGAAAGTTCAAGTTTCAGAAAAATTGGCTCCATGCAGTTCTTGAAAGTTCAAGTTTCAGGAAAAACGGCTCCATGCGCTTCTTGAAAGTTCAAGTAACAGCCGGAAGGCCTTTGGCACGATTCTTGAATATTAAAGTCGTGCAAAGAATGGATCCGCATCGGACTTGAATGTTCGATTGGGACTTGCAGTCCATTTTTTGTGGTTTAGAATGTTTTCATCGCCTCGTGGTGAGGTGGTGAGCTTTTCACCCTTTTCGAGCAGGAGTTTTTCCATGCAGACTTTGACCCCCGTTGTCGGTTTTCAGACCGTCCTCGACGCATTCCGGTTCGTCCGGATCTCCTTTGGCAGCCACGAGCTCACCGAAGAGTTTGTACCCTCGATTGACGAACATTTCGAGGGTCTTCGTAATAAAGAAGGCGCATACCAGAACGCCAAGATGAAACGTCTGGTGCTCAGCGCCAAGATCCGACGCCTCGACAAGCGCCTGAACCTGGAAGTCCAGCAGGTGGCGCGCAAAGTGGGCGTCCTGGTCGAAGGCGACGGCCAGAGCCCCCTCTACCTGAGCGTCTTTCCCGTCACGCCGTCGGTCGGCATGAAGACCGTAGGCTCCGAGGAACAATCGCGCTTCGTGCGCAACATCATCCATCAGATCGAGTCCAACGACGCGCTCGTCTCGCTTCGCGATGAACTCGACGAGTTAAAGAAACGCCAGACCGAACTCGAAGATGCGCTTTCCGCCCGCAACGAAATGCGCGACACCGAACACCAGGCCAAAGTCGATCGCGATCGCACCGCCGCCGAAGCCTGCCAGTTTTATAATCAACTCTATCCCAAGGTCTTCACCCTCTTCCCCAAAGATAAATCCGAGGCTGAAACCTTCTTTTATACGATCTCCCATCGCAAGCGCAGCAACGGCAAGACCAGCGACGAAGACGACAACGCCGACTCCGATAAAATTGAGGATGTGGGGGAGAAAAAATAAAGGATGTGGGGTGGGGGCGCCGCAGGCGGCTATTGAAGGATCAAGGGCCGCTTGCAGCGGATTTTTGCGGTTCTTGAAAGTTCTTGAATGAAGTAGAATGGCGGAATGCGGCACTTGAAAGTTCAAGTGCCGTATTCCGCCGATTTTTTTTGTACTTGAAAGTTTTTGTGCGGTGGGGAGGGGTTTTTGGTGGAACTGGAAAGTTCTGGAGGGGCGTGGAACGGAAATATTTTGAACTTGAAGTTTCTTTTTGGGTGGGGAGGACGTTGAGCGTGATGTTGAGAGATCTTTTTATGGGTGGAGTGAGTTGGTGGGGATATTGGGAGATCTTTTGGGGTATGGAGTGAGTTGATCTTCTTCTTGAAAGATCATGATTGATTGTAAGTTGTTTTTTTGCAGGGAGATAAGGGAAACCCGCTTGCGGG
>DBWM01000020.1:0-15390 GCA_002309015.1 Myxococcales bacterium UBA1238 | reverse complement strand
TTATCCTTTCCCGGCCGCCCGGGGGCGGTTTTTGGATCTTCATTGCAGGCGTTTTTGGAACCGCCCCCGGACACGAGAGGCTGGGTGAGCAGTAGAAGGGTTCCAGACCGGAGATCATGTTCCGGGCCCGAGGTGGGCGAGCTGCGCTCGACCCACGGGTCGGGCCCTATGGTGCGGGGCGAGTACTTGGGGGACTTTGCTTTTCGGGGGTGGGGTTGAGCTTCGGTAGAGCGGGCTTGAAACCATAAGTCTCGAAAAAAGGAGATCTCAAAGCCTTCCCCGCAGGTGTTGGTGGCGCCGCAGGCGCCGGAAGGGGACTTGTAAATCAAAGTAAAGCCGCGAGATTGGATGGAGTCATCTTGAAACAATTAATCCCTAAAAAAAGAGATCTCGAAGCCATCCCCGCAGGTATTGGTGGCCGCGAAGCGACCGGAAGGGAACTTGTCAATCAAAGTAAAGCCGCGAGCCTCCCTCGATCGATCCTGATGCCGCGAGACGTCCTCAAGCAACCTCCAAACGGCCTCACCAGGCCGCGAGACGTCCCCAGATCCCCCATTGGCGCAGCGAAGTTTCGCGATCCCGCATTTTTTCATGATCGCTGCGCCCCCGGGATTCGGTTGCGCGCGGTTTTGTTCGCGTATGCGAACGAAACTGAGCGCAACACCCTCCATTCACGATGCCAGAAGAAGAAAGAAAGGCAGGCAACGACGCCCCTTCGCCGTTGCCGTCGAACGCATTTCGCGGGAGGTCCGGAGGGCGGCGAGCCCTCCGCCGTTGGGGAAACGGGGAGAGTGCAGAGAGGGTGAGAAACCCCGCCCGGAAGCGGGGTTTCTTATCCTCTCTGCTTCAAAAATATGGGGAAAGGATCTCGCAATCGATCAAGATCTTGTAAAGAAAAGGACCTTAAAGAGCAGCGCGCGATGCATTCTGAACGATGGAAACTTGAGTTAGATCATTCCCCTTCAAAAAAGAACCTTCAAGTTCCATAAAAATCTGTTCCACACCGTTCCAGAACTTTCAAGTTCAGAAAAAATCCGTTCCACTTCAAACAAGAACTTTCAAGTTCAACAAAAACGCGTTCCACTCCAAACAAGAACTTTAAAGTTTAAACAAAAACGGCGTCATGCCATACTTGAACTTTCAAGTACGGCGTGACGCCGTTCCCCTTCAAAAAAGAACCTTCAATAAACCGATGGAATCTTCTTGTTCAGCAGATCCAATAAAAAGTTGATATATCTTCTTCGCACGCTGCGGTCATTAAAGACGACGTAGTGATCGCCCTGTTCAAATTGAGCGTAGCCGGCTGAAGCCTGGCCTTTGGCGACATTTCCGGAGACTGGAGGTGTCTGGCCGGACGGAATGCCGAGCAGCGTGAGTGCAGGAATTTCGTCGGTCACTTCGCCGATGATGGGGACTCTCCCGGCAGCTGCGAGGGCGTTTGCGGTCTCGTGGGGTGTATAAAGATCTTCCAGGCCTGAGGTCATGAACAAACTCTTGGGCTTATAACCTTCAGGAGGGTTGTCGAACCAATATTGTGCGTAGTTGATCGCGTCGCCCGGCTCGATGAACATTTGCAGATACATCATGACAGGATGCCATCGATCGATGGCGTCGCTCGAAGGGATTTGAAGGAGCGAGGTGATCATTTTGCTGATGTCGTAGGGTTCTTTTTTTTGCTCGAGGCTGATCGCGAGATCCGCGCCGCCTCCGGACAATACACCTCCGGGGATGGAGGGCTCCACTGCAAGGAATAAAGGTCCATTTAAGCTGCCCTGCGAATGGCCCATGAACCCGACCTTTTGAGGATTCAATTGAACGGCTCCACCGTTGACACTGACGTTCTCAGGAATCGAAAAATTGCGCGCGAGCTTCATCAGAGAGATCAAGTCGACCGCAGACTGGCGCAGGTTGTCTCTTGCAGCTTTGGGAACCAGGAAGTTGAAGAATTTCATGGTCACGCAAGTTTTATCTCCGTTTGAACAGGCGCCGTTGCTTCTTGGACCGTGATGGATCTGATCCATGCTCAATACAGCGAGCCCTTGAGCTGCACAGAAGTCTGCGACTTCGTTCGACACGAAACTGGTATAGCTGCCCCCCGTGCCGTGCGCGAAAAGAACCACCGGCCAACCGCCTTCAGGCATCTGGGTCAGCGGAACAGAGAGCGCGAAACGTAAAGTCTCTTCTCCCTGCACCACGGGCGTTCCTTGATCATCAAAGATGATTTCTCCTTCACCGATTTTCTCATATGGAATTTCACCCTTCTGAAATCGCGGCGCCTGATACGTACCTGTAAAGAGCTCAAAGTCGTCGGGACGGCCTTCCCTGATACCTTTACTTTCAACGGTGATGATGACGGGCGCAGGTAGCTGATTGACATATTCCTGAAGCCTAAAGAGCTCGCCTACGGGATCCTGGGTTGTAAAAACAGAAGCTGTAGCGAGTTCGAGAGGATGCTCGGAAAGATAATCTCGGAGTGGAGCAAAATTTTGCCAGACTTGCGGATCCAGACCTTCCGGTCGCTCGGCTTTTATGGCTTCCAGAAAGTTCTGTGTGGGCTTGGCGGCGCTCTGACTCAGTACCAGCGCGTATTTGGTGCTCGGGCGCAGCACAAATCCTTCCAGTAAACGCACGTAGAGCGTGTTGGACGGCAAATATTGGGTCTCGGAATCTCTGAACTTCCAGATGAGCGGCAAACGCTCGCCATAAAAGTTCGAGTTCCGATCGATGTTGATGAGCTGCAGGCTGGAAGTTTCGAGCATCGAGGATGCGGCGTCTGCGGGCAGCTTTGACAGGTCCATCTCGCCGTCGCACGAAAGATAGAGGGTCGATGAAGTGCCAAACCCCCCTGTGGACTCCTCGATGGCGGTGATGATGTTATCGAGCAGAGGTATCTTCGGCTGATGCGCAAATGGGATCTTCAGATGCCCGCCCCCGTCGCGATAAAGGTCGCTTGGCCAGGGGATCATGGCCAATGGCGTGCTCTGGATCTCTTCAGAAACTTCAAACCGCGCATAGGGGAGCTCGATGACCGTCCCTGCATCTGAAGTGGCATCCTGATCCGCGCTCTGGCTGTCTTGAATGTTCTGGGAAGCATCGGAGCTGCTGCCGCCGTCTTCCTGACCGTTCAGGGCCGAATCCTGGCCGTTGTCGTCGTCGTCATCGCTTCCACAGGCGTAAAAAAAGGCTGCGGAGAGGCACAATAATGTTTGAGTCAGCCGTTGGAACGACATCGCAAAAACTCTTCCTTTCTGGTTTGGGGTGGAATCGATCTTTTTAAGGGGGGAAGTTTGCAGAAGACTGCAGAGCCGATCAAGCTCAAACAATGGGATGCGGGAGCACCAGCGACTCAAAAGTTTTGAACGCAAAATGATCGGACATGAGCGAGATGTAATCGATCACGAGCCGGGCCAGATCGACCTTGCCCGTATCGGCTCTGGGATGAACTGCACCCGGCGTGCTCTGCACAAACTGGGCAAAATGCAAAATCGCATCGGGAAGTCCCGCTTTTACCTGCATGACATCTTCCAGGCCGTTTTGAGTCAGATATTCATAGAGTACATGGAAGATCTGAATCAAAATGAAGTCTGTTTTGCTGCGATATTCCTCCAGACGAGGATCCTGATAGATGTAGCGGTAATTGTAATCGCGCAACAACAATGCAGCTTCATGTACAGCGCTGCTGAATCCACAGGTCTCAGGTTCTTTTTGATTCTGAGCGATCAGATCACTTACCAGACTGTTGATGATCGTCCGGTTGTCGTACCCTAAGACTTCACGCACTTCTTTGGGCAGCGGCGGCAGCTTTTGACTCAGCTTGGCCAATTGAGCGTCATCATAATCGCGTCCCAGATAAGAAATGCGATCCGCCATGCGCACCACGCAGCCTTCCATGGTGTATGGCAAAGTCTGACGCCCCGTAAACTCGCTCGGATCGCGGCTGTCACTTTTTGGACGCGGTGCGATCAGCCGCTCGGTCGTCTCGCCACAATGACAACGAATGCCATCGCGAATTTCGTACGTCAGGTTTAACCCTTCAAACTTGCGACCGCTCACCTGCGTTAATTGATCGATCACGCGCAGACTTTGGCCCTCATGCGTGTAATCCACCTCTTCATGTGCCGCTTCGGCCCATAATTTGGCCAACACTTTTTCTCCAGGATGACCAAAAGGCGAATGACCCAAATCATGACCGAGCGCGATCGCATATGCGAGGTCGTCGTTTAACTTCAGAGCCCTGCAGATCGTCTGCGAGATGGTCGCCACGTAAAGTGAATGATCCATGCGCGTGGTGATGTGATCATTTTCGGGACTGAAAAAAACCTGGGTCTTGGCGCGCATCCGTCGGAAGGGGTTGGAATGTAAAATCCGGTGCGCGTCGCGTTCAAACAGCGGTCTTAAAGGATCCGGCGTCTCGTCGAACCGCCGGCCGAGACTCCTTAACGTTGGAGTCGCAAAAGGATGCGTGAGGCGCGAAAGCTCCTCGTTCATGCGAAGGCTGGAAAGGCTGTTCATGGTGCTTGAATGTTCTGGAAAGGGATTTAACGCTTGAAGAGGCTTTCAAGCTTTTCAAGGCTGGTTTCGAGCGCGTCTACGCCGTCGTCGAAAAGGGATTCACAGGTGGTGCTGAGGTTGATGAGCCCCCCGCGAATGCTTTGGTGACCCACTTTGCGAAAAACTTCGACTCCATGTTTCATCCACGCAAAATGGCCGTCGGGATCGTGGGTTTCCTTTTTTTGCTCCTCCTCCGCCATCAAAAACACGCTCAGGGCCCGCAAAGTTGAAGGTTCAAACAATGGACCGAACGCCATCGCTGCCTGACGCGCGATCGCAGCCTTAAAATGCATTTCTCCGGGTTTATAGCGCGCAAGCTGCGGCAGACGACCGATGTGGAAAACTTCGATGCGCACCTGATCGGCGCCGTTTCGATAAAGATTCACCCGAAGGTTCCACGTGTCGTATCCCCATGTGCCCAGCAACAAAAAGTCGCGCAACGCGTAAGGCGGCTGCAAATCGGGATAGTGATCGGTGTCGAGTCCGTGACGCAGCGCCAATGTAAAAAAGACGGCCAGCGTCTGGGCGAGCTTTGGATATTTCTGGAAAGCCAAAGCGTGCTGCGGCGCGCGCATTTCTGAAAGCCGGAAACTGTCGAGCAGCGTTTCATCGGCTCTGGGCCGCGCTTCGGAACTCTCGTGGAAGACGTAAATCGCCATGGGCGGACGTCGGTAAATCTGGGCGGCTCCCGCGCGAAGATTTCTGCGCAATGCATCGAAAAAGGCGGTCTTCTGGGCCTTGGGCAGCTGCTGGAACCAGCCCTGATCGAACTCGAGGCTCTCGAAATTGGAGTTGAACTGTAAAGCGCGGCTCCAGCCGGTGATGCGGTTGCCCAGACCGTTCAGGGCGCGCCTGGCGAACTTCGAGAGGGTGGCCGCACCGTGAAGGCTCAGCTTTTCGCCGTCGTAATCGGGGTAGTCAAAGTAATAGTCGAGGCAGCGCTCCAACATCTGCGCCCGGGATTCTACGGTGTTCTCGGGAACGTCGGGCAGGTAACTCTTTAACTGCCTTGCGAGCTCCTCGGCGCATTCGCGGTTTCGCTTTAAAGTCAATTCGAGCTGCGCATCGTCGATGCTCAAATCATACAAATACAGGTGGATGCGCGGCGTGTAGAAGTTGGTGTCCCGCGCTGCCGAGAAGCTCTCTTCGAGCAGCGATCGCGCTCTCGACCAGTCAAACCAGGGGTGGCGCGAGCCTAAAATCCATCTCGCAGCGTCGCGGATGCCCACGGTGACGCGCTCGTTAAAGAACGGACGCAAAAGTTCGATCATCGCGCCGTCGAGCGGATCCTCGCGCAGGTGATGGCGAAACTTCTGGAGCGCGGACTGGGGCTTGGCATGCCGTAAGAAGCAGGGATCGCGTTCGAGGAGATCGCTTGCGGTCCAGCTGTAGGCGGCGTCGCCGGGACCCTGCTCGATCAATACGGGGCGCTCTTTTTGGGGCCTGGCGTCGCTCTCGGCATGTTTGGCGCTCTGTGCGTTCGGTCTGAGGGCGGATCGGCAGATCGCGAAGGGGGATTCGAGGGTCTGGACGCCGTTGCCAAAAAAGATGAGCTCGCGGGCGGCGTCGGTGGCCCAGCCGAGGGCGCTCTGCCTCGTGGGAAAGAGTCTGGCTCCGAGTGAACCCAGCGCGTCGCCCAGAATCGCGCGCGAAAGCTTGATGTGATGCGGCAGAGGCAGCGTTAAATCGTCGGTGCGCGCTTTGCGGAGGCGATATTTATGGGAAAACTGCTCGGCAAAAGCCTCGACCTGCGCTTTGGGCAAATCGGGCGCAAGCTCCGTAAACGCTTCTTTCAGTTTTTCGGCATCGAAGCGCACGCTCTGCCATAAAGGATCGCCTCCGGGCGGGGCTTCGTCGGGGATGGCTGCTGATTTTAAGGCGCGAAGAATCTGGCGATCGTTCAGCGGCTGGCGGTCAAAGGCGAGCAAAGTCTCCATCGCGTTCACCCCTTACAAAAATTACACCATATATTGCAGCCCAAAAGGCCCCATCTCTTCGGTGCGATCCCCTTTGGGATGGCCGGGCACCACAAAGCGCAGCTCGGGGCCTGCGGTGATCTCAAACTGCGATTCGGGCGCGTAAACTTCGCCGTCGAGGGTATAGGGTTCGGGTTCCTGGAGCGTCATCGTCAGCTTGCGCGCTAAATCGCGATCGATGCCGTTCAGTTTGCGCAGGCTGCCCATCCAGAGCCAGGGAAGCGAAAAACCGACGTTCCTGGTGCCGCCGCTTAAGCGTAAGATCTCGAAAACATTGCGATCCTGACCTGCGCGCGGGCAAATCCTGAACTTGAGCGCCACCTCTTCGATGAAGCTGACGAACATCGCGTTGAGCGTGACCTCGTGGGGGATGCCTTCGTCGATGCAATAGGTCATGCTCACGGTGCGGAAGAGATCGGTGAGCTTTTCGCTGCCGCCTTTGATCGCGTCCCAGACGTAGCTGCCCAAAAGCTTGGCACCGTCGAGCGGAGAGATGTTGCCCTGGTTGTAAACCTGCAAAAAGCGAGCGGGGACGCCTACGCCGAACATAAAAGAATAGTGATCGTTGACCTTGAGCAGGTTGCGCCGGATGCAGCGGATGGGCAGGTTGTGGCGGTATCGGGCGACGATGCGCAAAAGGACGGTTAAGCTTTTGCCGTGAATGCCGAACGACGCGGGCACCATGTTCATCGTTCCGGTGGGCAGGAGCAATACGGGCGGTAGTGGCGTATCTCCGTAAACTTTAAGGAGTTTTTCGAGCGTGCGCTGCGCCGTTCCGTCGCCGCCGCTGATGGCGACCATATCGATTTCGCAATCTTTAAAGGCCTGCGCGGTGCTTTCCACGTCTTCAAGCGTGCCCGTGGAGGCGACGTCTCCGCCCCAACCCACAATAAAACTTAAGCGATCCTTTAACCCCGGATACATGCGGTTAAAGCGCGCATTGGGATTGCTGATGACTCCGATTCCAGGCAATTCGGCACCTCCAAAAGCTGAGTTCCATAAGGTGAAGAGGCTCAAATTGTCAACGAGGTATTTGTTTATTTTTTAGGCCAGTTTTGCAGCAAACGCTCACCTGGGCCATTGAGGCGCATCGGAAGGCCAAAACTCGGCGCTCTGAAGCAAGGATTCACCGGTTTCAGAGAGCAGATCCAGCTTAAAAGAGCGATCTTTGGGCAGCAGCAGGGGATCCTCGGGCAAAAGGGCGGGCAGACGCAGTTGCAAGGCGGTATCGATGGGCTGAAGGCTGTGAAATCCGATCGGCGGAAGTTCGCCCAAAGGCTGCGGTATGGTCTCGGTTTTTTGCAGATCGATGGTGAGATCGCTGCCGCCGCTTGAGAGCGTAAACGGGGTGCTTGCGGCGTAGGCTACGGGTTGTCCGGATTCCAGGCGCCAGGCTTTGATTTCAACCCGTCCTTCGCTGTTGCCGGGGAGTTCAAACGAAAACTGCGACGTTGTGCCCAGGACATCGGCCGCGCAGCTGTCGTTTAAAAAGAGTTTGAGGGCGATGAAGGCGCCGCAGTCTTCCAGGCTGTAAAGGCCGTCGCTTTGAGGCTGGCAGGTCTGGGCTTCAAGGGGCAATTTGAGCTGAAGCAGCGCAACGGGCTCCTGGCCTTCAACAAAACATCCCCAAAGGGTCGCCGCCCAGGAGCAGGCAAGGCAGGTTTTGAAAACGCTCATGGAAACCGCACCTCGATTCGCAGTTGCACATCCTGATTGCTCAAATCGCTGGTTTCCTGTTGATCCACGCTCGAAGCTTCGCCGCTGTCGCCGCCGTCCAGGCAGGCGGATTGTTCCACTGCAGCGCCGTCGGAAGAGGATTGTTCGCTGAGCTCCGCAACGCTGGGCGCTTTGCCGGGAGCATCGAGCGCAGATGGGGGCAGGGCTGCAAAATATACGGCCTCCGATGCATGCGAATCATGATCCTGACAGGCCGTAACCTGTGAATTTTGAATGCAATTTTCTCCGGCTTGCAGCTCCGTTTTTTGATTGCCAAGGACCATCGCGAGCGGTTGCTTCAGCCAAAGATGCGCGCTGCCTTCGAGGGTTGCGGGTTCTTTGCCATGCCAGGTGAGCTTTGCGCCGGTTTCGAGCTCGATCACCGCGATCGGTTCGTCCTCCTGCAAAAAAAGCAGCTTTTGGCCGGCGTCGGAAGCGGTTACGGTTTGCCCCAGATGCAAAGGCTGAAGGCTTGAAGAGATCAGGAGCGCTTTGAGCGCCAAAAGGCCGCAGCAAAACATGTTAGCCTCCATAAAGGGCGGTGAGGCCCAGGCTGTAAAGGGCGCGGTGATAATCAAAACGCGAAACGGTCGATCCGTGATCGACCAGATGGGCGTTTAAAATGGCCTTGAGCCAGCTTCCGATCAAAGGGCGCGAGAGCGTCACGTCGAGGGACCAGATGCGATCTTTGCGTTCATCTTCCCAGCCGTAATAGTCGAGGGACTGGGGGTGAAATCCCAATTCGCACTGCGCGATGAGGCTGCCCTGAAACTGGTAGGGGAGAAGCCCCGAAATGCCCAGGATGGCGAGGGGTACGCGGCGCGTAAAGCCGTCTCCGCGCGCGTCTTCATGCTTGTAGCCCAGGCCCGCCATCGTTTTTAAACGCTTTTGCAAGAAGGCGCCCTGAACGGAGACGCGGAATTCGTGGAGGCTGGCGTCTTTGCGCATGTCGGCGTATCGGGCAATGCCGCCGCGGTAATAAGCGCGCAGCCTGAAGCGATCATGGGGCTCCCATTCACCCAAAACTTCGCCCTGATGGCGTTCCATAAACACATGCGCTTTGTCGGGCGTGGTCTGCTCGCCGCCTTTGAGGGCCGTGAGTGCAAATAAGTAATGGGCCTGCAGCCTGGCGGGCGAGTTGAAAAGGTGAAAGCGGTAGCCGGGCCCCAGCGATGCGCTTGCCTGCGTAGATGAAAAATCGTCGGTTTCTTCTGTAAAATAAAGGGTTTGCTGCAAATCGACCGATCCTGAAAGCGACCAGTCGTTCCAAACAAAGGGTGTAGCCGAAAGCCCGAGCGAAAGTCCCAGCCCAAATGCGGCGGCCTTTTCCTGGCGTTCTTTGGGGGCGTCCTCCAGCAGCTGCAGCACATTGCTGTCGTAAAGTCCCTTGCTGCCCGCATAGGCCCAGATGCCCCTGCGCGATTGCCCTTCCTTTTGCTGAGCCGCTGCGTACCAGCCCTGCGCGTCAAAGGATTCGGGGAGCGCCTGTAAATCCAGGGTTTCAAAAAGCGAAAGGGCGGTCTGCGCATCCCCTTTTTGCAGCCTGTAAACGGCCAGCTGCATTTGGGCGCGGTTGTAAAGCGCTTCGTCGTCCTGCAGGGCGTTCCACTGGGTTTGGGCCAGATGGGGATCGTCCGTGCGCAGGGCCGTCAGGCCCAAAAGATAATCGATGCGGCGATCTTCGGGATTGAGCTGCTTTGCGCGATTAAAACTGCGCGCCGCCTGAAGCGTTTTTTGTGCGGCCAGCTGAACTTCACCCAGCTCTCGGTAAAGGCGCGCTTTGACGGGCGATTCGGAAGTGGCTTTTAACGCCTGCTGCAATTGCTTTTCGGCCGTTGGCCAGTCTTTTTGGGCAACGGATTTTTGAGCCATCGCATAAAAGCGCAGCGCGTCTGGGGCATTGGAGCATTGTTCAAACGCCAGAAGGGCTCGCTCGGGATCCCCATTCTTTAAGGCCAGCAGCGCCCGGGCGCGTTCAAGTTGCAAAGTGACGGGCGGGCAGGCCTCCTGGGGCGTCTCGCTCACCGAAGCCGTCGTCGCTAATTCGGCCCAAAACAGGCAGCAGAGTCCAAAAAGCAAATCTCACTCCCTTCAAAAAATGAGCCCGCAGTGTAGGGCATTTTCATCCTGGGGATGGAACTTTCTTTTGAAGGCGGATTCGGGCAGGGCGTACAGCGTGGGGAGGGCGTCCTGTACAAAATTGGGATAAAGAAGATCGTTTCATGAGCAAAAAATCCTTTATACTCACGTTTGTAGACAACCTGATTGTGCGGTTTTGAGCGGCCGTCAAATGGGGGAAGCAAAATGAGGCGCCCGATGAAGAATTCGATGATCTTTTGGCTGTGGGCTTTGACGCTGTTCGCCTGCGAGGATGACAGTGCGTCTTCCATCGGGAGCGATGCGAGTTTTCAAGATGCGTCCTCTGCGCAGGATGCGAATGCTTTGGCCGATGCAGCGCCGTCTTCGGATACCGCAGTTTTGACGGATATGGGCACCATCGATGCGGCGGTCGTCGTAGATCCCGGATTTGACGATCTCTGCAGGCTTTCGGGCGGGACTGCGACGCCGGAGCATGACTGTGTCTGTGGAAGGACAGTCTGTGACAAGGGGGTGGTCTGCAATTATGTGACGAAGATCTGCGCAAACATCATCGCGGCGGAATGTGACGCGGAGACGCCTGCCCGTTGTGTCGACAACGGTTTTGGGATCGGCATCGTGACCGACTGTCAGAACGGGCATCTCTTTCAATGGAGTTGCAACAATGTCTCCTGCAACGAGACGGAGGACGGTTGCGGCGAATGTGTCAACTCAGATGCGACGATCTGCGAGGACAGTGCGAGTTTCCTGGGTCAGGAGACGCGCTGCGTGAAGGGAAAGAAGATCAAGGAAGCCTGTTCTCAAAACTCCTGCAATGGCAATGAATGCGGTTCCTGCCTGAATTATTCGCATATCTGTCTCAATGATGCGGATCAAATTGGACAGGTGAAAGAATGCCAGGGAGGAAGAAACGGCGAAACGATCACAAATTGTCTCGATGTTTCATGCAGATCCGATCTCCCGACCTGTGGCGAATGCAAAAATGGAACTCTCAGATGTGAAGAAGACAACAACAACGATGCGATCATGTATCGCTGTGTTGGAGGCCGCTGGGAGCGCATTCAAAATCGATTCGATCCCTTTGATCCGAGTTATGCCTGTCCTTCGCATTGCAGGCTTCAAGCAAGGGTGGAGGAGCTCGATCAATGCAAAAGAGATGTTGAGGAAAATCCTGATCTTTGCCTGAGTTGTGATCCCTGTTCGGGCCAACCGGACCAGGGCTACGACGACTACAATCCTTGTTACGATGAAGCCCGCTGCGCAGAAGTTTTGGCCGAAGAGGATCCCAAATATCCGCCTTTCAGAGATTACGATACCGCCGAGAGATTAGGTGATCGGCGAACGATGAAAGAGGTTTATGGGTATGACTTTAACGATCATCGGCCGGGGACGACGACCGATGACCGGACCCATGATTTTTGGTTGGATCTGACAAACGGCAGACAACATGTTTCGTGCAATGCCGATGGAACGGACTATGGTCGTTGTCATAACTCCTTACAGATTTGTATCAACAGGCAATATCATGGATATGGGTATATCGTTCAATGTTCGCACGGCGCATTGAGCGATTATGACGAGAATGGCGACGGCATCGCCTGCCATTGCGAAGATACGGGCCGCAATGCAAACGGTTGCTGCTACACAAGGCGCAACTGCTTCAAGAATAGCTCAGACATCGCCGGTGAAGCGCTCTGCAAAAAGCCCGGATCGAGCGAAGGCTACGCCGAAGACAACCCCGACTACCAGGATTAAGGGTCTCAACTGCCCTCTGGCCGGGCATCATCAACCCGCGTTAAGAAACCTGCGCATCCGGATGTGAAAGGCTTTTGGCCGACTGGAATGCGACGTATGCAGAGAGGGCTGCGGCGATAAAACAGGCTGCATTGAGAAGGTAAAAGCAAGCGTTGAGGCTGTGGAAGTTGGTGAACAGCTGATCGTCGAACAGCTCAGTGGCCAGAACAATGAGGAGGATCACCAAATTACAGGCCAGATTGAGGGAAAAGGCGATGGTGGTCAGGCGCTTCCAGTCTGGTTTGGCCGCTAAGGATCGAAGCGCCCAAAGGAACAACAGAGAAGCGAGCCCGTGGAATGGCAGGCCGATGGGAATGAGGGAGAGGATGGTAAGCAAAATCCCGATGCCCAATATGCGGGGCTGCAACCGGAAGCAGAGGATACCCGCCGCGAGAAAAAGGAGTGGCATGAGGTAGTTCAGGATGAACATGCCGTACATCAGGATGCTCTGCATCGTTTCGACGGAGCTTCCGTGGTGATGCAGCATGAGGGCTGTGCTGAAGATAGGGCCTGCGGCCTCAAGAGAGAATGCGACGCCTAAAAGGATCAGGCCGATCTTCGTGCGATTTTGAGCGGATGGATTCGCGGGTTGACTCGTTGGGGTTGCGTCCATGATGTGATTCCAGTGATGCCTTTCATCGACTCTGTCGAGGGTCTATTGAAAGTTCCATTGCAGTCGGGTGGTGGGATGCCCTTTGGGGGTCACCAGGTAATAGCCGCCACCGGCTTCACCGTCTTTGATCTCGATATGGTCGTAATCGATATGCCCCGGAAAGAGGCCCATCACGTTCATGGCGCCTTTCATGCGTCCGTTGGCGAGCATCGACACGTCGACGTTGGTGAATCCGTTTAACACGAAGCTTTTGGGTGACTTTTGGTTGGCATCTTCAAACTGGCTGTATTCGATGATCACCTCGGCGCCGAGGCCCGAGACATGGGCGTCGTAGACGGCTTTGCCGCTGCGCAGGCCCCGGATCGTCTCCTTGCCCAGCTTGGAGAGATTGAAGCTGCGGTTGAGCAGATCCATGCGCTTCTGGGAGCTTTGAATCGTCTTCGTGTATTCCACAAAATAGCGCTTGGGGGTCAGGGCGCCGTAACCCCAGTCTTCGCTCGAGGTGAAAGCCCGCTGGCCGGACAGATCGTAGGCGACGACGCGGTAAAAATAGCGTTCGGTGGGGCGCAGGGCGGCGTCGCTATCGATGAATTGATGTGCGGTGGCCGGCAGGATCGGGCTGACGGGCCGGAAGGCTTCGTTTGCATCCGCGGATCGGCGTTCCACCTGAAGACCCGAAAGGGGGAGCGGGCTTTGAACCTGCCATTCCACGCGGATGGGGTAGACGCCCAGGGCGTTGCTTTGTGCGCCTTTGGGGTAAAGGTTGCGCGAGACCTGAAGGGTGAGCCGATGGGTATCGAGATCGAGCTGCTGGGCGTTCAGCTGCGTATGAGGGATCGAGCCGGGAGAGGGCAGAGGGGCCATGAGGGCCACCAGGAGAGCCAGTCGTAAGCCGAAGGTCAACATGAGCAAACCCTACAAAATGGGAAAGTGGGGAATCTCACGCCTCAAACCTGAGAAAAAGCGAAAGTTTGTATAGAGAAGTTTCAAAATGTGAGGGATGGGGGCGTCAGGCCTGTGCCTGCTGTTCGGAGGTCTTGCCGAATTTAAGGTTGTAAAGGAACAGCGCCAGAGCCGCAAAGACGCCGATCGCCCCAAAGATGTACCACATGTTGCCGGGGTTGTAGGCCTCGTAGACCTGATTCATCGCGTCGAGCGAGCTTGCGCCGGTCTTTTGCATCACGAGATTCCAGATCTGCTCCTGATCGAGATCCTTCAGGGATTCCGCTGCCATTTGGAACTTCTCCTGCAGGAAGCGGCCTGCGAGGAGCTTTTTGTTGCCCATGGCGCCGTAGATCGAGCCCGAAAGGAGGCCTGCGAACAGGTTCCCCAGAGCGACGGGGATGAAGCTGTAGCCCATATAGAGCGCCTTCCGGTCTTCGGGGGCGATCGATCCGATGTATTCGGTGGATTTGGGGCTCGCGGTCATCTCACCGATGGCGAAGATGACGATGCCGGCGATGATCAGGGGCATCGAGTGACCGAGTGCGAGGGAGCCGATGCCGATGGCCGAGATCAAAATGCCCGCCACGATGGTCGAGATCGGTTTGAAGCGCATCACGACGGTCGAGACCAGAATCTGCAGGAGGATGATCGCGCCCGCATCGATGTTGACGATCCATTCGGGGTTAAACATTTCGCCCGCGTCACAGGCCGCCTTGGCGCTGCTGCTGAAGCCGCTGAACCAGCACCAGATGACCGAGGTGTCGACCCAGTCGCGCAGGGTGAGGGGCAGAGTGATGAAAATCTGGTTGAAGGCAGTCCAGAAGCCCGAAAGCAAAACCAGGAACAGCACGAACTTGAGATCCGAGAAGACGAGGCCGATCTCTTTAAAGACCGTCAGGATGCTCTTCTTGGGGCCGTCCTGCTTGGTGGGCTCTTTGTAGAAGAAGCAGACGAGCAGCAGATTGAGGGTGATCGCGCCCATCGACATATAGAAGACGTAATCCCAGCTGATCTTTCGCAGCACGCCGCCGAGCCAGGGGCCCACGAAGCCGCCGATGTTGACCATCGCGTAGAAGATGCCGAAGCCGATGGAAGCGTTGCCCTCGTTGGTGGTGTGGCTGATGGTGGCGCTGAGCACCGGTTTAAACATCGCCGCGCCGACCGCGACCATGAGGAAGGCGAAGAACATGGGGTAATAGGTGGTCACATGCCCCATCAAAAAGTAACCGCCGATCAGGATGCAGTAGGCGGAGATGAGCGTGCGCTTGTAACCGAAGTGATCCGAGAGGGCGCCCGTAAAGATGGGTAGAAGATAGAGCACAAAGGGGATGATCCCCGTGATCGATCCGCGCTGCGCATCCGAAAACCCTAAGCCCCCCTGGGAGACGGGATCGGTCAGGTAGATGGCAAAGATCGCGTACATGCCGTACCAGGCCCAGCGCTCGAAGAGCTCCATCGTGTTGGCGATCCAGAATGTGCGCGGCAGCGACTTGATAACCGAAGGTTTGGGGTCCGACATCGGCGGTCCTTTCATCAAAAAAAGTGGATGCTAGCGAGTCTATGGGGATGCGGCAATCTTTTTGAGGAGTGGGGTAATGGAGGGGTGTGGGGTGTGGGGTGATTGGGGTGATTGGGGGTGCTACTGCATCATTTTGATTTACAAGATCTTTTTAAGCAGGGAGATAAGGGAAAACCGCT
>DBWM01000067.1:631-60040 GCA_002309015.1 Myxococcales bacterium UBA1238 | reverse complement strand
CCGAATGCGAGAACGAGCCCATGTGCAAGCAGGAGGCCCAATGCGACGAGGCGAATCCGGATTGCAATAATCCCGCCTGCGCCGAGCTCGAAGCCTGCGACATCATCGCCGCCTACGCCGCGCCCTGCGTCTCGCAAGAAGACTGCAGCCGCCCCGAATGCGCTGCGCTCGACATGTGCAAGGAGGAGGAGCCCGTGGTGCCGCCCTGCGAGGAGGAACCCTGCGAAATGAACGCCGCCTACGCAGGCCCGCCCGTCCAATAACCGCCCTCCATTCACAACCCTCTCCATTTCAGCAAAGCCCCTTCCCCCTGCGTCGACTTCGGTCTTCGCATGGGGGACTGCGGTCTTTGCTGCCTCTTGAAGCCTCCCTGTTCCATCGATAACGGCCAACTCCCCAACGGGAAGCATCGGCGATCGATCGCGAAGTGTTCTCACCCAAGCGGGAATCATTCGCGATCTGGCGGAAATTATTCTCAATCAGGCGGGCATTGTTTGCGATCTGGCGGGAAGCATGCGCGATCTATCGGGAAGCATCCGCGATCTGTCGGGCATCGTTTGCGATCAGGCGCGAAACGTTCGCGATCCGGAAGGAAGGTTTTGAAATGCGGCGGGCGTCGTTTGCGATGAGAGGGGGAAGGCTTACAGAGAGGCGGGAATTGTTGAAGGCGGGGTGAGGAGCATGCCCTCAATGGCAGGAACCGCAGTTCCCTCCACAGTTCTTGCCCTGCCCCTGAGCCTGAGCGGCCTGCGCCCGGGCGATGGCTTCTGCCAGTTCGGCCTGATGGGCTGCAATCTGATCGAAGGCGGGCGTACAGAGATCGATGAGCTCCTGATTGTGAATGCGATCGGCCTGCGCGCGAACGTCGAGCAAATAAGCGCGACCGAGATCGGGTGAAGTTTCGGTGGCCAAAGTGACCGCTTCCTTAAGAGCAGCCACCACCGTTCCGTCATCCAGGCTGTCGAAAAGGCCGATGAATGCCGGCAGATTGGTGGAGTTTGCCTTTTGAATGAGGGCCTTGTGCGCCAGAACGATGGGCAGCATCGCGCTTTTGGCTTCGATCAGCTTTGGACGCGTCTCATCGAGCAACTTGACGCCATCGGCCGCCTCGCCACCGCGGGAAAGCACCACGCCCAGACCGGCCTTGGCCTCGATGGTTTGAATCGCGTCCGCACCATATTTGGCTTCGGCTTCCTTTACGGCGGCATTCATGGTCACCTCGGCGCGAATCGACTCATGTCGACGGGTATGCATCATCGCTTTTTCGAAAGGTGACTGCGGTTTGCTGCCAAAGGATTGATAGGCAAAGTAAATGACGAACGCGATGGCGACAACTAAGATAACGCCTTGCATGAGCGATCTCCGTAAAAGGGATAAAAGTTTACGCCCGCTCCATACGCGAACTCCCAACGGGCCGCAAGGGTGAGCTTGTGTTGAAGCGTTTCCCGATGAACGAAAGGCGGTTGTCCCCTCTGAGGGCATCGGCTCGCGGCTTTCTCTTGCGCATCATTTTGCACATCGCCATCATGCGCGCCGAAAGGCCACCGGGCCACCCTTTAAACGCAGAGGATGAAAGAAGAAACGGCTATGCGCTCCCCTTTATGGATGATGCTTTTGGCGACGGCGGCGATGACCGCCTGCGACGACGACGACAGCGCCCCTGAACCCCAAAACGACGCTGCTTCCACAACGAACGACGCTGCTTCCACGACGAACGACGCCTCCGATGCGGGCAACGATGCCGCAGACGCTCAAAGCGACGCCTCCACCGGCGAAGATGCCGCAAAGGACGACTGCCAGAACGCCTGCCAGGGCGAAAAACCCTATTGTTTCATGGCGCAATGCGTCCAATGCCGCACCAAAGACGACTGCTCCGACGGCCAAAGCTGCAGCGACGATCACAGCTGCCTCGCTCCCGCCGCCTGCGATCACAGCGGATTCGAGCGCACATCGGACCGCATCGAAAAAGCCTCAGACGGCGCCCTCACCTACAGCGCCCAAAGCGCAAAAGCCGCCGACGGCACCAGCGATCAACTGCAGCTGACCCTCAAAGCGCCCCTCTCGATGACGCCGGGAACCTACGCGCTGGGCAACAACGCTCAGGAACTCGATCCCGCGCGCTGCGAACGCTGCCTTACGATCTCGTCCGGCTGCAACGAAGGCGCAAACTGCCAGAAGCGCTACCTCGCCACGGCGGGGCAAATGCAAATCACGGCGCTGGGCCTCAATCCCGGACAGCAAACCCAAATCGCGCTCTCGGACGTCACCCTCACCGAACTGAAAACCGACGCCCAGGGACAAAGCCAGCCGGATGCCAGCGGGGCTCACTGGTGCCTGCCGGCGTACAGCCTTCAAATCGCGATGCCGGGCGACGCCACCCATTGTGGAAGCGACGACGACTGCCGGGAATCCGCCGACGGCCCGCATTGCAAAGACGGCGCCTGCCTGCCCTGCACGAGCAACGATCACTGCGAAGCCTACGAAGTCTGCAAGCAAAACCACTGCATCAACCGCAACCTGGAGCACTGGAACTGCAACCCTCAAAAATACGGCGACGGCATCTGCGATTGCGGCTGCGGTGATTACGACACAGACTGCCGCGATCACCTGGCTTCGAGCTGCCAGAGCCTGACGGGCTGCACCGCCTTTGCGGGACAACAGGTCTACTCGGACGACAACTCCAAATGCATCCCCGCCTGCACCGAGGAGACCGCGCCCCAAATCTGCGAACACGGCTTCAAACATTGCGACGGATCCCTCTGCATCGAATGCTTCAGCGCCTACCATTGCTGGCCTGAGACCTCGGGCGAACATGAGCAATATTGCGATGCGGGCCGCTGCGTCGATCCCCACGGCTGGACCTGCGGTGCGGAATATTACGGCGACGGCTTCTGCGACTGCGGCTGCGGTGTGCGCGACATCGACTGCCAGGGCGACACGATCGACTTTTGCGACACCAAGATCGGCTGCCAGGATTTTGCCGCCCAAATCCCCAACGAGACCGAAAACTGGACCTGCACCGAGCGCTGCACCGAACAAAACGCCGCGCAGATTTGCAGGAACGGCTGGCACCATTGCCAGAACGACGTCTGCGTGGAATGCCGCGACAGCAACGACTGCCCCTACCACGAAGCCTGCGAAAACAACCGCTGCATCCACGACACGCCCCGGGGCTGGAGCTGCGGCGATTATCCTTACGGCGACGGCAAATGCACCTGTGGCTGCCACGTCAAAGACAAGGACTGCCTGGGCGACTCGAGCGATCTTTGCGAAGACAACCGCTGCAACGGCGGCCGCAAACGGCTGGCGGATCAGAACTGGCTTTGCGATGCCGCCTGCACGCCCTCAGACGAAGCCCAAACCTGCCCCAACAAAGAGAGCCCCCACTGCAGCCCCATCGGCGAATGCGCCGAATGCGCAAACGACACCCACTGCGCCCAGAACCGCTGGCATAAACTCTGCGACCCCCATCAATACAGCTGCATCGAATGCGACGACGATGATGATTGCAACAACGGCAGCTGCAAGGGCGGCATCTGCTACAGCGAAGGCGAATGCAACCGCACGGGTTATCCCATCAAGGGCGGTGAGTTCGGATATCGCAACGGCACCCCCATCCTCACGCTGTACAGCGATGATTCGGATCAGGGCGGCTATCTGACCTTCCCACTCAGCGACACGCAGGTCCCCGGCCCCGGCAGCTACACCGTTCACCAGGATCGCAGCGTCTCCGAGTTCGACAGCCCGTTGCCCATCGTGCTCTACTACAATTGCGTCGGCTTTGACTGCACGCCGTTCCTCGCATACGAGGCGACGCTCACGATGGAAATCATGGAGCGCAATCACTACAAGGGCTCCCTCAGCAACATGAAGCTCAAAGAAACCTACGTGACCGCCTTCCCCGACGAGCACGACCACGATCCGGTGCCGAGCCACACCTGGTGCATCGACCGCATCGATTTCGATCTCACCGAGAACGCCGGCGAACGATAGCCCCTGCCGCTTGATCCCTCGCCCATTCACCCGCAAAATACTGTTTTTCACTGCGATGAGGAGCGTATATGCCTCGCCTTTATGCCTTAGCTTTGCTTTTTGCGTTATTACCCGCATGCGACGACGACGATAACGACGACGCACAACCCGAAGCGGATGCCGTAACGGCGGACGCCACTCTCGCGGATGCCTCGAAAACGGACGCTGCGGACCAACAGGATGCCCAGAATGACGCCAGCGAAGACGCCGAAGCAGATGCCCAGAATGACGCCAGCGAAGACGCCGAAGCGGATGCCCAGGATGACGCCGCTGATGCAACGGACGCCGAAACGGATGCCCAGAATGACGCCAGCGAAGACGCCGAACTGGATGCCCAGGATGACGCCAGCGAAGACGCCGAAACGGATGCCCAGGATGACGCCAGCGAAGACGCCGAAACGGATGCCTCAGACTGCCCCTATCTTTGCGGTGGAAGCACGCCCATCTGCCACGAAGGCCGCTGCGTCCAATGCGTCACCAAAGACAACTGCACAAACGAGAGCGATGAATGCGTACAAAACCAATGCCGGGCACCGCTCAGCTGCGATCGCCGGGGCTTCCCGATGCTCCTGGATCAATTGCGACTCATGAGCGATGGGGGACTCGCCTACAATGCATTCACCGCATTCCCCGACAGCGCTTCATCGTTCGACAACCTGCGCGTACTTTTGATCGATCCCGGCAGCCTTCAGTCAGCCAGCTATTCCATCGCCGACACGCCCCGGGAACAGAATTACCAAACCTGCGAACGCTGCGTCCTCGCCTTTGCACAATGCAGCGACATGAACATGTGCCAGAAAGTCTTTATGGCGACCGGCGGATTGATGGAAGTGGAGCAGATCGCCACTCAAATCGGGCAGCAGGTTAAGCTCAAACTGAGCGATCTCGTCTTTGAAGAAGTCACCATCAACGCACAGAACCTCAGCCAGGCGGTGGAAAACGGCGAACATTGGTGCGTCGATCAGTTCAGCATCAATAAATACATCAACAGCGACTCCGCCGAATGCAGCGTTGACAGCGAATGCACCAAGCCCGGCATGACCCACTGCGACAAAGGCGCCTGTGTGGAATGCACCGAAAAAGAGCATTGCGGCGAACACGAGATCTGCAAGTTCAACAGCTGCGTGGACGAAGGGCTCGAAAACTGGGAGTGCGACGACGAATGGTACGATGAGGATGGCTACTGCAACTGCGGCTGCGGCGCCCTGGATCCCGATTGCGCCGACAGCACCCGCGCAAGCTGCGACTTCATCATCTGCGAATATACCGACGGCAACGTCTACAGCGATCGCAACTGGCTGTGCATCCCCCAATGCACAGCCGAAACCGAATCCGAGATCTGCCCCGAAGACCTGCCTCACTGCCTCATAACCCATTGTGCCGAATGCAGCGACGACGATCATTGTCCCGGAGACGACCGCTGCCTCAACGGAATCTGCGGCAATTGCACGAACGACGATGACTGCGGCGGCACAAGCTGCATGAACCATCACTGCCAGACGGGTGAATGGACCTGTCCCCAAAGATATTATGGCGACGGCGAATGCGACTGCGGTTGCGGCGTCAAAGATGTGGATTGCCCTGACGGATCGCTTGCAAGCTGTAGCCCAAGCCATTTTTGCACCCCAACAGCACCCATCGATGGCCAGAACTGGCTCTGCGAACCTGAATGCACCCCACAGAATCAGAGCAGCCACTGCAGTGCGCCCACCCCCGTCTGCTCGACCGAAAACATCTGCGTGCAATGCACCCAAAAGAGCCATTGCAGCGATCCCACCCCCGCCTGCACCACCGACAACCGCTGCGTGCAATGCGTAGGAGACGAAGACTGCGCGGAAGGGACTTGCAACACCGCCAACAATCGCTGCGTCACCGGTGAGTGCGATTACACGGGATACGGCAGCTGCACCTACGGGACATCGTACAGCACAACAGATGGGGTTAAGGCTCGTTGTTACACAGATGCCCTGCAAAGCTCCCAAATTCTCATCGAGCTTTATAATGAAGCGATCGCCCCAGGAAGCTACGAATTACAGGGTGGAGATTACGACTTAAGCAACTTTGCTGTCTTCATCTATGACGTCGAAGGCAGCAATGCCAACTATTATTATGCCACTGAGGGCACGCTCGTCATCGAGAGCGTCAGCACCACAGCGATGACCGGTCACATTCAGAACGCTAAGCTCAAAGAAATCCATTGGGCTCCTCGCGGTAACTTTGTCGAAAACGGCCGCGTCTGGTGCCTCGATCGTTACGATTTCAGCTTCTCTGCCAGTTCCAAGTAACCCCCCTCCGCATTGTATAACTGCATCATGATTCCTCCCTCAATAAAGAGAGGGAGGGGGGAAATCAGAGACTCATTGAAGGGAGCTGTAGAGAAGCGAATGAGGCCTCCCGCTTTAAGGGGGGTTACTCGACGGCGAGCGTGAGGATGAAGGAGCCTTCTTTCTTGACCGCGCGGTTCGATTCCACCACCACGTAGTAGGTTCCGGCTTCCAGGCTCTTGGTGATGCTCGATCCCTTGTCTTCAGCAGAGATGTTGTCGTTTTGTGCCACAACCTCGGCATCACTGAGCGCGGCGCAGTCACCCTTTAACAACCAGAGATAGGTATCGATGAGCTGATCGGCGGTGCCATCCCCCTTAACGGTAAGGGTGACCGTCTTTTGTTCATCGAGAATCAGCTTGTAGAAGACGTCAGCCCCGGACTTACCATAGACATAGTTTGCCTTGTAAGTGTAACCGCTGACGGTCCCCTCTGAGAGCAGGGATGCGTTGTCGCAGGTGGCGTTTGGTGGAATGGCCGCACAATCTTTGAGACAGTTGTCCGCCGTTTCGCCAAAGCCAGCGCTGCACCGATCATCGCCGCATTTGTGGCAGTCCTCTTCGTTCGCTTCCAGGGTTTCAAAGAAGCCGCAATACTGATCGCCGGCCTCACTCGGCAAGCAGACATCGGTCACATCTTTGCAATGGGATTCGACACAGGATTTGTTCGTCCTGCTGCAGCTATTCTCGCTCCAGCAAGATTTCATGGCATCATAGGCAGCGACGATGTCGGACGAAGCTTCGCAGGTTTTGCATAACGCCATCTGGCAATCCGCCTTGCTGGCAAACCCCCAGTAGTCGTAAGAATCGCAACGGTTACAACGCGTAATATCAACCTGGCATTGATCGTATGCACCGCAAGTTATGTTCTGGACAATATTGCAGTCAACAAGGCAATTCGTCGTGTCTTCATATCCATCGCTGCACACGCCGTCGCCACATCGATGGCAATCAGCAGGGCTCGAAACGGCATCCTCCAGGGGACCGCAGATGCCATCATTGAGATCCACCGGTAAGCAGGCTTCGCTCACCGTCTTGCAATATTGATTCCTGCAGGCGGCATCATCGCAGTTATGCTCATCCCAGCATTCAGCCATGGGCAAATAGAGATTGCGAATCTCGTCTGAGGTCTTGCAGCTGACGCAATATTCTGCGACGCAGTCATCGACGCTCGCAAAGTCCCAGGCGTAATAATTGTCATCGCAATGGTTGCATCTGTCCTTCGTAACCCCCAAATAGGAGCGATCGAGACAGTCCATATATTGCTCACAGCTTGTCGCTTCAATCTCCGTTAATGGGCGATTGCAGGCGGTGGCGCATTCATAAACGCAATGATCTGCGGTCGCCGAGGTGGGGTTGCAAATCTGGCTGGTTTCATCGCCGGGATCGCCGCAGTAACCCTGGCATTCTTCTCCAGAGATGCGACAATCGAGCCAGCAATAGGATTTACCCGAATAATCGATGGCATAGCATTGCGTATTCTCGGGGCAATGCGTGTGATCGTTTGCGTCGCTACAGCTGCCCGTGAAGCTCATGGTGCAGATACCATTGATGCAGGCACCGGAGAGCCCCTTGCTGCTATCGCCCGCGCAGTCTGTGTCGCAGCTGCAGAGATGCCCCAAAGGAATGCTCCCCTCTGCGCAGTCAGCGGAGCAGTTATGGTGATCCTCGCCCACATCGCATTGGCCGTTGTTGTTGCAGGTCGAAGGGCAGTCGATCAAACAATTGCCGGGGTTTTCCAAGTCCGCAGTGCAAATGCCGTCGCCGCATGCGGCGCAATCGGCTTCGCTCGTTTCCAGATTCTCAAAGGGGCCACAATAACCGTCGCCGGGAACGCTCGGCAGGCAGGCGTCGGTCTGGGTCTTGCAATGCTCATTCAGGCAGTCCACGTAATCGGCGTCATTTTGAATCGCTGCACAATATTGATTGACGCAGTCGTTCATGGCTTCGTAATTCACCCTGATGCTGTCATCCAGGAGCCTGCAGTCCACGCCGTCACGTTCGGTCAGATAGGCAATGCATTCCTCGACCTCTTCGGGGAATTTTTCGCGACATTGTTCAAGAAGCCAGTCGTAGCGGTATTTGCAGCTTTTATAGTCGGCGCAGTTGTCGATGTACTTATGATTGCAACTTGCGGAGCAAGCCTGACTGCAGTCATTGGCCGTCTCGTTTGAGGGCGAACAGCTCTGGTAGCTGTCGCATTCGCCTTCGCAGTCATCTGAATGCTCTGCATCACATTTGAGCCAGCAATAGCCCTTGGAGTCACCGCTGATGTCTATACAAATTCCGTTCGCAGGACAGCCATTGCCCGTCAATTCGTTGCTTCCGCAAATTTGACTGCTCGTCATCACGCAAACGCCGAAGTAACAGGCGCCCGTTAATCCCAGGCTGCTGTCGCCTTCGCAGTCGCTGTCACACACACATTTTCGACCCAGCGTATTGGAAACAAGACCGCCATCGCTCGATGAACCGTCCTCTATCTCGCCGTCGCTCGATGAACCGTCCTCTATATCGCCATCGCTCGATGAGCCATCGCTCAATGAGCCGTCGCTCGATGAACCGTCTTCTATCTCGCCATCGCTCGATGAGCCATCGCTCGATGAACCATCGCTCGATGAACCATCGCTCGATGAGCCATCGCTCGATGAACCGTCGCTCGCTGAGCCGTCTCTGACTGAACCGTCGCTCGCTGAACCGTCTCTGACCAAACCGTCCGCAACGAATTCCGCATCCTCTGCGTTATCGTCGTCATCGTCGCAGGCCACAACCCCCAGAGCCAAACAACACGCCAAAAACATCACCTTCGTCATAAAGCACCTCCTGAACCGCTTGAGCAGCTCAAACATGAAAGCTCCGTTATATCGCATAAATCGCTCAAAAAGAAAAATATGGATTTGTAGCGCCCATGCTGAGAGTTTGATTGCTTTTTTAGTCGCTTTATAAAAAAATCGCTTTCGTGAGTGCGTAAAGGAGAATGCGATGCGCGTTTTTAGCCCCATTTTCTTCAGTTTTCTGGCCGCAGTCTGTGGATTGAGCTGCGAAGATGCCGCAAACGACCCCTATACTGGCCCGACCCTCGCCGATGCCACCACCATCGACACGGATCACCATTCGGGCGGATCCGGAGGCAGCACCCCCACCTACGATCCCTGCGATCCCTCTCCCTGCGAAAAATATTGCAACGCCGTCAATGGCCTCGCAGTCTGCAGTTGCGACACAGGTTTCTGGCTCGCCAACGACGGTATTCACTGCGTTGATATCGACGAATGCAAGATTTTAAGCGCCCCCTGCGGCGAAGGCGGTAATTGTCAAAACACCAATGGCAGCTATCGGTGCATCTGCCAAAAAGGTTACAACGAAACCACCGATGCAAACGGTCAGCCCATCTGCGTCGACGTAAACGAATGCGAAGAACAGCCCAACATCTGCGGCGCACACAGCAAATGCCAAAACACCGAAGGCGGTTACAACTGTGGGTGCAACGACGGTTTTGAAGAAAAACAGGGTCAGGGCTGCGTCGACATCGACGAATGCGAAAAAGAGGCCGAGCTCTGCGGCGCAAACAGCAAATGCAAAAACACCGAAGGCGGCTACCAATGCGACTGCGTCAGCGGATATGAACCAGCAACCGTCGGAGAAGGCTGCGTCGATATCGACGAATGCCTGGCGGGCAATCCCTGCGGCGATGGCGGAACCTGCCAGAACACCCAGGGCGGTTACAGCTGCAGATGCAGCGATGACTACATCAAGGAAACCGTCAACGGCCACGACATCTGCCGACTCAAAGAACCCTGTTATGAGGACTGCGGTAACGGCCAGTGCCAGGGCGAAACGACCGACAGCCAGCATTGCGTCTGCCCCACCGGCGAACGCCGCGTCATTTTGGAAGGCGGCCGCGAAACCTGCAGAAACGAGCGCCTTTGCGACGACCGCAACCCCTGCGAACAAGGCGTCTGCGAACTCGGCTTCTGCGTGGAATGCAACGCCACCCATCCCTGCGCCGACGGCTCTCAATGTCTCTACAATCACTGCCTTTCAGACTGGAACTGTACCCCTACCGATGTGGGTGATATGTATCGATGCTCCTGCGGTTGCGGATTCTTAGGCCCCTATTGCGCAAGCGCCGAAGCAAGTATCTGTTACATCAATCTCTGCCCTTCCGGCACCCAGCCATTGGAACATCAAAACTGGCTCTGCGAACCCGAATGCAGCGCAACCGACACATCAAACTGCAGCGGATCGAAGCCCCATTGCTTTGAAGGCCGCTGCTCCGAATGCGCCGAGAGTTCAGACTGCCCCGGATCCCAAACCTGCGATGACGGCATCTGCGGCCGTTGCAACACCGCAGAAGACTGCAGTGAAGAAGGCGCGCAATGCCTCAAGCATCACTGCGTCAAAGGCTGGACCTGCGATGTCAACCGCTATGGCGACCGAAAATGCGACTGCGGCTGCGGTGTACCCGACATTGATTGCAAATCCTCTCGTTTAGATGACTGCGAGTGGAAACATTGTAACTCAACGTTGCCCGTTGATGGACAAAACTGGCTCTGCATGCCCGAATGCAACGAAGCCAACCGCGAAAACACCTGCGATGTTGGAAAAACGCCTTACTGCGCAAACGGATTCTGCTCTGAATGCGCCGAAGATACCCATTGCGCAGGCAACGAAAAGGGTTCTCATTGCGCAAACGGCAAATGTGCAGCATGCACCGAAGATGCCCATTGCGACGCGGATCACCATTGCGTCGGCGGCAAATGCGCGGAATGCGCCTTCAATCACCCCTGCGCCGAAGGTGAAGCCTGTATCAACGGCTATTGCCTGCAAGGCTGGACCTGCTACGACTACATGTATGGCGACGGCTTATGCGACTGCGGCTGCGGAGTGAAAGACATCGATTGCACAAGCGACAGCAGCAGCGTTTGCGACTATTACCGCTGCTCCAACGATGCGGATGGCCGTCCATGGCCTGTCGACGAAAACGCAAACTGGAAATGCAAAGTCGACAGCGAATGCGGCCTAAACAACCCCTGCACCGATCGCCCAGTCAACAAATCCCATTGTTATCAGAGCAGATGCATGGAATGCACCGACGACACCCATTGTGCGGGAGGTCGCTGCATCGAAGGCCAGTGCATTGAATGCATAGACAACCAGGATTGCTCACAAGGTCATTGCTTAGCTCACCATTGCATCGAAGAATGGAAATCCTGGCTTGGCAACTACAACGCTGGCAACGACTACTGCGATTGCGGCAGCGGCAGCTTCGATCCCGACTGCAAAGATCAGACCGCTGAGAGCTGCAACGGCGACAATCAATGCCCTGAGGGTTTCCATCCTTCGCCCAACGCCAACTGGCTTTGCGAGCAATGCAGCACAGACGACGAATGCGCGCATCGCTGCGTCAACAGGCGTTGCGTGGAATGCACCGGCGACTACGATTGCAGGGATGGCGGAGAGAATGAAGGACATTGTGTTGAAAATCGCTGTGTCTATTGCCAGGTAGACGACGACTGTCCAAACAGCCAATATAACGAAAAATGCGTCAACGGTCATTGTGGTTTTAACTGGCATTGCGATCCATCAAGGATTGGAGACGGCATTTGCGATTGCGGCTGTGGCGAACAGGACCCGGACTGCGCAAACACCTCGGATCACGAGCTTTGCGTAAAAACTGAATGCTGGGGTTCTACAGCCAGCCAGATAAGGGATTGCAGCTGCTCCTCCAATATCAATTGTCCCAGCAGCGCTCCCATCTGCACCCGCGGTGTTTGCTACCGTTGCAAAACCGATAACGAATGTGGGGAAGGCAAAGTTTGCGCGCCTGACGGCAGCTGCCGGAACTGGACCTGCGATGCTTCGGCTTATAACAATGGAATCTGCGACTGCGGCTGCGGTTCCGTCGATCCCGATTGCGCAGTCAATGCCCATTGCGACCAAAACCATTGCCCGGCAGGCCAGGTGCCCAAAGCAGGCCAGCTCGGCGACTGCACGGTATGCAATGTCGACAGTGATTGCGGAAACAGCGGAAGATGTTACTACAACTATCGATGCGTCGAATGCCTCAAGCATGCGGACTGCAGCGACGGCGCCCAATGCGTCAATCAGCATTGCGTCAAAGGCTGGCATTGCGATCCCTATAAATACGCTGACGACTATCAATGCGATTACGGCTGCGGCGCAAAAGACTACGATTGCAGTGATGATATCGCAAGCAAGGAATGGCATTGCAAAATCGACGAGGACGGCATCTACGCGCATATGGGAGATTTTGGCTCATCTACGCTCACCGGCGAGTTCCTTGCTAAAGCCCGCATCCATTGCCCCTGCCTGAGCGACAGCGACTGCCCCACCGCTGCGCCCATTTGCGACCAGCATCTTTGCCAGCAATGCCTCTCAAACAGCGACTGCAGCCTTTACGGCTCCACCGCCACCTGCCAGAACAACATCTGCATCCTCCCCAACTGACGCCCGCCTTTCCCCTCGCCCATCCTCCCGCAATGTGCTAAAAGGCCGCGCCTTGAACGCGCATTGGGGATTTTTATGACCGTTCGCTACTTCACAACGCCCATCTACTACGTCAACGACGTCCCTCACATCGGGCACGCCTACACGAGCCTCGCCACCGACACCCTCACCCGCTGGTACCGCCTTTGCGGCGACGAAGTCCGCTTCCAGACCGGCACCGACGAGCACGGCTTAAAGATCGAGCAAGCCGCGCGCAAGACCGGGATTTCGCCCAAAGAGCACGCCGACCGCTATTCCGCGCCCTTCCGCAAGCTGTGGGATTTTCTGGACGTGGTGCCCGACAAGTTCATCCGCACGACCGACGCCGATCACGAAGCGGTGGTTTGCGACATCTGGCGCCGCATGGAAGCGCAGGGCGACATCTACCTGGGCAAGTACGAAGGCTGGTATTCGGTGGGCGACGAAGCCTACTTCACCGAAGATGAGCTGGTGGACGGCAAGAGCCCGAGCGGTCACGAGGTGAGCTGGGTGGTCGAGCCGAGCTATTTCTTCCGCATGTCGAAATACGGCGACCGCCTGCTCGAATTTTTGAACACGCATCCCGATTTTGTGCGCCCCGCATCGCGCCAGAACGAGATCGTCAGCTTCGTCAAGCAGGGCCTGCAGGACATCTCGATCTCGCGCACCACGTTCTCCTGGGGGATCCCGGTGCCCGACGCCGACGGCCACGTGATTTACGTGTGGGTGGACGCGCTCACCAACTACATCAGCGGCCTGGGCGGCCCCGGCGCCGAGCTTTACAACAAGTTCTGGCCCCATGTGACCCATCTCATCGGCAAAGACATCATCCGCTTCCATGCGGTCTACTGGCCCTGCATTCTGATGAGCGCCGGTCTGCCTCTGCCCGAGCATATTTTTGCACATGGATGGTGGCGCCACGACGGCGAAAAGATGAGCAAGACCAAAGGCAACGTGGTCGATCCCTGGAAGATCGCCGGCAAATACGGGCCCGACGTGTTCCGCTATTTTGTGCTGCGCGAAGTGAGCTTTGGCGCCGACGGCGACTTCTCCGAAAAGGGTCTCTGCGGCCGCATCAACGGCGATCTCGCAAACGGTTACGGCAATTTGTTTAACCGCACCCTCGGTATGCTCGCCCGCTACCGCAACGGCGTGGTGCCCAACCCGGGCGAAGATGAAAACGCCGCCGAATTGAAGCAGCGCATCGCCGAAGTACAGCGCGAACTCTCGCAGGCGATGGACGAACTCGCCTTCCATAAAGCGCTCGCCGCCATCTGGAGCGTGATCGCGGTGGCCGACAAATACGTCGACTCGAGCGCGCCCTGGACGCTGGCCAAGAACGAAAAGACCGACGCGACCGCCAGGCAAAAGCTCGACGCCGTGCTCTACAACCTTTGCGAAACCCTGCGCATCCTGGGCGTTTGGACGCTCGCCTTCCTGCCGCGCAAGGCCAAAGCGCTGCTCGACCGCCTGAACGTGCCCGAAGATCTGCGCAACGTCGCATCGACCCTCAGTTTTGGCGCCTTTAAGGCGGGCACCACTGTGCAGACCGAAGGCGAAGCGCTGTTCCCCCGCGTCGAGATGCCGGCTGAAACCGAAGCCACCCCTGCAGCCCCCGCCGCGCCTGCGCCTGCAGCAAAGAAAGCCGAAAAGAAGGCGAAGAAGGCCGAGCCCGAGCCGCCTCCAGCCGAGATCGATTTCAGCGATTTTGCAAAACTCGATCTCCGCGTCGCCAAGATCATCGCCGCCGAGCGCCATCCCGACGCCGATCGCATCTTGAAGCTCACGGTCGACGCCGGCGATCCCGAACCGCGCACCATCTGCTCCGGCATCGCCGAAGCCTACGCCCCCGAAGACGTGGTGGGCCGTTCCGTGATCCTCGTAGCCAACCTCGCGCCCCGAAAGATCCGCGGCATCATGTCTTACGGCATGCTCCTCTGCGGCGGCGAAGGCAAAACGACCACCCTCGCCACCGTCCCCGCCGATCTCAAACCCGGCACCCGCGTGAGCTGAATCCCGCGCTTCCCCATCCCAAAGCCACCCTCCTCAACCACCGCACCCCCCATTCCCAAAGTTCAATAAAGCAACATTCAGACAACCGCCCGCGCCTCCCGTAAAATTGTATCTGATTATTTCTTCACCATTCCTTACCCTCACATTCGCATATTCAGCCTGACTCCAAGATCAGCCGCCTTCGCCCTCGATTGGGGAATTCCGATCGTCACCAAGAGGCCGATTTTTACGCCGGAAAATTTTTTGCAGATTCATTAGGCCCATTTTTGGCCTTTTTTTCAAAAATTTTTGCCCCAGCTAACCATGCAGAAACAAAGGACTTTTTGCCACAACTACAACTCATTTTTGGCCCGTTAAAAAAATTTTTCCGGATCCCCGGTTGACACGTATTTGCGAACTCCATAGCCTTTTTTGCAGTCAGAAAGAACGAAAACCCCCATTAAAAACGGGCAGTTCGCCTGTTTACGAAAGGAGCCTTTTACCTTGAGATCTCTCTTTACTCTCGCAGCGGCAATCCTCGCAGGCCTACCCTTTTATGCGCAAGGCCTCGAATTACAGGAATCGTTTGCGCAACTGTCGCAACAACAAATCGAACTGACCTCGCCCGACGGCCTGACGGTGGAAATCCCCACCTGGACGCCCAGTTGGAATCGAGGCCTGCTGCATCAATGAAGTGGGTATTGAACCATCACGGTCTCGTAGGCCCCGATTACGATTACACCCCTTGCTCGGATGACTGAGCGGAAAGGAAGTCCATCATGCGTCACTTTTTGCTTTTAAGCTCGCTGTTAGCTCTGGCTGCCTGCAGCGACGACAACAAGACTTCGCCGAATGAGCCCAAAGGCTCTCAACCCGGCGAAAATGCACAAGAAAGCATTTGTGGAGACGGTTCCGCGGTGTCTTATGACGGGCTCGATTTTTGCGTCTATGAGGGCGCAATCCACGAGACCGGCTTCAGATGCCCCGAGCGCGCTTCGCACAATCAGAATGGGTACAGCTACGGTCAGGCCCGCGTCTGCAGCAGCGGAGAATGCAACGCCTCCCAGGTTGCAGGCGCTGTCGCCCGTCGAGCATCCCATTTGCCCGCAACGCCCTCATTAAAAGATGAATGCCTTGCACTCCAGGAAAAAGCTCAAGGTCACAGTTATTTGCTTGGCAACTGGCCAGCCCAGAACGAGAGCATCTCATTCCTGTTTAAAGGCAAGGCCGACGGTTCGGAGAACTTTGAAAACCGCAGCCAGTACGAAGGCCCCGCAAAGGTCGACCGCTTGCGCACCGAAGCTCAGGAAGACGGCAGCCAAATCACAATCGCGACCATCATCGCGGGCGATTACATGGCAGAGCTCAAATTTGATGCTCAAAACCAAGTATTTTCTCAGAAGCTCACTGAATCTGCAACATTATGGCTCTCGTTCCATGCCCGATGGATGTTTTGGATTCAGGTTGAAGACTGGAAGCTGAAAAGCGCCGAAGACGGCGAGCTCTGGGCCATGTCCGTCTATCAAAAATGGAACTTTGACATGGAGTATGTTTGGCCTCAAACCAATGTACAGGGACATGTCATCCCGGATCTCACACAGATTGAACCCATCTTTGAGGCGGAAGGCTTCTCGGTCTCACTGGATGCACTCGATTCCGAAGATGTCTGCGACGTTGAACCGATCGCTGGGTTAGATGCGCCCGGTCATTTCTTGCCCGTCACGTTTACAACGGGTGATGAAAGTTACAGACATCTTTACGGCGGAGAAGTCTTTAGCAAAGCAGGAATGCATTACAGACTCAATGTCATCGAAGCTTCGAGCGATGCCGGTACCTGCAGCGCCGCAACGCACGCGAGCGATGTGCCCTCCGGCAACCATCTCCATCTTTTAATCTCACTTGAGGAGTGAAAGGAAGGCAACCATGCGTCACTTCTTACTTTTAAGCTCGCTGTTGGCTCTGGCTGCCTGCAGCGACGACCAATCATCTTCCGATGAGCCTCGGGGCTCTCAACATGGCGGAAACACACAGGAAAACGCTTGTGGTGATGGCGTCGCGATATCGTATGACGGACTCGATTTTTGCGTCTATGAAGGCGCGATCCATGAGACCGGCTTCCGATGCCCCGCGCACGCATCACACAATCAGAATGGATACCGCTACGGTCAGGCCCGCGTCTGCAGCAGCGGTGAATGTAACGCTCGCCAGGTTGCAGGCGCTATCGCCCGTCGTGAATCCCATTTGCCCGCAACGTCTGCATTAAAGGATGAATGCCTCGCACTCCAGCAAAGCGTACTGGGCCGCACTCATTTACTTGGCCACTGGCCAGCCCAGAACGAGAGCATCTCATTCCTGTTTAAAGGCAAGTCCGACGGCTCGGAGGACTTTGAAGACTACACCCAGTACGAAGGCCCCGCAAGAGTTGACAGCTTGCGCACCGAGACACAGGAGGATGGCAGCAAACGTACAATTGCGACCATCATCGCGGGCGATTACATGGCAGAGCTCAAATTTGATGCTCAAAATCAGACTTTCTCTCAAAAGCTCACTGAATCTGCAACATTATGGCTCTCGTTCCATGCCCGATGGATGTTTTGGATTCAGGTAGAAGAATGGAAGCTGAAAAGCGCCGAAGACGGCGAGCTCTGGGCCTTCTCGGTCAACAAAGACTGGAACTTTGACATGGAGTATGTATGGCCTCCAACCGACATTGCAGGTCATGTCATCCCCGATCTATCACAGATTGAGCCAATGTTTGAGTCTGAAGGTTTCTCGATCGCTTTGGATGCGCTCGATTCCGAAGATGTTTGCGACGTTGCCCCCATCAATTGCTTAGATGGACCTGGCCATTTTTTACCCGTCACGCTTACAGTGGGTGACCAGAGTTTCAGGCATATTTACGGCGGCGAAGTCTATGAAAGAGCAGGTCAGCACTACAGGATCAACGTCATCGAAGCTTCAAGTGAAGCAGGGACCAGCGGTGCCATGATGGAATGCTCTGATGTGCCCTCCGGCAACCATCTCCATCTTTTAATCGCACTTGAAGAGTGAAAGGAAGGCAACCATGCGTCATTTCTTACTTTTAAGCTCACTGTTGGCTCTGGCTGCCTGCAGCGACGACAACAAGACTTCGCCGAATGAGCCCAAAGGCTCGCAACCCGGCGAAAATGCACAAGAAAGCATTTGTGGAGATGGTGCCGCGGTGTCTTATGACGGGCTCGATTTTTGCGTCTATGAGGGCGCAATCCACGAGACCGGCTTCAGATGCCCCGAGCGCGCTTCGTACAATCAGAATGGGTACAGCTACGGTCAGGCCCGCGTCTGCAGCAGCGGGGCATGCAACGCCTCACAAGTGGCAGGGGCTGTCGGACATCGATCATTGAGATCGCCCGAGACGTCTGCGTTAAAAGAGGAATGCACCGCGCTGCGGCAGGTGGGATCGAAGTTGCTGGGCGGTTGGCCGAGCCGCGATGAGATCATCCTCTTGTCGTTTAAAGAGATCGCCCCGGGGCGACCAATCCCCGAGCCCTTCGCATACAGCGGGCCTGCCACGATCGACAGCTTGCGCACCGAAGTTTGGGGGGGTAACAACGAGACGCTGTCGTTTGCGGCGGTCACGGCGGGCGATTTTGTGATGGAATTCGTCTTTGATCCCGCAGATCCCGTCTTTTCGCAGCGGCTGACGGAGGGCGCGACGTTCTGGATCTCATTCCACGTGCTCAATGGCTTTATTCACACCGTGGAGGATTGGACGCTCAAGAGCGCCGAGGACGGAGATCTTTGGGCGATGTCGGTCGACAAAAACTGGAACTGGATCTTTGGTGAGGGCGAAGAGGATCATTGGCCGCCGAACGACATTCAGGGCCATGTCATCCCCGATCTGTCGCAGATTGAACCTCTCTTTGAAGCGGAGGGCTTTGGGATCGCGCTCGAAGCGCTCGATGATGAAGAGGTCTGCGATGTGAGCCCGATCGATTGTTTGGATGGTCCGGGTCACTTTTTGCCGGTCACGCTCTCTGTGGACGGCAAGACATACAAGCATCTTTACGGCCGCGATGCGTTTGAAAGGGATGGGGCACGCTACCGCCTGGATGTGATCGAGGCTTCGACCGAAGCGGGCACCAGCGGCGCGATGTTTGAATGCAGAGATGTGCCTGCAGGCAACCACCTTCACCTGTTGATCGCGCTCGACGAGTAACCCCCCTCATACCACCACCCCCATGTCACATGCTCACCTTGTCTCCATCGCGTTTCTGGCCCTGACCGCATGCAACGGGGGGCCAGGCGGTCCTCCGTCCGATGCTTCAGCGCAGTCCGGCGCAGCTTCTGTTTTGCAGGCCGAATGCCAACTTCTGCAACGAAGCGCGCAAAACCAGATCCTGGGACATTGGTACAGCGATCACGAGTTTCTCTCCTTTTCTTTTGAAGGCAGAGCGGATGGCTCACCCGAAACGCATTGCAGATACAATGGCCCCGCAACGTTCACACCGCTGCGCACGCGCAAGGATGGAGACATCCGCCTCGCCTGGATCTCAGCGGGCGAATACAGGCTCCAGTTGCGTTTTCGTCAACAAAATCACTCACTTCTGCAGGCGCTCATTTCCTCCCCCCTCTGGCTGGAATTTGAGATCCAAAAGGACTTCGACGTGCAAAGCGAGCGTTTCAAGATCAGGCGTTCCGATACAGGTCAGCTTTTGCTGCTCTCTCTGAGCCACCACCAGTTCTATGTCCCAGGCGATCAGGCCGGCATTTTGCGCGATCACCCGTTCTGGACTTCTGAAGGCTTTTCGCTCTCATGGGATATGCGCCAGGAGCCCTGCCTGGCGGAGCATATCGCCTGCCTCGAATCGCCGGGGCTTTTACCCGAAACAGGCCTCGCCCAATTCCGGCCCGTCACGATCACCGCAGACGGCAAAAGCTACCGGCATCTTTTTGGTGGCGAGATCATCGAACATGCAGGCGCCCGTTACCGGCTGAGCGTGCCCGAAGCCTCAGGCGATCCCAACAAAGCGATGTGCCCCCAACTGCCCCCAGGCCATCATTTGCGGATCCTGCTCGCCCTCACGGAGTAAATGCTTGCGCTCGCGCGGCAGGCAGAGGATGCTCCCCACCCTGCTCCTGGAGCGGCGGAGGTTTTTATGGTGCGATTTGCGTTGCTCGGTGCCGCAGGATTTGTGGCGCCCCGGCATTTAAAAGCGATTCACGATGTGGGCGGCGAGCTCGTGGCGGCCTGCGATCCTTACGACGGCGTGGGGATCCTCGACCGTTACTTCCCCGAATGCCGCTATTTTCCCGAGTTTGAGCGCTTCGACCGCTATCTCGAAAAGCTGCGCCGCGCGGGCGAGGGCATCCGTTACCTTTCGGTGGCCACCCCCAATTACCTGCACGACGCCCATTGCCGCCTGGGGCTCCGTCTGGGGGCCGACGTGCTCTGCGAAAAGCCGCTGGTGATCAGCCCCTGGAATCTCGACGCCCTGGCGCAAATCGAGCAGGAAACGGGGCATCATATTTATACGGTGCTGCAGCTGCGCCTGCATCCGGCGGTCAAAGCGCTGCGGCAAAAGCTCACTCAGATGTGGAGCGAGGCGCCCGATCGCCGCGTGAAGATCGATCTCCGCTACGTCACAAGGCGCGGCCCCTGGTACCACCAGTCCTGGAAGGGCAACCCCGAAAAATCGGGCAGCCTGGCCATGAACATCGGCGTGCATTTCTTCGACTTGCTGCTTTGGTTGTTCGGATCGGTGCGCGACAGCCGAGTCGAACTCCGCGAAGCCGATCACATGAGCGGAACCCTCGATCTCGAACGCGCCGACGTCACCTGGTCCCTCTCGATCCGCAGCTGCGATCTGCCGCCGGACTACAGCGGATCCGCCTACCGGGCCCTCACCCTCGACGGCGAGCCTTTTGATTTTTCGAGCGGTTTTGAGGATTTACACAGCGAAGTTTACCGCCAGATGCTGCAGGGCCACGGCTTTGGCATCGAAGACGCGCGCCCCGCCATCGAACTCGTGCACCGCATTCGCACCGCCCCTCTCGCCTGATCGCCGCATCGCGAAACCGCACGCACACCCACAGAATCCCGTTCGCCGCTCAGCGAAGCCGCAAGCACGCCTTCAAAAACCCGTTCGCACTAAAAGCTACCGCGCCGCTTGGTTTTTCACCCCCGTTGGCGTAAAAGGCGCGCGAACAATTTGGACTCCGAAAGGAAGTCGCCATGTGGGACTATACCGAAAAGGTCATGGAGCATTTCCTGGCGCCCAAGAATGCAGGTGAGATCGAGTCGCCCGACGCCGTTGGCGAAGTGGGCAGCATCGCCTGCGGGGACGCCCTGAAGCTGACGCTGAAGCTCGACGAAAACGAGCGCATCCTCGATGCCAAGTTCAAAACCTTTGGATGTGCGAGCGCCATCGCATCCAGCTCCGTTCTAACCGAGTTGATAAAGGGCAAGACCCTTGATGAAGCCGCTCAGGTGACCAACCGTGAGATAGCGGAAGCATTAGGGGGGCTCCCCGAAGAGAAAATGCATTGCTCGGTCATGGGGCAGGAGGCGCTCGAAGCCGCGATCAAGAGCTATCGCGAGAAGGGGCACCCCGATGCAGCGCCTAACGCTCAGCTTCACACCGAGGGGCGCATCGTTTGCAAGTGTTTTGGCGTGACCGACGCGACGATCAAGAACGCTATACGCGAAAACAACCTGCATACCGTCGAAGACGTGATCCATTTCACGAAGGCGGGCGGATCCTGTGGGCAATGCCAGGGTGAGATCGCAGAGATTTTACGAGAGGTCTTAGGCGAGTCGGCCATCAAAATCGGCGCTCCGGAGACCGATGTACAAAAGCCCAAGAAGCCCCTGAGCAACTTACAACGCATGCAGCTCATCGAACAGGTGGTCGCAGAAGTCATTCGTCCGCATCTCGTGGCCGATGGGGGCGACATCGAACTCGTCGATATCGATCGCACCGAGGTGACGATCAGCCTTCACGGCGCTTGCGGGAGCTGCCCCATCAGCGACTTTACCCTGAAGGACTTCGTTGAACGCGTCCTGCGCGAAAAGGTGGATCCCCAGATCACGGTTGTAGAACAGAAGGACGAGCAGTGATGGCCGACGTCATTTACCTCGACAACAATGCAACCACGCGCGTAGCCGACGAAGTCGTGGATGCAATGATGCCCTTCTTCACGGAGCTCTACGGTAATCCCTCTTCGATGCATACCTTCGGCGGACAGGTGGGTCATTATCTGAAGCTCGCGCGCAGTCAGGTAGCGGAATTCCTGGGCGCTCAACCCGATGAAATCATCTTTACCGCCTGTGGAACCGAGGGCGACAACACTGCAATCCACTCCGCCTTCAAGAGTCAGCCTTATAAAAAGCATGCGATCACCACCAAGGTCGAGCACCCTGCCGTGATGTCGCTCTTCAAGGAGTACGAGAAGCACGGTTACCAGGTCACCTGGCTCGATGTAGACGGCGAGGGTCGCTTGGATCTGAACGCTCTAAAGGCTTCGATTCGCCCTGATACCGCGCTGATCTCGACCATGTGGGCCAATAACGAGACGGGGGTCGTGTTTCCTGTCGAGGAGATCGCCGATATAGCGAAGGCCCACGGCGTGCTCTACCACATCGACGCGGTTCAGGCGGTGGGCAAGACCGAGATCGATCTCTCTAAACTCCCTGCGGACTACCTTGTCCTTTCGGGTCACAAGCTCCACGCGCCCAAGGGCGTGGGTGCACTCTATGTACGCAAGGGCGCTCCATTCGTTCCATTGCTGATCGGCGGCCATCAGGAGAAGGGTCGACGCTCCGGAACCGAGAACATCGCTTCTATCGTAGGTCTGGGAAAGGCGTTGACGCTGTTCCATCCCAAAGAAGATGCCCCGAAGATCGCGGCTTTAAGGGACAAGCTCGAGAATGCACTCCTCGCTCAAATCCCTAATTCCAGGCTCAATGGTGCGAAGGATGAACGTCTCGACAACACGACGAACATCTCGTTCAAGCATGTAGAGGGCGAAGCAATCCTTATGCTCATGAGCCAACTGGGGATATGCGCCAGTTCAGGCTCGGCGTGCGCTTCAGGCAGCCTGGATCCCTCTCACGTACTCCGTGCCATGGGCGTCCCCTTCACGTTTGCGCACGGATCCATCCGTTTCTCGCTCTCGCGATACACCACCGAAGCCGAGATCAACCGCGTCATCGAAGCGATGCCCCCCATCATCTCCCGCCTCCGACAGCTCAGTCCGTTCCACGACTAAATTCCACCCCTCAAACAAAGCGCCTCCACCGTGAGGCGTTTTTTGTACATAAAGCCGTAAAAGCGCTTCGATCGTGCTGTGCGCTCTTGTCGCAACGCTGTCAAAGCGCTTAGATCGACTCATTACGCGTTGTAGCTCCACAATCGAACCCCTTCGATTTTGCTCCAACAAGGGATCACAATGCAGTCGAAGGCCTTTTAACGCGCTTTGCAGTTCCGTTGTGATCCGATCGAAGATCTTTAATTGAATCTGGAGATGATGGTGATGTTGAGTGAAAGCAGTTTCAATGCTCAATATAGTCGATGCATGAGGTTTTCAAATGCGTTCGATCACATCTGGTGGGTTGTCTATAGGGTTTTAAAACGCATTTCAAATGGGTTGGTTGCGGTGTGCATGCATGATCGAAGATCTTTGATGATGCTGATGCAGTGGATCATGCATGGATGAAACGGATTGGATTTCATCAGCACTTGAGGTTTGTGTGACCTCAAACAGTAATGAAACATAGAGAGCAAATGTACCGACGACTCTCGATGAGATTTTTATCATGAGCACACGACGGAAGGATAACTCTGAATCATGATCATACTTCATGATGCCTCGATTGATAGATCTCTAAACAGCTTAGATCGAGTCCTTCCTTTGAACAATGACTCATCTTAAGGCCTCTAAACAGCCACCAACATCTGCGGGGATGGCTTTTCAGGCCCTTTCAATTTACAGGATCGCGAGGAACTCAACTCGGGGAAGATGTTTTATTGCATCATTTGCAGTTATTGAGAGATCAGTAAACTGTTATGAGGCTGCTGAGTATCGCAGTTCTTTGATCGTAAAACGGCTTTGATTGAGGACTTACTTTGAGCAACGACTCCATTTAAGGCCGCTGTACGGTTACCTTTCACGAGTGGGACGGCTTTTATGGATCCTTTAATTTACAGGCTCGGGAGAGGCTCAATTCTAGGAAGATATTTTATTGCATCATATTCATTTGGGATGAGGTCCATCAATCCATATCAAGCTTCATGGTGCATCACTTTAATGCTCGATTGATTGCTTCGATTGATGGTTTACTTTGAACAACAACTCCCTTTCCGGCCGCTGCGCGGCCACCAACATCTGCATGGATGACTTTTAAGGTTCTTTTGACTTACAGGATCGCGAGAAGCTTAATTCGGGGAAGATGTTTCATCGCATCGTCTTTATTTGTGGTGAGGTCTTTCAATCAGTCGATAGCTGCCAAGTATCGAAGTACATCGATCTCTAAATGCCTTCGATCGAAAAATGCCCTCAAAAATCCCCTGAATTTGCGACTGCATTGCCAGACATTCCGCGCGGTTGGTGTTTTTTGAGGGATCTGAGTCTCAGGATTTCACCACAGGGTCACCCTGGCGAGCGGATTAAGTCTCAGGATTGCACCGTATGGTCACCATGGCGAGAGACTCGGGTCTCAGCTGGAACGCATGAATCGGGTAAAAGTTGCTTTCTGTGATCAAACGCATCACCAGTTGATCGCTTGCACGTTGCATTCAGAAGCAAAATTTCACCATAGGGAGCGGATCGCGTGCAACTCTACCCTCATCGAAGCACCAACAAACGCGGAATGCGTGCAACTCAAATAACACCAAAGCACCATGGGGTGGTGATCGGCTGGTACTCAGGTGCCAGAGAGGGCGCACAGGGCGCTGATTGGACGCCTGTCAGCTTCCAGGAGATCGACCCGACTTGCGGGTTTTGGGGTACAGAATCCCCATCAAAGCAGCATGGGATGCGGGTTTGGTGATTGAAGGATCGCTTAAAAGGCGCAGGGTGGGCGGAATGAGCGCTTATTTGCTCAGGCGGGAGGCGACGAAGTCCCAGTTGATGAGTTGCCAGAAGGCGGCAACATATTTGGCGCGATCGTTTCTGAAGTCGATGTAGTAGGCGTGTTCCCACACATCGCAGGTCAGCAGCGGCTTATGACCGTAAACCAGGGGGTTCCCCGCGTTGCTGCTCTGCTCGATCTTGAGCTCGCCTTCAGAGTTCTCGGTCAGCCACGCCCAGCCGGATCCGAACTGACCCAGCGCTGCCATCGCAAAGCGGACCTGGAAGGATTCAAAATTTCCGAAGGCGTCGTCGATCCGCTCGGCAATGAGTCCCTCGGGATGATTGTCTTCCCTGGGGGCGCGCAGACATTTCCAGTAGAAACTGTGGTTCCAGAACTGCGCGGCGTTATTGAACAAGGGCGTCCCCTCCGAGACCATCAGCTCTTCGAGGGTTTTACCCTGCAGGCTTTTGTCCTTCAGGAGGATCTCGTTCAGCTTCGAAAGGTAGGCGCGGTGATGCTTGCCGTAATGGTAGTCGATGGTCTCAGGCGAGATCAGCGGAGCGAGCGCATCTTTGGGCCATGGAAGCTCGGGCATTTCAAACAACATGTCACTCTCCATCTTCCTTAAAGGCTCCGCAATCCAAAGCGGTGCGGATTGACGTTCATCGGACAGGCGGCCAGGCAGCCACATACGCTGCTTTCGGCCACCCAAACGAGCAGAGCATCTACGCTTAAAGCGCGCCTTTCAAGCCCCAATCCCACAAAAAGGCGCACGGCCCACGATCGGCGCTCACATTTGATCCCCTTTCATCACCGGCTTATGCTATGCCCGCTTCAAAGATCGCTCAGGGAAGCACCCCACAACGAGCGGACGGAGCCCCCCAAACGACGCCCGATCCGCAAAGCAGGCGGGATTTGGGCGATCGATCCCGCAAGAAACCACAAGAAAGCGAGTCTTTATGGAAACCGCATACAAAGCCCTGCAAATCAGCCCGCATGTTTACTGGGTGGGCGCCATCGACTGGAACCTGCGCAGCTTTCACGGCTACCGCACCGCCAGAGGCTCCACCTACAACGCCTACCTGATCACGGGCGCGCAAAACGTGCTGATCGACACGGTCAAAGCCCCGTTCTTTGGTGAAATGCGGTCGCGCATCGAGTCGGTGCTGGGCGAGAACCCCAAGATCGACGTCGTGATCTCGAACCACGCTGAAATGGATCACTCCGGCGCCCTCCCGCAAACCTGCGAATGGCTCCATCCGCGAAGGGTACTCGCCACCAAGCAAGGCATCACGGCGCTCAAGGCTCAGCTCCATTGGGAGCAAACCGTCGATCTCGCGGGATCGGAGCCGCTCAGACTCGACGGGATCACCCTGCGCTTTGTACCCACGCCGATGCTTCACTGGCCCGACAGCATGCTCTCTTACTTTGAAGAAGATCGCGTGCTCTTCTCGAACGACGCCTTCGGGATGCATCTCGCTTCCGTCGAGCGATTTGACGACGAGCTCCCGCCTGAGCTCCTTAAAGAAGAAGCCGGACGCTACTACGCCAACATTTTGTGGCTCCAGAGCGGCCTCATTCAAAAGCTCCTTGCGACCTGGCCCACGCTCAACATCGAGCCCGCCCTCGTGGCCCCCGATCACGGCCCCATCTGGCGCAGCCAGTTTTCGCAGATCCTGCAGTATTACAGCCAGTGGAGCGACAAGAAACCGCAGAACAAGGTGGTCATCGCCTACGACAGCATGTGGGGATCCACGGAGAAGCTCGCGCACGCCATCGCCGACGGCGCAAGGAACGCCCCCTCCCATCCCACGGTGCAGCTGATGTCGCTCGCAAAGAACGATCGCAGCGACGTGATTGCGGCTCTCCTCGACGCCGGGGCGCTCGTCGTGGGATCGCCCACCTTAAACAACCAGATGTATCCCACGGTGGCCGCGTTTTTGACCTATCTGCAGGGCTTAAAACCCAAGGGCCTCGTTGGCGCCGCCTTTGGATCCTACGGCTGGAGCGGCGAAGGGGCCAAACAGGTCGAAGCTCAGCTGAACGCGATCCGCATTCCCTCTTGCGCGCCGCTTTTAAATCTGCGTTATGTACCCACTGCATCCGGTCTCTGTGAGGCGGCTCAATGGGGAGCGACCATCGCAGAAGCCTTAAACGCTGGCCTTTAACCAGGAGAAGATCCATGCAAAAGTACAAATGTTCCATCTGCGGCTATGTCTACGACCCCGCCAAAGGCGATCCCGACAGCGGTATTGCTCCAGGAACCGCGTTCGATGATCTCCCCGACGACTGGTCCTGCCCCATCTGCGGCGTCAGCAAGGATCAGTTTGAGCCCGTTGAAGACTAAATGACCCACCCATCCTCCCCAAAACCGACCTTACCCCCCGCAGCAATGGAGCCCAACGCCGAGAACCTGTGGGATCTCATCCGCGAAGATGCCGAACGCAACGCTCGTGACGAGCCGCTTTTAGCGAGCTTCCTCTACAACACCATCTTAAATCACGAGACTCTGGAGCGCGCGCTGGCGTACCAACTGGCGAACAAGCTCGCCAACGCCAACCTGCAACCCATCAGCCTGATGGAACTCTTCCTGCAGATCATGCAGCAGGATCCCACGATCCCCTGGGCTGTCCGCGCCGACATCATCGCCATCAAACAGCGCGATCCCGCCTGCCACGGCTGGGCGACCCCGCTGCTCTACTTCAAGGGTTACAACGCCATCGAATCCTACCGCATGGCCCACTGGCTCTGGTTACATCAGCGCTATTCGATGGCCCTCGCGCTCCAGAGCCGCATCTCCGAATCCTTCGGCGTCGACATCCATCCCGCAGCCCGCATCGGTTACGGCTTCTTCATCGACCACGCAACCGGCGTCGTCGTGGGTGAAACCGCAGTGATCGGCAACAACGTCTCCATGCTGCACGGCGTCACCCTCGGTGGCATCGGCAACGAGACGGGCGATCGACACCCCAAGATCGGCAACGGCGTCCTCATCGGCGCAGGAGCCTCGCTTTTGGGGCGCATCACCGTGGGCGACGGCGCAAAGATCGGTGCGAGCAGCGTCGTACTCCACGACGTACCCGCTCACTGCACGGCTGTCGGCGTACCCGCAAGGATCGTGGGCTGCCCCCATTGCCCCGCCCCCAGCATCGAAATGAACCACACCATCGACGAAGACGCCCCTGACGGCACGATCCCTGGTTAAAAACACCCTGCCCGCAGATTTCGCGCGCGTGCGATCGCTCAAAAAACACCCTGCCCGCAGATTTCGCGCGCGTGCGATCGCTCAAAAAACACCCTGCCCGCAGAATGCGAGCGCACGCGATCGCGCAAAATCCACACCACCTGCGGGATCAGACGCCCCCAACCGCCCTCTTTACAGCGCGCTCTTTAGGATGCTGACGAATTCTTCTTCGGGGAGATCGCTGGTGACGGCGTAGGCGACGGGGCCGCGGTTGTACAGCGCGACCAGATAGCCGTTTCGCTCGTAGAACTCGACATCTTTGCCCTGAATCACGCGGCTCCTGCCGCCGTTCAAATCGAGATCGCGGTTTTCAAAAGCGATCACCGAGAGCTTGTGACGACCCACGCCGTAGATGATGTAAGCGGCGCTCCGGTAACCGGCGGTGCCTCCAATGCGGCTCAGGCGCCCCCCAAGCAGATGCACGTTCTCATCAAATCGCGGCGATTCCACCCTGAAAGGCAGTTTGCCTTCAAACCAGGCGTCCACATCGTCGGCCATCGATGAGGGCACCTCGACCGGCAGCGTCAGGCGATGCTGATCCACCGCGTCGGTCACCCAGGGCGCAAAGCCCGCAAGGGGCGTCACCACCAGAAACACCGCGCAGGCCGCAGCCAACAGAGGCACCGGGATCGCAAGGCGCCGAATCCAAAGCTTTAACCCCGAAGGTTTCGTCGCCATCGCAAGCTTTGCCCGCAGGCGAACGCGCGCATCCGGCGGCATCGGCACAGGCTTTGCGAGCACAGGCCGCAGGCTCTGCTGGAACCACGCGCGCTCCTCGTAGTGACGGCGGCAATCCCCGCAGATCGCGAGATGGGCATCAAATTCAGCGCGCTCGCGCACATCGAATTCGCCGTCCAGATAAGGATCCATGAACTGCCTGAAATCCGAGCAACAAAGCCGACTCATCGCTCACCTCCTGCCGCTTTGCGTTGGCGAAACGCTTCCAGACTTTCCACCTCAGCCTCCTCCTCCGCCGGGGGCCCCGAAATGATCCCGCGATCGAGCGCATATTGATAAAGCTGCGCCTGCAAAAGTTTACGCCCGCGATGCAGGCGACTCATCACCGTTCCCACCGGACAATCGAGCATCTCCGCGATTTCCTTATAAGAAAAATCCTGCATGTCGGCTAAGAGCACCGCCAGGCGAAACTCCACCGGCAGCCGTTCGAGGGCCGCAAGCACCTCGTCGCCCACCACTTCCTTCAAAAAACTTTCGCGCAGATCCAGCGGAATCGTCACCTGCGCGGGCTCCGAATAGCGCTCCAGCAGATCGTCCACCTGGCGATCGTCCAGCACTTTCTGCTCGCCCTGATGCTTGCGGTAATGGTTGATGAAAAGATTGGTCTGAATGCGGAACAGCCAGGCCTTGATGTTCGTGCCCGGTTCGAACTGGTGCCAGAAGCGATAGGCGCGAAGCAGCGTTTCCTGCACCAGATCCTCCGCCAGCTGGGGATCGCGCAACAGCCGCAAAGCCGCCCCGTAGAGCGCATCCGCCACAGGCATCGCGGTCTCTTCAAAGTCCACATGTTCCTTTTTTCGGCCAAACAAGCCCTTTAACATGCTTACCTCTTCGGTTCTTTGCCCTTTCGATGCATTCAAAACCTCATCGCCCGGCGGTTCAATTCCCGTAAAATGCAGTTTGGGTTAAGATGCGCGCATGTTTTGGACGCTTCACATCGCCAAAATCCTCCCTTTCCTGATGATCCCCTGCTGTGGAGCGCCTCAGTCAACCCGAGATCCGTCCGATCCTTCCATTCAGCAAACGCAGGATCCACCGTTTACAGCCGATCACGCCTTTGAAGAGATCGCATGGAACCGATGCCAATCGCTGTTACAGGCTCACGGCTGGCCCCAAACGATCGCCGATGATCCCTTAAACCAGGCCGCTTTCACATTGGCGAAGCTGAAGGCACGGCAGGTTGAGATTCGGGATCGCGAGATCGAATCCGCCCGCAACCACGCGTTGATCAGCGATGCGCAGTTCTGGGCCTTCACCTTTTCAGCCGATCCTCAGGCATTGGAAGAGATCTGCCTTCGCATGATCGGTCAGTTGGATCGACGCCTTCCGCCCACACACCACGGGATCGCCGCGATCTTAAACGAAGACGGCCGTTACGCGATCTCCTTTTGGTTCGTACACCGCGCTTTAGATCTGAAAGATCCGATCCCCACAAAGCTGCCTGCAGGCGCCAGACTCCATATCGAAGGACCTCTCCGCCGGGGATATTTTCGTCCAAGCCTGCTGATCGCGCTTCCCTCCACCGATCAGGCCGATGGTCCCATCGTAGAGCAGACCATCACCATGCTTTCACGCGATCTCATCACCGAAATCACCCTCGATCAACCGGGGATCTACGGCCTCGAACTGCTCGCAAACAGCCAGTACGGTCCGATCGTTCTGCAGAATGCGACGATCACCGTAGGCGATCTGCAGGATCAGATCGCTTCCCATCCATTCAAAGAGGCCCTCACCCTCTCGGAGACCGACATCAAACGCCCCAAAGAGCAACAGCTCGCGCTGCTCATCAACCGTCTTCGCCAAAAAGAGGGCCGTCCACCGCTCAGGCGGCACCCCAAACTTGAAAAGGCGGCGCAGTTACACGCCGAAGAGCTCTCTGCTCAGGGTCATCTTCAGCATTTTTCGCCCAATACAGGGGCCCTCGCTACGAGACTGGAGGGGGTAAACGCGCTGCATCTGGCCGAAAATCTCGCCTTCGCCACCACCCCCACCGAAGCTTTGCAGGCCTTCCTCCAGAGTCCCGCCCATAAGCGCAACCTGTTACTGCGCTCGATCACCCATTTTGGCATCGGCCTCTACGGAAACTACTACGCTGTAGCCTTCGCCGCCTTCGATGATCCGCAGGATCCATAGGGATCAAACGGCTCCGAACCGATGATGATCGGCGATCGGCATGAGATCCAACTCAAAAGATCGGTTGTAAACGGGCAGTAGACATACGAAAAAACGGATGAGATCGCGCATCCACCATCGGATCACATCACTTCTCCCCCATAAAAGGCCTCCGATCCATCGGTTTGGCATCGATCTTCCAGAAATAATCGTCACTTTTCATTCATCAACATTCGCTCTCTTCCATCCGATCGCTTCTGAACCTTCAAACATAGGGACTTCTCATCGGTATGATCTAGACACTACGAACGGATCAGCGTCGTTTTCATGCATGCGATCGGGTGATCGCCGTTCGATCAGGCAGGTTCATTTCAAAAATACTGTTCTTTCACCGAATGCAGGGTTTACCCGGAATCGGAAATCTCCCATCCGATCCGTCGGTCAGGCTTCATTCTGACTCAACGATTCATCAGGATCCATCCGGCAAAGTGGTCTTCTTTTCAAAAACTTCGGATCATCATCGCCCGTCATGTGAGGCTTCAGTCACAAAAAAGCTGCCCTCACAGCTGTATGTGACCCCTTCGAAGCGCGCAACAACAAGCGACCTCCATCGGAAGACGAGGCTTCTTCCAGCAATCACTTCACTCCCCACAGCCGTTTCCCCGGGGTTTTCTCCCCAGAACCGCCGCTCCCTCACGCAGAGGCGATCTTTTTTTGGATTGACAATTGAAGCTTCACCCCCAACCGACTAGGCTAGCCCTTTGTGCAACGCCCCATGCGGCCCTGTTTTAAAGCGAGCCATGTCGATTTTCTTTTCTGCCGCCCTCAAAATTGCCATCATCGCGGGCGGTGGACCCGTCGAAAACGGCGAAGTTCACCGCGCCCACGCCCAAGCGATCCTCGATTTACTCAAATCACACGAGCTTTTAAGCGAGACGGCCCTCTTCTGGAGCGACGGCAAGGATCCTGCGCCCGATCGCATTTTGCACGAACAACCGAAGACGGCGGATTGGCTCCTCGAAGATACAGCGCTCGACGAGTTAACTGCGGAATCCCGCCCTTTTGTCGATACCAAATTTGAAGGCGTCGCCGTCTTTCCGGCCCGCCGATCGGCGATCCAATCCTGGCTGACATCGCAGGCGGCCGAGCTGAAAGCAGGGGATCAGCTGTTACTCGCCATATCTTCTCAAGGCGAAAGAGACATACAAGGTAACGTACGTATTGCCCTGAACGGCGAAACCTGGAGCGTAGACGATATGGCGAAGGATCTTGCGCCCATCTCGGAGGATGTGCGCGTCTTAGTCATGATGTCGCCTTGCTACTCTGGCGCGTTTGCAACCTTAAGCCAGACTCGCCGGAACTTCTGCGGCAGCTTCAGTACAGAGCCAGAGCCGTTAAACTGTGCTCCCTTACAGGCAACAGAAGGTTACTTCCCCCAAATGTTGCGCGCCCTGGAGCACAACAACAACCTTAAGGATGCGTCCAACGAGATCCTGCATCTCGATCCATTGTCGGATCTTCCGCATTTGACTTCAGATGCTCTGATACATGAGGCCTTAATCTCGACCGCCGCGGCGCGCAATATCGAGTTCCAAACCATGATCGACAGCCAACTGGAGCGCAGTAATCCAGAAGCTTCGGAATGGTTAGCCGCAGCACGCATCGCGCAGGACTTTGGTTTGGGCGTTATACGTGACTTCGCGGCCACAAGAGAGGCACTCGATCGCATTGAGTTCCTGAATTACGTGCTCGATATGTGGCGCAATCGCTGGAAGACCACGCTCGATCAGCAAAAGTTGCAGCTGATTGAACCTTTAGTCCAAAAGCTGCCTGCCCATTTAAATTCAGCTCAAGCCCGTAAGAAGGCCCGCAAGCAGTCCCGAGAAACACTTCAGAAGCTGTTAGCTCAGGATGAGGCCCTCAATAAGCGGATGCATCGGCTTTATGACAAGACTCAGCTTGCACAAAAATTAAAGGATAACCTCGTAGGCAAAGACGCCGCGGCCATGCGAATCTCGTACTTATACATGCGCCTCGCGTCTCAGACGCTCCTGGATCCAGCGGTGCTTTCCCGACTTCAAACCCTTCAGGAATGCGAAGCGACGCCTTTATGGGATGCACCTGAATCCGAATTCGTAGAAGAGCTCTCTCAACAGGATCCAGAGTTCCAGGGGCCGCCCAATCCCGAGATCGTAAAGTCCAGATCCCAGTCTCAGCTCAAAGAGGTGAAGACTCCAACAGCTTCTGACAACGCATCCAAAGCCGATGGAAAGGGATCTCCAACTGCGACTCCTCAGACCTTGCCCACAAATCAGCAGGTCAAAGAGTCTGAGACCAAGCCTCAGAAGGGCAAAATCAAGCAACAGATCACCTTAGATCAGCTTCAGGCGCAAATAGAGACACTTCACCCCAGCAGTTTCGCCATCAGTTACCGCGATTTGCCGGATTATCAAGGTGTCACCATCCTGTCGGTTCAGCCCGGAGGCGCGTCTATGGCTGCAGGCCTGGTTCCCGGTGACCGGGTCTTAAAGATTGGTGATTATCCCCTCGATCACCGTGGAGCATTTCCTGAGACTGCACTCTTAATAGAGCCCGGCGAGAGGGTCATATTCTCGGTCTGGCGTGAAGGGCAGGTGGTTGAGATCCCCCTGACGGCCTCTCCTGTAACGTTACCTCCCATGCCGCCCCGCATTGGAGACAAGGTTCCACCTTTACGCCTGCAATCTTATGATTCAAATGTCAACCTACCCTATATCGGCGCTCAATTCCCGACGGTCTTATTCGTGTTCGCAACCTGGTGTAGTGCCTGTCTCGAAGCCCTGCCGGCTCTTCAGGAATGGGCGGAGTCGCGAAATGCCAAAGTGATCGCCGTCACACGCGAAGATCGCGCTTCCGTGGAGCAAGCTTTAAAGGGCAGAGCCCAGATGTTCCCGTTCCCCGTCGCCCTGGACGTAGAGCGTGAAGTCACACGACTCCTCGACTGCAACCAGATGCCCGCATTCTTTTATATAGACGCCATGGGACGCCTCGTGGAAGTCGGTCATGGATACCGAGGATCGATTCCCCTGAGCGCCGATTCCCCGATCAAACAGCCTGAGACGCCCGTTCCCGCCCCCAATTACTCACCGGTGATCAATTTAGATCTGCCTTCGCAGAGCTCCGAACCGTAAGCTTAAAGCACAACTTCTCGTTTCGGATTCAAAAGGACACCGATCTTTTCACTTCTGACATATAAGCGCAAAGCCAAAAGACGAGCGATCACACCTTATCTCGTTGATTCGAGTGAGCCAGCCTTCATCTCTAAAGAGAGATGAGCATCGATTGGGTGAACGAAACTCAGACATAAAAAAAGGGAACCCTCTTTCGAGGATTCCCTTTTAAAGCCACTGAGATCTCAGAGATCAGACGGTGTGATTCAAGCCGTGGAGCTCTTTGTCGTAGTCAGCGGAGGGTGCATCGAAGCTCTGGCCACCGGTGGCGATCAACTGGCAGAGCGCCATCGCGCTGCGGGCAGCGCGGCCGTTGCCATCGACGAAGCCGTGGGCGTTGATGATTTCGCCGCAGATGTAGAGACCGAGGTTGGAAGAAACCGGGAACTTCTCGATGCCGCGGAGACCGTAAAGCATCATCGCGTGACCCAGCTTGTCGGACAAGGTGGGGACGGCGGCCTGGTGGTTCATCGTCCTCATGTTCTTGCCTTCCACGAACTTGCCCACGAGCTTCTCGTGAAGCTTGAGGACGCCTTCAGCGGAGTTGATGGGGAAGCGCATCATGACCATGTCGCGCAGCTGGTTCGCCAGATCGAAGACGATCTTCGCCTGATCTTCCTTGCTCTTGCCGCTGAAGGAAGAGGAGGCGTCAGCGACGAAGCGGGCGGCCTTCTCATAGGCGTCCTTCACATTGCCTGCACCATATTCAGCAGGATTCTTGATGCGGCCAGGCGTCAGAGCGATAGAACCGTCCTTCAGCTTCTCCATCAAAGCCATCTGATGCTTCTGGGTGTAGAGAACGCGATCGCGCTCTTTGGTGAGGCAGGCCATGAAATACATGAAAGAGCTCTTGATCGCATCAGCATTGCGGCCGGTGGAAAGCATCTGGCTCGACATGCTGTTGTTGATGCAGAGATCCTTCAGAGCCGCCAAGAGGGCATCACGATCGCTCGAAACACCGATGATAACCTGAGCTTCAGGCTGGCTCACAAGGACATAAGTCGCGATCAGGTTCAAGGTCTTCTTGTACTTCGCGCGCTTGTCTGCAGGGATGGCGCCGATCAGCTTTTCGACGTCGTCAATTCTCGGATGCTCCATATGTTGTTCAAGGTACTTGATCAGCGGATCTACGCTGCTGCCCTTGATATGGAAGGTAGCGTTGTTCTCCAGCTTGAACTGTGTCTTGATCTCAGTGAGCTCGTTGATTCTCATTTGGTGACCCTCGAGTTAGAGTTTTTAGTGATTTGGCCTAAAAGAGCTTGTTCGGCGACCCTGCCTGAACGCTTCTGAGTGTGCCAAATCGATCTCCGAATTACAAGGTTTGTCCCTCATGAAAACTCATTCTCAGTTAAATATCGATTTCGATAACCTGTTAAAAACAAACCGTTTTTTTAAACCTGAGCGACGGAAAATGAGCCGCTGTAAGCGCTTTTAGAGCCAATTTTGCTTCATTTTTCTGAGGCAAAATCCAAATCAGGTCGCCCACGCCTGCGCCCGTGGGTTTAAACGGCACACCGAGCGGATCCAAAACCTGCGCCACCTGCTGATGGACCTCGCTCCAAACGGGAATCTGCGCATCTTTTGAAAGCGCAATCAGCGCCTCCCGCCCCCGGTACACTGCGCGCTGCAACATATAAAAGTCGTTTGTTTTCAACGCGTTACAACCCATCTCCGAGGCATCCGAGATCGCTTGCATATGGCGGGCATAAATCTGTGGATGCGCCTGGGCGTAAAGCTTCATTTGCTTCACCAAACTGGGCGTATTTGCGGGCTTTTGGGTCACAACCGCCCAAACATCATCCAAAAGATGGCCCGCGTCCTCTAATTCATTAAATTGCCCATAAAAATTCGCCTCGTCCCAGCGGTATGCGCAGAGCTTCTGTAAGCAACAAACCGCGATGTCGGCTCCCGAGCCCACGCCCTGAGCCGCGCGATGGGCCCGCTGCGCCGTCAAAAACAGCTCTTCGAGCGAAGGCGTCCGGTGGCTGGCCTCAAAAAAGGCGCGCGCAAGCGCGACCGTCCCCGCCGCACTGCTTCCCAGGCCAAGCTTTCCCGATGCATCAAAAAACGCCCTCATATCGAGCAGATAGCGTCCTTTAATGCCCTCAAACTGCGCCTGCAGATGGCTTGCAATCGGCTCAAATTCGCGCTCGCCCTGAGGCAAAAGCTGTCTGACCAGAGGCGGCTGAGGTCCCCCGGGATCGACGGTGCAGGTCACGAAGCGATCCACCGGCGTCAGGACCGCAAGCGCCCCGTCGAGCACCGCATATTCGCCAAAAAGCATTATTTTTCCGGGGACTTGCATTTACGCCTCAATCCAGCAGCGAGCACCGGGCCCAGGCTCCGCCCATTGCAAATCGAGCGGTTCGGACAAAGATCGCAGCGCGTCCAACAGCTGCGAAAGATGCTCCGTCCTGCAAAGCGCCTTCACCTGCGGGCCCGCATCCTCCGTAAAAAACACGGGAATTCCCTCGGCGCGAAGCGCTTCAAGCCGCTCGATCACCCGCAGGCTGCCCGAAGTCATGTAGCGAAGCGGCGGATCGGAAGCGATCATCGCCGCATGCATGCGCCAGGTGGATCGCTCCATCGCAGCTCCTAACTGCTCAAAATTGCTCGACTTTATGGCTTCTTTGGCCGCTGCCAGATCGGATGCGTTGGACGCCGCAAAATCCGCAAAATAGGGCGAAGTCTGCACGGTGCGCCGCATGCCCTCGCGGGACGAAACCGCCTTTTTTTGATGTGACAACACCGCGATCACCAGGCGATACGGGCAATCTTCCGGCGACAGCAGCTGATGCACGAGCCCCGTCTCGCGATCGAGCTCCACGAGGCCCCCAAGCAGCGATCGCGGCGCCGATCCCGAGCCCCTGCGCACCAGATGCACCAACTCCGGCCTGGGCGATTCCGCCTCAAACGGCAGCCCCGCCGCACACCAGGCCGCAACCCCCAACGCCGCAAATCCGCTCGCCGAACTCGCCAGGCCGCTCGCCGTCAGCACGCTGTTCTGACTCACGACCCGCGCTCTCAGATCCAGGCCCGAAAGCGCGCGCACTTCGTCCAGACAAGCCAAAACGCCTTTATCTTCGCAGGGTTCGCCGTTGAGCTCGAACTGATCCGCCGAGAGCGACGGCACAAATTCCACCGAGGTCTTTGTGCCGGGCGATTTTAAGGTCAGCGCCAGACTGCTCACAGCGGGCAGGTTTTGCGACGCATCGCGCTTGCCCCAATATTTGATCAGGGCAACGTTGATCCCCGCTTCTGCGACGGCCCGCATCTTAAGCCAGCGCGATCTTTGCGCGAGAGCCCACGAGCGCTTCCAAATCCGCAATCTCTTTCGGAATGGAGGCCGTCAGCACCACAGGTTCGCCGTCAGTGCAGAGCACGTCATCCTCGATGCGAACGCCAATTCCGCGATATTGCTCAGGAATTTCCTGTGCATCGGGAGAAAGATACAAGCCCGGCTCGACGGTCAAAACCATGCCCGGCTCCAGCGGTCGCGACTGACCGTCGACGCAATAGCGCCCCACATCGTGCACATCCATGCCCACCCAATGGCTCGTGCGGTGCATGTAATAAGGCTTGTAAGTTTCGCTGGCGATCACCTCGTCCACGGTGCCCTTGCAAATCCCCAATGAAATCAGGCCTTCAACCAGCACGCGGACGGCGGCCATATGCACGTCGTCGAATCTGAACCCGCGCTTGCAGGCGGCGATGCCGGCTTTGTTGGCCTTTAATACGATCTCGTAAACCTCTTTTTGGGGCTTCGTAAAAGCGCCGCCGCAGGGCCAGGTGCGCGAAATATCGCTCGCGTAATAGCCGAATTCGCAGCCCGCATCGACCAGCACCAAATCGTCCGCTTTGATGCGATCCTGATTGCCCACGTAATGCAAAACGCAGGCGTGACGGCCGCTCGCGACGATCGTTTCAAAGGCCACGCGCCGCGATCCCCGCATCGCCCATTCGTATTCCATGATGGCCTGCAGCTGATATTCAAAAATGCCCGGGCAGCATTCGGCCATCGCGCGCTCAAAACCAAAGGCCGAAACCTCGGCAGCCCGCTTCATGAGCTCGATCTCCTCGGGGGTTTTGAACAGCCTGCGCTCGTGCAATAAACCGGCTAAGTCGCAGATTTCATCGGGGGTTTCTGCGCCCGTCCTGCGCATACGCTGCGCCGCTTTGACCGCGCCCAAAACCGTGCGATCGCGCTCCTCGTCGCCCAGCGTGTGATACAGTTTGCGGCTGCCCTTCAGCAATCCGGGCAGCATCTCGCCCAGTTTTGAAATGCCAAAAGCGCGATCGACCTTTAACGCCTCAGGCGCCCGCTCCACACCCAAACGCTCGCCAAACCACACCTCCATCTTCGGATCCCGCTCGCGCAAAAACAGCGTCACGCGCTCACCTTCGGGCAGCATGGGCGCCAGAACGAGCACCGCTTCGGGCTCCTCAAAGCCGGTCAGATAATAAAAATCCGAATCCTGACGGTAGCTGTAATCGCAATCGTTGTTGCGCAGCTTTTCGGTGGCGGCAAAGACGATGGCCGAAGCCTCACCGAGCGAATTCAAAACCTGCTGACGACGGGATATGTACATGTCTTTTAACTCCAGATGTCACACGCGTTTTTTGTTCTGGAACTCTTTAATGACCGCGAGAAACCGTTCCCCAAAATCCGCCCATTTTTGCGCCCCAAGCCCCGGAATCTTTAAGAATCCCGCCCGATCCGTGGGCCGTTCGGACGCCAGGTAGAACAAGGTGGAATCGTGCATCACGCAGTAACTGGGCAGCTTGCGCTCCCTGGCGATGGCCAGCCGGGTGGCCTTCAAAGCCGCCGCCAAATCCTCCGGAACGGGCTGCATCGAAGCCGTTTTTTCTTTTGATTTTACCTGAGTTGCGGGCTTCTTTCCGACAGGCTGCGCGCAGTAAACCGACGGGATGTGAAAATCGAGGGGTTTTTGCTTGCGCATCACCATGCGGCCGTGCGGCGAAATCTGAAGCAGCGGATATTGCTCGCCTTCAATCTCGCAAAGGCCGTTGTCGACCAGAAGTCTCAGCAAGCCGACGCAATGATCGAGCGAGAGATGGCTCAGGCATCCGAACGTGCTCAAGTCCACAAGGGAAGTATTTGAAATCTCTTGAGATTTGCTGCCCTGAAGCATCGCCGCCACCTTGCGCACACCGAAGCGCCCCTCCGCCTTCGCCACCCCCGAAAGCGCGCGCAGCACCACCGAAACCTCAGCCTCGCTCGGGCGATCCTCCAACTCGGTCTCGCCGCGCTGCCGCCGTTTTTTTAACTCGCAGCTGTCGCAACCGGGGCAATTGCCCGCAAACCGCGCCCCAAAATAGCGGAGCAGCGCCTCGTGACGGCAACCGCTCTGCTGCACGTAACGCTTCATTTGATCGAGCTTTTGATATTCGTGATCGCGGTGGGCATTGAGCGCCTCAAAATCGATATCGAGCGCGCTGTAAGGGGTTCCCGTAAACCACAGCATGCCCTCCAACGCGCGCAGGGCCCCCTTTTTGACCAGCAGATCCGCCGCACCTTCGCAAAGTTTTTTGAGCTCCGAATCGGGCATCGCGTCTTTTAAGTCATTGAGATCAAATGCGTTTTCTTCACCTTTCTGGCGCGCATACTGGTACACTAGGGTCACCGCCCGTTCGGTTGGATGCCCGCGATCGATCAGGAACTCGTGGGTTTTGGCATCGATCAGACAATAGATCAGGCTGCAACGCGAAGGCTGCCCATCGCGCCCCGCGCGGCCGATCTCTTGGTAATAGCCCTCAAGGGTGCGCGGCAAATCCGCATGGATCACCGCCCGCACATCGCCGCGATCGACCCCCATCCCAAAGGCATTGGTCGCCACCGCCACCCGTGCCTGCCCCGACATAAAGCGATCCTGCTCCGACTGCCGCGCCGCATCGCTCATGCCCGCGTGATATTGCGCAACCACCGCTTCGCCCAGCGCCTGAGCGCAGGCCGCAGCGAGCGATTCCACACGTTTTCTCGTGCTCGCGTAGACGATCACCCCGCCCGACGGCGCCTGAAGCGCGCGTTTGACATGGTTTAAAACGCGCTCCTCGCGATCATTCTCACCGCTGCATCTTTCAACTTCCAAGTATAGGTTATTCCTTAAGAATCCGGAGATATGGACGGCAGCATTCCGGATGCCCAGGCTGGTTAAAATATCGCGGCGCACCTGTTCCGTTGCGGTGGCCGTGCAGGCAAAGACGCGCTCGGGCCGAAGCTCCGCGATCACGCCGCCCAGTTTTTGATATTCGGGCCTGAAATCGTGACCCCACTGCGAAATGCAATGCGCCTCGTCGACCGCAAACAGCGCGATGTGCAGCAGGCGCATCGCATCCATAAACATCTGATTCCGAAACCGCTCCGGCGCCACATAACAGAGCGCAATCTCACCAGATCTGAGGGCCGAGAGAACCCCCATCTGCATCTCAAACGGCTGGCTCGAATTGATGAATCCCGCCCGAATCCCGCGCGCCCGCAGCTGATCCACCTGATCCTTCATGAGCGCGATCAGCGGCGAAATCACCAGCGTCACCCCGCGCAAAATCAGCGCAGGCAATTGATAACAAAGGCTTTTTCCGGCTCCCGTTGGCATCACCGCCAAGGTCGGCCGACCGCTTAAAATATTTTCGATGATGGCCCGCTGTTCGCCTTGAAAATCGTCAAAATTAAAGTAATGCTGAAGCGCAGCGCGTAAAAAATCAGAATGATCCATCAATTGAGCTCAAGTTTACATCGACGTTGAGGGACATCATGACCGAACCGAACGAACCCAACGAACCCTACAAGGATGCGATTCAAAACATCTTTCGCCAGATGAATGGCCAGTCGGAAGAAGATTTTGAGCGCAAAAGAGTCATATTCTCGCAACTTTCTCCCAAAACCTATGAACATCCGGCCGATAAAGCCGCCCTCAGCAGTTTGCGGTTGCTCCCCGGCCTCGACACCGTCATCCGCAAACTGCTCGGTCTTTTTCAGGAGCGCAGCATTCGCCTGTTGCATCTCGCCAATACCGTCCGCTGCTCGGCCACGCAATATCCTAAGGTTTACAAGATATTACAAGAGTCTTGTGAGATCCTCGATATTCATGAAATCCCCGAGCTCTACGTCGCCCATCACCCCGTGGTCGACGCGGGCGCCATCGGCTTTGATCACCCCTTTTTGGTCACAAATGCTTATACTGTGGCGGTTTTCAGCCCCGACGAGCTCCGGTTTCTGATTGGCCATGAACTCGGGCATGTGCTCTCCGGACACGCGCTTTACAAGACGCTCGCCGTCTTTTTGCTCAAGCTCGGCCTTCGCCGCTTCAGCCTGCCCAGCCTGGCGCTCACCGGCATCATCGCTGCGTTTTTGGAATGGGATCGCAAATCCGAGCTCACAGCCGACCGCGCAGGCCTGCTCTGCCTTCAGGATCCCGAAATCGCTTACCGAACCATGCTCAAGAGCGCCGGCGGATTCGATCGCAACCAGCTGAACCTCGACGCCTTCATGGAGCAGGCCGACGAATACGATCGCGGCGGCGATCTGCGCGACAATATTCTGAAGATTATGAACACCTTAGGCCAAACCCACCCCTTCTGGGCCGTGCGCCTGAAAGAGCTCAAAAAATGGGTGGACGACGGCGACTACCAGCGCATTCTCGACGGCCAGTACACCACCCGCAATGAGCCCGAATCTTTTATCAAAGACGTGAACGACAGCGCCAAGAGTTACCAGGAAGAGGCCTCCCAAAGCGAGGTGGGCCGCATTTTGGGCGGATTAGGCGAGCTCGGATCCAACATCTGGGATCAGGTCCGCGATTTCTTCAACGGCAACAGCAACAGCAACGGCAACGGTAGCAGCAACAGCAGCGGCAACAACAGCGGCAACAACTCCAAATCCTCCTCCGAAGACGACAACAAGCGCAACCTCTGAAGCTCGCCAACCCATTGAAAACAAAATCTTTTTTCATCATTTTCACCGTTTTTTACGGTCTTCTTGCAGCGCCCGCTTACACGCCCGACGATTGCCTGCGGCATCTGCCCGAATCCATGCCGCAAGTGATCGTGGTGCCTTCGATCGAACAACTGGCGACGCCCCTCTACAGCGCGCTGAACCGCCTCCTCGAGCATCCCGCGTTCTCGTTTTTGCGCCCGATCGCTGACTCCATTCAGATGCATTCAGGCTTTAACGTGCTCGATCCGCTCGCGCATCAAAAGCAGGGGCTCAACATCGAAGGGCCTTTGGTGATGGGGTTTGGGCCGTCGGGGCATCTCTCCTGCCTCTCGTTTCAAAACGCTTCGGATGCCGAGGACTGGTTGCTCAGCCTGGGGCAGAAACCTTTGCGCATCGATCCCGGTGCTCAAGCGACGCCCGTTCAAAATGCCTTTGATTTAGCGCCGTTATCGAACGAACCCTATCTTCAGCTCAAAAATGCGGTAGCCCGGCTCGACGGATCGCTGCTGTATATGGCAAGCGATCGCGCAACTCTGGATGCAGCAACGCAAAACTACGCTTTACCCGATTTTTCATCCTGCCCGATGCCGCCTGGGGAAGCCGATTTTTACGCCCTCGATCCCCAAAAAGGCTGCCTCGCGCTGCGCCTGGATCCCCAAAGCCTTCGCATAGAAGCCCAAATCCCTTCTCCTCTGCCGGGTTGGCTCACTTCCCATGCAGAAGCGCTCACCCCCGTTCTGGGCGAAGCCAGCGTTCGGTTTGAACTCGCCTTGAGCCCCGAAGCGCTCGCCGCTGCAAGCCAAACGAAAAACAGCAAAATCGACGCGCAACTCCTTAAAATGATACAATATTCGAATGGGCTCATCGGTTTTGCCGCGGGGCCGGAGCTGAGCGACTGGACCCTCGTTTTGGGCCTCAAACCTGAAACCGATCCGCGTGCGATTTTAGATCCCATCCTGCCCGCTCTTAAAAGCCTCAAAGTCGAAGGCCTCAAATTTCAAACCGCGCCACAGGCGATCCGCATGGCGATCCCCAAACCCAAAGACTGGCCCAAGGCTCTGCCCTACGTCGATCAGCTGGAACTGCGCGTAGAGAAAGATTTTTTAATTGCGACCACCCGAAGGCGCGCGCCTGCGCCCATAAAAGCCCGCTCTCTTGATCAAAAAATCTTTCAAAATTCAGCAGTTACGTTTTACACAGGTCTCAGCGGAGCGCCTCACAACGGCCAGGATTTTGCAGACGCCCTCACGCCATTTTTGACTGCTCTTGAAATTTCGCCTCAAAAAATCCGCGAATGGGCATCGGGGCTGGCTTACATCACCGCATGGTTTGGCGAGCTCGCTTTGAGCTTAAAAGAGGAAGAAGGCCGATGGCACATCACCTTTGAGGCGAGCCTGTTATGAAGCGAATTCTTGTTTGTTTTTGCAGCCTTATCATGGCTTGCAGCCCGAACGATGCAACTGAAACCGCTCGCGATGCGCAAACCATACAAACTGCACAACCAGAAACCATCAACCGCTGGCACAGGGAGAAAGCCCAGGAGCCCGATCCCTTTGCCCATGCCGTCTGGCTGCGCGCCATCGAGCTTGCCCAAAAAGGTCAAATTCAGGAAGCCCAGGCGCTCTGCAAGCAGATTCTGACCCAGGCCCCCGACAGCCGACAAGCCGCGCGACTGCAAACTCCAGGCGCATCTTCAGCCGCATCCGCCGCCTTTGTGGGCCTCATCGCCCTCGCCCTCACCCCCAGCCTCATCCATTTCTGGCGCAGGCAGCAGCCCGGCAGCGATCCGCAAAAATCATTGATACAGCCGTAATTACGGCATACAGAAACCGAACACGATGCCCGCTGCAATCGAGACCAGTAAAACCGCCATCACGATGATTCGCTGGTGACGATGCCAAAAACTCTCTTTGGGCTGCGACTGCAAAACGTGAAGCGCGACGAGCGCCTCCTCTGCATTCTGGTAGCGATCTTCCGGCCTTCGGGCCATCAGCTTTTCGATAAACGCGCAAAACCGCTCATCCGCATCGCGGCGCAGTTTTTTGAGCGGCGTCATCTTATGCTCCACATGGGCCGACAGGCAGTCTTCCAGGTTGCGAGCCTCAAAAGGCAACTGACCCGCCATCAACTCGTAAAGCGTGACACCCAAAGCATAAAGATCGCTTCGCTCATCCCAGGTCTCATCCATGATCGCCTCAGGCGCCATATACGAAGGATGCCCCACCAGCTGCCCCGTTTGGGTCACACAGGTTACATCGCCGTTCAACTGACCAAAAGGCTTTGCAAACCCTAAACCAGTCAAACGGCAATGCACCCCGCCATCCGCCCGCGATATCAGAATCAGAGAATCCGGCGAAATATCGCGGTGGACGATATGTTCCCGATGCGCCGCGCTCAGACCAAGCAAAGCATGCTCCGCAATCGTAGGCATCAGCACCAAAGGAAAAGGCCCGCCTCGCTGCAAAAATTCGCGCGCAGGCGCCCCGTCGCTGTCGTGCACGAGCTCCAAAACGATAAAGAATGCACCCTGTTCCGTAAAACCTGCATCGTAAAGATGAACCCAATAGTCCGACTGAAGCTTGGACCAGGCATCCACCTCGCGGCGAAAGCGCCCGTGCTCCGAAGGAGAAAGGGTTTTTTTGGGCAAAATGCGCATCTCGGCGGTGCGCTCCAGATTCATTTGCCAAACTTTAAAAGTCCTTCCGGCACCGCCTCTTTCGGGAATTTCTTCTAAAATCTTATAATTTCCGGCGATCACCGTTCCCGGTTCAAAGCATTCCTTCACCGACTCGACCGCATACAAAAGGGAGCCGTCGTTTGGGCAGAGCGTCAGGGAATCGTCTTCAAATTCTCGGTGGCAAATCGGGCAAGCTTGCATTTTTACACAATCATCTTGAACAAGGGAGCGAAGGAACAGTTTCTATTCGCTTTGATACGAATCGCAACCCTGCAATCCATCCATGTGAAGTTCAGTAACGCGGATCGCTTCAAAATCAAATGGCAACAGCAGACCTTTGCAAAGGGATTCATCCTGGCAACGCCCCGATTCATCGCAGCCTTCAAGCTTCAGCGGCTGAGAGATGCATAAATCGACCGCAGGCATGGAACAGAGATCGGGTACCTGAAACCCCATATCGGTCAGCATTTTTTTTAAATCCGTCAGTTGCGTCAGTTCCGCTTGTCCCACACGGCTGTGCGCAATGTCATCCAGCGTAAACACCATCGAGAAAACCCCCGACAGCTTTTTCTCCTGTGGATCGTACGAAAGTTGAGCCCCCACCGCACTTAAAGGCAGCGAAAGCGGGGCTGACTGAAACCAAAGATGCCCGTGCCCCTGGGATTGGCAGACGGGCAACAGCGACTGCTGACCCGCCAGAGTGCCCAGTTCAAACTCCACCCATTTGGGCTCACCGCATATAAAACTTGCTTCGTCGCGCACGCTGCTCCACACCAAATGGCCGCGCGCGTTTAAATAGCCTGTACCAAATTTGGCCAGCCAGTCCTGCTGGGCATTGATGCCAAACCCTTCGGGCAGCGACAGCACAAACAACATCGAACCGCCCTGAGGCCAAAGGCTCGAAGTCACCATTTCGTTTAAAATCGTAAAATATTCGGCCGTTTCGGCCATCGGCGTCAGCAACCCCAAAAGGGATTGCGACATCGAAAGCTTGCTGACCACAAAAGCGCCGCAGCCCACTTCCTCGGAGGTCGCACAAAGCGTCGACAATCCCGCTTTGCAGCCCAGAGCCGGAACGCGCCCTTCCGTAAGCCCCTCGCATTTTTGACGATCGATCGCCGTAGAGTTCACGAAATCGGGTCCCGGGCAAGCGTTCATGGACAATTGACCGTCAGCGCCCCGCCCCGTACCGGCTCCAGGTTTACAGTTGCGCTCAATTTCGGGCATTTGAGGATCGCAAACCTGATCCTCTTTTAACGTCCGACCGCAGCGGAATCCAATCAGAGGCGCCCGTACAGAAGAAAAAATGCTTTCAAAATCGATCGTTCTGAATTTTTCGCGGCCACCCGTATAAGCCTGACCTTTGATGATGCGCCTGTCGGTGTAAAAGCCGTCGGTATCGCAGGCAGGCCCCACGGGGTTTTCGGTGCTCAGATGATCCAGCGACCCCCGATGCGCGTAATCGAACACCCATTCCGAAACATTGCCCGCCATGTTGTAGAGGCCTTCCGGCGTTTGACCGTCTTCAAAGGACCATACCGGCGCAACCGATCGGTAAAAATGCTCGCAACTCGAGCCGCTGTAAGCATAATTGGCCATGCAGGCGGAGCGGACTGCCTCGGGTGGATGGGTTTGGCAAATCTGATAAGTGCCCTCGCAAAATTCGGGACGTTCGCCTGTAAATTCAGAAGAGTAACAGCAATTCTGCTCTCCACAGGGGGCCAGCTGACGATTCCCCCAGGGGTAAGGACGGCGCTCCTCCTGAAATCCGGCCGCAGCGCGCTCCCATTCAAACGAGGTCAAAAGGCGCTTGCCCGCCCAGTTGCAATAATCGCGTGCCTGACACCAGGTGACATCGGTCACGGGAAGATCTGGTAATAATTTTAAGTAGTTATCGTCTTTTTCATTTACAGGGGACGCGCAGCCATCAATATTTGTGGGCCGCCTTGCGGGCGCATCGCCCGATTTTAATGCCGCCACCGCTTTGCGATAGCGCTGCCCAAAAGGCTCCGTGCAACAGCCCGATTTCACACATTCATAATAAGCGCGAATGGAGACTTCTTCGCGATCGACCGCGTAATTGTAGTTGAGCGAAACCTGGTGTGGACATTGAGATTTGCATTGCAATCCCTGGGTCTGGACCAATCCATCGCGCATCGCTGCGTTGTCTTCACAGCCTTCCAGCTCATCGGAATGGCATAACCCCATCTGCCAGCTACCCACCGATTCAAACGCCACCATGCAGGGATCCCGGCTGGGATCGGGCGTGCCGTCGATGAGCCCGTCGCCCTCTTCGTCCACACCGTTGTTGCAGATCTCTTTGTCGGGTACGCAATCCCGCCCTTCAATGCGATAACCTTCGGGGCAATCAAAAATCACGCAGCGGTGACCGTCGTTGCTGTCTTCGCAATACCAGCGATTTTCGGACATCGAGCCACAGGAAGCCCTGCAGCGTTCAGCGGCTTTGAAGGCCTGTAACCGGCATTCCACTTTGCAGCTGCCCGAATTTTGACCCGAACATGGGCATGAAGCAGCGGATTCGCGTTCCTCCTGAGCGCAGCGGATCAGGCAGGCTTCATCTACGCAGGCATGACCACTCGCGCAGCCCTGAACCGAACGCTCACCGAAGTCAAACTCGGCCTCCGAGGCACAGGAACGGGGGGCGGCAGGGATCAGATCTTTGCGCTCGCCACAACGCTGAATCAGCGCGAACTCCAAATCTGAGAGCACATAACCCTGCGAAACTTCATCAGATTCATCGGTTTCGCCATCGCAGTCGTTGTCGAGCAAATCGCACGCAAAGGGCTGTGCTGAGGGCTTCCATGAAACGCATTGCAGCCTGCCATTCACGCAAAGCAAGCCACCCAACGCGCAAACGCCCCATTGATTTTCGGGCAGACAAACGTCGCAGATGCGCTCATCGGATTCATCGGTTTCACCATCGCAGTCGTTGTCGATCCCATCGCAAACCTCCTTTGCAGGCTCGCAATCAGGGCCCGTATCGGCATCTGCAACCGCAGAATCTTCAGGCGGGCTCACATCTGCGTCAGGCGGGCTCACATCCGCAGGCACCGCAACATCCAGCCCCGCCTCCGACTGCGCGCCATCCAGTTCACCGCTCAAGCTTCCATCAAATGGAAACTCCACCGGTTCCTCCAGCAACAGCTGACAGCCCGAAAGCCAGCAGAGCGCAAGCCACCCCGTCCAAGCCGTTCGCCCTGCTGAACTTTTCATCTAAAGCCCGCTAGTTTTCAGCGCAAAAGCCCTTAGAACAATGCCCGGTGGAACATTGCGAAGGTCGAATGCAAGCCATACCGACTCTCAATTTGCAATAGCTCTCGATACAGATATGACCTTCCGAACAATCGGTCGTATCCGAGCAACGCTCATTGTCGTCCACCTCTTCGCAAGCACTCAACCCCATGAAAATCAAGGCGAAAAAACTCAACCAACGCATCTTCTACACTCCGTAGTTCAAGGCCGTTTGATATTACAGTAAGGACACCGCAGGCGCGAGCCTTTTGATGCTAGGGACGATGGTAAATGCCCATCAGCTGCACGCCATCCAAAAAATACCCCGCAACAGGCCAATCGGTGCCGTAACTGCGCCAAATATCGAGCTCTTCCGGCCATTTTTCGCGCTGATCGTGATAAACGGCCCATTGAGAATAAGCTTCCGTCCAATCACCCGTGTAGGTGATGTCGCCGCGCAACAGGTGATCGCGCTTGTAAGCATCGATCGAACCGCGAGTGGCTTTATGCCAAAAAACCAGTTCTCCTGGCTGAACCATGCGATTCAGCAACGGGAGCTCGGCGATGGTCGAATAACCCCAAAAGTTTCGGGGCATCCGCAGTTTGGCCGCACCGGGCGCACCGCCCGCCAATGCGTTGAAATAAGCCGCTCCATGCGCACCGTAATGCGCCGTCTCGTAGGCTGCAGGTGCAAACAACAGGAGGGCAAAAACCGCAGCCAGCAATGCGTAAATCCGTTTATGGGAAGCCATTTTAGCTATCAGCATTTCGCAGCAGCGCGCAACCCCGACGCCCGCCAGAACCGCGCAAAAAGGCATCGCCGGCATCCAATGCTTGGTGCCTCCAAAAATGGGCGTATGCGGCATCGCGATGATCAAAAACGGGACGAACGCATTCAGCAAGACCACCCAGGGCGCGATTTCGAGACGCGATTCTGGCTTACAAAAATCTCGTTTAACGGCTTTTAAGGTGACCCATAAGCCCACTGCCCCTGCAGAGATCGTCGCCACCGGGACCGTAAACAGACTGAAGACAAAGGGAAAATACACAGGAAAAGGCGGTTTGTAATAGAGCTTGCCCAAGAAATCTACAGGATAATGCACATGCCTTGCATGGAATCGCACATAAAAGCTTAAATGTTCCCACATATCTCTCCAGAGCCATGGCCAATGAGCAAAAAAGACCGCAGCCCCAAGCAGAAGCATGCACAGACCGATCCACATATAATAAAAGATGGGGCCGTGCCCTTCCTGAGCTTTCCATGCGCCCGTGCGCCGCTTAAAGCGCCAGCATTCAAAGATCGCGAGCATCAGCAACGCAAAAGGCACGAAAAAGATATTCAGTTTGGTCGAAAAACCGAGGCCCAGGGCCAGACCGCTCGCGACCGCCCAGGCACGACTTCGGGTTGCGCGGATGAAGCAATAACAGATCAAAAGCCACATGCAGGTCACAGGCGCATCGAAGCAGGCGAGGGAGCTGTGAAAAAACACGTGGGGCATGGTGGCCAGAGAGAGCGCCGCAGCGAGCCCCGCAATCCGCCCTTTGAGCATGCAACCCAGCAAAAATGTTAAATAAATCGAGAGTCCCGCGAGCAGCATGGTGGGCAGCCGATAGGCCGTAATGTGGCTCAGATGCTCGGCCCAGAACCCCTGCCCAGGATGCGCGGACGTGCCGTGAATGGCGCGATGGCTCACCCCGAAGAGGGTTTTCATCAATACGGGATGTTCGTGGTTGTATTTAAACCCCTTCTCTATCTCCGCTTTTGACAAGGATTTGACCTTGCTGTTGGGTACACCCCACCACCAGTTGGCCGCATTGTCGGCAGCCGAGAGATACATACTTTCATCTCTGGGAATGCCCACGAGATCGTTGTGAAGGACCAGGCAAAAGACATAAATCAGTCCCAGAATGGCGGCTAAACACCGATCTTCCCAAACCGGCAACCTCAGCTGCAGCAATGGATTTTCATTCATCGAGGCGCCCTCACCGTTAAATCAAAGCAGACTTCTGTCCCTTCGGGCTCATCGGTCGTCCATTCCATGATCAGCGGCCCCTGCCCAGGCGTCCCTCCGCGCCAACGCTTCCAGGCTTGCTCGGGCTCGATGGCGATTTTTTGAGGCTCCCCACCCTCACGCGCGATGGTCACCCAGGTTTTTTCGGTCAGCCGCCGTTGTTTCGAGCTGCGCCGAACCGAAACCGCATCGGTCAGGCCCGCATCGAGCACCCATTCTCCCGCTGGTGCCTCTGGCCAATCGATGCGCATCACCTTGTTTTTCTGAGGAGCGATCCACACGCAACGCCGCGGAAAATCATCGACAATGCGCGTATCCCGGCTCACATGCAGCTTGCGATCCCTCCCACAATCGAGGGGCGCCAGACGCTGATGGACGGGATCATACTGACGATTGCGTTCAAATTCCCGCAGCTGCTCTTCGATTGGGGCTTCCAGGCAAGCGAGCACCTGATCGGGAGAGCGACGAAGTTTACAATTCCAGCCGCTGCCATCCCAAAAATCGCACGACTTTTGATTATACGAAACGCTCGTTTTTTCGAGCCCCTGCCGGAGCGAGCCGACCGTCTGTTCACCGCCCACCTGCACCAAATCGAGGGTGACGCGACCAAACGTTTTGCGTTCGACCAACGAATGGATTTTGGGCAATGCGTCGGCGTTCTCACCAAAAGCTCCAAGCAGCCAAACCCGCTTATACGCAGAAAAATCAGCTTTTTCAGGCGACTCCATATGAAACGCGGGCAGATCCTCAAAGAACAGGCGACCTTCGCCCGCATAGTAAGGCGTCCAGGTCACCCCATCTTCGGGTTGAAGAGCGGCACGGATCGCTTCGGTGGCTGCAAACCAATCAGCCCGGCTGGGCACCGAAGCCCGCATATGCGTCTGAAACCCAAACGCAATGAGCACGCTCAGGGGAACGAGCAGGTAAAGGAGACGGCGAGAGATGATTTTCATGAGAAAAGCGGGCTGGCGAGGGGGCGATTAGGGTTCGATGGTGGCCGACTTGATGTAGTCCAGCTGCGGGAATTCCTGCTTTAAGTAGCTGTTCCCTTCAGCCTGTAAACGCCCTTGTGACGGGCCTTTTCCACGCGGCGCACCTTCACCGTAACCGGCATAAAGCGCATCGACGACCGTCATGTCGCGGACCTTACCAAAGGGCACAAAGCCGGAGCGATCCAGGTTGGAGTTGTTGACAAAGTTGATAAAGAACTGCGTCGTGCGGGTGTTGGGGCCTGCGGTGGCGAAGCTGACCATGCCGCGGCTGTTGGACTGGCCAGCGGAGGGATCATCCTCGATGCGCGCAACCCGCCAGACTGCGTTGACGGAAGGATCGCCGGAGATCCCCACCTGCGCCATAAATCCGGAAATCACGCGGAAAAACGCCACGTCGTTGTAATAGCCCGCCTTGACCAGATTGTAGATGCGGTCCGCACCTTTGGGAGCCCAGGCCCGGGTCACATCGACATAAAAATCGCCTTTGGTCGTCGCAAATTTAATCGCAAATGTCTCGGGCGCCTGCTCTGTGGCTTTGGACGGATCCTTCAGTACGGCCTGGTTGACTGCGGCTTTGGGTGCAATCACAGGCTTCTCATCGTTTGTTTGCTCCGCCGTAGCCGGACGATTGCAAGCGCAGGCCAGCAAAACCAATCCCCATAAAAACGATTTTTTCATCAACCATTCTCCCATCGCTCGTTCAGCAAGCGATTCAAAACATGCTCAAGGCAAAGGTCTATTGTGACCTAAAAGGCTTTGAAAATAAAAGCTTTTCTGCATTCTTGACGTAAATTTTTTCGAGCACATCCATCGGCAGATCGATCGCGTCGATCTTCCAGTCGCCCTGAATGGGCGTGGGATGCTCGATTTGGCGCAGGCCCGTCTCAAAAAAGCGCCAGTGGCGGGCGTAAAACTCCTCGGCATCGTCGGGGGTGGGCGGATTGGGCGATACCGATCCCAGCTGCATCTGACCGCGACTGCCGAAGATGATGTCGGAACCGAACAGGATGCGATCCTGCTGCTTGATGAAGAGCGCGCGCAGCTTTTCGGCGTTGTGCCGCCCGAGTTCGGGCACGCGCGCGGAGGTGTCGACGTAGACGTTGGGATAGCGGTCGAGCAGGCGGTCGACGTAGTCTAAGTCCTCGGCATTATTACCGAAATGGATGAGCAGGAAGACGGTCTTCGGGTGGCGCGCGATCACGCGTTCCTGAGCCTCCATGAGCGACTGAAAGCTCGGGTAATCCTTACCAAAAAAGCTCCAGGACTCGGCGATGGAGAGCTCCGCATAGCGCTCGTTGGCCGGCGTGACCGGTTCAAAAAAGGCGACGGGATCGGCGATATGCCACGCAAAAATGAGCCCGAGCTCGGCGCAGGCCTCAAAGATGGGGATCAGGCGCGGATCATCCGCAGGCAACAGCTTTCCATCGGCCGTACGCACCGCAAGTCCAAGCGCCTTAAAGACTTTTACGCCAATCGCCCCGTCCTTTGCAGCTTGCCTCAGACGGGCCACTTCGCGATCTGCAAAGCCGGGATCATCGATGCCCGTCCAATCCAGATTCACAAACAAGCGCATCCGCTCGCCCATCATCTCCTGCATCGCGAGATGCGCCTGATATTTGCGACTGCCCACCACGCCTGCACTCTTGACCACAAAGCGGTCGATGCCCGCGCGCTCAAACACCTCAAGCGCCAGACCGAGCCCCGTCTGGGTGGGCGAAATATGCACGTGAGAATCGATAATTCCGCGTTCTTTGGGCCATTTTCGCGTTTGATGCGAAGGATCGATCAGGGGCGCAGAAGCCGCCGAAAGAGCCGGCGAATCGGAATGCCGAGAGGAACAAGCCCCAACCAGCATCAGACAGGCGAGCAAAAGTCGGTTCAACATTTTTCCTTTAGTCTTAACGAGTTATCGAGAAAACGCCGAAGAATTGACGCGATTGGACGAGAGATGGGTGAGCCCGGATATCAATTCTGCAAAATCGCCGTGATCGAACGTAAAGACTTCGGAAAGCCCCAGATGATAGCAGGTCACGCGCGCCGACAAACGATCGTTTTCTGTTGTAGTGACTGTATTTACGAGGCCGTTTGCATCGCTTCTGGGCCAGCTTCCAGGCAGAACGGGGAATGAAATGGACCCGCTGTCGCCGCCCACGTAAGCGGTCCAAAGCAAAACGTCGCGCGTTTCGGTCTTGGTGGTCTCGCCGACCTCATAGCTTTCGGAGATCGTTTGCAGCAATTCCACACGGCAAAGATCGACATCGGGACTGCTCGACGATTGAGGAGAAGTCCATGAAATCACACGGTTTGATTGCGTAATTTGCATCGGTTTAAAGAAGGTTTGAGCCAGAATCTGACCGCCAGAGGCATCCAGTCCGCTGCGCACCAAAACTGCGCTGATCGCATTTTTGAAAGCCCGCGTGCTGCTTTGGCTGAACAGGGCCACTGCGGCTCCAATGCGTCCGATGCCAGCAAAACGCCCCGTCGAAGGCACCGAAGTGATCGTTGCAGAAGCCTCCCCTGATTCAATTAACGTATGAGAAATACTGGTAAATCCCATTGGGAACAAAGGTCCGGTTCCGTTGGCTCCAGACCAGTCGCCCGCTGCAACGCAAAAGACATCGGCCTCGCTGGGCACATTTTGCATGCGGCAGGTCACATTTTTTTGCAGCGTAGCTGAAAGCGGCACCGTGAGATTTCCGGTGGACTGAGCCAAACTCTCTTTCGGCAATACCCCAATTTGTTCCAAAGAGAGAGCGGACATCAGCGCGCTCACACTGAAATCGCTGATCGAAGCCGTAATGGCACTCATCGGAAGCTTTCCGGAAATCCCCAGGAGCGCACCGTAATTGGAAGCCGGACGCGACAAAGCAAAGGGATGCGCATTCACATCGACGCTCATGCCGTAGAGCGTCTCTGTTTGACTGGGAACGCAAAGATTCCCCGGAACCGCCAACTCGCCGATAAAACCGCTCAAAAAGCCGCCAATAGGAGTCCAGGTATTGTAATGGCTCAACAGGCGATCGACGTTTATCTGTGCGAGAAACTCCAAATCAAAGGGCATCAGTGTGATCCCCATATCGACATAGTTGTCTGAGGATAAGTTGTTGTAATTGCTAAACTTTCCGCTCATCGAAACCGTTTCTGGAGGGGTGGAAGAAACACGTTTTAACGGAATCGCCACCGAAGAAGCCGAAACATCCTGGAGCGTCACATATTCGTAACCTTCTGCCCCCACCGTGAGCGTCTGCGGTCCCTGAATTGCGGAGCCCAAATCCCAGAAAACCGCCACGCCCTGATCATCGGTCTGAACGTCATTGAGCAGATTGGGGTTGGCATTGTTCAGCCATCGACCAAAATCCTGTATAAAAGCAGAGCGTTGCGGCTCATTACCGAGCATCGCCACTGCGCCTTCAATGGGAGCCAGAGTCTCCGCATCGACCACCTGTACATCCAGCAGACCATCGAGCTCTTCGCAGCCACCCGTACGAATCGAGGCGCCCGGCGTTGGACGCTCCACCACGCGAAGCGTCTTTTCACCCACACTCACGCGCTGACCAGACTCACAGGATGCCGTCGCAGTGAACCGAAGCTCTCCTTTAAAATTGGGTGCTTGGAAGACTGCATAGTAAATGGAGCCCTGATGCTGCACCGCCCCCAACGGCCAATCAGGCGTGACCGAAAACTGGACATCGAGATCTTCCACAGCTCGCCCGTTCTCATCGGTGATGGAAACCGAAACCACACCGTAGCCCGCGCCTTGCGACATGCAGCTTGCGGTGAGTTGAAGCTCGCCTTCCAAACCGCAAGGATCGCTCAAGCATTCCTCATCCTCCTCGCCGTCGCAGTCGTCATCCAGATTGTTGCCGCAGATCTCTTCCTGAGGCAGCGTCTGCCCCGCACAATCTCCCATGACGCCATCAACGCAAGTCATTTTGCCGTAAGCACAAATGCCCGTTCCTGCCGTTCCGCCGGGCCCTTCGTAACAGTCCACCGAAAAGCCATCCACAAAGCCATCGCAATCGTTATCTATGCCATCGCAAAGCTCGATCGCACCGGGATGCACGCTCGGATCCTGGTCATCACAATCCCCTGCCGCCACGCTGTAACCGTCCCCATCGGAATCCTCTTCTATGACCGAGTCTTCCAACTCTGAGTCTTCCAGCTCTGAGTCTTCCAGCTCCGAGTCTTCCAGCTCCGAGTCTTCCAGCTCCGAGTCTTCCAACTCTGAGTCTTCCAACGCCGAGTCTTCCGGCTCCGAGTCTTCCGGCTCTGAGTCTTCCAACGCCGAGTCTTCCAACGCCGAGTCTTCCTGCGATGAGTCTTCCTGCGATGAGTCTTCCAACTCTGAGTCTTCCAGAGCCGAGTCTTCCTGCGCCGAGTCTTCCTGCGCCGAATCCGCTTCTGTGGCCGAATCTTCCGACGCTGAATCCATCAACGCCGAATCCGCTTCTGTGGCCGAGTCCTCCAGCGCTGAATCATCAGATATGGCATCCATCCTTTGCGCAGCATCTGCCGATTGATGACCCGCATCGGTCCATGTAGAACTCCCGGCATCCGCAGTCTGGATATCGATGTAAGCGGGGTTGTCGGTTTCACATCCCCCTAAAAATAAAAGCAAAAACGGCAGCCAATCGCGCGACATCGCAACCCCCAAAAGCACAATTCCTTGCATTATATCAAGCAAATCGGTTGAGAGCGATCCTTTCCGCAAAAGATACTCAGCAAGCGTGGATTTTCTTCCGCTCTCTGTTAGGATTCCCGCATGTTTTTTTCAGAAATCCAAGGCCAGGACCGCGCCATCCGGATGCTCCAGGCCGCATTTCAAGGGCAGCGCCTCCACCACGCCTATCTTTTTGAAGGGCCGGACGGCGTTGGAAAATCCTTTACAGCGCAAGCCTTTACACAGCTTTTACTCTGCGAATCGCCCTCGGACGGTGAGCCTTGCGGTCAATGCAAATCCTGCAGGCGCGTGCAAGAGCAGCTGCATCCCAACCTCCGCGTTATCAAGCGGCAGTTTTCAAAGGAAAAAGGCGCGCTCGAACAGTTTATTAAGGTCGACCAGATTCGCGAACTGAAGGAAGCGCTCGCCATCAAGGCGTACGAAGGCGGCCGGCGCGTCATCCAAATCGAAGAACCCGAGCTGATGAACCAGTCGACGGCCAACGCGCTGCTCAAAACCCTGGAAGAGCCCGGTCCCAACACGCATTTTTTGCTGATCTCGAGCGAGGCGAACCGCCTTCTACCCACCATCCTCTCGCGCTGTCAGCCCATTCAGTTTCAACCGCTGAGCCCGAAAATCGTACGCCAACTCCTTCTGCAACAAGGGAAAACGCCGGAAGGCGAATCGCTGTCGGAGGAACAGGCGGAACTCTGCGCACAACTCTCGGGCGGCTCCATCGGCTACGGCCTGAAACTCGCCCAAAGCCCCACGTTTGCGCAGCAAGCCAGCATCATCGCGAACTTTGACAGCGCCTCCGGTTTAAACCGCATCGATCAGCTTCTGAATCAGGTGGAGCGCTGCCTGCCCGCCTCCAAATCGCGCAAGACCGCGCAGGATCCGCTCGAATGGCCCATCGTGCTCCATATTTTGCGGACCTGGTATCGCGATTTGGCGCTGCTCAAAACTGAAATCCACTCACAGGAACTGCCGATCGTGCACCGCGATCTGATGCAGCAGGCCCAAACACGGGCGGGACAGCTCACGCTGGAAGCCATCCTGGACCGCATCGAACAAATCAATCATTGCGAACGGCGCCTTCAATCCACCAACTGCGAACCGCGATTGACCCTGGAAAACCTGTTTATCCGGCTCCAGGGCAACAAGCGCTGCCCGCTGAAAGTGTGACGATGGAAGAGTTTGTAACTTTTGAAGCCATTTATGCCGATCTCCTGCAGCCCAACGCCGCAACGGAGCAGAATTTCAGGCGAAGAAAGCCGGCAGAACCGGTGGAACCTGTAGAGGAACCGCCCAAAAACGACGCCCCCAAGCCAAAGCCTGAAAGCGAGTCTCAAGAGCCGCAACCACCTGAAAAGACGACTTTTTTGCCTCGCAGCGAAGGACGTTCGGCGAGAGCCCGACGCCGCAGTCAACGCCTGAGCGAACAAGCCGCCCAGGAGACAGCGACCGCCACCGAAAAAACTGCGGAACCAGAAACCTCAACCGAGGCTTCCCCGATGCCCGATCCCGCCGTAAACGAAAACCCAGCCCCCCCAACTTCACGACGTATGCGCCGGGCAGGACGCCACCAAGAGCCCGAAATCACTGACGAAAACGCCGCATCCCTCCTCCGCAGCCGCCGCAGAAACCGCAACTCCGGCAACTAAAAGCGATCGCGCCTCCCGCGCCCAGGAAGACCGCTCCGGACAGCGTCGAGAGAGCACAGCAAAACTGAGCCTGGATTTGAGCTAGACCTGGCGCTTCAGGGAGTCTCTGAGGATCGCTCCTGGGATTCCGCAGAAAAAGCACGAGCGGATTTGAACGCCGCGATGGCAGCGAGGATCAGCGCGAGCGAGCCGAGGAAGGTCCGGATCCATATCCAGACATCCGGTTGCAAGAAAAGCATATGAGCAAAGAGCGGGCGTCCGGCGAGCCATTTCTCAGTTTGAAGGCTCATGGCAGCAAGATCGCCGAGAAAAATCGAAGTCCACAGACTGAGGCAAAGAGAACTCAATCGAGCTGAAACATGGGGCGCTGTCTTAAATCTCCAAAGAAACAGCCAAAAGGCCCAAAAGAAGAAGACGTGCCAGGTTTTCGCCATGGTGTCTCCTTTGCCTGTAATGATGAGACCTACAAGAGGAAATAGAAACAGCAAGGCACATATACTGAACGCGAAAGGTCGAAGCTTCACACAGAGCAAAGTCGCTACGGCGAGCCAGGCCTGAGAAATAACGAACAGCGGCACAAACACGTTCAGCCCGTGTCTATAGTCATCATTTCCAATAATAAGAATATCGAGTCCAAAGAGCACAGCTGTGGCCAAAAGGCCGATCCCCAAAAGGATCAAACTGATCCTGATTCGCTTGCTGCTGCCCCTTTTCTGATGCTGTTCATTGTTTTGAACTTCGGTTTCCATGATCGCTCCCCGCGCGTCTCTGCTCGAATTCAGCCGTCAAGCATAAAACGCATTTTCATGTATTTTCACAAAACCGCTCATAGCACAGAAAACCAAAAAGAGAAAGGGTAAATCTCAAAAAAAAAACACGGCTTCGATCGCGATTCTCGCGAAGCCCCATCATACTGCCCGATGCTCTGCTTCACCCGACCTGCATTCCCGCCTCCCGCAGTTTGAGGCACTCATCGTCAAGATAGATTTTGGATTGAGATAAAAAAAAGCGGCCTACCTTTGCAGATAGGCCGCTTCAATTTCGGTCAGGCCTGAGGATCAGGCTTTGTGGTTGGGGTCGTCGGGCGAGGTTTCAGAATCCGCAACCTGATCGTCCGATTCTTCTTCGTTCGCCTTTTCAGCCTCTTCCTTCTTCTTTTTGTCGTGCGACTTCTTGGCATCGTGGGCGACTTTGGCAACCACCGCAGCACCCGCAAGCGCTGCAATGCCCGCACCCGCAAACGCGATGTTGGCTTTGCCGGAGGTCGCTTCCTTGGTCGCAGCATCGCTCGTCGAGATTTCCGCGATGGAGGCTGCAACGCCTTCGGAAGTCATCTCTGGAGCCATCGCCGCAGCAGAGGCACCCACGTCCGAGCTCGGCATACCCATGCTGACTGGCGCACCATCGCCACTCAACGGAGCATTGGCCGAAGCACCGGTCATCGACGGCCTCGTGCCGGTAGACGGCATCGACGCACTGCCTTCGCGCTGGATGGGCCTCATCTTCGTCAGATCCTCTTCTTCGGAATCGGTTCCAGCGACGACCGGAGCACCATCCTGGCTGCTCGACTGGGATGCACCCATCGGGAAGCCATCACCCGAGACATTGTTGTCATCGGAGCGCATCGGAGCACCGTCACCCATCGCATAGCCACCTTCTGAGCGCATCGGAGCACCGTCGCCCATCGCGTAGCCGCCTTCGGAGTTCATCGGAGCGCCGTCGCCAGCCATGTAGCCGCCTTCGGAGTTCATCGGAGCACCGTCGCCAGCCATGTAGCCGCCTTCGGAGTTCATCGGAGCACCGTCGCCAGCCATATAGCCGCCTTCGGAGTTCATCGGAGCACCGTCGCCCATCGCGTAGCCGCCTTCTGAGCTCATCGGAGCGCCGTCGCCAGCCATGTAGCCACCATCGGAAGCCATCGGAGCGCCATCGCCAGCCATGTAGCTGCCTTCGGAAGCCATCGGAGCGCCATCGCCAGCCATGTAGCTGCCTTCGGAAGCCATCGGAGCGC
>DBWM01000067.1:0-608 GCA_002309015.1 Myxococcales bacterium UBA1238 | reverse complement strand
GCACTGTCGCCGGAAGCCAGAGCCGCAGCAGCACCACCGGCGCCAACAGCCGCTCCTGCACCAGCCATCATGGGCGCACCATCACCGGCCATCGAAGACGAGCTGCTGCGCATAGGCGCATCATCGCCCAGAGTTGCCGTCGATGTAGAGCGCATGGGTGCGTCATCACCAGCCATCGCTGAAGAGCTGCCGTGCATGGGCGCGTCATCACCCAGAACATCCGAAGAGTTATCCCTCATGGGGATGTCATCACCAGCTCCCTCCCTCTGAATGGTTCGAGCGTGGAACTCTTCCTCACGTCCCGGAATATCGTCGCCCAGGACTTCAGACTCATTGTCTTGCTGAGGCAGATCGTCACCCAGAACATCTGACTCATTGTTATGCTGAGGCAGATCGTCACCCAGGATTTCTTCAGGCTCAGTTTCATTCTGATGCGGATCCTCTGTCAGAGTCTCGACATCGGGGTCCGTAACAGGATGCGGATCCTCGGTAATCTCACCGACTTCATCCTCAGGAATCTCGTGCGGATCCTCTGTCAGATACTCTGTTTCCTCAGTGTACGGAGGCGGCTCGTCACGTAACGTATCGGTGTCCGTATCAGTGTCGGT
>DBWM01000054.1:9320-9576 GCA_002309015.1 Myxococcales bacterium UBA1238 | reverse complement strand
CGCGAGATCCATTTGCAACACGCGATGCGCAAAATCGACGATTTCTTTTCGTGACTGGAGCCCGGCGCGCTGCAATTCCTGCGGATCGAGCGCCCTGTTTTGGGAGTCGGATGTTAAAAGATAATATTCTTCCCTTGAGATGGGCCAATCCTCTGGGATCACCGCAGGCGTGGGGATGACTTTGCCCCAGGATCCCGTCTCGTTTGGTGCAACATTTTGAGTTTTTGATTGACATCCCGCCGCAGCGAGGGCGGCA
>DBWM01000054.1:0-9303 GCA_002309015.1 Myxococcales bacterium UBA1238 | reverse complement strand
CTCCCCGAAGTGAAAAAGGATCAAACATGAATTGATCGCGATGAATGGCGGGCAGCGTTCAAAAAAGCAAGCGAACAAAGAAGCATTTTTGAGAGCAAATCAGGTCGCAACAGAAGGCGCCAAAGCCTCCGGCGGTGAAGGAGCCTGTGAGCTTTTAGGTGCCGGAGCCTCCGACGGTGACAGTTTTGATGGGCGATCAGGCGGCGGATCCTCCTTCAAAAAATCGCTCGTCGGGAAATCAGGCATCGGACGCTCCGTTGTGTACTTTCCCGGTAAACAGAGTACCGTCGGAGAGTCCGTTGTGTACTTTCCCGGAAAAACTATACGTGCCGGAGCGTTCAAAACGTATTTTCTCGCCAAGAAAGATGGCGCCGGAGCGTTTTTTGGCACGGATCTTGCAAAGCGAAGAGGCGCCGTAGCGTACGGAACGTAGTTTCCAGCCAGGAAAACACGCGCCGGAGCCTCCGATACGTACTTTCCCGGCTGGATACGCTCCATGGAACGCGTCCGGCTGACCGCGCAAATTGGGCGCAGTTTTAAAGCCTCAGCCGTACGGCTCGCACAGGTTTTGCAAAACACCGTTGCACTCGCGGTCAAAAATGCGGCGCATCTGCGCAGAGTCTCTCAACTTTGGGGCGGGCGATGTGTAAAATGGCGCGCCTTTGGGCCTCGGGCCAGAAAGCATGCGCATGAACATCCTCTATTTCGGCGACCCGCAGGGCGCCATCGAACTCTTAAAACGCAACCTCAATCTTTGTGGCGTGGTGCACGGCCGCAAGGGCGGGCCGGGCTGGATGAAGCTTTTGCCGCAGCTCAAAAACACGCCGCGCTTTTTGGAGCCGAACCTGAAGGATCCCGGGGTGGTCGCAAAGCTCGCGGCGCTTCGGCCGGATATGATCGTTTCGGGGTTTTATCCGCACCGCATTCCGAAGGCGGTGCTCGATTTGGCGCCGGGGTTAAATGTGCATCCGAGCGATTTGCCCCGGTGGCGCGGGCCGGATCCCTGCAGCTGGGCGATCCGCGCAGGCGATCGCGAAACCGCGATTTGCGTGCAGAAGCTGGCGGAGGGCCTCGACGAAGGCGACGTGTATTTGCGCGAGAAGCTGGAGATCGGCGAACGGGAGACCGGCGGGCATCTGGCGGAGCGCATGGAAAAGCGCGCGGCGGAGCTTTTGGCGGAGGTGGTGGATCACATGGCGCGCGGCGAGCATTTTGAGGCGCAGCCGCAGCAGGGCGAGGTGACCTGGGCCAAGATGCTCGATCCGGAGGCCCTCGAGATCGACTGGACCAAGCCTGCGGACGAGGTGGACGCCTGGATCCGCGCGGCGAGTCCCGATCCCGGCGCGTTTACGGGGATCGGCGACGAGCTCCTCGTGGTGCTGCTCGGTTTGCCGATCGAAGGCGGCGTGTTTCAGCAATTGCAGCCCGGAACCAGCTTCATCATCGACGGCGAAGCCTGCATCCGCTGCGGTGAGGGGGCGCTGCGCCTCGATCGCGTGCGTCTGGGGCGCCGGAATATGACCGGTCGCGAGCTTGCGCGGCTGTTGTGAGCTGGTTTTTGCGCGATCACGCGCCCTGAGAAGACAGCTTTGAGAGGTCGAGGGGGAAGGTGACGCGGTTTTCTTCGAGGTTGTAGCGATCGCGCGGGGTTTGCCCCAAAAGATACGCCTTCGCTTCTTCGGGCCCGAGCCTGAAAAGATGCAGACTTTCGCCTTCGCCCGCACAAACGAAATACATGCAGGGCAGCTTGTGGTCGAACCAGCCTGCCAGATGCGCGGGATCCTCGAGCGGCGCGGTGACGATCTTTTCGCAATGGGCGGGATCGGCCTGACGGTAGAGCCTGAGGGCGCGCTGGCTGTCGAAGAGGACGGGACCGCAAAGGCTGTGATCGCCGTCTTCTTTGTGCGCGTGCAAAAAGACGGCGGCGTAGCCTTCCCTGTCGTAAGGCGCGACCCACGCGGTTTTGGGATTCAGTCTTTGCTTTTGGGGCTTGATTTTATGGACCATGGCGGCGGCTTATACGCTTGCGTGCGGGTTTTGAGAAGCGTCGGCGCGCGGATTTGAGGCCGTTTGCAAAACAGAAAGGCGATCGATGGTTGCGTTTTTAACCCGGGAGTTGAAATTCCCACATCCTTTGACCGCAGATTCGCAGGGTCTCCTGGCCATCGGCGGCGATCTTTCGCCGGAGCGCGTGCTGCTCGCCTACACCCAGGGGATTTTTCCGTGGTTTGACGAATTTGAGAGCCCGCCCCTTTGGTTTGCGCCGCGAAAGCGCATGGTGATGCGGCCCTGCGACATTCGGGTGACCCATTCGATGGCCAAAGGGTTGCGGCAGGGTCGGTTTCAAATCCGCTACGATTGCGACTTTGCGGGCGTGCTCAAAGGCTGCGCCGAAACGCCCCGCCCCGGTCAGGACGGCACCTGGCTCGGCCCCTCGCTCCAGCAAACGATGCTCGAACTGCACAGACAGGGTTACGCGCACAGCGCCGAAGCCTGGGCCGACGGCGAACTGGTGGGCGGCCTCTACGGCATCGCGTTCGGCGGGGTTTTATGCGGCGACTCGATGTTTTCGAGGCGTTCCAACGCGAGCAAACTCGCATTCGCGACGCTCTGCAAAGCGCTCGAGGAGCTCGGCTTTGCACTCATCGACTGCCAGGTTTACACCGACCATCTCTCGAGCCTCGGCGCCGCCGAGATCTCTTCGCGCGCATTTTTAAATCGCCTGGCCGAAGCCAAAGCCCTGCGTCCCAAACGCCCCTGGCCCGAAAACGCGTAAGCGAAAAGAAGGCAGGAGGCGCGCTGCGGGCAGGCAGGGGGCGCGGGTGAAACTCATTTGGGAAATGGGCGTTCCAGAAGGTTCGGCAGCGGTTTGCGTTCGGGGAGCGCGACGCCCGGTTCCTGATAAAGCTCGCTGTAAGGCAGCACCGGGCGCAGATGCTCGCGCAGGAATGGGGCGTCTTTTTGAAGTTTATCGCCCAAACTCAAACTGTACTCCGCGTCTGTGCGACGATTGTAATCCTTTAATTTTGCCCATTCCTGGTACCGAGCGATTCCACGAGCATTCAGGCTGATGGCCAATGCATCGTCCGTTACAGCGCGAAAAGGCTGCTCCCATTTCGTCAGATCCGTGACTTTCCAGCAGGAAGGTTCATCCCAATCGCTGCACCGATAGAGGTAAGCCTCCAATTCTTCCATCAGGGCTCGATCTTTGATGGGGTGAAAGTGATCCCGCAGCAAAAAATATCCGAGGGCTTTGAGCATCGCCTTTTTTGCTTCAACCCAATCAAACGCTTCTTCATCGTGATAGCGCGCCACCAGTCCCTTCACTTGAGCGAAAAGCGCCTGCAAATCCTCCAGCGAGCCGTGAAGTCCCAGCAATTCGTAAGCTTCCCGATAACCCGCCCAGGCAGGAAGACCAAAATCACGCGTGAGCGGCGCCCAATCCATTTCGATGAGATGTACAGCAAAGTTGCGCATCTCAAGTCCGCTCTTCAGACCCGCTTTCTTCAGTTTTTCCGCATCGAAGCTCTTGTGCAGGTTTCGTCTTGTGAGCCAGCGGTATTGATTCCAGGTGATGGGCCAGTCGGCAGGCGGTACGTAGGCGTCCGGATCCCATGTGAGATCTGCGCCCGAGGGCTGAAGGAGGAGCAAGAGCGCGAGCAAGGTTGAAATCATGGGGCGGGCTCCTTTGGGAGGATTAAATCTCAGGCGTCTCCTCGCGCTCTGGCTTCCCACTGCGCCGGACGATCCATATCCCCACGTAAAACAGGGTGCTCAGCCCGAAGAGGGCGTAGAGGTTGGTTGTGGTTAAGCGGTGGAGGGCTTCGGAGTAGGCGGTGAGCGTGACGAGTCCGTTTTGGAGGGCGTGGATGATCATCGCGCAGAAGAGCGATCGCGTGTGGAAAAAGACGAACGCCGCAGTGAGCGCGAGCAAAAAGGTGGGCAGCAGGCGGTAGGGCGAAAGATGGAGCAGGGCAAAGAGCGCCGAAGAGATCAGCGCCGCCTTTCCAAAACCGAGCGATGAGAACGCGCGCAGGATGACGCCCCGGAACGCAAACTCCTCAAACACCGCAGGGAGAATCGCGAGCACGACCAGCGTGGCGATCGCCGGCGTTTCGCTCACGATCTCGTTTAACGACTCCTGAAGCGGCGCCGTCTCCTCCGTGGCCTGGGGGAACAGCATGAAGGTGAGCGTCGCGATGAACGCCGTCAGCCCAAAAATCCCCACGCCGGTGATCAGACTCCCCAAAAGCGCCCGACCGCCTGGGCGCACGAATCCCAAATCCTTAAACGGCTGCCGGTAAAACCAGAGCACCAAAAGCGCAGGCGCCAAAACGACGATCACTTGCGCGAGGCAGAGCTGCAGCGCCTCCGATTCCACGGGGATCAGCGGGGCGACGTAAATTGTCAGCAGCAGGATGAGCAAAAACAGCAGCACGCCGGCCGATGGCGGGAGCGGCGCATTTTGTGCGCGCGGGTGAAGCAGCGAGCGAAGCCAGGCTTTCACATCCAATCCCTGGCCAAACAGGATCTCCTCGTTGGCAAACAGACGGCTCGCCCCCTGCACCAGCAAAAACGCGTAGAGCGCCTGAACGGCAAAAACCTCGAGCGCCATCAGCGGCGAGAGCTGGTTTAAGAGCGCCGCCTGCAGCGCGAGCGTAATGTTCATGCCCGGTACGAGCGCCGTTCCCGCGTTCAGCGAAACCCACGGCAGCAATGCGAAACCTGCGGGCACCACGCAAAGCGAGAAGGCGGGCGTAGCCAGGTTCTGGGCTTCCTTTAAATTCCGCGCAAACACCGCGACCAGCATCAGGAGCGCGCTCACAAAGAAGGCGGTGGGCAAAAGGAGCAGCCCCGAAACCGCGAGGGAACCGATGGGCAGCGACAGGTTTTGAAGGATCTGCGGCAGCTGTGCGGCCGTGGCGGCAAAGGTGAGCGCGATCGCGAGCAGATTGGCGAGGGTGGCGATGAGGCTCAAGGTCACGACCGCCGCATATTTGGCCAGAAGCAGCGTGAACCGCGAGCAGGGCGTGGCGCAAAGGGTTTCGAGGGTTCCGCGCTCCTGTTCGCCGGCCAGCATATCGATGGCGGGGTAATAGCCCGAGAGCGCGCAGAGCAGCACCAGCACCAGCGGCAGGATCTTGGAGAGCAAAAAGGCGGTCATCCGGTTGGGCGTGGCCAGGTTTACGCGGACTTGAGCGTAAGGACGGCTCCATTGCGGATCGATTTGGTGATCTTTTAAGGTTTGCGCGGTGAGCGCCCGCTGGCCCGCGTTCGCTTGCTCTTCCAAAAGCCGCGCCGCTTCGGAGGAGGATTCGCGCGATCCGTCAAACCAGATTTGCAGCGTGCCGAGGGGGGCGCGTTCGTCCGCAGATTCGTCGGGCGAGGCATTGTTATATGGGTCGTTTTCCGCATCCGGCTTGAGCCCGCAGGGGGGCTGATCGAAGGCTGCGATCGCCGCGTAGGTTTTGGCCTGGAGCGCCTGTTGCGCCTGCGCGCAGGGATCCTCTGACGGCTCGAGCGGGACGAGTTCAAACTGCGCTTCGAGTTCTGCCTTCATGAGCGGCGCGATTTCGCCCATCACCGCAATCTTTGCGGGCGTGCCCGACTGCGCGTGATCCGCGATTTGGTTGTAGCCGAGCAGGCCGAGCACGGCGATCAGCGGATAAAAGATCAGCGGCAGGCCGATCATAAAGAAGAGGCTCATCGTATCGCGCAGGGCTTCGAGGAGCTCCTTGCGGTAGATCGCCTTAAACTGCAAAAACGCGCGTCGGTTCACGGCAGGGGCTCCGGTTGCTCGGTTAAAAGTTGGGCCGCCTTTAAAAAGAGCGCGGTCAGATGCGGCACATCGTGGCGCGCGCAGAGATCGGCGGGCGTCCCCTCGTCCAGAACGCGGCCGCCCAGGAGCAGCACCAGGCGATCGCACAGGGTTTCGGCTTCGCTCAGGATATGCGTCGAAAACAGCACCGCGCAGCCTTCGCTTTTGGCGCGCCGGATTTGCTGATGCAGGCCGTGCGATGCGATCACGTCGAGGGCGGCCGTGGGTTCGTCCAAAATGAGCGCTTTCGGGTGATGCAAAAAGCAGCGCGCGAGGTTGAGCCGTTGCTTTTGGCCCGACGAGAGGGTCTGCACCCGTTTGGAAAGGAAGTCGTTCAAATCAAAACGCCCGGCGCAGTCTTCAATCGCCGCGTTCGCCTCGGCATCTTCGAGTCCGTAAAGGGCGGCGAAGGTTTGCAGCAGTTCGAGCGCCGTCAGCCGCAGGTAGAGCCCCGTTCCGCCCGATGTGAAGCCGAGCTCGGATCGCGCCGCCTGCGGATCGTGCGAAAGATCGTGCCCGCAAATCGCAGCCTTGCCCGAAGTGGGTGAAAGGAGCCCCGCCAGAATCCGCAGCGTCGTCGTCTTGCCCGCGCCGTTTGGGCCGAGCAGCCCCACGATCTCGCCTGGGTAAACCTCGAACGACACTTCTTGCAGCGCCGTGAAGTCTTTAAAACATTTATGCAGCTTTTGCGCCTCGATGGCGGGCGCGCGTTCGTCAGAGAGCGGCGTTTGCGGCAGGTTCATGGGCGTGCGTTTCGGTGAGCGTTTGAATCAGCGAGGCTTTGTCGGCGCAGCGCAGTGCGCGATCTGCGGCCCCGGCGTCGCGGAAGGCGCTCGCAATTTGCGAGAGTCCGGCGATCGCATCCTGGTTTTGTGAAGTGAGCAGCAAAAAGATCGCTTGCGCAGGCTTGCGGTCCTCTGCGCCAAAATCGAGCCCCTGCGGCGAAAGGGCGGCCACGCAAACGGGCGCTTCGAGCTTTTCGAGGCGGGCGTGGGGCAGGGCGAGACCGTTTTTGAGCCCCGTGGGCATATGCGCTTCGCGCGCTTTGACGGCCTGGGCGATCTCTTTTGCGCTGTAGCGGCCCTTGGTGAATGCGGCGGCTTTTTCGCAGAGCGCGTCGATCGCCTCGTCGGCGGTTTGAACCTCGAGCGCCGGAATGAAATCGCGCAGATCGGTTTTGAGGGCAAAGGGCGCGCGAGGCTTTTTGATCAGCCGTTGCATCAGGGGACCGCTCAGCATCGAGGTCGCGAGCGCCATCACCACCAGCGCCACAAACAGCGGAGGCTCGATCAGCTTCAGTTGCAGCGCGAGCAGACCCAAAATGATCTCCATCGCGCCGCGCGCGTTCATGCCAAAGCCCACCGCAAAGGATTCGCGCCATTTGAGCCCGCCCCAGCGCGCGCCGAGTCCGCAGCCCAAGATTTTGCCGGTGCAGGCGATCGCGAGCACCGCTACGGTGAGCAGGAGATCAAAATGCGCGGCAAAATCGACCTTGAGGCCGATGCTCGCAAAAAACAGCGGCGCAAAGAAAAACGAAATAAAGCGGTCGAGGGTGTGGCGCGTTTGTTCGCGCAAATGAGAGGAATCCCCAATCGCGACGCCAAACAAAAAGGCGCCGAAGACGGCGTGGATGCCCAAAAACTCCGTAAAGGCGGCGCAGAGGAGCGCGAGTCCGAGGGTAAAACTCAAAACGCCGCCGGGCCAGCTGGTGTGCTTTTGCAGCAGCGGAAGCGCGCGGTTTAACAGGGCGCGGCCCAAAGTCAGCATCAGGATCACGAATGCGAGGGTCATCCAGAGGGTGGCGCCCGGCGAAAGGCCGCCGCTGGGCGAAATCACCCCGAGCACAAACGCGAACACGATCCAGCCCACGAGATCGTTGAAGACCGCCGCCGCGACGATCACCATGCCGAGCTCGCTCTTATAGAGCCCCAAATCCATCAGAGTGCGCGCGATCACGGGCAGGGCCGAAATCGCGAGGGCCGTCGCAAAAAAGAAGCCAAAGGCGAGGCTCGGCGCCTTCAACCCCAAAAGCGACGGAGCGCCAAACACCGCAGCGAATCCCAGGCCGAACGGCAGCAGCATGCCCACCACGCCGGTTTTGAGCGCGAGCTTTCCGTTTTGCCAAATCGTCGAAAGATCGACCTCGAGGCCCGCCACCAGCAGAAAGAGCGCGATCGCGACGCTCGAGAAGGCATCGAGCACCACCGCGAGCGGACCGGATGGGGGAAACAGCGTTTGAAACGCCGCAGGCGAAAGCGCGCCCAAAACCGTGGGACCGAGCAGCACGCCCGCCAGAATTTCGCCCAAAACCGCCGGCTGATGCAGCCGCCGCGTCACCTCGCCCAAAAGGCGCGCCACCAGAATCAGCAGCCCCAGCGCCAAAAACAGCATCACGGATTCGTTGTGAGAGAGCTTTGCGATCGATTCCATGCGGTCGGGGCTCCTTAACCGGGGGTGACGGGGTTGGGGCGGAAGATCAATAAGCGGTGCGGCAGGCTTTCGAGGGCGAACTCCGCGCCGTGCTGAAAGAGGCGGTCCTGAAGGCCCAGATGGGCGGGCGCCTCGATCACGAACAAGTCGGCGTCCCGCTGTTTGGCGAATTCGAGGCTTTCGTAACCGATGTGACCGCGCAGGCAGACGATCTCGGGGGTGGGCGACTCAAAAGGCAGGTTCGAAACCGCTTCGCGCAGGCTCACCTCCTCCTCGCTGTGGATCCGCTGCCGCTCGTTTTCGGCGCGCGCCATGTCAAAATCGTCTTCGAGGGCCCAGTCGCTGCCGCCCAGGCTGTATTCGCGCAGTAAATAAAGATGTCTGAGCTCAAACTTTTGCGAGAGCCGCAGCGCAAACTGAAGCAGCGGCGCGGGATCGCTCACGTCGTTCGTCGCGACCACCATGTTTCGAATCGGCAGCGGCTTGGCATCGCTCGAAACGAGCAACACCGAACATTCCGCCTCGCGCGCGACCTGCCGCGAGAGACTCGTCCAGATGTATTGAAGCCCGTGCGCCGCCTGAGGCGCCCCCATCGCGATCAAATCGGCCTTTTGTTCGCGCGCCGCCTTCAGGATCTCTTTCGCCGGTCGCCCCGAAACGATCTGCAGCGGATCGTCCTTTGTGGCTTTTTGCAACTGCGCCCGCGTTTCGGCGTCGTCCTGACCCACATGCAAAAACTGGAGATTCGCGTGAAACGGCTCCGCAAACGCGCGCGCTTCCAAAGCCAGCTGCGGCGAACGCTCGCTTAAAGAGAGGGGCGCCAAAAGGCGCAGAGACGATGGCGTCATGGGAGACTCTCGAGAGAAAGTGAGAAAAACGATATTTGCAATGGCGCGCCACAATAAACGAAGCGGGGGTTGGGCTCAAGGTGGATGGGGAGGCGTTTTTGGGGAGGTTGGGGGGCTTTTTCTTTTCGCGGGTGGGTGAGGGTTGTGGTTGGGGGTTGGGGATCGTTTCGCTGCATTTCGATGATTTACTCGATCTCGGTTCGCAGG
>DBWM01000028.1:7000-35025 GCA_002309015.1 Myxococcales bacterium UBA1238 | reverse complement strand
CTCATTGCTTATAGCAAGCTACAAACAATTCCCGTTCAACTTGCATGTGTTAAGCTTGCCGCCAGCGTTCGTTCTGAGCCAGGATCAAACTCTCCAGTTTGATAAATCTGGCGTCGCTTTTCAGCGACTTAATTAAATTGACTCAAAAGACCCGCTCGTCTATTTCGATTGCTCAATCTGCTTTTCAAAGAACCGATGTTCTGCTTCGCGGTGGGCCGAAGCTCTGTGCCGCGAGGCGTCGGCGGTTATACGCGCCTCGGTTTTGGGTGTCAAGGAGTTTTTTCTGGGGCGGCGATTTTTTGGGGAAGGCGGCGGGATCGAAAGCGGGGATTTGCGTTGTGGGGTAAGGGGTTAGATGGCGTTTGATGCGGGATCTGAGAGCGTGCTGTCGATTCAAAAACCGGGCATCGATGCAGCGTGAAGAAGCTTCTCCGCTTATACGAAAATACGTTTCACAACTCAAATTTATTTGACAGCAAAGTTAAAAAATAATAATACGATTGCCCGAGAACCATTTCTGCAGAGGCAGTTTTTCATGGAAAATACGGACGAATCCCAAAATTCTCTCGAAATGACCCAAGCATCAGATCCAGCGGAGGACGAAAAACCGTCATACTCGCAGAACGCGAGGATCGGTTTCTTCTCGTCGGGGATCGGTTTAAGCGCCGCGTCGCTCGGATTGTTGCTGGTTTTCATTATTCTGTTCATGGCGAGCCATACAAGCATGGATTTCCCGGCAACGCTCGCTTCTCTCGCTGGCATCTGCATGATCATCTCACTTCTCGGTTTGATGATCGGAGGCATTCTCTGCTTCAAACTGCATCCCGTCTCCTATCTCCTCGGCATCCTGCTTTGTCTCGTTCAGCTGAGCCAATTCCTCAGCGCTGCGCAAAATGAAGCAGGTGACATGTGGGTCATGATCTACCGGGGATTTTCACTCTGGACGATCTTATTGTTCATCATTCCATTGTCTCGGCTCGCAGCCAAAACCCGCACTTCTCTCTTTTCAAAGCTCTCTTCGGTGGCATTGGTGATCGGCCTTCTGCTCACCCTCTTTAATTTGATCAAAGCGAATACCGATGTAAAAAGCGACCTCAGCTCGATCCTCATGTGGACCGCCATGATCAGTATTCTGTTTATCGTGATCGCTTCAGTCTTAGGCGCGATCACCTATTTCAAACTCTTTAAACTCTCCGACCCATTAAACGATCCCGAAATCTGAGATCGATTCGCATCCAAACCTTCATCATCGTCATTCAATCAGGCTCAAAGCAGTTTTTTTTAATGACGGATTGCCGGAATTGGCGCGCAGCAAATGCCGATTCGTGCGCCTAAATCTCCATTGTCTGCAAGTCTCGACGGAGGTTTAGGCGCTGAAAATCAGGCAATGCGCCAGTGATTCGCTGCTTACGAGGTGGTTTTCGGCTCCGGAATCAGGCATGCGATGTCGATGCGACCGTTCACGTCATCTATGATCGCACATCCAAGGACATCACCTGGGAATACATCGCCTGCAGCCAGGTGCTGGAAGACCAATTCCGCATCTACGGCCGCACACGCAAAGCTTTGAAGAAGCCATCCGCATCTGGCAACATTGGAATATCCTTAAGAAAGACCAGGAAAAGCGAAAGGCAGAACTCATGAACATCATGGATCATCTCTTTAATCAGGAAGTCATCGACCGAGAAGAACGCGAGGAAGCCAGAGCCGAAGGCATCATGAGATCCTTACGACCCCCATGGATTCAACGCATGGGGCGCTTGAGCTGACAAAGGCGGCGCTGAAACTCCTGTTGGAGCAGCGGGATCACTGTGAAGGGTTTGTTAGAGGAGAGCCGCCCCGCCATTCAGGCGGGGAGTGAGGAGAGGGGGGAAAGGGATTAGTTGCCGACGGTCCCATTACAAGCAGCTTTATGGTCGCCAAGACCAAAGCTTTCGGCATTCCAAGTGGTATTTAGAGTAGTGTCGAATGCGGAAGACGAGCCCACAGCGTTCCAGTCAGTAGTACTAGCAGCTGTATTTCCTTCTGTAATAGAGCAGTCTCGCATCTTGACTGACTTATCACTTAAGAAATTACTTCCTCCGACAATATCCATCACCTTACTTGCATCATCAATCAAGCAAGAAAGCGAGTAAGTATCACTAGTACCTAAAAGTTGAGCGTTGGAGTTGGCATAATAAGCGTCACACCCGCTGATGGCTCCGCCTCTTTTACCTGCATCGGATTGATATCCTTCAGGAGCACTACCAATGGCATTACGATGGCAAAGAGTCCAACTAGAACCAGGCGACAATACTGGCAATGATGCACTTGAGTTTTGAGCCCAACCTCCGATAGGAGCGCCATCCCCTACTAAAGAAGTTGTACCTTTAGCTATAGAGCAATTGTTTAAATCAATATTAGTATTGCCACTATTGTAGAGTTCAAGAGCATTTGCCCATTTTATATTGGTTTTAGAGTTGCTTGTTTGTCCAACCACAAATCTGCTGAAAATCAATGCCGGATGAGGTTGTTCCTGCTGCTGTGCGACGCAGATGTTGTCATCGCCGCATTCCATACCACTGGGGCAAGGCGCGACAGACGCATCACTGTCGTCACAATATCTCTCGCAGATGTGAGTAGACCTATTACAGGCATCTTCCACATCCGAACCACAGTCGTCATCTGTATCACAGTTGCCACCAGAAACACAGGAGTTGGTGTTGCGATCGCAATAACTGCCTTCAGCGCAGTCAGACGATTGATCACATTCAACCCCAGTGGTCTTGCAGCTGTGGTCTGCGTAATCGCACTTGCTGTCATCGCCTTCGCAGTCCTTGGGTTCATCGCAACCGATGTCGCAATAAACACCGTTGCAATATTCGCCCGTCGGACAAGCGGCAGCGCCATCATCCATGCAGTCGACGGTCACACAGGTATTGTCCGCTTTGCAGTAGCCAAGATCGCAAGCTTCCGTGTGTGCTTCTGTGCATTCCACGCAGTAAACGCCGTCGCAGACCTTGTTCACAGTGTTAGGTGCACAAGCGGTGGAGTCTGTGCAATTGGTGACTGCATTGACGATAAGCTTGGGTGCATTTTCAAGCTGGAAGCCATCGTTTGAGCCATCATTGCTTGTATCCACGTTTGCATCATGGCAATGGTCGGCGTCCGTCACGCAATCGGGATCGATGTCGCAATATTGGTAAGCGGCATCGCTGTTGTAGCCGGCATACTTGATGCGGGCCGCTACTCTATAGGTTCCCTCTGCAGGAGAGAGCGCGATTGAGTATTGGCCATTAGAGCCTTCAAGGCTGTAGCCCGGTGCAACGTTGTCCCAATTCCACTCATCGATGTTATCGCTTGTGCCGTAGCCAAACTGAACAATCGCGTTGTCCTTAGAATTTTCATTGATGCCATTCCACCACGTTTGCATGTAGTAGTTCACCGGAGTGCCAACCGGGCTGGTTGTTTCGCGGACTGGCCACTGCAGACGGCACCAAGGCTTATCGTAATTGACGGCTTCTTCGCCCACCGTGAAGCTGGCAAGATCATTGAGGCTGTTGGCATTCAAAGAGGCGAGAGTTGAAACAGATAAGGCCAACTTGCCTTCACCAACAACGCCTTCAGTTACAAAGTCGTTGTCGGCCACCTTCACTTCGAAGCCGTACTTCACGATCTTTCCAGCTTCAAGATTAGTAGTGGGGATTGCGCTCGTCAGGATGGCGCAGCCATCGTTAAAGGTGACAGCACTGGAATCCAATGTCACTGACTTCAGATATTGCATCAGTCCAAGTAACGCCAGCTGATTTCCATTGGCGTTTGCGATGCCCTGCTGGAGCGCTTCGTAGTCGGTCACATAATACAGAGTCTTCGCTTGCACGTTCGCCGCGATGGCTGCTGCATCCTTGGTCAAATCGCCGCCACAAACCTTACCGGTGACCGTAAAGTCGCCGGAGTTCTTGGCTACGGTATCGGTAGAAGGCGCGTCAGTGATGCCGTAGTACAACGTTGATGTTGGTGCTGGCAGACTTGTTGTATTGGTTGACGACCGTCACTTCGAGGTTGCCATCGGTTGCAGTGCTGTCTGCAGGCAACTCGAATTCGAGCGTGCAAGCGCCATCATCGTTAAATTCGCTGCTACTTGTGGGGATGACCCGCACTCCGCCAACCCAGAGGCCAGTAGAGGGCGTTGCTTGTCCATCACCTGCTGCAAAGTCTGCTTCAATGCAACCGGCGCTGAGATCGAGGAGCGCAGTGCCGGGCGTCGAGTTCAGGTAAACCGCAGCAGGATCGATGGGAGAGGTCTTATTTAGAAGGACTACGGAGTTAAAGCAGTTGACGTGAGTGCCGTCAGTTGGGCGGCAAACATAGGTCTCGGTTTCACTGTCGTAGTCAGAACAAACAAACGGTTCTTCGGTCGCACAAGACTTTCCATCACCTGCGCATGCCCCAGTGAATGTAATCACCGTGTTGCCATCGCACTCGCTGACGCCGACGCCGCAGTTCTTAGCCTCACCCACGCACTCGCCTTCGCTGCAGCTGGTGTAGGTATGCAACGTACCATTGCTGCAAACCACCTTGCCGTTGCATTCATCTTCAACAGGAGTCGCCTGGACGCAACCTGCAGTGACATCGCAGGTCGGAGCGCCGTAAGTAAGCGTCTTGGTGCCGCTGCATTCTGGATCTTTCGCAACACATGCTGAAGCTGCATAGGTGTAGGCCTCGGTTTCGGTGTTAAAGGTACCAGAATTGCAGGTGAACTTACCTACATTTCCGTTTTCGAAATCATCACAGCTATAAGCGTCAAAACTATGAGGCGTACCTGCCCCATCCTTTTCAGTGCACAAACCGGTCTCGGCGTTGCAGGATGTGGCATACTTGGTGACGGTGGTTCCGCTGCATTCGTAAAGATGCGTCGTGCTGCAATCTACGCCTTCGCACTTACCCTTGCAGTGAGCCTCAGTTCCACCGGAAACTGCATCCACACAGCCGTCGTCGCAGGGCTGCACCACCTCTTCTTCTTCACCGCAGGCATCTGTTGCACTGGCTGCAGAAGGATTACAAGTGGGCTTCTTATGTACCAACTTGCCCGTGTTGTCACCGGTGCCGCAGTAGTTCGCGGTGTTAGCAACGGTGCAAGGCGTTGAGACCACTGTTGTCACATTGCAGGCATCTAAGCTTGCAACTTCACCCGTTTCACAAGTGCCGACCACAGCAGACGTATAAGTGAGGTTATCTTCACCGCAAGACGCCGGAGTGTTTTGAGCGGCGCAATCGTTGGTGCTCACCTCAACGCCCTTCTCGCAGGTATAAGAACTCCCCGCGTCCGGAACACAATTGGTGGAGTACTTTGTAATCTTGTTTTCCGCGCATTCGTAAACGAACTCGTTTGCGCAGGGATTGTTCGCGCAAGCGCCCACAGGCTCATTCACGGTCACAGGCCAGGCTTTGTCCATCGTGAAGGTTGCAGGAGGAGTGACACCTTCCTGATAACCTTCGGCCTTGATGGGATTGCCTGCATGGCAATAAGTCCAGTTCAAGCCGCCATCGACCGAAACACGAGAGGCCAGTTTATATTCACCTGCATCAGCGATCGTCAGTGCAGCTTGATATTGGCTGTTGACATCATTCGTAAAATCGGACGTCGTGGAGCGCGTAGCATCCTTCGCTGTCGCCCATGTGGTCCATTGCGTCACATCATCGCCAGTGCCATAACCGAATTGAACCTTAAGCTTCTCGGAAACATTGGTGACGCCATCGCCGGTCATGCCAGGTTCTTTTAAGCGAGCGTAAGCCGTAAAGGCTTCATTGGCAGTGACTTCCGTCTTGGTGACATTACCATCAGCCTGGGTAATTGTTCCGCCAACCCACTGAATGTTGCACCAATCGACGTTGTTGACGGTAACCACAACGGGTGCGGCGACATCTTGCGACTTCGGATCGCAATCCTGGGTCTCGCTATCGATGGTCGTCTTCACGCGGCTTGCAAAGACATAGCTGTCCGCCTCATTAAAGGTGAACTCGGCTTTGTATTCGTTGTTGTTGCAGTTCTCAGTGCAGGGATCCGCGGAATCACTCTTCTTGGGAGTACATGTGACATCTGAACCTGTCGCCCAATGCCACTTCTCGCCATCTTTAGATTCTGCTGCATCCGCCGCAAGCGCCCAGCCAATCTGAACCACATCGCCCGAGTGGCAGGAGTCACCAGCCGTGAGAACTTCGCCGTCCTTTACGTAAACCTGAGCGTAAACGGTGACCTTGTCGCCTGCGTTGATGGCATGCGAATCCACATACTGCAGGTTGCACCAGGACTTCTGGCAATTGCCGTCAACACAGGCTTCACCGTGCTCTGTATCACAGGTCACACCAGCGCAGGGATCCACGGCAACGCAGGTGTTGGTGTCTTGGTCGCAAGCAGGCTTAGCACCACTTTCAAAATCACTGCAGTCGTCGTTGGTGGTGCAGCAGCCCGCATCACTCTTCGCTGTCAGCAACCAATTACCATCAACGCCACAAACAGCATTCTGGCAAGCAGAAGGCGTAGGTGCGGTGCCATCGCAGGTGGGCAAGACACAAGTGTTGGAATCTGTGTCGCACTTGAACTTACCGTTCTCATCGTCCTTGCAGTTGTCGTTGGTGGTGCAGCAGCCCGCAGTCAGAGGATCAATCGGAGTCACTGCAGACCACTGACCGTCAGATCCACAAACCGATTCATTCTGGCAAGCTGAATTCTGGGGCTTCGTGCCATTGCAAGTATTCGAGTTACATTCGTTGCGGTTACCGAGACCGGTAAAGGTATCTACAGGCTCCTCACTCCAGTCAGATTCAACATAAGTCTTGCTGCCAGTATCGATATTGCAGTTGCGACGAAGTGTTTTATTTTCCCCCCAACTGCTAGATTTGCCCATGAGGTCAACTATGTCAGTTCCCTTTAAGAGCTGAACCACAGCCTTCCCGGTTGCATCATATGAAGTATGGTAGGCATTGCAATTGGGGATCGTGCCACTCGTACTAGTTGCTGTGCCTGCTTTACAAATCGAGAAAGCCTGATGTGAGCCTATTTTTATAGAGGTCAATTCATCGGATCTGTTGGCATTCGCGAATATCTTACCAGACCCCCAAGAGAGATTAGTGTTACCGATCTTGAGTGTATAGTCTTTTAGATCTATCTCGCTATCGGTTGGATTGTAAATCTCCAAACCTCTCGCTGACCCTGATGTACCTTCAACAAACTCCGAGAAGAAGAGCGTCTTCTCCGCTGCAGTTTCTTCGCAAACACCATTCTCGTTGCAGATCTTGCCGCCGGTGCAGCTGTTCGCATCGCAGACACATTTTGGATCGCCCGTCGTATCGCATACAGGTGTTTCACCGGAGCAACCATTGCCACAGGCATCTGTAACCAAGACATGGTTGCAGTTGTTAATGTTGAAATCGACGCCGGTGTTTCCAACGCCCTCACCAATGCCGCTGTTGCAGAAGGTCGCGTGCTTATCGACGCCGTCCACGGTGACCCTGGCGGCCATCAAGACTTTGCCAGTTTCGTTGAATGTAACAGAGGCGCTGTACAGAGCATTGTCGGGATCGGAGCCGCTATGAGTCGCAAAATCCGCTGGCGTCCAAGTCCACTTGCTTGCATCAGCCTTATCTGTTTCGGAGGCACCATCGCTGATGTAGCCGATCCAGACTTTCACGTTTGCATTCTCGGTATCGCTGTGAGTCAGATTCTCTTCATAGATCTTGGCATAGAAGAGATGGGATTGACCCACGTTCACCGTGAAGTTGCCACCGTTGCTGCTATTCGCATCTTGGCCCCACAGAGTGCACCAATCGTAGGTGTTGGGCGCCACGCATTCACCTTCGGCGCAGACTTGGTTAGTGTCTTCACAGTCTTTTACAAAGGATTTGATGCAAGCGCCGCTGGCATCACAGGCATCTGCAGTGGTCGAGTAGACCTTGTTGCTGTCGATATTTTCACCGCAGATATTCTTGGTTTCACAGGTTTCTGTGCAATTGCTGGTCGGGATGCAGGTCACTTGTCCCTGAGCATTGGTGCCGCATTTCTCAGTCGATCCGCAATCCGTTTCATCAACGCCGCACGCCCCAACAAATCCACCGGCTACTGAATAAGTAACAGTGCACGCTGCGGAATCGGAAAATACTTTACTGAGATCATTGGTGTCGCAACGCGGATTGGCACCCGCAGTGCAAGCGCAGGGATCCGCAACCACAGTAAAGGTTCCCGCGTTGGCGATGGCGAAGCCGTCGCTTGAGCCGTCAGTTTCAGGAGTATCGCCCTCCTTATCGCAGAAGACCTTGGACTCATCGCCCATCTGCATCACTGCAAAGACGGTATAAGTGCCCACTTCTGCTACACGCGTATGGGCTTCATATTCTTCGTGACCTGCGGCAACAGCATTGGCATCCAAGCTGGTGGGAGACGCATTCTTGGAGGCCTCGACCTCGCTCCATCCCGTCAAATTGTCTTTATCAAACGCGGTGCCTTCCTTGGCATAGTAGAACTTCACGTTTGCAACGGTGCCCGAGCCTTCGAGCACATTAGCATCGAGATGCATAAAGAAGGTGACGTTATCACCATCTGCGGTCACGTAGGTGGCGTAAGCAGCTCCGTCCACAGCCCCTGCAACATGCTGGAAGCGGCACCAGGCGTTATCGGCCTGAGGCGGAATGGGGCATTCTGGATTGTAGGTGCCGAAGTTGTTTGTTGAAGATTCACCGCTCTTATGGGTAATCCAGTCAGCAGCAATATCCCAACTGTCACCCGCATTATCGCCTGCTTTTGCATTGCAACGGCGCTCAATCCAAGTGATTTTATCAAGGTAGCCATTGCCACTGGTAACCGTCTTGCCGAAGCTGTCGATGACATCATCGCCGTGCATCAGTGCGATAGGTGCTTTGTGGCCCCAGTTGATCGATGCAACCAAATCACAGGTAACACCTTCAACAGACTTGCCACAAATCGTAAATGTTTCGCCGTGTTTAATTGTCCCAGAGAGAACGGCTGACTTGGGCGTCGCCTCCAAATAAGCCAGCTTATAACCTTCGAGCGAAATGTCTTTCTCTCCCGGGTTATAGAGCTCTGCATAGCGATTGTTGGAATCAATCGAAGTGCGAGACCATTCGCTGATAAAGAGATTCGGCTGGCAGGTGTTCTCTACACAAAGCGGAGTATCGCCCGTGCAGGCAGGCTCACAAACATTGGAAGGAACGGTCACCTCAATCGTCTTATTCTGGCTGGGATCATAGACACCACCGTTGGCGTAATCGATGGCAGTCATCGTGTTGCAAATGGCCCAATTCTCACCGTTATCGACCGAAACGCGGGAAGCGACGTCGTAGCTGCCCTCAGTCGAGATGGTGAGATCGGCGCCGTATTCGATCGCTCCTGCCATGCAGCCCAGGCAGCTGTCGTGCTTGGTTGCAGCCACCCAGGTCCAGCCGGTAGCAGTTGGGCTCTTGTCGGCCGCGTTATGATCGATATAACCGATTTCAACCTTAACGGAATCGAGCGAGGGCGTCGCGCCGGTCATTCCGGCTTCGACCAGCGACATGGTTGCGGTGACCGTTTGGCCAGCTTCAATTGAAGCCGCCGAGGGGGCCAAAAAGTCGCATTTATCGACGATGTTGGGTCCAACAACGGGAGCATTCACTTTGAGGCCCCAGTTGTGATCCGCGCTATAAGTGACGCCCGTATTGCCGCCAACGCCGTAACCTTCGCCGTTGTTGCACATGGCGGCGTGGTAGCCATCGACGATCACGCGCGCAGCGACCTTATACTGATCCGCTGCAGTAAACGAGAGCTCCGCCTCATATTCGCTGTTGGCGTTTCCGTCGCCCTTTTGACCAATGTAATGGGCATCAAACCAGGTCCAGTTGTCGTCGACGGCCGCATCATCACCGGATTTGATGAAGCCGATCTGCACCTTGACCAGATCGTTGACGTTTTCATCCGTCTGAGCAGGCGTAATATTCGCTTCGTAAACCTGCGTGTAGAACTTGATCTTGGCAGAACCGTCAGCAATCGTGACTTCTGACGCATCGTCTGCGGCCGAAAGGGTGCACCAGTCAAAGGTGTTGGTGCAGTCAGCGGTGCTGCAGCAACCCGGAATCGCATCGAAAGCGCAAACGCTTTGTTCATTGCAGCTGAAGCTCTGGCAATCCTGAGCAAATTCAGCGCAGTCTTCGGGCTTGGAGCAGGCATGGCAGTTTTCAATGTCGCTTTCGATGCAGACATGCTGCTCGCTGCAAACCCATTTCTTGCAGGCATTCGACAGCGTGCCCGTGCAGTCTTCGTCTACGGTTGCCGTCATGCATTCGCAGTAATTCTCGTCCTGCTTATCGGTGATGCGCGTATAGTTGCATTCATCACTCTTGCATTCGACATCGTAGCAATCCTTCTCGCTGCAGTCGTCTTCATCTACACAAGCGACCCTGCAACCTTCCGAGATGACATCGGTTTCATATCTACATTCGTTCTGAACGCAGCTGACGATCTGGCATTCCTGGGCCGGCTTGCAATTCGTGATATCGCCTTCGGTACAACATTCGGGCCGCAACTCAGAATAATCGCATTTCCCGTCTTTACAGCTGGGAATGCTGCAGACGCCACCTTCGGTGCAATCGTCCACATCGATGCATTCCGGCAGAGTGCCATCGATCTCGCCATCGATTTCACCATCGAGCTCGCCGTCGATTTCGGCATCGAGCTCGGCATCGAGCTCGGCATCGAGCTCGCCGTCAGCCTCGGCGTCGCCGCTGTCTATCTCGGCGTCGCCGCTGTCTATCTCGGCGTCGCCGCTCGCGTCTCCCCCATCGCTGGCATCACCGCCGCCGTGGGAGGCGTCGGATGATGCGTCGTGCTTGCCGCTGTCGCTGGGCAGTGCGCTGTCCAGATCGGCATCGAGCGAAGCATCGCCGTTATCGTTATCGTCGTCATCGCAGGCCCAAAGACCTGCAGCTGCAGAAATGGCCAGCAAAGTGAGGCCAACGCGACTCCAGTGATTTAAAAACATCGATAACTCCAAAGGTTACAACCTTCGATGTGGGAGAACAGTTCCCCCAAAGCCTTTGCAAATGGTCATGGAGACGAGGGGAAAAAGTCAAACGTAAAAGGACTTAAAATTTGTAGATCACGCGTAATTGAAGCCAAAAAATTCCCTCATTCTCACCATTTGCCCGCCAGGTCTGTAGCAGGATTTTGCCCGTGAGCCCAAAAACTCTTGACCTTTACGAATTCCCAAGTCCATTTTTCGCGCCCAAAGGGCCCATACCCGAGCGCCTGGGCCCATCGTTGAAGGAGCTTTTTATGGCCGACCACGCATTGGTGATCGTCGAATCCCCCACCAAAGCCCGCACCATCCGCAAATTTCTGGGCAACGATTACACGGTTGAGGCCTCCATGGGCCATGTGCGCGACCTCCCTTCGTCCGCAGACGAGATCCCGCAGGACATTCGCGGCAAAAGCTGGGCGCGCATGGCGGTCAACGTAGACGAAAACTTCGAGCCCATTTACGTGATCCCCGACGGCAAGAAGAAGCTGGTCGCCGATTTGAAGCGTGCCCTCAAGGATGCGAACCGCCTCTACATCGCAACCGATGAAGATCGCGAGGGTGAGGCGATCGGGTGGCATCTTTTGCAGCTGCTGAAGCCGAAGATCCCCACTTACCGCATGGTGTTTCACGAGATCACCCGGGAGGCCATCGCGCGCTCACTGCAGAATACGCGCGAGCTGGACGAGAGCCTGGTGCAGGCGCAGGAAGCGCGACGCATCCTGGATCGCCTTGTGGGGTACGAAGTCTCGCCGCTGCTTTGGAAGAAGATCGCGCCCAAGCTTTCGGCCGGCCGCGTGCAGTCGGTGGCGGTGAGGTTGCTGGTTCAAAAAGAGCGCGATCGCATCGCGTTCGTGAGCTCCCAGTGGTGGGATCTTTTAGCCCAGACCGAAAAGGACGGGCAGGGCTTCGAGGCAACCGTCACCGCGCTCGGTGGAAAGCCGCTCGCCACGGGCAAAGATTTTGACGACAGCACGGGTGCTTTAAAAAACAAGCGCTGTCTTTGCCTCTCGGGCGATGAAGCCGAGGCTCTGGCGCAGAGACTCAAGGGTTGCCAGCTGAAAGTGACGGAGATCGACGCCAAGCCCTCGGAACGAAGCCCGTATCCGCCGTTTACAACCTCGACCCTGCAGCAGGAGAGCAACCGAAAGCTCGGCTTAAGCGCGCAGGACACCATGAAAATTGCGCAGCATCTCTACGAGAACGGTCACATCACCTATATGCGTACCGACTCGGTAAACCTTTCAAACGAGGCGATCGATGCGGCGCGCAAGATGATCGAGCGTCGGTACGGGGCGAACTACCTGCAACCCAAAGCGCGGCATTATCAGACGAAGAGCAAGGGTGCACAGGAAGCGCACGAGGCGATCCGTCCGGCCGGAACACAGATGGCCACGGCCGAGGAACTGGGGCTCTCGGGGCTCGAAGCGCGGCTTTACGATCTGATTTGGAAGCGTACCGCGGCCACGCAGATGGCCAACGCGAAGATTCTGATGACCCATGTCACCCTCGAAACCGAGGATCCGGCGAACGGTCAGAAGGTTTTGCTCAAGGCATCGGGCCGCCAGGTGCTGTTTGACGGGTTCCTGCGCGCATATGTCAACGGCAACGACGATCCCGCCGATGCGCTCGACGACAGCAACACGCCTTTACCGCAGCTGAATGTAGGTGATCTGCTGCCCTGCCTGAGCATTACGGCGCAATCGCACGAGACCCGGCCGCCTGCACGCTTCACCGAAGCGACGCTGGTCAAGAAGCTCGAAGAGTTGGGTATCGGACGTCCGAGCACTTACGCGAGCATCATCTCAACCATCCAGAACCGCGGCTATGTTCTGACGGTCTCGCGCTATCTGCAGCCCACTTTTACGGCGTTTGCGGTCACTAAGCTCCTCGAAGAGACGCTCTCACAGGTGGTGGACGTCGATTTCACCGCCGAGATGGAGGCCTGGCTCGACAAGATCAACAGTAAAGAGGACGAGATCGCCTATTTACGCAAGTTTTACGACGGTTACCTCTTGAAGAGCATCGAGCAGGGCGAAGCGATCGACCCTCGCAGCATCTGCACACTCCATTACAACACCTTAGGATCCTACGACATCCGCATCGGACGCTATGGTCCGTTCGTCGAGGCGGAGGTTCAGGGCGAGCGGAAGACGATCGCATTGCCCGATACGGTGGCTCCTGCCGACGTCAACCAGGCCTATATCGAAGATTTATTCAGCAAGTCCGCTTCGGGCAACATCGTTTTGGGCAACGATCCCGAGTCCGGCGAAGAGATCCGCCTTTGCCACGGGCGATTTGGGCCCTATCTGCAGCGCGGAAGCGATCCCAAGACCTCAAAGAACCAGTCGCTGCCGCCGGGGATCTCGCCTGGAGAGGTGAATCTGTCGCTCGCGCTCAAGATCCTCGAGCTTCCGCGCACGTTGGGTGAGCATCCCGAAGGCGGAACCGTCAAGGTGGGCCTCGGGAAGTTTGGTCCCTACGTGCTCTACCTAAAGCCCGACACGCCGAAGGGCATCTACGCCTCCCTGACCAAGGAGGACGATCTGATGACGATCGATCTCCCGCGCGCCCTCGAGCTCCTTTCGCAGAAGAAGACGCGCGGTCAGAAGGCGGCGCCCCTGCGCGTATTGGGCGAGCATCCCGTCGACGGCGAGCCGATCGAGGTGCACAGCGGGCGGTTCGGGCCCTACGTGAAGCACGGAAAGACCAACGCGACGCTGCCCCGTGGGGTGAGCGAGAACGAGATCACCTTAGAGCAGGCGCTGTTGCTCATTCAAAAGAAGGAAGATGCGGGCACGACCGCAAAGAAGACGACGCGGAAGACCGCAAAAGCCGCCGTTGAGGGCGAAGAAGCGCCGGTCAAAACCACGCGAAGCCGCAAGAAGGCCGAGACGGAGGAAGCCCCCGCCGAAGAAAAGCCGAAGCGCACGCGAAAGAAGGCCGAGCCTGCAGCCGAAGAACCCGCCGAAGCCCCAAAGAAGACGACGAGATCGCGCAAGAAAGCCGAGGAAACTGCGGAAGAAGTGCCGGTCAAGGTGACGCGATCCCGAAAGAAGGCCGAAGCGGCGCCGGCTCCCGAAGCTTCAGAGCCCGCCGTAGCGCCTGTGAATGAAGCGCCCGTGGTTGCAGAGCCCGCCGCCACCGAAGCGCCTAAGAAGACTTCGCGCGCAAAGAAGCCTGCAACCGATCTCTACCCCGAGGAAGTGGTCGAAGCGCTCACCGCGACCGCAAAGACCGCCGCGATCCGGGCCCAGAGAAAGGCCGCCAAGGCCAAAGAAGACGAAGAGGACGCCGGGAAGAAGGTGAAAAAGGCGCCGCTTCCCAAAGAAAACACCGTAGAGCCCAAGCGCCGCCGCAAGGCTGAGCCGCCGAGCGAATCCTGAACCTGGGGTTTTGGATCGGGGCTTCCAGCTTTGATCGTTCCGATCCCCGATCCTTCGCCCGTCGTCATATGCTCCCCCGGTCTGAGATCCCGCCTCCATTTAAAAGGTGAAAAGCTTTGAATCTGCCGAAGCTCAGCATCGCGCCGATGATCGACTACACAGGCCGCCCGTTTCGCGCCTTTATGCGGCAACTGACGCGGCATACCCTGTTCTATACCGAGATGATCTCGGCGTATGCGGTGCTTTTTGGAGACAGAGACAAGCATCTGCGCTTTGAGGAATGGACTCACCCGATCGCATTGCAGTTAGGCGGCGACGATCCCGAGGAGTTGGCGCGCGCAGCATCGATCGCGATGGCCTATGGCTACGATGAAGTGAATCTAAACTGCGGCTGCCCTTCAGAGCGCGTGCAGTCCGGACATTTTGGCGCAGCTTTGATGGCGAATCCCGAGAGGGTCAGAGACTGCATCCAGGCTTTAAGCGAAGCGACCGACAGGCCCGTGACTGTCAAACATCGCATCGGCATCGCGCCCCACGACTCTTACGATGACTTACTTCGCTTTGTTTTGAAGGTTGCCGAAGCGCCCTGCCAGAGATTCATCATCCACGCGCGCTCCGCCGTGCTCCAGAACTTAAATCCCAAGCAAAACCGCCAGACGCCTTTGCGCCGGGAGCTCGTATTTCAGCTCAAACGCGAGCATCCCGAACTCACGATCGAGTTAAACGGCAATATCTCGACGCTGGATGAAGCTTCAGAGATCTTAAAGCAGGCAGACGGCGCGATGATCGGGCGGGCTGCATTTCAGAACGCCTATCTGTTTGCGGAGGCCGATCAGAAAATCTTTGGGGATCCTTCGCCCATTAAAACCAGAGCCGAGGCTGTAAATGTATACCTGCCCTTCGTTGAAGAAGAGCTCAGGTCAGGCGCTTCGATCACCTTCCTCTTGAAGCCGCTCCACAGCCTCTGCAACGGACTCACCTATGCCAAGCAATGGCGGATGCGGGTCTCCACAGCCAAAACCCTGGGCGACATCGAAGATGCGGTCCGGTTTTTAAACTCCAAAGCGCAAGAAACGCCGGAAGGATGCGCAGTCCAGACTTCAGGATCCGGCAGCGATGCCGAAAAAGTTGAGGTCCAGGGTTAATGAAGCTCATCAAAATTGCAAGCGATGTACAGTTCATGCATTCAAATCCTTACGTTATTTTCAAAGAATCTTCGTCCGGAGTTAAAAAACCGGCTCCCGTTTGAAGCGTTTGCAGCGTTCAGAGTTTGAAACCGTTCAACCATCGGCATCGATCATCCGTTTAAGGCTCAATCACCATGCTTTCATTCCTCGCCCTTTCGATCCTGATGCTGCCCCAGTTCGATCCTGCAGAAGAGGAAGCGGCATCCATTGCCGAAAAGCCTGAAGAGATTGCAGAGGAGCAGAAGCCCGATCAGCCCGATCCCGAAGCCCTGTTCAACGGTGAGCATTACAACGCCTTTCAACAGAACCTCGCTTACAGCTATGGCAGGGATTTAAAGAACTCAGGATGCGATTTCAGAGCCTGGGGCGGCAGTCTGATCAGCTCGTTCCTCACCCGATACGGAAGATTTGGCTATTCGATCGATTTCAACCTCGATCTTTTAAAAACCAAATCCAGGCTATTCGAACTGGAAGAGAAGAAGATTTCCAGCCGGGAGAGGAGTCATATGAACGAAATGGGCCTCTATCTTTCGGGCCATACGTTTACGTCACTCATTCCCCAGAAACTTTTATTCAGCGCATCGCTCGGGATCGGGATCTCCTCGTATTTATCCTCGCCCTACCCCAGTTCAGAAGGCTTTTTCGTCTCGCCTGCCGGCAAGGGCAGCCTTTCCCTCTATTACAGGCTGAATCACCTGTTCGAATTTCGACTGGGAGCAGAGCTGGTGATGCGCATCCCCAGCTCAAACGAAGAGAGTTATACCGGAGAGGACTCGCAACAATTTCTCGTGAGACCCCTTTTAGGCGCCAGCTACCTCTTATGGTGATCCGTAAAAGGCCGTTTTTGAAACCTTACACCCGGGCTTTGAACGCATGGAACCGACCTCTTCCCTTTTGAAACTCAACCGACGGATGCCCTCATGCGCGCTTTGATCCCTCTGCTCCTCGCCTTTACTGCGGAAGCTGCGGCTCATGAAACCGAACAAGTTCACCGCCTGCTCGAAACCGAGAGCTCTGCCTTCGACTTCCGCGTCCGGCTCTCGGGTTTCTTTGGGTATTACCAAAAGCACCTGAATGCAACGAGCAAGCAATCCCTCGAAAAGGGCGGCCGGTTGGCCTTCTCTCTCGGATACCGGAGCCGTCACTTCGGGATCTACTACGAATCCGATCTCGGGCTCACCCATTTCAATTACAGGTACTCCGGTTATCCGGAGACATACGCTGACAATCAGGCCACCCTACTGAGCGGCGCGAACTGGATTTCGGGGTATCACTTCGTCCCGATCACGGAAAGTCTCGAACTGGAGCTCTCTCTCAGTGCCGGTGAGATGCATTTTTTTGGCACGGCCTACAACTGGCCCTATGGCGATTTCTACTGCAGCTTCGCCGTCAAATCGGGTATCGGTATCCAGATCTCCATCACTCCCAGCGTAGCCTTCAGCTTCGGCGCCGCCTATACCCTCAAAAAGCCCTCTCATCGCGAGCAAATGGATTCGGCGATCACAGATCCGCAGCAATATATCGAGCCCCTCATGGGCTTCAGCTTCCTCATGTAAAGGGAGACGGGCAGCTTCTCTTGAAAGGAAGCATGGGAACAGAGCAAAAAAGGATGAGATCCTGCGGGCAGAACTTCGCGGGGCTTTCAGCAGAGGCCGGCTTCAGCAGGGGGGGATCCGGATTCGTGAGGGATTTCGGCGGGGTTCAGCGGCGATCGAAGCCTTCGTCTACGGGAGCCCAGCAGAGGGTGAGATCGGCATCCATGGCGTGTTCGGGATCTTCGGAAGCTTCGTTTTCGAGCTGAACGAGGAAAGGCCAGAATTGCTCTTCGTAGAATTTATGGAGCCTCTGGTAACCGTCGGGTGGCATGCGGAAGAGGAAGGATCCAGCCATCGCCCGCTCGTCGCGGTGCAGGAACCGGGCGTTCAGAACGCGGCCCATGGACTGGAAGAAGCGCTCCACGGCGTCGATCCTTGTGAACCATCCGTCGTCTTCCCTTCTGAAGGCCGAACGAAGCAGCTTATACGTGGCGACGCCGCTGACCGGGTGAACCGTGCGCTCCACAAAACCGCGATCGATCAGCTTGTCGATGGCCGCGCGAATGTCGTCCGGCGTCTCGGGTGCCAGGTGCTGGAACATGCGACCTTCGCTCATCGGCTTCGACCACAGCATCAGCTCAATGCGCCTCGGCAAATCGCACTGTGTTCGCGCCTCCATCAGGTCGAACTGCTTCATCTCTTTGGCTAAACTCGAGACCGTGCGGGCGCTGAGCTCAAGGATGTCCATGATTTGCGTAGCCCGCAAACCCCGGCGCTCCAGAATATAGTAGCTGGCGAGGTTAAAAAGTTTGCGGCGCATGCGGTAAGGCACTTCCCAGCCCGCTGCCAGCTCTGCAATCTCGGCCAATCCCGCGAAAAGGATATGCTTCAAAAAGGGTTGGGAAGGCTGATTCTCTTCTTCCATCTCACATTCCTTTCAACGACCCGTCTTCCATCCGGGTGAAAAGATGCCCGTTTTTTGGGGGATTGTCGATAGATTCGAATTAAAAAGGCGTAATATTGCACCCGAAAATCTTCCAGTTGCAAAAAAACACAAATTAAGATCCCCAAACCCCACATCCGCTGGGATCGCGGGTCTTTCTCCGGTTCGGGACAACCATTATTGCAACCGAAGGCCCGAAGGGAGCGCTTCGCCCAGCATTTGACGCAGGTCTTTTTGCTGAAGCGCATCTCCCCTTTGGGGCGGGACCTGAACGAAGGCAAGCCAGGATGCGGGGCATTTGATCGCCTGCAGGCGCGATAAAAGCTCAGCCCTCAGCGGCTCTCCGATGTCGTCCCGGGGATCGAACGCGCGGCGGCCCAGCAAAACGGCAGCAAAGGGCGTATCCGCCTGAGACCAGTCCTCCGAAAGGAGCGCCCGGAGCCAGGCTTCCGCAGTCTCCACCGGCACAAGTTCACCCTGCGGATCCGCAAACAGCACCCGCGCGCCGAGTCTTCCCAGGGGCCAGAAGGATCCCAGCTTCTTTTTGAGCGCAAGGCACCAGGCCCCGGCTTCCGCCTTCTCGCTCGCCTTGCAGCGTTCCAGCACCGCAGCCAATCGCAGGAGCTCCGGCTGAACCGGGGCCGCCCCCCGAAGCGCCGGCTCGCAGCCTTTCCGCACTTCGGTAAAGAGCGCTTCCTGTTGTTCGGCCGAAAGCCCCGGAGCGATGCGCCGCCAAAAGATCCACCATTCGCTCTGCAAACTCTTCGAGGGGTTCTTTAAGCCCTCAGCCTTCAGGCTCCAGATTTGCTGCCTGCGCTCTTCGTCACCGCGAACGCCGTAGCCGGGGCGCATGCAGAAGCCGCAAAGACGGAGCCAGCTTTGCTCGTGTTCGGGGGTGCGCCCGCGCTGATCGCGCATCCGCCAGAGGATTTGGAACAGCCTGCGGCAACAGGTGGCGTGCCATTCGCCCCTCGGGCCGATGAAATCTTCAATCCCCTGCCTCAGGTTCTTTCCTGCGGCGGGCCCGGACCATTGCTGGGATCCCGTAAAGGTTCTCTCGATCAGGCGCTCGGCCTCAAAGAAGTTTTTGGGCAAAGGTTCGTCCATCCCGGCGTGATCGCGGCTCTGTGGCTGAGCTTCGGGGGTGTTGCGGACTTCTGTTTTGGGCGCATCGAGATCGAAGGCGAGCTTCCAGCGGAGCGGCGGCAGGGCGACGGTCTGCAGGGCGACCTCCAGAGTCCCCGATTCCGTGAGGCCGGCGGTCAGGGTGACGGGCTCTTTGCTGTTTCCGGGGCGATCCTTGATGCGCATCACCGTCACGAGCGGTGGAAGCGCCTCGAAGGGCTGATCGTCGGGCCAGAATTCCCCTGGATCGGTGGCCTCTGAGGTGGAGGCGTAGAGCGAAAAGGCGATGCGCTGATCCAGCAGGAGATCGAACACCCGCCCGGGGAGCTGAACCTGGTGTCCTTCTTCGAGGCCCTTGGGCGCGATGCAAAGGAGGCGCTTTTTTCCTTCCTTGTCTTCCACCCCGATCGCGTAGGCGCGGGCCGATCCGCCGCTGATCGCGTACCCCAACCCGTGACGGGCCAGGCTTGAATAGACCGCGCCGCAGGCCACCGCCGTATCGAGGGAGCGGTGAGGCAAAAAGGGGATCTCCGAACCGAACCAGCGCTCGAAGACCGCCTTCAGGCGCTCGACCAGACGCTCGGCTTTAAAGACGCCACCGTTCAGTAAGATGGCATCAGGCCTGGGAAGACCGCCTACAAGGGTTGCTCCGGCCCGCTGAGCGCTCAAAGCATGCCGGCGTAAAAAGCTGCTCAGGTGACGAGGGACCGCTGTCTCCGTGGTATAAGGCAGGCCCAGGGTCGTAAGCCCCGCGCGGCCCTGGGGACTCGCTTCCTCGTCGGGATTTGTGATGGGAAAGAAGCCGTCGAGCAACAGGTCGTTCACCTCTTCCCTCAAAATCGTCGCGGTTTTGGTGCTCCCGATTAACTTTGCGCCCCTTTTGGCTACGGGAACCGTCCAGCTCTCGGGCGCATCGGGCGAAAGGAGCTTTTCTTTGGCCTGCCTCGCCTGCTGAACGAGCGCAGACCATTCGACAGGAGAAAGTTGCTCAACCTGAGCCTTCTTTTGGAGTTCGAGAGCCAGTGCGGCGTCCATATTATCGCCGCCGAGCATCAGATGACCGCCCACGGCGATGCGCTCAATCTCGCCGGAGGCTGCGTCGTGAATCCGCATGAGGGTCAGATCCGTGGTTCCGCCCCCGAGATCGATCACGAGCACCAGCCGGGCATTTCCCAGAGCCTCTGCGAGATGTTCGCCCTGCTGCCCCACAAAATCGTAGAAGGCCGCCTGAGGTTCTTCGAGCAGCCGCGCGTTTGGAAGGCCCGCCATCGCGGCCGCTTCCAGGGTGATTTGTCTTGCCAGTGCATCGAACGAGGCGGGGACCGTGACCACGATCTCCTGTTCGCTCATCGGCGCATCTTTGTGAGCCGCATCCCAGGCTGATCGCAGATGCTTCAGATATGCGGCCGAGGCCTCGAGGGGTGAAATCTGCTCGATCTCGGAAGGTTCCGCCGACCAGGGGAGTATCTTCGCCCTGCGATCGACTCCGCCGTGACATATCCAGCTCTTCGCCGACGAACAAAGCCTGTCGGGCACCGCCGCACCCCTCGTGCGCGCCATTTCACCCACGGGGTAGGGATCCCCTTCAAAGGGCAGCTTTAAATCGGCCTCGTTCATCTCACCCGAAGCGGGCATATACAAAAAAGAAGGCAGCAGGGTCCTCGCCTCGACCTGCCCCGGGGCTACAAGCTGAGGTATGGGAAACACGTGAACCTGTGGCTGATGGACGGGGCTAAAAGCCAGGGCGCAGTGAGTGGTTCCTAAATCGATGCCGATCAGATAGTGAGCGCTCATATTTGCTCGCAAAAAGGATTTAAGGGATCTGGGGGCAGCCCGGAAGGCTGAAACAGAGGCAAATGGTTCTCAGAGGGCCTCGACTGCGGGTACAAAGCTGTCTTTGAGCGACATTCCGACGCGCAAAGTGGCCAGATAATCCATCGGCGTGGGATCTCGGTTGACGATGAGCAGTTCCGCGCCTCTTTGCCGCGCCATTCGGGGGATCGCAGCGGCTGGATAGACCGTCAGGCTCGATCCGAGCACGATGCAAAGATCGCAAGTCTGGGCCCACTGATCTGCGGTATCGAGGATTTCGCTGTCGAGAGGGTCGCCGAAGACTACGACATCGGGCCGAACCGGTCCCCCGCAGCTTTCGCAGGTAGGGATAGGGTGCCCTTCCTTTAAAACCTTGAGCACCTCGTCTGCGGTTACGGTCTGTTTGCATTTCAGGCAGTAGCAGCTCTGCATGTTACCGTGCAATTCTCTTACATTGCGGAAGCCCGCGGCTTGGTGCAGCCCGTCAATGTTTTGCGTGAGGAGTCCCAGGGTTTTTCCCATCGCCTCAAGTTTTGCACAGGCTAAATGCGTGCCGTTGGGCTTGGGATTACCGCAGCTTTCGTACAGCGCGCGCCAGGTTCGCCAGAAGAGAGCCCTTCCTTTGGGTCCGCCGTAGAATGCGTCCGTGGAGAGACTCTCCGGATCCATCGTGGACCAGATGCCTCCAGGGCTCCGGAAATCCGGAATGCCGGAATCGACGCTCGCTCCAGCGCCCGTAAAGATTAAAATGCGGTTCGCTTTCCGCATCATTTCGGTCATTTGGTTGATGACGTCGGTCATGCTTGAGTTCTCCTTAAAGCGCGAGCCCCCAAAAGGAGCGGCGCGCGGTGAATCGCAAAGGCCAGAGCGATGCCCGCCACAAACAGAGCGATGCGGAGCCAAACGCCGGGCCCATCGGGCAATGTCTGAAAGTTTTCAAACTGCCGCAACATCAAAAAGCAGGGCAAACAGAGCGCCGTAAGCAACCCGGTCGCCAGCAGACAGCAGAGCATAAAAAGCACAGCCCCGAGACTGCTTGCAATCTTGGCCGGGTTCGGATCGTCGAACCGCGCATCGCATGCCCCCATCCCCACCGCCATTCCGGTATAGGCGTAAGCGCATAAAAGCGTGAGCAGCGCCGAGCAGGCCGACTCACAAAAGGGCAAACGCACCATCAGGTTGCTTACGATGTTCAGGAGGAGACAACATCCGCAAAGGGGCAGAAATCCCCAAAGCACCTTGGACTTTAAAAGAACCTCGACGGGCAAAGGGGCCGCCTGACAGATCCAGAACGCGTGCCCTTCGAGGCTGACGGAGGGGTACAAAAAACGCGCCGCGAGCACGGCAGCCACCATCGTCCCCAGAAGAAGGTTGATGAAGAAGAGTCCCCGCGTCCCTAAGATGCCCGATTTGATGAGCAGATCGAGATGCTTAAAATTGAAGATATAGACCACCACCAACGCGGCCACGAGCAGAAGCTGGGACCACTGCCCCGCACTCCGAAAGAAGATGAGCGTGTCTCTTCGATAGAGCGCCCACAATGGAGAAGCCACTTTGGCGGCTTTTTTGGCCGGGAGAGGACGCGCTTTCGATGCGATCGCCGGTTTTTCGACCGACCCCTCCAAATAAAGGGCAAAGCTCCGCCTCCAGGTCGCCTTCGCAAAGGCTGCCCCAAGGGCCACCGTCACCCCGCATCCCAGGAGAAGCAGCGTCCCGTTTAAAACAGCCATCCCCCAGCGACCCGAAAGCCCCGAAAAGAGCGCACAAAGCAACCAGCCCGCAGGATGTTTGCCCACAGTTGCCGGATCGATGCGATTCAGCAGCTGCACGAGCTGCGCAAAGCCCTCGGCATTAAAATAGCGCTCAGGTTCAGCCCAGCGAAGCGCCAGATAACCGCAAAGGAACAGCCCCATCGCGAGCACAAAGAACGCCTGACGGTTCCTCCTGGCCGGAAACACCCTCGAAAGCGCCATCGCCAGCAAACAACCGATCGCCGAACCCGTCATCGAAAGCGGAATGAACCCTGCGGTGAGCGCCAGATAATACGCAAACGGCGCCTTCAGCACCGGTCCCGACGCCCAAAGAATCGGCAGCGCAAAAGAGAGCATCATCCACGAGGCCTGAACCCATGTTTGAGCGAACCTCGATAAAAAGAGCCGCCCCAAAGGCACCGGCGCCACCATCAGCAGCGGTAAGTCCTCGCGCATATAAAATGAAGAGAACGCCCCCAGCGCCGAGGAGAACGTGAGCAGCCCAAAAAAGAACGCCATCAAAAGTTCGAGGGTCTTCTGAACCAGCGCCGGCGCCAGCCTCCCAAGCTCGGCATACTGCCGAAAGAGCCACAAAGCCGCCTGGTAGCTTGCGACCATAAACCCAATCCCCAGCAAAAAGAGCGCGATCATCCGGAGCAGCGCCCGAACCTGATGCCGCACATGCGCCCATTCTTTGAGCGGAAACAAAAGCAGCGTCAAAAGCGAGACCGGCGGATTTTCAGCGGGATGCTCGCCCGCATTGCGACATTGGGGCTCCATGGGCAACTCTCTTTTTAAAGATCGCCAGCGTTTGGGCCGATGGGCCATTGGGGAAAGCGCCGATAAACGATGAAACCCTGCTTCGGGTGGCACCCGAACCTGCGATCGGGGGTCAAACCCTGCTTCGGGTGGCACCCGAAGTTCCGATCGAGGGTCAGATACAGCTTCGGGTGGCAACCGAAGTTAAAAATTTGCTGTTATGACCGCTTCGGGTGGCAACCGAAGTGATGAATTTGCTGTTATGACCGCTTCGGGTGGCAACCGGAGCCCGATCTGAGCGCGATCGCAGCTTCGGGTGGCAACCGGAGCCCTCCCTGCCCTCTCTTCACCCCTCAGGCTCCGCCCCAAACATCGGATTCGGCTTCTTACAGACCGGCTTGCGGCTTTTGAACTTACGATGGATGGAGCTTCCGGGCTTTGGCTGGTGAGAACAGAGGTGAAAAAGAGGTCAGGATCGGTTCGGGGGGATCAATGCTCGCGGCGAGGAGGGCGACCGGAATCCCGGCGAGGTGGACGACCTCCGCCATCGCGGCTTCGATGATCGTTTCGGCCATGCCCCGGGAAGCTTCTGCGCTCACCCATGCTCCGGCGCGGTGAAAAACTGCGGCCCTCGTCTCCGCCTTCGCTCTTCTCGCGATCCCCAAAGCTGCGGCGATCTCCGTAAGGGCGTCCACCGCGAGGCGATCTTCTGTCGTCGTAGCTGCGATGTTCTCCGCGGGGCCTCTCTTCGCCGCCCTCATCGCGGGGACCAAAACTCGGGCGTGAAGGTTCGGGCAGCGAGCGATCGCGAGGCTCGTTCAGGGGCTCAAATTCCACGGGCCAGCAAAGGCGGGCTTCTATCGCCTCCACCAATTCGGGCTGCGTCTCGATGTCACCTTTTATGGAGGTGGCCGCACGTCCCACCCATTTGCCGTCACCCGATCCGCCCACGCGAACCAGCTGCAAACGATCCGCGGCGGTGTCGGCCATGTTGTCCCATTGCATCTTTCCGCGGCCGACGCGCACTTCGAGGGCGGCCAGACCTTTGACCTGATAGATGCGATCACCAAAGATGTTGCCCAAATCGCGGCAATAGGGATGCCCACCGATCAGGATGCCGTCAAATTTGCTCACATAGGAGAGCGCGCTTTCCAGGGTCCAGCTCTGAGGCCAGACTTCATCAAAAAAAGCGTCGTCCAAATCGCGCGGAATAAAGACGAGCGTTCCGCGATCCAGCGTCAGTTCGACGCCCGCATAAGCCGCCACGCCCGCATCTTCGAGCGCATCGAGATAATCATCGAGCCGATCGGTGCGGTTGGAATCGGTCACCACGACCGCGTCCAGACCCGCAGCAACCGCCGCCTTGGCGAAAGCAGCGGGAGAAAGCTCGGCAGGATTGCCATGAAGATCAATCAGCACAGGTGCCTCACACATAAAGCCTGGACAAATCCAGGAGTGGACGCGTGATTTATCACCCTACGCCAAAGACTGCCAGATCGACGCGCGATGGCAGACAAAAAACTACAAAAAAATGAAGGTCTTAGACTGCGCCCGGCCGTGAAAAATGAGGGGCCCTGGCGGCGGGCGGAGATGGCCGTGAAGGGCGCGCAGTTTCTGCCTGGGGTGTGTTTTCCGCGGTGAGGTAAACCGACGTGTGGTACGCCCGGTTCAGGCAGGAAAAGGCCGAATGCGACTTCCGGCCACAGGTGCGCAGGACGAACGGGCCGAGGGAATGACGCCGCAAGGATGGAGTAAAGTGACCTCTCAGTGGAGCGAACTTCCTCCTATTCCTGATATCCGCATTCCAGGCGGGCCCAAAACAGCCGCTCAGAATCGCTGCGAAATCTCACATGCGAGGCGTTGGCACGCTTTATGCAAAGAGACTCCCGCATCAGCTTCAATCAGGAGTTTTTTATGAACGTGAAAATGCTCGCAACCCTTCTCGCCCTCAACATGCCCGCCTGGGCAGAGCCTTCGATGACGGCCACAGAGGCATCGGCCGAACGCGCAGCCGAATACGATCTCAAACTCGAAGGAGGCGCCATTTTTTATCTCTATGAGCCCGTCTTTCCCTCTGGCCTCGCAAGTCTGGGCTATCGGATCTCCCCAGGCGTGGGACTCTACCTGACCACCACCCTCACGGGCATCCTGCTTGAGCCCCATTTTTACCTTTTTGATGGCGACCGCTTCGCCGCATCGATCAACCTGGGCATCGGTTTTAACCCCATTAAGCTCATCGACGATGCGGAAGGCCTCGCGGGCCGGATCGGCGCCGAATTCGACATCAAACTCTCCGAGAGGTTTTACATTCCTGTCGAGTTTTACATGAGCCTCAACAAATGCGCCGACAACGACGCGCCCGTAGATGAAAGATCCAGCATCCTTCCCCTCTTCCATCTCACCACCGGCCTTGGATTCACGTTCTGAGTTCATGCGGAGAGGGAGGCGGGCGTCAGAGAACCATTACTGGCGTCACGCCACTGCAGCGATCGGTCTCCCAGATGCCGCCGCAGGATTCGCAGCCGGTTTGCCCGGGCTCTGAAGTTCACTACGGCGCAGATGCACATAAGACGGCGTTTTGCAGTTCGAACATCTGGACATCTGTGCGCAGATCTCTCAGATTTCGCCTGGAGGTGAACCGATGACTGACCGAAGAAGAATATGTGGCCCAGGCGAGAACCGGAGCGCTCTTAAATCCGCGCATCGATTCGACTTTTAAGGCGCTCTTTACGCAGCCGAACGAGGCTTCCCGGGCGGCGATGCACGCGTTTCTTGAAGCCGCCACCGAGCGCAGGATTGCCACATGGGAGATCTCGCAGAACGAGGCCCCCATCGAGTATGTGGGGCACCGGGGCGTCAGCTTCGATATTTCATGCCGCTTCGACGACGGGATGGCCGCCGAGATCGAGATGCAGGCTTACCGCCGCGAATACGATTACGGGCAGCGCGCGGAATACCTGGTGGCGCGCCTCGCGTCCTCGCGCATGAAGCGCAGCACCGACTGGGAGAAAGCGCCCACGGTCTACCAGATTTCGGTGCTCGATTTTGAATACGTGCCGCAATCGGGCGTGACCTCAACGGATCCCGTGAGCCGCTACGCGATGCGCACAAAAGACGGCCGCGAACTCGCCAATGCGCTCAACATCGTGTTCATCGAGCTGCCCAAGGTTGCAACATTAGAGGCTTCCCTCGAATCCAACACGGCCCTCGAAAATTGGGCTATATTCTTAAAAGATGCCGATGATCCCGAAAAATGCGGGCTCATCCAGCAGCTGATACGAAAGGAGGAAGGCCTCATGAAAGCCCATCAGGCATTATCGCTGATCAGCGCTGACGACGAGCTGTGGTACGCCCAGTTCAGGCAGGAAAAGGCCGAACGCGACTACATCTCCGGCCTCAGGAGCGCAGAACGCAAAGGCGAACGCGAAGGCCTGGCGAGAGGCAGGGCTGAAGGCGAACGCGAAGGCTTGGCGAGAGGCAGGGCTGAAGGCGAACGTAAAAAGGCGCTTGAGATCGCCCTGGCCCTGAGGCAATCCGGTATCGATGATGCGTTCATTGCAAAATCTACCGGCCTCTCCCCAGAAGAAATCGCCGGGCTTCAACCTTGACGCAGGCCTCAAACGACGGCGATCTCAAAACCGAGCGCGGTTCCGTGGGGCCGCTTACGCTTCGTCCTTCTTCTTTTTTTGACTCAGCTTTTGGCTCACGCGGTATTCGTCGAGGATTTGGTTCACCTGCGCGATCAGCTGCGCGTGGGCTTCATCGGGCATCAAAACCATCGTCGCGTTGATGCGCGCGCAAATCTCGTCGTAGCAATCGAGCATCGCCTCGCGCGCTTTTTGGGTTTGCCCCAGCTCCGCAGACGCCTTGAGCTGGCTGTTTGCGCCTTGCCTGGCCAGAAACGCCTCGAACGCCTCGCGGAGCGCCTTAACCCAGCAGTAAGCGAAGGCCGCCTTGAGCTTTTCTGTGCCGAAGGCTTCAAGCTTGGGCAAGAGCGCGCTCAACGCGCCGTACTCCACCGCGTAGGCTTTGCGCGTGGGATCGGGGAGATCGTTGAACACGGGCCAGATTTCAGCCGCAGCCGACGCGACCGCCTCATCGGGCGCCTCAAGGCTCAGCTTCAGCTGCGACCGCGTCCCGCGCCACAGACGATCGACGTTCTGATCGATCGTTTTTAAACTGTCGCCCCAGGGGTGAGCCTTTTTACGAATCAGCGTCTCAAAAGCCTGCCGCTTTTCTTCCAGGGCCTGCCCCATCGCCTTTTCAGGAGAGGCATCGTCGAGCAGCGCGCCCGCCACGCGCCCGATCACGTGATTCAGCGGTTCATGAGCAAGATTGGGGAGGTAAAGGTCATCGATCTGAGGGTAATCCATCGCCCATTCTCCAAAAGCGAAAGTTTATGCCTATATTGAGGCCACAATTTGAATTTGCAAGAGGGTTGTTTGAGAGGAGATTGTGTTTCTGCTCTGGCTGAGATGCCGG
>DBWM01000028.1:0-6869 GCA_002309015.1 Myxococcales bacterium UBA1238 | reverse complement strand
GAGATGCCGGATCCGCACGGAGTCGCGGGCGCTGGCGGACATAAAAAAAAGGCCCCTCGGTGAGGGGCCCTTTCAATCTCAGCGATTAAAGAGAGATCAGCCGGGAAGAGTAAGCGTGCAGGCAACTTCCGCGTCTGCAGCCTCATCCCAGGTACCACCGCAGGCTTCGCAGGTCGCCTTGGAGGTCTTGTCCGCATCGTCGCAGGCATTGCAGGCACCTGACGCCAGCTTGAGGCCTTCATCGCAAGCCGTGCAATGTGCGTTATCAGTGGTTCCGCCGGTGCAGTCGATGAATGCATTCGTCGCGCAATAGAGGTCAGCGGCCTTCTTGCAATCGGCGCAGCTGCCAGGTTCACCATACTTGCCAGCGGGGCAGGCTTCAGGGGTACTGCTAAAAGAGCAATTCTCTGCGGCGTAAGTGCCATTCGCTGCGGTTGTATCCGTACCGCCGCAGGCCGTGCAAACATATGCAGAAGTGCAGCCGGTCTGAGTCGTGGCATCACAGCGCTCAGCGCAGGTGGTGCAGACGTAGGCGGTCTGAGCCGCGTTTAAGTTGCAAGTATTACCCGTAGCGCAAACGGTGAAGAACTCATCGCAGACCTCACCGACTGCAACCTCTTCAGGGGTTACGGACGAAGTCAGATCTACGGTCTTTGCTTCAGACTTCTGACTATCGGCGTCGAAGATCGTTACAGTCGCCTTCACCGCAGTATCAATGTTTTGACCATAACGCGTATCAAAGACTGTTGTTGCAACATAGTTGTTGCCTTCATAAGCAGCGCTCACATACATGCTCATATCATAATACTCAGTAATTTCCCCGGTATAATAGTCTACATCGTAACCAAGCAGGAGCTTCTCGCCATCCGCATTGAGCAGGCTGAAAGTCGCGCCCAGAACATCTTTACCCTCATCAGCGCCCTTGAGCTTCAAGCCCAGTAAGCCAGCGTCGGTGAGGACAGCTGTTGTGTCCGTCAAAGTAGGAACAGTGTAGGTGTAAGGCGAAACCTTCAGCGAGAAAGCGCCAAGGGAAGCAGAATCATAACGTGTCACTGCAATATAATAAGTACCTGCAGCAAACTCCATTGCTGCGTGAGTCCTACTCCCCGTCAGACGCTGCGAAGAAGTTGAACTACAGGAAGGCAAAACATCAAAGTAAGGCTGCCAATTGCCCGCTGTCTCTTCAATATCGATAGCATAAGTACCTGCTTCGGTAACAGTAAACTGATACCACACATCAGGATCACCATAAAGTCCGGCAGAAGCCGTCGTAATACCACCCTGAACCGGAGTGCCCAAAGTCAGCGGAATGGCATTGGCGCAGGTATCGTTGGCAGGAACATCGCAGTCATCGTCGCAGGATTCTTTTTCGTCCACACTGCAAATAAAATCACCGCACGCACCACCGCAATCTGCAGCCGATGTCAGAATGCTTTCGTAGCCTGCGGTGCAGATGCCATCGTCAGCTCTCACGCAATCCGCAGGGCAGTTGTCCAGCGTTTCCTCCGGAGAGCAGACCTTGTCGCCGCATTTCACGCAGTCCTCAGCACAGTAGTTGCTCGCTGTAGGATCATCGCTTTCATCGGTGCAGTAACCATCGCCACATTCTGCGGTGTAGGCGTCAAAAGCAGCAGTCAGCTTAAAATCACCATATGTATCGCTATAATAACTTTCTGCGACAACATAGTAATCGCCAGCCGGAAGAACAGCCTTGATTTCGGAATAAGCATTACCACCGCTGTAATCAATGTCATCATTATGCGCAATTTCGGCCAGGTCTGTACAAGTCCCCTTCAGCAACCACAAATAAGTGTCTGTGAGTTCATAATCGGACTCCGCAGCGCTGGTGGTCAAAGTGACGTTCTTGGACTCAGCCAGCGTAAACTTGAAGAAAACGTCGTTCCCAGACTTACCAACGTAATCATTGCCTGAGCCAATATTGCTGGTCTTAAACTCGCCGCCTGCCGAAATATCGATGGCCTCACCGCAGGTCTTGTTTGATACAGATTCTGCGCAATCGATATAACAATTCTCAGCAGTTTCATTGGCAGCGGGCGTGCAAATGCCATCGCCACATTTAGCACAAGCGATCTCAGTCGCAGCCGTTTCGGTGGGTGAGCAGATGTTATCGCCCGTCACGAAGCAGGCAGCGATTTTATCACTGCAGGCATCACATTGCTCAAGATACTCACATTCCTCCGTTTCTGAACAAGACATGAGATCTTCAAAGGTCTGAAATGCGTTCGCGTTACCAGACTCACAACTTACGCAAAGGTATTCTTTGCATTCTTCAGCGGTTGCGAACTCTCTACCCACATAATAAGTGAAGTCTTCATCGTCATAATACTCATCACATCCTGAACAATAATAGTCACCCACGTAAGCGCGATACGTGCAGTCATAGTAGGCCGCGCAAGAGTCTGCCGTGATGGTAGTCAGCTCCGTCTGCTGTCCACCACTTGTGCAATAAGTGGCACAGTCTTTGTCGCAATAAGCTTTAGTTTCCGTTGAAAACCAACAAGTGTGATCGCTTGATGCGTCGTCCACACCATCACAGTCTTCATCGTCTGCGCTGATAAAGCACATGGGCTTATAACCACTGGTATCACTTCCAACACCCCAGCACTGGTATTTTTCATCATCTCCCGGACACCCAGTAGGAGCGCCTTCTTCTTCGCATTCACTGATTCCGTTAATTTCTAAAGCACAAATTCCGTAGAAGCACGAAGAGGTATAACCATCGAACGTGGCGCAGTCATCATCACACTTACATTTGCCACCAACGGGCATCTTGGTCTCGACGCTGCCGTCGATTTCCGCATCGGTGGTGCTGCCATCCATTTCTGCATCGGGGTTTAATTCTGCATCAACGTCGGTGGTGCTGCCATCGGTGTCCGTCGTGCTGCCGTCTACTTCTGCATCGGTGGTGCTGCCATCGGTGTCCGTCCTGCTGCCGTCTACTTCTGCATCGGTGGTGCTGCCATCGGTGTCCGTCGTGCTGCCATCTGCTTCCGCGTCGGCTTTGCCGGAATCGGTGGTGCTGCCATCGCGGGAAGCATCGATTTGCCCCGAGTCCTCGCTTCCGCCATCCGCCAGCAGGGCATCGTTATCGTTGTCGTTGTCGTCGTCGTCGCACCCCGCAGCTCCAAACGCCAGGGCCGCCGTCATCGCAAAACCGTAAAGCTGAACCAATCTACGCATTTTATAACTCCCCTATTCGCGTGCAAAAATCGTGGCGAACATAAATTCGAAGCGTATAGATACAACCGGGTACGCTGTCAACCATTCCGCAGCAAAAAAATGGGGGTGAGACAAAAAAGAGGCAGGATCCTGAGAACGAAGTGGGCAGGCCGACAGTTGTGGGAGGTAAAAAAAGCCCCTCAACGAGGAGGGGCCAGGGGGATGTCAGGGGGAGGGAGTATTAAAGCGAGAGATCGCAGGATGCGCCATCCCACGTACCACCGCAGGCTGCACAGAGTTCCGAGTCAGCCTTGTCGCTTTCCCCGCAAAGGTCGCAATCACCCCCCATTTAGTTTGTAACCTTTATTACAAACGGTGCAGGTATCAGCACCACTGCAGCTCTTGCAGTTCGATTCGCAAGAGCGACAAATATTCGAATCGTCGACGTACTTGCCATCGCCACAAGATGCTACGCAAGCAGTGCCATCCAGATACTTGTGATCTTCATCTGTTGCATCACAGCTCAGGCAGGCACTCGGGCCAGCGCCGCTGCAGGTCTTGCAGGAGGTGTCGCAATCCTGACAGACATTCGAATTATCCGCATACGTCCCAGCGAAGCATTCGGGTAGGCAAGCAGTGCCATACAGATATTTTTGCTCTGTAAGACAAGAGGTGCAGGTGTCCGCTGTGCCGCTGCAGGTCGCGCAGGGTTCCTTGCACTTGGCGCAAACAACTGCATCGCCGGCCTCGCTGTCATAGTAGCGATCGGCGCAAGCGGTGCACGTGGCTGTATCTGAAGTTCCGTTACCATCGCAGCCTTCGTATGAAGAAGAGTTCTTGCAGTAGAGCTCTTCCCACGTCTTGCATGCCTTCCAAACCTTGGAGGCGTCGGTGTCACCGTCCAGATACTTACCGGCAGCAGCGGTACCCGCCTTCAGGCAGAGGCCGTTCTGACCATCAACCGGGTAATATCCGCTATCCGTGTCACAACCGGTTGCTGTGTAACCCGTTTTCAGCACGCATTTGCCCGCGTTGTCAGCTTCAGATCCTGCAACCTCAAAGTTTGCATACTCACCTTCGCCACAGATGACGCAGGTGAGAGTATCGCCAACCAGCGGAGTGTAACCGTTACCGTCATCGCAGGCGTCGCACTTATCGCCGGTGTAGCCATCGGCGCAATCGGTGCATTTCGCATCGGCGGTCTCGGTGCAAGCAGTCACTTCGACTTCGCAATGTTTAATCTCTGTCGCAGGAGTGCAAGCGGAGCAGGAAGCATCTTCGGTATTTGCAAGGTAGTAACCGCTCGTGGGGTCGCAGGCATTAACACAAGCATTGCCCTGAATCTTCTTGCCATCGCAGCTGGCTACGCACTCATTGCCATCCAGGTACTTGCCTTCGCAGCTGGCTACGCACGCTTTGCCATCCACGTACTTACCTTCACAGCTGTCTACACAAGCATTGTCATCCAGATACTTGTCACCCGAGCATGCGTTGCAAACAACTCCATTGTCGCCCTTAGTGCAATCACTGCAACCCGAAACTGCGCCACTGCATGATTTCCAAACTTTGGTTTCTTCGGTGTTACCATCCAAATACATACCAGTACTAGTATTAGCACTCGCGCAGGAGTTGGTACCTTCAATCGGGTAATATTCCTTAGCAGTGTCGCAGGTGTCGCACTTACCGCCGTTGCCGGTGTAGCCAAGCATGCAGGTGTCGCACTTGGCGCCGTCATAGCCAAGCTCGCATGCCATGCAGGATGCATCGGCTCTAGCGGTGCACTCACCTAAGGTTACGCAATGATCGATCTTGGTGCTGCACGCGGTGCAGGAAGCATCTTCGGGATGTGCAAGGTAGTAACCCATCTCGGGGTCGCAGTCATAAACACAAGCGTTGCCCTGAATCTTCTTGCCATCGCAGCTGGCTACGCACTCATTGCCATCCACGTACTTGTCATCGCCACAAGACGCTACGCAAGCATTGCCATCCACGTACTTGTCATCGCCACAAGACGCTACGCAAGCTTTGCCATCCAGATACTTGTAGTCGCTTGCTGAATCGCAAGCAGTGCACTTGGCGTTGTCTTCAGTGCCACCGGTGCAAGCGGTGAATGCGTCAGTGGCGCAGTGAAGCTCGGTTGCCGTCTTGCAAGCCGTGCAGTTATCGCTGTCAACGTAGTAACCGCCCTCGCAAACGCTGCATTTAGCGGTCTCACCGGTCACGCAGGTGGCACAGTGGGCGACGTTGCAGGTAGAAGCCTTCTCGCAAACCAGAGGAGCGCCTGCTGCGCTGGTCTGGCTGTAGCCATTGGCGGTATCGCAGGCGTCACACAATGCACCGGTGTAACCATCCTTGCATGCGGTGCAGGAAGCATTCGCTTTCTTTGAGCAAGCGGTCAAAGCCTCATCTTTGCAGTTGGGAATCGCAGTGCAATCCTTGCAAATATAATTATTGTCAATGTATTGATTTTCGCCACATTTCACGCATGCATCGATTTCAGAGCTGCAGTGCTCAACTATGCAACTTTGATCCTGAGCGCATGAACTCTCCGAGAAGCAATTCATCATGGCCGAATAGGACGCCGAATCCTCTGCAGATGCGGTACAGTGGAGACAGATATTGGCCGAACATTCTTCAGCAGAAGAGAATGGCTGTCCCAAGAGAGCCTGTCCCACTACCATGTAACCCGGATATGTAGATCCTTGATATGAAACGTTCTCCGTACAATAATGGCAGTAGCTTGCGATTGTTTTGCACGTCCAATACTCTCCACAATTTGTTGTCGTAGGTACACAGTCAAACTTACAGAAGTTTTCGGCCTCAGGATCTGCCGATTCCAAGCCTTCAGAGCAGATTCCATCACCACATTTCACGCAGTCTTCGGGCTCTGTGGCAAGGGATTCCGTAGGCGAGCAGATGCCATCATCCTTGACGAAGCATGCGTCATTCTCAGTGGAACAATTCGCCATGACGCATTCCATTAACTCAGCGTCCGTCTCGGACTCACCGCATTCATCTCTCCAGCAGTCGACGACATCTGCATTCGCACGCAGAACCGCTTCGCTCGCTTCGCAAGTCACGCAGAAATACGCCTTGCATGCTTCCTCTGAATCAAAAGTGATGCCATAGTTAGATGCCCAATAATTATCGTTCGCATAATCTTTACAATACAAACATTCCTGCATTCCCCCTTCACCGGAATAAACACCATGGAAATAGCGATTGTTGAGGCAATCGAAATATTCAGCACAGGTTTCAGCCGTAACAGGAGTGACTTCTATCTTCTGGGGGCAATAAGTAGCGCATGCAGAGTCACAATAGGCTCGAGTCTCTTCTGAATGCCAGCATGTGTCATCATCAGCCGCATAGCATTGACCGCCACAATCGGCGTTATTGCAGGACACAAAGCACATGGCACGGCTCGAACCTGAATTCGACGAAACTTCCCAGCATTGATATTTGCTATCATTTTCGGGACATCCTGCAGGACTCCCTTGTGCCTCACATTTCTCTTTACCATTAATCGTTAAGGCACAAATACCATAGAAGCATGAAGTAGTATAACCATCGAACTTGACACAGTTATCATCACATTGACATTTGCCGCCAACGGGCACATCGGTCAGGATGACGCTGCCGTCGATTTCGCCATCGATTTCGCCATCGATTTCGGCATCCGTCGTGCTGCC
>DBWM01000016.1:19301-19602 GCA_002309015.1 Myxococcales bacterium UBA1238 | reverse complement strand
TATTTGCCAATTCGATGGATTGAAAAATCTTTGTTGGATTGTTCCTCACCAATCCGGTGAATTGTGAAAAAAACAGCCTGAGCCTCCTCACCCACTCCCCAACTTGAAAAATCGATAGCGACCCATAACTCTCCATTCCCCCACCAAAAGAGATGCCCCTCAGTGGCCCAGCCCTCTGACCGAGCGAAGCGAGGGAAGACCTGGGCCACTCTCATGATCTCACTCCCGACATGCCCCGATCCCTTCTGATCGCCCTCGGGTCCAGGGGGCGACATCAAAAACGCCCTACCACCCACCATCG
>DBWM01000016.1:4295-19275 GCA_002309015.1 Myxococcales bacterium UBA1238 | reverse complement strand
AGTTAGGGGAAACCCGCCCGCAAGCGGGTTTCCCCTATCTTCCTGCAAAACCCATTAGTAAATCATTATAAAGCAGCGAGTGAATTATCCACCAAATTGGAAAATTGCTTCTATATAGCGATCGACCAATCCAGCGGATTGGAAACTCGCTTCCCTAAAGCGATCCCCCAATCCGCTGGATTAAAAAACGCCCTCCCCAACGGAGGTTCTCTATTTCAGAAAATGAAAAAAACGCAGACAGGCAGGCGATGCAAAGAGGCAGGATAAGCCGGCAGGCTTCAATCTAAGATTGAAAAATCATCATCTTTCGTCGCATCGCCTTCGGCGCCTCCCTCCTCAATCCCTTCTCCATCAGAATCTTCATCCTTCCGGGCTTTATGACTCTTGCGCAAAAGCGTGCCGAGCTTGGAGAAGCGATCGGCAAGTGGGCTCCTTCGGAAGAGGAAGTCGGCGGCGGTGCAGATATCGCTGTAGTAATAGAAGAGGATATCCCACAGGCGCTGGTAAAGTTGGACGTTTGCCTGCTTGTTGTTGTCGGTCGAGTTCAGTAACGTCAGGATTCGCTGGGAATAGGACTGGGCCTCATCGGCACAGGTTTCAGTATAGTAGAGCGGATCCCGCGACAGCTTTTCTTTAAACTGCTTTACCAGAGAGGCCAGGCGGCTTAAGTCGCTGGCCAAATCGATATAGCCGGTGCCCGACTTGATCGATGCGATCACAGCTTTGGCTTCGGGTTCATGCGAGAGATGGTAAGTCACCAACTGGAAGAGGTTGTTGCGAAGCTCCGTGGCCGATTTTGCCAAAGGCGCGGGTAGCTTTGCATAGGACTTCAGGGCCTTTTGATCATTGACCAGATTGCCCTGATGCCAGAGTGCGAGGGCCAGCGGATGAAGGCGTTCTATCTGGGCATGCTCGAAGAACCGCTCCGGAAGTGCCTCGAATGCTTCAGCCACCTGCGGTTCCTTCAGCAGATTACAGAGCGCTAACGCGTGGCTTGCCGCCTTCTGCCTGTTCAATCGCGGCGCATGGGTTTTGGGCAGCCGGACCTCACCCTGCCAAGTCATCACAGAGTTGTAGGCTTCGGTGGTGTCGATCATGCTGAAATCATCTAAACGGTCATCGGTGGGCATCGGTGTTCTCCTCAATCCAATGAATTGCCTCGATCGCTTTTGTAAGTTAGCTGTCGATCAAAAGACAAGAAATTTCTTCATCGATTGATCCATTCTTCAAATACGCGGATCAATTCATCCTCCAGTTGATCCAGGTTTTCTGGTCTGACGTAATGCTGAGCGACCGCATCCTGTAACATTTTCAAGTCGATCTCTTGCAAAGCGATCTGCCGGAGATCCAAATAATGATGCTCCGCATTGAATACTGAATAGTAATCCCGGAATTTGTAATTGTCCCCTATCACTTTATCCGACAATTGCACATGCACGTAAGGAATACCAAAGGATTCTGCGGCAATGCAGCCGTGCAGCGAAGAAGAAACAATGCATTCACATTGCGAAAGCTCTGCCATAAAAGGCTCGGGCATCTGGCGCACGCAAACCTCATGCACCCCTTCAAGTGAACGGATTCGCTCAGTGATGGGGTTCTCAAAATCCACGTAATGCGGCACAAAGCCCATCAGATATTTTTTGCTCTGTGGCCGATACACGCGATTGACGAGCAACCCTGGATCGCCCAATGCCACAGGACCGCAATTCAAAAGTCGCCCGGCCGAAAGCTTTCCCCGAACCGCCAGAATGGTTTGCTGCGTCAGCTTCAGCCTTGGCCCAGACTTAATAAAGCCCGATCCCCATACCGTCACATTGGGCGGAGCGACTCTTAAATCGTTCAGGATGGAACCGATCCCCATCAACTGGCAGTATCGGGGACGCGCATAAATGGCCTGCACGCCAAACAACTGCTTTAAAATGTAAGGCGTGAGAATGTCTCCAAAATTACAGTCTTTAAAATAATAGACCTTGAGTTCTTTTGGCGGAATCGATGACATCGGTTGCACCCTTTGCCTCAGGAGCTTTTCATTGCGGTGATTTCAAAAAAAAGGCGGATCCACCCGCTGGTGAATCCGCCCTCTTCGGAGGTTCAGCCGATCAGGGCTCTCAGCACGTCGACGAGTTCGCCGGCATAGGATCGGGTGATGTCTTCGCTTGGGCCCTCTACCATGACCCGCACCAGAAGCTCTGTCCCCGAATAGCGCACCAATACGCGACCCTCTTTGCCGAGCTTTTGCTCAATCCCCGCGATCGCGTGCTGAAGCTCGTCGAGCTCCCCCAGAGGTGTGCGCTGTCTGACGCGCAGGTTCTCAAGGGTTTGCGGATAAAACCGCATACAGGATGCGAGCTCCGAAAGCGGCCGCCCGGTCCTCACCATTAAGCCGAGCACCAGCAAGGCCGTGATCAGACCGTCGCCGGTTGTGGAATAATCGAGCGCGACCACATGTCCCGATTGCTCGCCTCCCAGATTGAAGCCGTCCTGCCTCATGCGCTCTACGACGTATCGGTCACCAACGCCCACGCGCACCATCTTCAATCCTTCGCCTTGCAGCGCACGCTCGAGACCGATGTTGCTCATCACCGTGGCCACCAGCGTATCTTTGGAAAGGCGTCCCTCGCGATGCATCCACATTGCGAGCATGGCCATGATCGCGTCCCCGTTGACGACCTGGCCTTGCTCATCGGCCAGGATGCAGCGATCCGCATCACCGTCGAGTGCGATCCCCACCTGCGCGCCCGTCTCTCTCACAACCTGCGCCATGAGTTCAGGGTGTAGCGCACCGCACCCACGATTGATGTTGATTCCGTCGGGCTCCACCGAAAGCGGCACCACTTCAGCCCCGAGTTCGTGGAGGGCCTGAGGCGCCACATGGTAAGACGCGCCGTTTGCGCAATCGACCACCACCTTCAACCCCTCTAACGTGAGGTCTCGCGGGAAGGCCGACTTGGCGAATACCGAGTAACGGCCCACTGCGTCACTGATGCGGTAAGCGCGCCCAATCTCTACGCCGGTTGGGCGATAAGCGAACAGCTCGTCGGATCCCAAGAGCTGCTCTATGGCGGCTTCGTCCTTGTCGGGCAATTTGAATCCGTCGCTTGCAAACAGCTTGATGCCGTTGTCTTCAAACGGATTGTGGCTGGCTGAGATCACCACGCCGGCATCCGCCCGCATATTCGACACCAAAAACGCGATCCCCGGCGTCGGCAATGGTCCCAGGAGATGGGTTTCGGCACCGACCGAGCATAAGCCGCTCTCCAATGCGGTCTCGAGCATATAGCCCGACAGGCGCGTATCTTTACCAATCAGCACCTTGGGCCGGCGGCCTGGCTGCATCTGTTTTAAACGGTATCCAATGGCGCGACCGAGCTGTAACGCATCCTCCGCAGTCATCGGCTGGCGATTGGCCACACCGCGCACTCCATCCGTACCAAACCATTTGCGATTCATCTTGTTCCTTTCCTGCTCCGTATTCGCCGCTTTAAAAAACGCCTTTATTCGGGGCTCAAGCATAACCGATCGATTCCAAAACTTCACCGCAGAAGCGGCCTCGCAAACCGGCCTCTTGAGCAGAGACGCCCCTGCCCCTCTGATCGCATGGCCCGCTCTTCAAAAATCCCCTGCAGCACCGCATTTTCAAACCGCCGGATAGGCAACAGAAACCTTCAATACGGTACATCTTTTAACAACCCTGAAGTAGAGGCATACAAGTGGCTGTGCCATAACGTGAACTGCTATGAACATTGAAGCCTCAAGCGACGAAACGTCAAGCGCTCCATTGCGCAAACTCTGGCCCGAGCTCGTGACCGGGCTCGCCGTTGCTGGCTTTTTTGCATGGACCGTCCTGCCCGGACTGCATTGGTATGACGGGGGGGAATTTGGCGCCGTCGCCGAACAGCTCTCGATTTCACACGCCCCCGGACATCCGCTTCACGCCCTGACCACCGCTTTCGGACTGCGCTTCTTTGCCGGCGATCTCGCATGGCGCGCCAACTTAAGCTCCGCCCTCGCCTTCGTTTTTGCCTGCGTCCTCTTCTGCAGACTGCTCCGCGAGATGCTGCCGCAAGCCAGCAAATGGGGCGCGATCCTCACCGCCTGCCTGCCCGCAGTGATGCCCGCTCTCTTTGTACAGGGGATCCGCTGCGAAGTTTACGCCCTTCAAATGCTGATGTCGGTGGCCTGCGCCCTGCTCTGCTGGCGATTTTTTGCGACGGGTGACCGCAGGTTCTTCTGGGCTGTGGGCTTTTGTTTTGGCCTCGCGGGATGCAATCACACCTATATCGCGCTCACGCTGATGCCCCTGCCCCTGCTCTGCCTCGTGTTCAGATGGCCGGGGCTGAAAACGGTGGGTCAGGGCGCGCTCTTTGGTCTCCTCGGGTTGCTGATCTATTTCTACCTGCCCCTTCGCGCAAATGCGGGCGGTGAGATCGGCTGGGGCAGCCCCCAGACCCTGAAAGAGATGCTCTGGCATATCAGCGCCCTCGAATGGCTCAAAAACCCCGCGATCTCTTACGGCGGCCTCTCGGAACCCGACGACATCATCCATTACGTGCTCGATCAGCTGGGTCCCATCTCCGCCTTGATCGCCCTCTGCTTTGCGACCCTCGCCTGCATCGCATCGCTCCCCATGTGGGACGAACTGGGGGAACGCCGCGCCCCCTGCCTGGCCGCCCTTCTGATGGGACTGGTGGGCTGCCTCTGCAACCGCGCGCGCATCGATCACTTAAACCCCGACATCGGCGGCTATATGGCGACCGCTCTGCTCGCCCTGCTGGTGCTCATCTGGGTGGGCGCTTCGATGTTGCCCAAACTGCAATGGCTGCCCCTTTTGATCGCGCTCTGCTGCATGTGCACGCGGTTTGATCCCTATCACCGCCAGAACGCGCGGACCGCCGAAGCCTTTGCACAACAGATGCTGCGCGAAATTCCCCCGCAGGGTGCGCTGCTCTCGAGTGACTACCAAACCTATTTTTTAACCACAGCGCTGCGCTGCTTTGAAGGCGCCCGCCCCGATGCCGCCCTGATCTTCAGGGGACAAATGCACCATCCGGGATTCTTAAAGCGCCTCGAAAGCCAGTCCCCCGAATGGGCTGCGCGGATTGCCGGGTTTCCGGAATCCTTCAGAGGGCATCTCGTGGCGGTGGAGCCGGGGGTGATGCTCGATCAGCTGGGCGATCTGCAGCTGGAGCTGAATCCCTTTGGGCTCACTTTGCAGCTCGGCTCAGAGTTGCAGGGCGACGTGATCCAGCAGGTGGCTCAGCGCTTCAACCGCGTGCCCGTCGGAAAGGAAAGTGATCTCGATGCCCAGAAAGCGCTCGCCTTCCTGCATACGCAACATCTCGAATATTGGTTTAACGTGAGGCATCAGCGCCGGCTGGCCTGGAGCCACGTGCGGCGTGCGGCGGATTTGGCGCCCAACGATCCCTACATCCTCGACATCGCAAACAAGCTCACCCCACCCACAGAACGCCCCCAGATGCGGCCCGTTTCCCCCTGATCACCGGCAGCGTTTAAAGTTTTAAACCCATAACAGGGGGGATTTTAGGGGAAAAGATCGCCTTACAGCGCAGGCCAGGCTTTAACTCTGCATTCAAAAGCCGCGTTTTCCCGGGAGATGAGGCTTTGTTTTGCAGGAGAAGTCACGTTTCCCCGGGCGACAGCCCTCATCCTGGCGTTCAAAGTCTCATATCCCCAGGCAACAGCCCATTGTTTTGCAGGAAAAGTCACGTTTCCCCGGGCAACAGCCCTCATCCTGGCGATCAAAGTCTCATATCCCCAGGCAACGGCGCATTGTTTTGCAGGAAAAGTCACGTTTGCACTGCAAACAGCTCATTGTTTTGCAGGAGAAGTCACGTTTGCACTGCAAACAGCCCTCTGCCTGACGCTCAAAGTCTCATACCTTCAGAAGGCGGCCCATTGTTTTGCAGGAGAAGTCACGTTTGCACTGCAAACAGCCCATTGTTTTACAGGAGAAGTCACGTTTGCACTGCAAACGGCCCTCATCCTGTCAAGCCATCTGCCCTCAATCCCCTGCCACACAATGCCCTGCCCATTGCAAACGGCGGGCGTCCCTCAGGCTTCGGGGACGCTGCCGCCTTCGTCGTCGTCCTGAAGCAGCGCCTGGCAGCTCCAGCAGCGTTCAAAGTTTCCGGGGTTGTCTTCGCCGCAGTTGGGGCAAATGCGGGTTTCGGCGTTTTTCACCGCATCCTGGGCATCTGCGACCACCTTTTGGGCGCGCTCGAGCTGGAGTTCGTTGACCCAAAGCTCCACCTCGGTACCGGGGCTCGGCAGATCCGCCGAAGCCAGGTGATCGTGACGGATCGCCGCCAGAATCCCCTCTTTGGCCAGAGCGTCCTGCAAAATATGGGCTTCGATCACGGTCAGGCGACCGCGCAATTTGACGGGTGTGCTCACGGGAGCCTCCTTTCATCAAATCCATGGGTTTCAAAGGCCAGCGCGAGCATACATCAATCGCGCGAGGGCGGAAGAGAGTTTTTGGAATGCGGGGCGCAAATACGGAAAATCCCGCAGCCTTGAAGGGTTTTGCGCCATGGCGGCGTTGACCTCAAAGATCACAGCGCGCTCGGAATCCGGCGGAGAGAGCGCAAAATCGATGCCGCAAACATCGAGGCCTTCGCGCGCAGCGACGGTCCTGAGCGCCTCACATAACTCTGCGCCGAGCACCGATTCGGGATCGTTGACGAAGGCGGCTTCCCGCGCCTGCAGATCGGGCCGCTCAAACATCAGATGCGCGCGGGAGGCGGCGTGGATGTTCCATTGCGCGTCGGTCGTGTAGAGCGAGGGACAGAGCTCGCCGTCCACCACGAACACGCGGAGCTTGCTGTAGAGGCCGTCGCGATCCGCAAAATCGATGAACTCGATCGCCAAAAATGAGCCCGCAAAGGCCGCGCGATGCTCGCCCAAAAGCGTCTCAAAGCGCTCGATCTTTTTTAAACTGCGCCCCGCCTGGGTGCCGGGACGCCGCAACAAAAACGGGGGTTCAAAGCCGAGCGCCGAGAGCTTCTCCGCCAAATCCGCACCGTCCGCCGCCTCTACGCGCAGGGTTTTCGGAAATCGCACCCGATAGAGATCGCAAAGCCGCTGGGCATTTTGTTCGCGATCGGTCAGCGCCACCTTTTCGGGCGCATTGATTACGGGCATTTTTGGGAGCTTTTGCAAAAACGCCGCCGCCAGCGCCGCATCGCCGGGCTCGCCCACCGCGTTCCAAATCACCGCGTTTCGGGGGATAGTGAGGGTTTGCGGCAGCGCGTCCAAAAAAACCTCGGTCAGCGCGAACTCGGGCGGCAGCAGTTGCGGCAGGTTCGTGTCTTTGGGGAGCACCACCTGGCCGTCTGCGGGATGCAGGTGAAAACTTTGTTGTGAAAGCGCGTGGATCGCGAGCACCGACGGCGGAGGCGCGGAGGCACCCGGCTGAGATTGCGGATGCGCGGGGCGATGCGTGGGACCGCTCAGCTGCAGGGCGCGCCGGGCCATCTGGTTTGCTTTTTGAGGCTCTCCCCGCTCCGCCCACAGCGCCGAGAGGGCCGCGAGGGCTTCGGGATCGTCGGGATTTTGGGTCAGCTCCGCCTCGAACGCCCCGATCGCCCGCCCAAAATGCGCCTGCGCCTCTTCGGAAGACTCAAAATCCTGCGGTTCACGGCCCGATCCCTTGACCGCCTGCACCGCCTGCGCCACCGCAAGCAGGCCCTTTTGATGCGCAAGCCCCGGCGCATCGGGATCCCGCGCTTCCGCCGCCCAAAGATCGCGCTCCGCCTCTGAAAGCTGCCCCAAAAGCCGCAGGATCGCCGCCCGCGCCACGAAGATCGCCGCTTTGGGCTGAATCGCGAGGGCTTCGTTCAGGTTTTTGAGGGCCTCATCCAGGCGTCCGAGGCGCCTGCAGGATTCCGCGCGGTTCTGAAAAAAAGGCACCGCCGGCTTCAGCGCCAGGGCGCGGTCGTAAAGCGCGAGCGCCGCCTCGTCCTCCCCCCGATCGCTCTTTAAGACACCCAACAAATGAAACGCATCGGCGCATCGGGGATCGAGCTCCAGCGCACGCTCGTAAAACCCCTGGGCCTCCGCGAGCCTGCCCGCCCGATGGGCCAGAAGACCCCGCTTACAACTCTCGCTTCCCTCGTTCATCGCTTCGGCCGGATTCCTTCTTTACGGTTTTGCGTCTTCCCGAGCCTCGGGAAGGGGGTCATCGGCGCCGCCCAAGGGCTTCGTGACGCTCGGGTGAGGCGTTTTTTTGCAGTCCAGGGAAATCCCGAATCTCGGGAGAGCGGAGCGAATTGCCGCCCAAGGAAATCCCGAGCGTCCTGAAGGGCCTCTTTTTGTTGTCCAAAGAAACTTTGTGCCGTTTTTTGCCCCATCTTTTTGCGGCGCCATGCAATCCCGAGCGTCGGGAACCCTTTGGACGGCGGCGTCAATCCTCTCTTTTGGGCCAGATGTCGCAGAGATTCGCGCGGACGAGGCGCTCCAGGCGGGTTTGGCAGAGCCGGATCAGGGCGCCGCGCTCGGTGGTGACCTCTCCGTCGCCTAAAATCCGGAGTTCGCCGCTTTCCACCTGCGGCAGGAGCGCATCGGCGAGATCTTCGAGGGTCTGGCCCGTCAAATGGGGCAGCATCGCGCGGTCGAAGCGATCGAGGGCGTAAGATTCATAACGGTGATTGACCGCAAGCTCGCCCGCATCGCGCACCACAGGGCTCACAAAAAACCGGCAGCCTTCGGAAAGCTCGGGCATGGGGCGCGGTTTTTGAAAGCTCAGCCGGCAGAGCCCGCGCAGCGTCCATTGAAGGAGGATCTCGCAAAAGCGCGCCTTGAGGGCTTCGCTCTGCAGGTTCGAAAAGAGGCGATCGGTCGCGACGCCCTGCTTGCAGCCGGCCAAAAATAACAAGGCATCGCAGACATCTGGGGCGGGATCGGTCCAGAAGCGGCCGCCGCCCAAAACGCCAAAGCCCGACTGGGCGCGGTAAGGCCTCAGGTTGACCGGCTCCGCGTAAAGGCCCAGAAAGCGATCGTATGAGAGGTTGCGATCGACGGGGCGATCGATGCGGCAGAGGATCGCCTGGCGGAAAGGCCTCCGGTAACGCCATTCCAGCAGCGACTCGCGGCGCGGCTGATCGAGGGCGAGGGTGCAAAGCTGCGCCGAAGTTTCGGGATCGTCCGCCCCCACCATCGCCGAAAGATCGGGATGCCCCACGTAACAAAGCCCCGCTTTGGGCAGGAGCGCGCAAAGCTCCACAAGCGAAAGCGGCGCCCCCCGATGCGCAAACCAATCCTCCGCCGGCCCCTCCAAAAGCGACCGCGCCTCCACGCCCCAAAGCTCCGAAAGCGGATCGTCTTTGGGCATAAACCGCGCAAAAAACGCCAAAGCCTGCGCCTGAGCCTGCGCCGACGGGAGATCGAGCGCCCGAAGCATTTTGGGCAGCGCCCCGAGCAGCGCCCCGCCCACCTCGGAATCAAACGACAGCAGAGCGAGCCCGCAACCCGAAAGCCTGAGCCCCACCTGCGCCAGAAGCTTCTGCCGCGCCGCCCGCAACTCCGCCCCCGAAAGGCTCACCCCCAGCTCCGACATCTGCCCCGCCGCCCAAATCACGTCGAAGGCCCGCTCCTCGCCCGGATTCAAAAGATCGTAAATCGCCTGATCCGCCTGCTCCAGCGTCTCCACAAACCGAAGGCGCTTTAAGCCGTACGCCGCAGCCCTCGCGTTTAACGCCTCCGCCTTTGAAGTCACCCCCAAAAAGCGCGCCGCAGGCCAAAAATCAGCCAGCGCAAACAGGCGCTCCCCCTCGCCCGCATCGAGATCGAGGAAGCGCGCAAACGGCAAATCGGGCACCGACTGCTGAAACAAATGCGCCAAAAGCGCCGCTCGCCCGGGATGAAGCAAAGGATCGGGAGCCTTCACAAAAAACCTCCAGCTCTCTTGAGCGTGGCCGCAACATAACACCTGAGGCGGTTGCTCCCAAACGCTTTGGATCTGGCCGCAACTTTCGAGGGGTGATAAACCCTGACCTCAAATGGAGTACGCCATGAAAGTGACCTCGCAATCTTTCGATCAGGAACGCGCTTTTTACGGGCAGACCGGTCTGATTTTAGAAGCCTGCCGCTTTGAAGGGCCCGCCGACGGCGAATCCGCGCTCAAACGCTGCCGCTCGCTCAAGATCGACGGCTGCCATTTTGCCCTCCGCTACCCGCTCTGGCATTGCGACCGCGCCGTCTTAAAGAATTGCACCTTTGCGGAGACCTGCCGCGCGCCCTTCTGGTACGACCGCGATCTGGAACTTCAGGACTGCGCGATCTCCGGCCCCAAATCCCTGCGCGAATGCGACCGCATCTCGCTCACCCGCTGCAACATCGAATCCGACGAGTTCGCCTGGCACTGCCGGGATCTCAACATCAAAGACTGCAGGCTCACCTCGGGCTACCCCTTTTTTGAATGCAAAAACCTCAAAATCGACCGCCTGCAGCTCAACGCCAAATACGCCTTTCAATATGTAGAAGGCGGCGTCATCCAGAACAGCCGCTTCAAGACCAAGGACGCCTTCTGGCACAGCCAGAACCTCACGGTCATCGAATCGCGCATCGAAGGCGAATATCTGGGCTGGTATTCGCAAAACCTGCATCTCATCCGCTGCCACATCGTGGGCACTCAGCCCCTCTGCGACTGCGAAGGCCTGGTGCTCGAAGACTGCACCACCGAAAACTGCGATCTCGCGTTCGAGCGCAGCGCCCTGCAGGCCCGGATTTACGGCGAAGTGCAAAGCATCAAGAATCCCCAGGCCGGCCAGATCGAACTCGCGGGCTACGGCGAACTGATCCAAAACGAACAGGCCGCCAGGGGCTCCGATTGCAAAATCATCAAGAACCCGTCGCTCCGGCTGCCGCCCCGGGACGAACAGCTTTAACGCCCCCAACGAAAGGCCGGCGGCCCCCCGCTGAAGCCGTCTTTGAAAACTGAACCCCGTTTTTTCTCCTTGCTGCCCGTGAAACCGCATCTCTTTTTTAAAGAACCCCTCTCTGCAGACGCGATCCCCGGCGTTCCGGCTGCGCTGGCGCCCTATGAACCGGTCGTCGTGGGCGCTGTGGCCCGCTTATGCCTGGAACCCGAGTTGCCTTTTGTAGGCTTTCCCGAACTCTGCGCCCGCTGCAAACGCGAAACCCTGCTGAACCTGAAAGGCGCGACGGCGGGCCCCGGTGCATCGGTGCATCTCGAAGGCTGGCGCATCTGGCCCTGCGACTCTCCCCTGCGCTGGCTCTCGGAACGCGCGATCTCGATCGAAGCGATCGGCATCGATGCGGAAGGCCGCGATCTCGATCCCCAGGGGGGCATTGCGGATTTCAAAAAGCGGATCCTTCGCGGCACGAAAGACGCCAAAGAAGCCCAAAACCCGATGCTCGGTTTAAACGCCGCCGCTTACGTGAGCGAACTCGACGCCACCCTCGATCCCGAACTCAAAAAGAGATGCAGCTTTGAACCCCACCGCATCGAATACGCCCACCGCGCCCTCTGCCGCGAGCAGCTGACGCGCCTCCTTTTGGGGAACGCCGTCAAACCCGCGCTGGAAGCGCTGCAACAGATGGGGCTTTTAAAGTTCCTGCTGCCCGAGGTGAACGCCTTCGTCGATTTTCACAAATCTTTTCATGTGCACCATAAAGACATCTTCGAGCACAGCCTTCAGGTGACCGACCGCGTCTCGCCGACCGCCGTGCTCCGCTGGGCCGCCCTTTGCCACGACATCGGCAAGATCCACACGCGCGGACTGGACGCCCAGGGGAAGGTGCATTTTTTGCATCACGAAATTCTGGGTGCCTATCTCTTTGACGGCATCGCGGCGCGCCTTCAGTTTGATCCCGAGGAAGCCTCGCGGATCAGCCAGCTCATCGCCCAGCATTCGCGCGCCAACCTCTACAGCCCCGAATGGAACGACAACGCCGTCCGCAGGCTTTGGAACGAGCTCGAACCCATCTTCGACGATCTGCTCGATCTCTCGCGCGCAGACTGCACGAGCCAGCGTCCCGGAAGAAGAAGCGCGGTGGCGCAAAACTTAAAAGCCCTGGAAGAGCGCATCGACGCCCTGCGAAAAAAAGATGCCGCGCCCAAACTGCAGCTGCCCCGGGGTCTGGGATTGCTGCTGATGCGCCATTTTGGTCTGGAAGGCGGTCCCAAAGTGGGCAGGCTCCGCCAGCTTTGTCAAAAAGCACTGGAACAGGGCGAGTTACAAAATCCTCCGAGTCCCGAAGACTGCATCCGTTATTTACAGCAACTGCCCAAAGACGCCCTCAACGCCGCCCTCGCGTAAGGCCCGCTGAATTTATGAACGACTCCTGCGTCACGTTTTAAAAGGCTTGCGATCACAAAAATGAAATGCGCAGTCGCGCGGAAGGACGAAAGACTTGTTTGCATTGAACCTTCATCCTATTGTCGCAGCGATTGAGTCGTTGAAAACCGTTTTAACCCATTTTCGTTTTCGAGGTGATCCCATGTTGCGTTTAACCCATTGTTTTTCTCTCGCCGCTTTGTTGTGGGCAGGCTCATGCCTGGCTTTTACGCCTGAGCTCGACTCGTCTGATGTTTCGGTCCATACCAAAAAGAAGGCTGACTCTGCCAAAGCCACTCCAAAGACCGCGCGCCCCAATCGTCCTTTAAAGCCCATGCCCGCTTTGGGCGAAGCGCCCTTTCCCGAGGGTGAGCAACTCGCATACATGATTAAAGTTGGGAACCTGAATTTCGGTGAAGCGCTCCTTCGCGTCGGCAAGCGCACCACTTACGAAAGCCATCCCGCTATCTCGTTTGCTGCCTTTATTCGCACGAACAAAGATGCCGACAAAATCTACAGCATAGACGACAAGCAGGTTTCCGTCTCGGATCAGCGCACGTTCCTGCCTTTTACGTCCCAGACGAATATTCGCGAAAACAAGGGAAATACGGAATATCTCTCGATCATCAATCAAGATAAGCAGGAGATCAAAGCGACGCGCACCAAGAAGAAGGTCAGCAAGCATGTCTTTAACAGCGCGCCCAATATTTACGATCCGCTGAGCGCCGTCTACGCCGTGCGCCGCATGGATTTAAAGCCCGGTATGGAATTTGAGCTGTACGTCTGGGACGGCCGCAAAGAGCGCCTGATCGGCGTCAAGGTGGGCAATGCTGAAAAGGTGAAAACCCCCAAAGGAACCCAGGAAGCCTTAAAGCTCAGCATCTCCAGCACGATTACGGGCGGTACCAACGTCACCAAGAAGCAACTTTCTGAAAAACCGGCGAAGGGCAGCGTCTGGCTCTCCACCGACACAAACAGGCTTCCTCTTAAGCTCGTGTTCCCTTCCCCCATTTCCATCCTTGGAAATGTAGAAGCGTATTTTGTCAACCGCACCGTCGAATCCGGCGACGTCCCCAAGTGATGGCCTCACCGTTTTTTGAACTGCCGTGAAACATCCTGCCTTTGTTTTTTGCCTTTGCCTTTCGGCAATCTTCTCTTTTTTGTGCCTTACGCCCGCACAAGCCCAGGAAAGCACCTTAACCAAAAAGGAGCTGGCGCGCGTCTGGCCCAGGCGTCCGGATCTGGAACCTTTTGAAGATGCGCTCAAAGCTGCGGTTCAACAAAAGGATCACCCCGAAGAGGCGCTCGAACGCTATTTGCAAGGGAATCCGAACGCGCGGGGCAGCAATCTGGCTCACCTGATGCGAGGCCTGCATCTTTACCGAAAGGGCGATTACGCAAAAGCGCTGCGGGATCTGCAGGCGGTGACCGCGCCCCATTTAAACACGGCTCAGTTTTTTGCAGCCGAATGCCTGTTTCACCAGGGGCTCTATGCGGAAGCGCTCGCGGTTTACAAAAAGATCAAGGCGCCTTCGCTTTGGCAACATCGCGCGCAAATGCGCAAAGCCGACTGCGCGCTCGCGCTCAATCAGCGAACTGCGGTTTCTCTAATCACAAGCACGCTTACGACATATCCCGAATATCCGCACCAGGCCTCCGCTTATTTTGCCATTGCCGAGGCGGAGCAGCGCGCGGGCCATCTTCAAAAAGCCGCACAGGCGCTCTATCGCGTGCAGGCCCACTGGCCCGGGGATCCGCTGGTTCAGGTCGCAAATCAAAAGCTCGAATTGCTTGCAAAACAAGGGGTTTACCCGTCGGCGCTCAGCGCACAGGATCAATACAACCGCGCTGCCGATTTGAGACTCCGCAAATATTACACCGAAGCGGAAGCCGCCTTTGCGGCCATAGCCGACGACCGCAAACAAGCTGCCAGGCTGCGCACCAACGCCCGCATCCAGCAAGGGCGCACCTTAATGCAGATGGAGCGCTTTGAAGACGCCCTCAAAGTCCTCGAACCCGTCGCCAAAACCGCCGCCAAATCCTTCCAGGAAGCCGCAAACGGATATCTTTACGAAACTTACAAGCGTCTTGGGCGAAATGACGACGCCGCAAACGCTTACCTGAAGAGCCTGGGCGAAGATCCCAAAAAACCGAGCGTCGCTGCGCAAAAAAAAGTCGCCTTGCTCTATTTTGATCAGGGCGAATACGAAAAAGCCGACAAGATCCTGCAAAAAACCGGACGCAAAGGCGTGCCCATCAGGCTCGATGTCTGGCTCGATTACCGCATGGGCCGCTACGACATCGCCGCTCAGGGCTTTACGCGCTTAACCAAAGGCGGATCCAACCGCAACCGCGCCACCTACTGGCTCGCCCGCACGCGCGAAAAGCAGGGACAAACCGACGTCGCCCACGATCTCTACCGCGAGGTGATCCGCCAATGGCCGCATACCTACTACGCGCATCTCTCTTCCCTCAGGCTCGATCGCCCCTTCCCGAACGAGACGCCGAAAACCGATCTCTCGGTCAACCGCACGGCGGCAGAGCTGTTAAATGAAGTGGGCGAATCGGCGGGACAAGCGTTTCCGGGATACATCGAGGCGGCGGAGCTCTCGTTCATCGGCGAGGCGCGACTGGCCAATTTAACGCTGCGGCGGGCCGATGAA
>DBWM01000016.1:0-4275 GCA_002309015.1 Myxococcales bacterium UBA1238 | reverse complement strand
AGCAGCCAATGGATGGAAAAGCCGTTTGTCGACAACCGCAAACCCGAAAACCAGCGCCTCGAATGGGGACTGAAGACCGATCGCAGGTCGCAGGCGATCCCGGGCAAAGTCCGCGCTTATTTCAGAGGCGCCAATCTCTCGGAAGTCACCGAAAAGATCCGCAACGCCTACTTAAAACAAGGGGATTTTTACAACTATCGCCGCATGCTTTCGGGCACGCTTCGACCGAGCGGGGATCCCAACGCGAGCAGCGATTACGACTGGTTCAACTTTTATCCCCTCGCCTTTAAGGAACTGATCGAGCCATGGAGCCGGGAGCGCAACATCGATCCGCTTTTGGTCTGGGCCTTCATGACCGCCGAATCGGCGTACAACCCATGGGCGATCAGCCACGCCAATGCGCGGGGACTGATGCAGATGATGCCGCAGACCGGGGGCCTCATCGCCGATCGCATGCATCTTCGCGATTACGGTACCGCGCTCATCTTCGATCCCGAGATCGTGGTGCCCATGGCGACCTGGTACATTCAGGCGCTCCTCGAAAAATTCAACGGGCAGCTGCCGCTCTCGATCCCGAGTTACAACGCGGGTCCCCATCGCGTAGCGGTCTGGCTCTCGCTCAAGGGCAAGCTGCCCATGGACGAGTTCGTGGAAGAGATTCCCTACGATGAAGCCCGCGAATACACCAAAAAGGTGCTCCGCTATTACGGCTATTTCCGCCTGATCCACCAGGGCCAGTCCAACCTGCCTTTACGCTTTGAGCTCGACACCGCATTTCACGACAACATCAACTTTTAAAGCTCAAGTGACAAACTTTTCTATCGCTTTCATCGGAAGGTTGTGATATTTTGCGCGTCTTTTTTGAATTTCTTCATGGAGATCTCGATGCGCTGTAAATCACTGATTCCTCTTCTTTTGACTGCCTGCTTTATCGGTTGCGACGACGACGATTCCAGCGACGACGTCATTGATGCGACTTTGGAAGACGCAAGCCATTCGACCGCCGACAGCGCCACCAAGACGGATGGCTCGATGGAGCAGCAGCCCGCCTGCAAAGACGGAAAAGACAACGATGGCGACGGCAAGATCGATATGGACGATCCCGGCTGCGAGTCGCCTGAAGACACCGATGAATACAATCCCCCGCAATGCAACGACGGCATCGACAACGATGACGACGGCCTCACCGACTTCCCCGCAGATCCCGGTTGCGGCTCGGTTTACGACGACAGCGAATACAACACGATCCCGATTCCCGAATGCAGCGACGGCATCGATAACGATCGCGACGGCAAGATCGACGACGCCGATCCCGGCTGCAGCTCCGCCTCCGACAGCAGCGAGCAGGATCCCGAGGAGCCGCCCGCATGCAGCGACGGTCAGGACAACGACGGCGACGGCCGAATCGACTTCCCAAGCGATCCCGGATGCGCCTACGCCGGCGGTGACAGCGAACAAAACCCCGACAACCCATCGGAATGCAACGACGGCAAAGACAACGACGACGACGGCAAGATCGATTTTCCTGACGATCCAGGCTGCAGCGGCCGGGGATCCGTGAGCGAAAAGGATCCCAATCAAAAGCCCGAATGCAGCGACGGTGAAGACAACGACGGCGACGGCAAGACCGATTATCCCGAGGACGAGGACTGCTACGCGGCTTCGGACAACTCCGAAAAAGGCAGCTGCGGCGACAGCTACGAACCCCCGGTCCTGCAAAATGACGTCGCCGTCACCACCGACACGAGCTCCGGCGTCTTTTTGAGCAATGGTACCTGCGGCGGCAAAGGCAGCCCCGAGCGCGCCTTCCTCTATCGCGTCACCCGCAGCATCGATCACCTGCTGATTTCGACCACCGACAAGAGCAACGTCCACACCACGCTCTATGTGCGCAAAGGCAACTGCTTAAGCGAAGAGGCTGAAGTCGGATGCGATCGCGAAAAGGACATCGGTGAGACTTACGGCCACACCCTCATCATCGATCAACCCGATATTGGCGAGTATTTTATCTTTGTAGACGGCGTTTCGGGCACTGGCGGCAATGTGGAACTGCTCGTTCACGAAGTGGAGCGCCCGCAATGCAGCAACGGCATCGACGACGACGCAAACGGCTTCATCGATTATCCCAACGATCCCGGATGCAATTCCCCAAGCGATCGCTTTGAAACCAGTCCCGCTGAGGCCCCTGCCTGCGGCGACGGCATCGACAACGATGAGGACAACAAGACCGATTACCCCGATGACGTGGGCTGCCTTTCGGCTTCATCCCTCACCGAAGTGAGCCCCTGCGGCGTCTATAAATCAGGCGAGCACTCAGGTGAGGAGGTGCCCTTTAAGGAATACCTCTTTGGTGAACCTTACGTGATGGGTAACACGCGCAGCTCTGCAGCGACGAACGCGCTCGAAGGCAAATGCGGCGGCAAGGGCAGCAACAGATATGAAATCGCCTACGCCTACAACAACCCCTTCAAAGCCAAATTGCTGATCAGCACCGATCACGAAGAATCCCAGACTTCTCCCAAGGTGCTCTATCTGCGCAGCAAAGATTGCAGCTCTCAAAACGCTGAACTCAAATGCGACGACGCCACCCTCTCCGACCATCAGAACGGGAAGATCGTCATCACCGCCGATCCCGGACTCTACTGGATCATCGTTGACGACAAAGAAGACGGCCGGCACGGCGCCTTTAAGCTCACCGTCGAATCCACCCGCGTCGATCCCCAATGCAGCGACGACATCGATAACGACGAAGACGGCCTCGTGGATGCGGCCGATCCCGGTTGCTCCTCCGCAAGCGACGACAAGGAATCCGACGATCCCGAAACGGCCCCGCAATGCAGCGATCGCAACGATAACGACGCCGACGGCAAGATCGACTACCCGAACGATCCCGGTTGCGAGACGCGCGGCGACAACAGCGAGAGGGATCCCAACAATCGTCCCGCCTGCAGCGACGGCATCGATAACGACAACGATGGCTTCATCGATTACCCCGATGATCCCGGTTGCTCCTCCGCCGGCGACAATCGCGAGCAGGATCCCGTGCCTCCACCCGAATGCAACGACGGCATCGACAACGACGGCGACGGCAAAGTCGACTTCCCGAACGATTACGACTGCCTCTCGCTGGGCGATCTCAGCGAATCGATTCAATAAACCTGCCAGGTGATCGCGGGTTTACGACCAGGTGATCGCGGGTATACAGGGTGTACAAGCGCGATCTCTTCACAGCGATTGCAAAAGCCGGAACGGAAAGATGCGATCTTTTACTAGCGATCGCAAAAAACAGGCCAGAAATGCGCGATCGCTTCACAGGAGATCGCAATAAGTGGGGGTGTACAGACGCGATCTTTTACTAGCGATCGCAAAAAACAGGGTGTACCCGCCCGATCTCCTCACAGCAACAGCGCGTTTACAGGTGTTAAGAAGCGATCTCCGGGATCGCAACTTCTGTAATCGCGCTCCAAATCTATTGACAGCCCGTAAAAGATTGCCTAAAAGACCAACGCTCATCGACCTCAACTGACCGACGGCTCGGTTGAGGCATTTTTGGAGGTTCTTATGCCGCTCGATAATGACGTCAAGGCAGAAATCATCGAACAGTACAAGCGTAGCGAAAACGATACGGGTTCGGTGGAAGTTCAGGTTGCTATCTTCACCAAGCGCATCGCCGATCTGACCGAGCACCTCAAGGTGCACACCCACGATCACGCCTGCCGCCGCGGTCTGAAGCAGCTTTCGGGTCGCCGCTCCCGCCTTCTGCGCTATCTGCGCGGACAGGACGAAGCGCGCTACTTCGCATTGATTTCGGCTTTGGGTTTGCGCCGCTAAGTCGCGATACAAAAGAGGGGCCTCAGGGCTCCTTTTTTGTTTGTTCTTTCCCATTTTTCTCTCATTCGGCAGTCCGGAAGGGCCAATCCACGGGGATTTGCTCAGGAACGCCTCACTGTCTGATCCAAGCCCTTCAGCGCGCTTTGAAGGTTTTTGATCAGGAATTGAGGTTTCCGGTTGCCGCACAACCTGCGCATCCCGCGCAACAAGGAGCCTCATGGCTGTTTACACTCTCACCGCCCCCTTCGGTCGCAGCGACATCACCATCGAAACCGGACGCATGGCCAAGCAAGCCGCTGGCGCCGTCGTCGTCACTATGGGTGAAACCGTCGTTTTGGTTACGGTTTGCGGCAAAAAAGCCGAGCACGCCGCCGGCGAAGATTTCCTGCCCCTCACCTGCGAGTATGTTGAAAAAGCGTACGCCGCAGGCAAGTTCCCCGGCGG
>DBWM01000066.1 GCA_002309015.1 Myxococcales bacterium UBA1238 | reverse complement strand
ATCGGCCGCCTGCACGAAATCGGCCTCACCGGCGTCTCCATGAGCCCCGGCAAGGTCTATCGTTCGATCATCAAGGCCGCTCAGTGCCAGGTGACCAACCCCCGCAAGTCGGTGAAGTAAGCTGAGGGACGCTTCACGCGTCTTTCCTTACAAAAATCCCCGTCAGAAATGGCGGGGATTTTTTGTATGTGGAGTGCACGGCCTTTGGACAGGCTTGTTTTGGGGTCTTGCTGAGAATGATCAGTGAAGTTGGGAGGATGATTCCTTATGGAAATCTATCACGGAAGCAATGTGACCGTTGAACATCCTGTCGTTTTAACCAATGGATTCTATAAAGATTTTGGCTACGGCTTCTATTGCACCAAATTGATTCGCCAGGCAGAAAGATGGGCCATATCGAGGCCAAGAAAATCGATCGTCAACATATATGAGTACACGCCCAATCGATCATTGATGGTTAAACAGTTTGATCAGATGTCTGAAGAGTGGCTCGAAATGATTGTGAACTCAAGGCGCGGCATCGAACATCAGTTTGACATCGTGGAAGGCCCGATGGCCGATGATACCATTTGGGATTATGTCGAAGATTATATTGCTGGCCACATCAGCAAAGACGCATTCTGGGAGCTTGTGAAATTCAGGTATCCGACGCACCAGATCGTTTTCTGTACACAACAGGCCATCTCGGCCATTCGGTTTATAAGGAGCTATGCCTTATGAAACCGATCTACTGGCAGGATGAATTGATCACCCAAAACGATCTGAAGTTCATGTGCTACATGATCGAACGTGTGGCTCGCAAATTGCATCGGCATAACGATGAAGTGATCGATGCCATTCCGAAAGAAGAGCTGTATCGGCTCATTCGTGCGGCGGCTGTTTTGCATTGCATGAATCCGGAACAGGTCGAGGCCAACTGGATCGAAGATTACCATCTGACTCCTGGGGATTTCGATATCACAGAAGTCGATTCACGCCTTTGCGAAACGATACCGACGGCATTGCAAATGGGCAAAGTTTATATGCGCCTGATCTGCGATACCATCGGCGAGAACGAAGACTATGTTGAAGGCATGATGCGCGTTTATCGCCACGAAATCTGCAAGACCATCGATAACTACAACTGCAGCGCCTATTATGAGCCCTCCTATTACATCGCACGCGCCTATAACGAGGGCGGATTTTGAGCATATCAAAGACTTGAAGCAGACAGGATCGATGCTGCTGTCCTCCCCTCTTCTTCGCCGCCATCGCTGACGACCCTGCCCTTCCCTCTTGATGCCTGCGCATTTCGCGCCTTTTGCAACGACGGAATCCCTGATACAACGAACGCGGGAAACGCAATTCACTGAAGCGGGTCAACGGCCATGTCAAAAGAAACGATTCTCTTAGTGGTGCTCATCTATCTCGTCGTCATCAACGCGATCGCGTTCGTCATGTACGGCCTCGACAAGAAGAAGGCCAAGCAATCCCAATGGCGCATCCCGGAAGCGACGCTGCTGGGACTCGCGGCGGTCGGCGGGAGCGTGGGCGCATGGCTCGCGATGAAGATCTGGCATCACAAGACCCTGCATCCCCAGTTTAAATATGGCGTGCCGCTGATGCTGGTGGCGCAGATTGCGATCGCAGCTGTGATCGGGTATTTCTGGATGAAGAAGTGACCGAAGGCGGGCGGAATCGGGCGATCGTCGGCGATCAAATCTCCCGCCCCGGCCTATCTCGTTTTTAACGGCGAATTCTTCGCTTCCGCTTCGATCTTCGTGCCTTTGAACATATCTTCTGATCTTCTGATCCCTCTTCAGGAACAACCCGCTTTTTCGGGGAAAACGCATCTCACGCCCCCATTTTTAAGAGGTTTTATGAAAAATTCACAGTTTTCTGTTCTGAAGCATCTCTTCCTGGGACTTGCAATTTGCGCAGTCCTGCCTTCCTGCCAAAAGAAGGATACTCCGCCTGTCGCCAGGGATGCCCAGCCTGGCGCTGCATCTGCTGCTGACGTTACAAAATCGGATTCCGCAAAAGCCGACGTGAAAGCTTCTGCCTCCGATGCAGCCAAGGCGGCTTCGGCGAAAACGGATGCCACCAGGGCTGATGCAGCCCAACTCGATGCGGCCAAAGTCAAGGCGCTGAAAGCGGCCCTCGAGGCCCAAAGAGCCTCTGATCCATTGGATGCCCTCACCTTCGGTCACTATGTACAGGAGAAGGGCCAAAAAGAACCCATCAAATGGATCCTGATCTCAGAAGACGATGCCGATGGCAAACAGCTTTTCATCAGTGAGAAGATCCTCGAAGGAAAGCCCTTCAATACAGCTCCGGCGGACATCACCTGGGAACAGAGCACGATCCGTTCCTGGCTCAACGGCTATGGCGCTTCTCAAAACAAGGCGGGCGTAGATTACACGGGCGACAACTTCATCGATAAGGCGTTTACCTCCGAGGAGAAAGCCTTGCTCGTCGAAACCAGCGTCCCGGCCCACGCCAATCCGGAGTTCAGCACGGCGCCGGGCAATGAGACGAAGGACAGGATTTTCCTGCTCAGCATTGAAGAAGTGGACGAACATTCACTGGAAGAGGCAAACCTTCTCAATGCAGAATCCACCGACTATACCCGAAAGACGGGCTATGAAGGTGCGAGCTGGTGGCTCCGTTCGCCGGGCAAGAGTTCAGATATGGCCGCGCGCGTCTTCAGCGCCAGCGGCGTCCATAAGAAGGGATCCAACGTCGACAAAGTCTTCGGCGTCCGCCCCGCCTTCTGGATTCAGTACCGCAAATGAGCCCTCTCCCTAAGCCCCGGGCAAATCGCATGAACGGCATATCGGGGCTTTCCGTTGTAAAGCATCTCTCACTACCCTGTTTCTTAGGAGATTTTGATGACCCGTTTGCGTCTGCCCAACGCGCCGAAAAAAGGCGATGAGATTTTGTTTGGCCGCTATCCGCAGCGCGATGCATCCTTGCCCCCTTCTCCGGATGGACTGCGGCATTTTCAGAAGGATGTCCCAAAGGATCCCCTGATCTGGCTCGTGCTCGATGTGGACGAGGAAAAGCAGGCCGCGCTCCTCTTGTCGAAATATGTCATCGACGTCAAACCGTACGATGACGGTGAAGGTCTGAGCTCTTGGGCGCAATGCTCGCTTCGAGCCTGGCTGAACGTCCATTTTTTTATGGTCGCTTTTACGAAGAGAGAATCGGACTGCATTCTGACGACGCATCTCGAGAACCCCGCGAACGCGTTTTCAGGAGCGCCGGGGGGTCAGGCGACGGACGATAAGGTCTTTTTGCTTTCCCTCGCGGATCTCTGGCACAAAGATCCGAAGGTCCCGAACAGCGGCAAATATTTTACGAGCGATGCCCGCCAGCCCAACGATGAGCGCAAAGCTTTCGCTACGCCCTATGCGATGTGTGTGGATGACATCGACGAAACCCCGCAATGGTGGCTCCGCTCGCCGGGCGGTGGATCTGAAGCCGACGAGGAAGAGGGCCTCTGCTGCGATGCTGTGGGCGTCGAAGGGGACGGTAGGGTCGATACCGATGGCTACTACATGATTTCAGAGAGCACCGGCGTCCGCCCTGCCCTGTGGATTCACTATTCTGCCGATGCCGCAGGGTCCGATACCGCCGTCGCCGATGCGGCCAAAGTCAAGGCGCTGAAAGCGAAACTCGATGCCCAGAGAGCCTCTGATCCTGGCGATACCCTCGCTTTTGGCCACTATGTGCAGGCGGACGGTTTCGAGGAACCCATCAAATGGATCCTGCTCGCAGAAGACGATTGCGAAGGCAAACAGCTTTTCATCAGTGAGAAGATCCTCGAAGGAAAGCCCTTTAACACTGCTCCGGCGGACATCACCTGGGAAGCGAGCACGCTCCGTTCCTGGCTGAATGGCTATGACGCTTCTCAAAACAAGGCGGGCGAAGATTACACGGGCGACAACTTCATCGACAAGGCGTTTACCGCCGAGGAGAAAGCCCTGATCGCCGAAACCAGCGTCCCGGCCCACGCCAACCCGGATTTCGACATCGATCCGGGCAATGAGACGAAGGACAGGATCTTCCTGCTCAGCATTGAAGAGGTGGACGACAGCTTTATGGAGGATGCCGGCCTTCTCAATGCAGAAACCTCGGATTATACCCGCAAGAATGGCTATGACGGCGCGAGCTGGTGGCTCCGTTCGCCGGGCAGAAGTTCCGATACGGCCGCCCGCGTCTTCAGCGCCAGCGGCGTCCACAGGAAGGGATCCAACGTCGACAAAGTTTTCGGCGTTCGCCCGGCCTTATGGATCAAGTACCTGAGATAATGGGGTACGCCTCTGCTTAAAAAGAAGCCCCGGTCTCTGTTCGTCGGGACCGGGGCTTCTTGTTTTGACCTGCCCGAAGATCGTCGGTGGGTTCAGCTCTTTGCCCCGGCCTATCTCGTCTTTAACGGCGAATTTTTCGCTTCCGCTTCGACCTTCGTGCCTTTGAACATATCCTTTGAGCCCTCCGCAGGAACGACCCAGCTTTTCGGGTAATGGCTGAACGCTTCTGCATCTTTAAACATCCCCTTCATATCGGTGACGTTTGAAACATCCCAGGCATCGAGGGGCTGGTCGAACGAGGTGGCGCGCTTAAACATCCCCTGCATGTCGGTGACATGGGAGACGTTCCAGGCTGCGAGGGGCTGGTTGAAGGATCGGGCATCCCTAAACATTTCGTACATGCTGGTGACGTTCGAAAGATTCCAGTTCCCGAGGGGCTGGTTGAACGATCGGGCGCGACTCAGCATCTGGCTCATGTTGGTGACGTTCGACACGTCCCATTTTTCGAGGGGTTGATTGAACGATTGGGCGCCGGCAAACATCGTGCTCATGTCGGTGACGTTCGAAACGTTCCAGTTTTCGAGGGGCTGGTTGAACGACTCGGCATTGACGAACATCCCGCTCATATTGACGACGTTCGAAACGTTCCAGGCATCGAGGGGCTGATTGAACGCCTTGGCTCCGGAAAACATCTCGCTCATCCCTCTGACGTTCGACACGTCCCATTTGGCGAGGGGCTGGTTGAAGGACTCGGCCCCCTGGAACATCATGCTCATGTTGATGACGTGCGACACGTCCCAATGCCCGATCGGCTGGTTGAACGAGCTGGCCCATGTAAACATCATCATCATGTCTTCCACATGACTGAGATCCGGACGCTCTTCGGGCAGTTTTTGGAGAGCCCTGCAGCCTGAGGCAAACATTTTCATGCGCTTCCACGGTACATGGCCCCAGCTGTCGACCGAAAGGACGGCTTTGGCATTGTCATTGGGCTCCCCTAAGGAGGGCGGGCATAAATACATGGCGGGGATTTCGCCGCGAAGCCAGATTTGATGGGTGCCCGAGTTCTTTTTGTAGAGGCATGACTGCTTCTCACTCAGGCCCTGATGCTCAAAGACGCCGTCCCCTTCGCAGTCGAGGTCGTAATGGGCGAGAAAGGGCCCCTGCCCTTCCCTGTCGCCCACATCTTTCACCTCAACGAGGATTTCGATCTGATCGGCCTCCACGGCGAGATCGGTCGTGATCGTGAATTTAAAGATGTGATCGTCAGAAGCAGGCTTTGAGGCCGCAGCGGGCGTAGCGGCGGGCGCAGCGGCGTGGGCGGCTTCCTGTTTTGGTGTGCAGTTGCTGACGAGGGCGGGTAAAGCGAGTGCAAAGAGAATTTTTTTCATGGTTCTGCCTTTGATGGATGTAAAGCCCATGCGAAGATGCTGCGCATGGACATCAAAAACGGTGTTGCCGGGGGCGATTTTATGCGGGCGACGGCCTGATGCCCCGTGCCCTATCTCTTCTTTAAGGGCGATTTTTGGGCTTCGGCCTCGACCTTCGTGCCCGCAAACATCACCTCTACGGAGTTCTCCCTGGGAACGACCCAGCTCTTCGGGTAATGGCTCAGCGCTGTTGCACCCGAAAACATCCAGCGCATCGATTGAACTTTGGACAGGTTCCATTTTTCGAGGGGCTGGTTGAACGCGGTGGCTTCATAAAACATCGCTTCCATATCGGTGACGTTCGACGTATTCCATTTTTCGAGAGGCTGGTTGAACGCGGTCGCACCCCGAAACATCGCGCCCATATCGGTGACGTTCGAAACGTTCCAGTTTCCGAGGGACTGGTTGAACGCGGCGGCGCCGTTAAACATCCCGTGCATATGGGTGACGCTTGAAACGTTCCATTGCCCGATCGGCTGGTTGAACGATCTGGCCCGCTGAAACATGTAGTCCATATCGGTGACGTTTGGCACGTCCCATTTTTCGAGGGGCTGATTGAACGCTGCAGCGTCGTTAAACATCGCGAACATCCTCCGGACCTGTGAAACGTCCCATGCTTCGAGGGGCTGGTTGAACGACTCTGCAGCATCGAACATCCAGCCCATGCCGGTCACGTTTGAAACGTCCCATTTTTCGAGCGGTTGATTGAACGCCCTGGCGCCCTTAAACATCCCCTCCATATAGGTGACGTTGGACGTGTTCCATTTTTCGAGGGGCTGATTGAACGATTCGGCATTCATCAACATGTAGCTCATGCCGGTCACGTTTGACACGTCCCAATGCCCGATCGGCTGGTTGAACGCTTTGGCGCCAGAAAACATGTGCGACAGGTCTTCCACATGACTCAAATCCGGACGGTCTTCGGGCAGTTTGTTGAGCGCTTCACAGCCTGAGGCAAACATTTTCATGCGCTTCCACGGAACATGACCCCAGCTGTCGACCGAGACTACGGCTTTTTCATTGTGATTGGGGGCTTCCCTGGAGGACTGGCATAAATAGATCGCGGGGATTTCGCCGCGCAAAGAGATTTGATAGGTGCCCGAGTTCTTTTTGTAGAGACAGGTTTCTTCATCCTCCAGATCCTGATACTCAAAGACGCCGTCCCCGTCGCAGTCGAGGTCATAATGGGCGAAAAAGGACCCCTGCCCTTCCTTCGCTCTCACGTCTTGCACCGCAACGAGGATTTCGATCTGATCCGCATCCACGTCGAGATCGGTCGTGATCGTAAATTGAAAGAGATTCTTGTCAGAGGCCGATTTGGCGGCGGCAGCGCGCGCATCGGCGGGGACAACAGCGGGCGCTGCTGCGGGGGCAGCTTCCTGTTTGGGGATGCAGCTGCTGACGAGCGCGGGCAAAGCGATGGCAACGAGAATGCTTTTCATGATCCTCGCTTGGATGGAGATCCGTAAAATCCAGGTAAACCTGCGCGCATGGACATCAAAAACGGCATCGCCAGGCGATTTCCTGCGGGCGACGGCGCAAGCGCTGCCCTATTTCGTCTTTGAGGGCGATTTTTTCGCTTCTTCTTCGACCTTCGTGCCGTAAAACATCGGGTCATCTGCGGGCACGCCCCAATTCTTCGGGTAATGGCTGAACGCTTCCGCGTCGTGAAACATATAGTCCCTTCTGAGGATACTGGACAGGTTCCATTTTTCGAGGGGCTGATTGAACGCCTTGGCACCAGAAAACATGAAGCTCATGTCGGTGACTCTGGACGTATTCCATTTTTCGAGGGGCTGATTGAACGCCTTGGCATCCAAAAACATGCCCCTCATGTCGGTGACTTTGGAAACGTTCCATGCTTCGAGAGGCTGGTTGAACGACTCGGCACTCTTAAACATGCCGTATATGTGGGTGACGTTTGAAACGTTCCATGCTTCGAGAGGCTGGTTGAACGACCTGGCCCCCTGAAACATTGTGGCCATCCAGGTGACGTTCGATACGTTCCATTGATTGAGAGGCTGATTGAACGACTCGGCCTCCCGAAACACTGCGTCCATGAAGGCAACGTTTGAAACGTCCCAATGCCCGATCGGCTGGTTGAACGACCTGGCCTGGCGGAACATCTTCGACATGTCCACCACCTGACTCAGATCCGGGCTGTCCTCGGGCAATTTGTTGAGCGCATGACAGCCTGCAGCAAACTGGTCCATACTCTTCCACGAGACATTGCCCCAACTGTCGACCGAGAGGACGGCTTCTCCATTGTCATAGGACTCTCCCGATGGATTGTAATCGGGGCCAGCTTCATCGGGATCAATGGACGGACATAAACGGATCGCAGGGATTTCACCGCGCAAAGAGATCTGATGGGTGCCCGAGTTCTTTTTGTAGACACATTTTTGGGCTTCCGTCAGGCCCTTGTATTCAAATTTGCCATCGCTTTCGCAGTCGAGGTCATATCTGGCGAAGAAGGGGTATTCATCCGGATCCGGCCCCTCGCACTCCCCCATCTCTGTATTCACATTTTCCACCGCAACGAGGATTTCGATCTGATCCGCATCCACGTCGAGATCGGTCGTGATCGTAAATTTAAAAATATTGTCGTCAGAGGCCGATTTGGCGGCGGCAGCGCGCGCAGCGGCATGGGGGGCTGATTGAACTTTTCTCTTCTTTAAAGGCGAGTTTTCGGCCTTTTCCTCGACTTTTGTGCCCTCGAACATCAACATTGCTGAGTCCTCCTTTGGAATGACCCAGCTCTTCGGGTAATGGCTGAACGCTGTTGCACCCTGAAACATCCGGTGCATCGATTGAACTTTGGACAGTTTCCATTTCCCGAGGGGCTGGTTGAAAGACCCGGCGTTCTGAAACATCTTGTCCATGTTGGTGACGTTCGACACGTTCCATTTTTCGAGGGGCTGATTGAACGCGGCGGCGTTCTGAAACATCCCCTCCATATTGGTGACGTTCGAAACGTTCCAGTTCCCGAGGGGCTGATCGAACGCGGCGGCTTTGTTAAACATCCCCTCCATATTGGTGACGTTTGAAACGTTCCAGTTCCCGAGGGGCTGGTTGAACGACCGGGCGCTGTTAAACATCGCCTCCATGTGAGTGACGTTCGAAACGTTCCAGTTCCC
>DBWM01000065.1:11655-11810 GCA_002309015.1 Myxococcales bacterium UBA1238 | reverse complement strand
TACGCCGCAGGCAAGTTCCCCGGCGGTTACTTCAAGCGCGAAGGCCGCCCTGCCGTGGGTGAAATCCTCAAAGCGCGCCTGATGGATCGCCCCATCCGCCCGCTCTTCCCCAAGGAATGGCACGACGAAGTCCAGGTCATCGCGACCGTCCTCTC
>DBWM01000065.1:5173-11611 GCA_002309015.1 Myxococcales bacterium UBA1238 | reverse complement strand
GACATCCCCTTCGACGGCCCCTGCGCCGGCTGCGCGGTCGCGCTGATCGACGGCGAATATGTGGTCAACCCCACCTTCGACGAGATCCCCAAGGCCAAGCTCTACCTGGTGGTCGCCTCCACCGCCGACGCGATCGCGATGGTTGAAGGCGAAGCCAAGGAAGCCTCCGAAGACGAGATGATCGAAGCGATCGTGACCGCCCACAAGGCGATGCAACCGATCGTCGCCCTGCAAAACCAGCTCGTCAAAAAGGCGGGCAAGGCCAAGCAGCCCATCGAGCGCAAGGCGATCGACAAGGATCTCTATTACAAGGTGATCGATCTCTCGGTGGACGCGATGGCCGACGCGGTCAACGTGAAGACCAAGCAGGCGCGCTACAAGGCGGTGGAAGCGGTCAAGGATTCGGTCAAAGCCCAGCTCATCGAGCAGGATGCGAGCTTAGCCGAGCGCCAGAGCGAGATTTCGGCCTACCTTGAAGAGGTGCAGCGCAGCATCGTGCGCACCCAAATCATCGAAGAAGGCGTCCGCATCGATGGCCGCCGCCTCGACGAAGTCCGCAAGATCACCTGCGAAGTGGGCGTTTTGCCCCGCGTTCACGGATCCGCGCTCTTCACCCGCGGCGAAACCCAGTCCCTCGCCACCGTCACCCTGGGCAGCAAGCGCGACGAACAGCATATCGACGATCTCACCGGCGACATCTACGTCCCCTTCATGCTCCACTACAACTTCCCGCCCTTCTCGGTGGGCGAAGTCAAGCGCATCGGCTCCACCGGCCGCCGCGAACTCGGTCACGGCAACCTGGCCACCCGCGGCGTCGAGCCCATTTTGCCCTCCAAAGAGGACTTCAATTACACGATGCGCATCGTGAGCGAGATCCTCGAATCCAACGGATCCTCCTCGATGGCCACCGTTTGCGCCTCCTCGCTGGCCCTCATGAACGCCGGCGTGCCCGTCAAGAGCGACGTCGCGGGCATCGCGATGGGCCTCATTCAGGAAGGCGACAAGATCGCGATCCTCTCCGATATTCTGGGCGACGAGGATCACCTGGGCGACATGGACTTTAAGGTGGTGGGCACCGAAAAGGGCATCAACGCCCTGCAGATGGACATCAAGATCAAGGGTCTTTCCCGCAAGATCCTCGAAGACGCCCTCGCGCAGGCGCACCGCGGCCGCATGCATATTCTGGGCGAGATGCGCAAAGCGATCCGCAAGCCTGCAGCCGAGCTTTCACCCTACGCGCCGCGCATCATCACCACCCACATCAACCCCGACAAGATCCGCGATCTGATCGGCCCCGGCGGCAAGATGATCCGCGGCATCACCGAGCAGACCGGCTGTGCCATCGATGTGGAAGATTCCGGCAAGGTCACCATTTCGAGCCCCGACAACGCCGCCGCCAAGCGCGCCATGGACATCATCAACGGCCTCACCCAGGAAGCCCAGGTGGGTCGCATCTATTACGGCACCGTCCGCAAGATCATGGACTTTGGCGCCTTCGTCGAAATCCTCCCCGGCACCGACGGTCTGGTCCCGATCTCCGAGCTCGATGAGGATCACGTCGAGCGCGTAGAGGACGTGGTCTCCGAAGGCGACGAGATCAAGGTCAAATGCATCAACATCGATCGTCAGGGCAAGATCCGCCTGAGCCGCAAGCAGGCGCTCCTCGAAGAAGACGACGATTTGGACGACTGATCCCGCCCCATCCGGGGCATCGCAGCCTCCGGCAAACCCTCAATCCGACTTCAACCCACATCTTTTCATGCAGATTGCGTTTTTAAGGCTCGGGCCCGCCATGGCGCCCGATCCGCTCCCCTTGCCCATGCGCGCCACCGCCGCCGCAGCCGCCTTCGACCTGCAGGCCGCCCTCCGCGCTTCCTTCACCTTAGCTCCCGGCGATCGCGCCCTGTTCCCCACGGGCTTTGCGGTCGGGATCCCTCAGGGATATACGGGCCTCGTTTGTCCGCGATCGGGGCTGGCCCTGAAGAAAGGGATCACGGTGTTGAACGCGCCAGGGGTCATCGATGCGGATTATCGCGGCGAAATCGGCGTCGTCCTCTATAACAGCGGTCGCGAGGCCGTCACTTTTGAAAGAGGCGATCGCATCGCGCAGCTGATGATCGTCCCCTGCCCCGAATGCGCCCCCATCGAAGTCGCAGAGCTCTCACAGACGGCGCGCGCAGAGGGGGGATTTGGCTCCACAGGCCGGTGATCGCTCGCTGTTCCCTTGTTCCCTACGCGCGTTTGGCGCAAAACTGTCCCGTCACCACACAGGAGAATTCAAATGCGCAAGTTGCTTTTCCTTTTTCCTTTGCTCTTTTTGCTGGCCTGCGGCGGTCCGGTCACCAAAATCGAAAACCCCGATGCCAATGACGACGCTTCCGCCGAAGAAGTCCTGCCCGGCGACGCGCTGTTTGTGGATCAGCTCTCGGGCGACCTGCTCAAGCTGTTCATGATCAACATCGGCCAGGGCGACAGCTTCCTGATCCAGACGCCTGGGGGGAAGAACATTCTCGTCGATGCCGGTCCCGGCAAAGGCAAGAAGCGTCTCGTCAATTTTCTTAAGGCGCAAAACATCGAAGGACTGGATCTCATGATCCTGACGCACCCCGATGAAGATCACATTGGAGGGGCGCCTGCAGTGATCGAGGCGATGCCCGTCAAACTGATCCTCGATAACGGCTACGTAAAGCCCACTCCGCCCTACGAGCAGCTGATCGCGGCGGCGGAAGCGAAGGCGATCCCGATCAAGTCCGCAAAGATCGGGCGCAACATCAAGGTCGAGAGCGGCATCGAGTTCGAAATTCTCGCGCCGGCGGAGCAGCTCTTCTCGGGGACCCGCTCTGACGCCAACGCAAACACGATCGTCTTCCGCTTCGTCTACGGCGACATCAGCTTTTACTTTGCAGGCGACTCCGAGTTCGAGACCGAGCAGCTGGTGCTCAGCCAGGGCAAAGACATCCACGCCACCATTTACAAAGTCGCCCACCACGGCAGCCGCTACGCCAACCAGAACGTCATGCTGGATGCCATCTCGCCGCAGATTGCCCTGATCTCGGCGGGCAAAAACAACCGCTTTGGTCACCCCACCCCCGAAGTCGTCGCGCGACTGCAGGAGCGCAAGGTGCGCATCTTCTCGACCATCGATTTAGGGCATGTGGGCATCGCGACGGACGGGACTCACCTCATGCTCGACACGACCAAGCGCGATCACATCGCCCTTTTCCAGGGCGTAGGCCAGAAGATTGGCGATCTGCCCGCCTTTGGCGAGGGCGAAGACCAGGAGCCCGTCGTCAAGGTGAACGTCAACAAGGCCACAGAGGCGGAGCTCGTCAAGGTACGCGGCGTCGGCGCGAAGTTAGCGGCGAAGATCATCGAAACCCGCGAGGCTATCGGTGGCTTCAAGACCTTTGAAGACTTGCGGAAGGTACCCGGCGTCGGCAAAAAGAAGCTCATCAAGCTGAAACAGCTGCTCATCCTTGAAGACGCCCCCGCACCCGCCGCAGAAGATCCGCAGACGAACAACTGCGAGCCCTTCGCCGAAGCCGCCTGATCCCCGCTTTTTTCAGATCCCCCCAAAAACGAGGAACCATGTTCAGCCCCGCCGAGCTCTTTGAGGTCCAGATCGAGCGCAAGATCCAGGCACCCGAATATCAAAGCACCGCGTCAGCGCTCAATGCGGTCTACCAATTTAACATCAGCGGCGATCGGGGCGGCATGTGGAACGTCAACCTTCACGACCGCCATGTTTACCGCGGAGAAGATCCCCTCGCCGATTGCACGCTCTCCCTAAGCGACAGCGATCTGCACCGCTTCATCGAAGGCGAGGTCACGGCCACCTCTTTAGTGCTCAGGCGCCGGCTCACCATCTCGGGTAAATACAGCCTGGCGCTGAAGCTCAGGCAGATCTTCTCGCAACATGGCCGCGCGTAAGGCCGCTGCCCCCAATTTATCCCTGCCCTCGTCTGCGATCGCCCGGTCTTCGCCCTAAGGCAACCGGATCTCGATCAACACCGCCTGCCCTTCCGCCACCCCCGCGTAGCCGTACGGCAAAAGTACCGTCTCTCCCGCAGAAACCGTCACGCCCTCCACCAAAAGCTCCCCCTCGAGCAGCATCCACACCTGCAGGTCTTCGTCAAAAGCGAGGGACTGACTGCAAACGCAGAGGGCCATCGAGAACTCGGGACCGCGCATGAGCCCCTGTTTCTGCCCCATCGGATCGCCCTCGATGGCGCTCCAGAGAAAGCGGCTCTGATCCCACGGCAAAAAATCGGCGCAGGCCAAAGCTTCGCTCAGATGCAGTTCGCGCTTGGGCAGGCGGTGCCAGTCGTAGAGCCTGAAGGTGGTGTCGCTCGGCGATTGAACCTCGGCTACGCGTACCCCCGCGCCCAAAGCATGGCAGGTCCCCGCAGGCAGGTAGTAAAGCTCGCCGCGATGAACCGGGCGGTAGACCACGTGATCCGCCGCATGGCCCAAAAGCACCGCATCTTTCAGGCGTTCGGGTGTAAGCCCGGGCTTGAGTCCCAGATAGATCCCGGCGCCTTCGTCCGCATCGAGCACATACCAGGCTTCGCTTTTAGGGCGGGCCTCTGGATGCAGCGCGGCATAGGCGCTTGTGGGATGGACCTGCAGCGAGAGATCGCTTCGCGCCTCGAGGATCTTGCAGAGGAGCGGAAACCCGCCGTCGATGGCCAGGCTGTGCGGACCGCAGATCTCAGGCAAAAGCGCGCGCAGGGAACAACCCGCGTAGGGGCCCGCATCGATGACGCTTTGGGTGACGCCGATCCCGCCGCAGAGTACAGCTCCGTCGAGATCGGCCAGGGTCCAGATTTCTTCGCCCCAGGGCTTGGGCTTATGGATGGGGGCAAAACGAAGGGGGTGTTTCACAATCATCTGAAGTCGACGGTCAACGTGTATGCACCGGAGCCAATGTGGTTGCTGCTGTTCACGAAGCTGTCAACCGCTATCCACCAGCGCCCGGGAACCAGGGAGTACGTGAAAGTTTTGTCGTTCCTCGTGTAGCAGGCGTTGGGATCGTCGGCGTCAAGCAGGTGGATGTCGGCGTCAACCGGGGATGTGCATTCCACCTTCACCGTCAATGTGCCCGCCTGGTCGACCGAAAATACGTACAGCTTCTCGGGTCCGCTCTCGTTTTGGGTCGCGCAGTTGTAACGGTCAAACAGTTCTTCGCCGCCCACGGTGCTGCTGCTGTGGGTGTATGGGAACTGCGTGATCTGATAGGGGCAGTCGTGACTGCCGTCCGGCGTGCAGGGGTACCAGTAGGAGGTGGGGATATCGCGCGCGTCGACCAGGAAGTAATAGACGATGTCTCCCGTGTTGGTCCATGCGTTGTAGATGAACTCGTCCCAGTTTGCTCTGCCGGGAATCACCTGACAGCCTGCCGACCAGCTGTCGACCCTCGCGGATCCCAGGGGCCCGTTGACGGAGGCCAGGTGGATGTTGTGCCCGGAGCCGGTGCGGAAGTAATCGCGCGCGGATGTATCCGGCAACCACCCGTTCCGATCGTCATCCCAATGCCCGTTGTGGTTGGTATCGTCGCGCGTCTGGTAACCGCTGTAGGTGATCGTCAGCGCATTGTAGGTCTTGTGCGTGCCGTTCTGGTGTTTGTAGCGGCGATTGGCGCGCAGGAACGAACTGCTCTCCACTCCGAAGTAGTGATGCCCCACGTCCGTGTGGCCGGGGAACTCCAAGACGCGCTTCGTCCCGTTCGATTCCTTCCAGAGGAGGACCAACGTGTCGTTAAACCGGTCGGCTTCGTTCCCGTTCCACTCAAATGTGCCGGGATATGCCCCTCTGATGCCCACCACCGTACGTTTTCCGGGCGTCTTGTCGACCTGGAGCCACGTGGTGTGCTCTGCGATGCCGACATACAGGTCGTAAGCCTCCGACTCACTGAGCATCACGGGGCCGACGGGCAGTTCATAGCAGCGCTCAGCGCCATTGAAGGGATTGGCGCGGTCAAACTTCGGCATGTTATCGGTGTAGCTGGGCATGGTGATATAGCGCTGGAGCTCAGGCAGGCTGCCGATCCGCTTTTGATACACCCCCAGCGGCGGCGGCTCGGGATACAAAATTCCGCCTTCCCCTTCGGCATATTCGGGCTCGGGGTTTTCCTCCCATGCGAGCTCCTCTTCCGTCTTTGGAGCGGCGCTCTTATATGCGGCAAACTGCGCCTGGTAGGTAAAGCCACAGCTCGCAGCGACCGTACCGCCCCCACCGTCTTCGCCGCCAGCTCCAGCGCCACCGTCTTCGCCTGCGCCGCCATCGCTTCCACCTACGCTGCCGTCATCGTAACCTCCATCCTCTCCGGATCCACCGCCACCGCCGCCATCGTAGCCTGCCACTTCTCCGTCAGGTTCGGCACCGCCGTCAGCGTAACCTGCCTCGCCGCCGGATCCACCGCCACCGCCGCCAGCGTAG
>DBWM01000065.1:0-5092 GCA_002309015.1 Myxococcales bacterium UBA1238 | reverse complement strand
CCACCGCCGCCAGCGTAGCCCCCTTCTCCACCGCCACCTGCGGCACCTCCACCAGCGCCGCCCACACCCGTATCGCGCATCCAGGGGCGATTCGCGTCTTCTTCAATCCAAGGTCCCAGCGACATGTCGTACGAGCGCACGACATCCGCATCGCGGGGCACTTCATGGGGATCCACCGTCGTATCATGCTCGTAGCGCTGATCGACCTGATCCTCTTTCTCCTTTTCCTCCGGGTCATCCGCACAACCGCAAAGCAGCGCCGTCAAAATCAGCCCGTAGTTTCGCAAATGCTTCGGATTCATCGCGCGTTCTCCTTATTCTGGCTCTCAGCCGTTGGATCGATGATCACTTTATCCGTTTGAGTCAAGCATTGCTCCATGGCAGAAATCCAAAGCCTGTCGCTGTTCAGCCTGGGCGATTGCATAAAAGCCTGGAGCGCGGTCTGAAACCTCGTCGCTTCACCCTCCGCCGCCGATCGGGCAATGCGCGCGTCCGTCTGAGCCTCACGTCGCAGGCGGTTGGCCTGGGCTCTCGCTTCGGGCAGCTTGCTGTCGCGCTCGCCTTCCGCATTCTGGATCATCTTGTGGCGGTCTTCCCGCGCGGAAGCGACGTCCTGAAACGCAAACATCACATCAAAGGGCGGATCTACCTTTTGCAACTGTACGGCAGAAATGTGAACCCCTAATGCGAGCCTGTTACAAGCCTGCGACAAATCCTCGCGGATCGCGCGCTGCAGGGCGCCCTTGCCGTCAGTCAGCATGTCGTCCACCTGCATGCGGCTCGCGGCCTGAACCGTCGCCGCCTCGATCAGGCGCTCGAGCACCGCTTCCACGTCGGTCGCTGCAAATAAATAACGCCCGGCCTCCGCCACCGAGTAGTTCACCTTGAGCCAGGTCTCGACCATGTTCTCGTCGCCGGTGAGCACTTCGCCCTGCCGCTCGCGCTCCGCCGTGCCCTTGGGACTCCTGAACCGAACCTCGAGCGTGCGCACGGAAGTGGTGTCGAGACGGATCACCGACTCGAGGGGCCAGGGCCAGTGGTAATGGATGCCCGGGGGAATGTGAGCGTCGACGATGCGCCCAAAGCGCTGAAGCACGCCGCGCTGCTGGGGGCCGATGGAATAAAGCCCGCTTAGGGCGTAAAGCGCGCAGACGCCCAGAAGAAAAACCCCGAGGACCTCGAAACCTTTGCGACCCAGGCTCACGGCTTCACCTGAACCTGAGGCAGGTTGAGCGCCTTCGGGCCCCGCAGGAGATCGAAAAGCGGAGAATCGACGCTCAGAATCAAGGTGGTCTTGTCGTCAAAGATTTGCTTGTAGGCCTCCAGCTTGCGCGTGAACTGGTAGTAATCCGGCGCCGCCTGATGGGCTTCGGCGTAAATGCGCGTCGCGTCCGCCTCTCCCTGCCCCCGGGTGATCCGCGCTTCCTTGTCCGCCTCGGCGAGCAAAAGCCGCACCTCCTGATCGGTCTCCGCCCGAATGCGCTTGGCCTGCTCGTCGCCCTCGGCGAGGTATTTCTTCGCCATCCGCTCGCGCTCGGCCTTCATGCGGTTGAACACCGACATCAGGTTTTGCTGCGGGAAGTTCATGCGGCGCAGGCGCACATCGACCATCTCGATGCCGAAATCCCGGGCAGCCTTCTGCCTGCAGTTCTCGGTCACCCCGGCCATCAGCGCCTCGATCGCCGATCGCTCCGCCTCCGTATCCAGAAAATCCGAGAGATCGTAAGTCCCCACCGCAAGCCCGAGTTCCGAAGTCGCCAGATCCGCCAGCCGCAGCGCCGCCGTATGGGCATCGCCCACCGACTCCAGAAACCGCTTCGCATCCAAAAGGCGCCACAGAATAAAGGTGGAGAGCACCAGATTCTTTTTATCGCGGGTCAGATATTCCGAGGCGTTGGAATCGAGGATTTGAAGCCGCGCGTCCAGGCGGATGGCGGTCTCTACGGGATCGGGGGCCTTTAAATGCAGCCCGGGATCCTTCCAGACTTCGCGCAGGCGCCCAAAGCTGGTCACCGCGACGATTTCGGTCTCGCCCACCGCCACAAAGCAGCTGCTCGCCACGTAGACTAAAATGACGACGATCGCCAAAAGCCCCAACAGCTTTTTTCCAGAGATCACTTTACACCTCGCGAGCGCAGCGGACGCCCCGATTTTTCGGGCGAAAAGAGCCAGCGCTGATAAGACGCGCGATTGACCGCAGGATCGGCCACCACCTTGTTTTTGCCCGAAAGCTGCTTCTCGAGCTCATCCAGCGTCAGGCGCTCGGTTTCAAGCGCGGGCGCCGTCAAAAAGGCCCCGGCCTTCACCGCAAACGCCTGCGCGTCGCCCTGCGCCTTTAAGATCGCTTCCTGCTTTGCAAGCTTTGCACCCAGAGTCTGCGAATAAGCGTCGCCCCGCGCCGATGCCAGGCTGGTTTGCTGATAGCTGTACGCCTTGTGGAGCGCGGTCGACTGATCTTCCCTCGCCGAAAACACGTCGCGGAACGCTTCGATGACGGGGGTCGGCGGGTGCACGTCGTGGCCGTAGACTTCGAGGATTTCGGTCTCAAGGCCGTAAGCGTCGCAATCCCGCTGCAGACCCGATTTCACCATCAAAAGCGCCTCGCGCCGATGCTCCACAAGCCAGTCGTCGAGCGGAATGCGGGCCGCCACCGCGCGCAGGTTCACTTCCGCCATGCCGCGAAGCACCGCCACCGGATCCTGCAGCAAAAGGAGCGGACTGCGCGCGGACTTCGCCTTTGCGTGCACCACGAGGGCCACATCGAGCAGGTTTTCGTCCGCCGTCACCACAAAAGATTCCTCGGGCTCCAGGCGATACCCCGGGGGCTGCTGCCTGCTCAGCCATCGCGGAGGCGAACTCGTCTGTGCAAGGGCGGGATCGATGCGGAATCCGGTCTCTACGCGCCAAATCTGGCCCGGACGCAAATGCAGCACAGTCTCAAAGGGCCAGGGCGCGTGAAAATGAAGCCCCGGCTCGAGCACGTCGACCCTTCGGCCAAAGCGCAGCCGGAGTCCCTGTTCGCCGGGCGGCATGATGCAGACGGCGGTCGAGCCCCAGAAAAGCAGCAAAACCGCTCCGATCAGGCACCAAAAGCGCGGAAACCGGGGGTTGAGCAGTCGGGGCCAGCGGATGCGATCAAAAATGAGCTTCTGCAGCTTTTGGAGCGCCAGGGGCGAGACGCGATCCCAGATCAAACCCATCGCGCTCTGCTGCGAAAGACCGCCCTGGGCCTTCAGGCTCATCGCCGCCGTCACAAACAAATCGACGCCCACGAGCGCGACCAGAACCGCGATCACCACCGCGCAGAGGCGATCGCAATCGACGCCCACCTGATGCCCGATGAGCGAAAACATCACGCCCACAGAAGTCAGCATGTCCATGCGGCTGTGGTGCCCGTCGGCTTCGAGCGCCGGCGAATCGGTCTCCCGGCCCACCCTGATCTTCAGACGCCCGATGCCGTAAGCCGCCATGGCGCAGAGTCCGGTGCCGACGATCGCGATCCATAATTTGTAACCGGCCGCAATCTGCGAAGGCCCCAAATCCGTTGCGCTCTGCGCGATGCTGTAGGCGAGACGCAGGATCATGCAGGCGACCGCCAGGGCGAGCAGCGTCTCCAGGGCTTTTAAGATCACATTTGCGCGGCGAAAGATCGGCGCATCCTCGCGGATCTCCGCTTTCTCCCCGACTTCGGCCGCCGAAGGATCCGCCGCCTCCGCTTTTTGCGAGCGCTCATATTTTCGACGGACGAGGGCCAAAGCCGCCTTGCGAATGCCCAGAGTCAACAGGACGCAGAGCGAGACCGTCAGATCAGAAAAGGAATGATAGGCGTCGGCCTGCAACGCGAGGCTGCCCGTAAACGCGCAGAGCCAGGCTTTAAAGCCGCAAAGCCCCAAATCCGTGCCAATGGAGCAAAGCGAGGTGCGAATTCTGCGATCCATGCTGCCGCCCATGCTGAAAACGGCCGTAAGTAGCCGAGCGCGCCATTTTCTGCAATGGATTTGACCTCATAAATCCCAAAGCATGGAGCTTCAAAAACAGTTGGCTTACAATGGCGGGCGCTATGACTCACATGCCTCATATGGACGGACGCATTTGCCTGGTGACCGGCGGCACGGACGGCATCGGGAAAGCGGTGGTGGAGCAGCTGGCGCCTCTGGGCGCGGAGCTGGTCTTTTTGGCGCGCGACGAACAAAAGGCGCAAACCCTCTGCGCGCAGCTGAAGGAACAAGGGTACAAGGTGGGCTACATCAAGGGCTGCCTCGACGATCGCGCCTCGGTCCGGGCTCTCGCTGAGCAAATCGACGCCTGCCTTCCCAAACTGCACGTGCTCATCCATTGCGCCGCAGAAATCCATCGCGAACGCCTCGAAAACGCCGACGGCCTGGAGCGGACCTTCTTCGTCAACCATCTCGCGCCCTACCTGCTCACCCGCCTGCTCCTCCCCAAAATGATCCAGAGCGGGACCGCGCGCATCGTCAACGTCGGCTGCACGCTCTACAGCCGCGCCCGCATCCATCCGGAAGATCTGCAATCCACACAATATTATGACGGCGTCAACGTGTACGCCCGCACCAAGCTCTGTACCCTCCTCTTTCACCGCGAGCTCGTCAGGCGCACGCGGGATCTGGGGCTTTCGGTCCATTGCGCCCTCCTCCGTCCCACCCAGACCACCCTCGGCACCCAATGCGGACTCGTCCCCGATTTGGTTTCGGCCCTGGGCCACCCCGTCAAACAAAGCCCCCAAAAAGCCGCCGAACGCATCGTCACCCTGGCCGCCGCCCCCAAATACGGTCTGGAGACCGGTCGAGTTTTAGGCCAGGGCCTCTGGACCCGCCTGAACGCCGCCGCAAAAGATGATCTGATGGCGCAAAAGCTGTGGATGGAGAGCGCTGCGCTTTGTGGGGTGGAGGGGGAGTTGTTGTGAAGGTGGAGCACACCGGGAGGTTGTGTGAGGGATTGGGAGTTGGTGTTTGAATTTGGGGGTGGTTGTGTGAGGGATTGGGAGTTGGTGTTCTTCTCGCTGCATTTTGATGATCTCCACGTTTATGGAATTGCAGGAAGATAGGGGAAACCCGCTTGCGGGCGGGTTTCC
>DBWM01000039.1 GCA_002309015.1 Myxococcales bacterium UBA1238 | reverse complement strand
ATCACCGATACGGCGCCGGGCGCGTAGTTCCAGTGGGCATAGTCGTCGGTAGCAAAGCCGGTGGTCGTCATGATGCTTAAGGATTGGAACGCGGCCGAGCGGATGGCATCCCAGACTTCCCAGTGGTGCTCGCTGTGGCAGAGGGCAAAGGATGCGACCCCGATGCCGCCAAAGACCAGCAGGCAGTAAATGCGGAATTCCGGATCCTTGAAATAGGCGATCCAGCGCTTTTGAAGCAGCGCAAAATGGAGCGAAAAGTTGACGCCGCCCAAAAACATGAAGAGGCAGATCACCCATTCGATGTAGGGGCTGTGGAATGAGGCGATGCTCGTGCCGCGCGTGCTGAATCCGCCGGTGCTCATGGTGGCAAAACTGTGGCAGACCGACTCAAAGGGCGTCATCCCGCCAAAGAGCAAAAGCACAAACTCGGCGAGCGTAAAGATGATGTAGACCTGATAGAGCAGGCGCGCGGTTTCTTTGATGCGGGGCGCGAGCTTGTCGGTCGTGGGGCCCGGGACCTCGGCGCGAAGGAGCTGCATGCCGCCAACGCCCAGCAATGGGAGGATCGCGACGCCCAAAACGATGATCCCCATCCCGCCGAGCCATTGGGTGAGACTGCGCCAGAGCAGCAAACCTCGGGGGAGGCCGACTTGGCCGTTCGCCATCAGGCCGTCAGCGCTCTCCCAAAGGCCGTCCTGAAGGATGCTCGCGCCGGTGGTCGAGAACCCCGCAAAGGATTCAAAAGCGGAGTTCGTAAAGCTGCAGAATTCGTAGCCCACCGGCAACGGATCGCCCGGTTTGATCAGGGCGTCGCAGATTTGATCCGGCGAGAAATGGGCATAAAACCAAAAGGGCAGCGCGCCGATGAGACCGGCACAGATCCAGCCGCCCGCAACGATCAAAAAGCCTTCTCTGTGGCCGATTTGGACCTTTCCAAAGGCCTTAAAGCTGAAGCCGAGCAGGACGAGTCCGAAGATTGCGCTCGCTGCAGCTGAAAGCTGAAAACCCTGTAAATCCGGTGCGTTATCGTAAAGAGCGATCAGAATGCAGGGCACCATCGAGATTGCGAGCAAAAGGATCATCGCGCCCGTCAGGCCGCAAAGGAGCATGCCTCGCGATACGGCGGGTTGCCCGAGGATTTTCATCGGACATCCTTCCCTCGCGCCAGCATCTTTTCGATCGCCGGAATCGAGTGATGCTGCGCGATGACGAGCACGTGATCGCGATCCTGGATGACCGAATCACCGCGGGGCACGATCACCTGACCTTCGCGCTCGATGCAGGCGATCAGGCAGCCCTGGGGCAGGCGCAGATTGCGCAAAGGAACCCCCACCGCTTCCGAAGAGAGCTGCGCTTCAAACTCGATCGCCTCGGCGGTGCTGTCGTGTCCGAGGGCCTGAGCGGCGATTACATGGCCATGCCGGATAAAATGTAGGATCGAGCTGATCGCCACCTGCTGCGGGCTTAACGAGACATCGGCGCCGATGCTGCGGACGAGGGGCTGGTAGTCGGGGCGGTTGGTGGTCACGATCAGTCGTTCCGCACCGAGCCGCTGCGCCAAAAGGGCCGACATCACGTTGGTCTCTTCGTTGCTCGAACAAGCGATAAACGCCTGCATTTCAGAGATATTTTCCTGCTCAAGCAGCGATGCGTCGGTCGGCTCCCCGCAAAGCACCGTCGCCTCCGGAAGGGCGTTCGCCAGGAATCGCGCGTGTTGTGCGTCGGGATCGATCACCTTGGGATGCATGCCGGTCTCGATCAAATCTTCGGCCAGATAGCGCCCCAGGCGTGTGGCGCCCGAGATCATAACCCGCGAGACGGTGATCGCGGGAATGCCGAGGCCGGTCAAAACCAGATCCGCATCTTCGCTTTTGACCACCACAAAGATCTCGTCACCGGGCAGCACAACGTCGGAACCCCGCGGAATGATGACGTCTTTTCCACGCTGGATGGCGCCCACCAAAAAGCTTAAGCCCAAAAAACGGCGTCCGAATTCCATGAACCGGAGGCCTGCAAGATGGCTCGTCGCTTCGATTTGAATGCCGATCAGTTTGGCTTTGCCCTGAGCAAAGTCGCTGACGTCGTTGACCGAAGGAAAACGCAATAAATACAGGATCTTATCGGCGGTTACGCGCTCGGGGTTGATCGCGAGATCGATGGGCAGTCGCTTGTCCTGCGAGAGCCTCGGATCGAGGTAGCTTTCATCGCGGACGCGGGCCACTTTGATGATGCCGGGTTTGCCCAGAATCGAGGCGTTGATGCAGGCCACCATGTTGACTTCGTCGGAGTTGGTGACCGCAAGCAGCATGTCGACGTCGCCGATGCCCGCCTGATCGAGGACTTTGGGGCGGGCTCCATGTCCGCGAATGCCCTTGATGTCGAGATTGTCGGTCGCCTTCTTTAAAACCTCTTCATCGCGCTCGATCATGATCACGTCGTGGTTTTCTTCGACCAGACGCGCGGCGATGTTGTATCCGACCTGACCCGCACCCACGATGAGAATGCGCATGGATTTCTCTCCCAAAAACGCGCTCACTTAGCATAAGTTTGCAATCTGAGCAATTGTGATACATGGCGCAAGGTTGACATCAGACCCGGTAAAGGCTTACGGATGTGACTCTTTTGGGAGGCGCCGGATCAAAGCCTGGCGCCCGACGTGCGGGTTTGAAGAAGTTAATTGAAAAGCTAGGCAGCTGGACGATCGGCCTCATCGAGGGGCTCGGTCGCTTTTCGATGCTGTTTTTTTCGACGCTGATATGGGCCATCAGACCGCCGTATCGTATCGGTATTTTGCTGTCGGCGATGGAGTTTGTGGGTGTTGGCAGCCTCTTTATCGTGCTGCTGACGGGGGTCTTTACGGGCGCAGTCTTCACGCTTCAGAGTGCGGTCGCGTTTCGCATGTTTAACGCCGAAAGCATGGTGGGCATGACGGTCGCCATCTCGCTTGCGCGCGAACTTTCGCCTGTGCTGACCGGACTGATGGTAACCGGCCGCGCGGGATCGGGCATCGCGACCGAGATCGGCACCATGCGCGTCACCGAGCAGATCGATGCGATGGAAACGATGGCGGTCAACCCCGTGCAATACCTTGTGGTGCCTCGATTTATCGCGGGGCTGGTGATGGTGCCTGCGCTCTGCGCGCTGTTTACGCTGGTGGGCATGATAGGCTCCTATTTTGTAGGCGTCGTCATGCTGAACATCGACGAAGGTTCCTTTCTTTCCAATGTTTACTGGCTCATCGATCCCAAAGATCTCTCTTCGGGGTTGATCAAGGCGTGCGTTTTTGGCGGCATGCTGACGCTGATCGGATGCTTCAAAGGCTTCTATGCCACCGGCGGCGCCCGCGGTGTGGGCATCGCGACCACTCAATCGGTCGTCGCGTCCAGCGTGCTCATCCTGATTTCTGATTACTTTCTCACAGCGATCATGTTCTGATGAAAAAGTTATTTACTCCCTTCAGTGTGGGCCTTGTGGTCCTGGTTGCGCTGGCTGCGTCGATTTGGATGTTTGGCGCGGTGCGCGAAGGCATCGGCGACGATCCGAGCGGTTACCGCGTATGGGCGTTCTTCAGGGATGCCAGCGGTCTGACGGCCAAAACGCGCGTCGTGGTGGCCGGGATCACGGTAGGGCAAATCGATAACATCGAGCTTGCAGGCGATCAGGCCAAAGTCTGGATGCTGGTCAACACGCCGCTGACCGATCAGACGCATATCGCAAAGCGCTCCGCCAGCCTGCTCGGCGAATATTTCATCCAGCTTTCGCCTGGCGCCTTAGGGGAGCCGCTCAAAGACGGCGATCAGATTACGCTCGTCGATTATGACGCCGACACCTCGGATTTGCTGAACGAAGCCAAGGTGATCGTAGAAAACGTGCGCGACGTGACCGCATCCCTCAAACGCATCGTGGGCGAGCGGCAGGGCGAAGACAAAATCGTTGAAATCCTTGATAAATTAAACAACACGGTCAGCGAGCTGCAAAGAGTCATCGGCGAAAATGGTCATAAGGTCGATCGCATCATCAACAACGTCGAAAAGGTTTCCGCCGACGCCAGGGTGATGGCCGCCGATGCCAAAGCGTTCGTCAAAGATTTTAAGGGCAGCGCCAAAGGGATCATGAAGGACGCCGAAAAGGTGGCTTCAAATGCCCGCGTGATCGTGGAAAACGTGCGCGATGCGGTGGGCGATACGGGTGGAGCTTCAAAGCCTGGCGATGATTCCGAAGAGGGTTCCGGGGATGGCGTCAAAGTGGCCTCCGGTGGCGCAGGCGATGGAGGAAAAGGGGCTGTGGGTCGCCTGCAGAGCGCGCTCAATCACCTCGACAACACCCTGGCCCACACCAATTCGATCGTCCAGAAGATCGACGAAGGCGACGGATCCATCGGCCGCCTGGTCAACGACGGCCATCTGATCGACACGGTGACCGAGCTCGTGGACGAGGGAAAAGACTACATTTCCGGGCTCTTGCGCCTGCAAACCATCGTCGCCATCCGCAGCGAATATTACATGCAATCTAAAAACTCAAAGAATTACGTATCTTTGATGCTGCAACCGCGTCCCGATAAATATTACCTGCTGCAATTGGTCGACGATCCGCGCGGCAACACCAAATTCCGCGAAACGATCACGCGCACCACCGATTCCACCGAAGATCCCGTCGTGCACACCCAGGAGACGATCACCGAAGATACCTTCCGCTTCTCGCTCGAATTCGCCAAGCGCATCTACATGTTTACGGGGCGCGTGGGCATCATCGAGAGCACCGGCGGCGTCGGTCTGGATGTCCATCTGCTCGGCGACGATTTGCAGATTTCTACGGATTTGTTTGGCTTTGCAGAAAACGTCAACCCGCATCTCAAGTTCTGGGCCACGTACAATTTCTTCACCTATCTCTATCTGGCGGCCGGCATCGACGAGTTGCTCAACAAGGACTACACCGACTGGTTTATCGGGGGCGGAATCCAGTTCAACGATCGCGATCTGAAGGCGCTCCTGGGGTCTGTGCCTTCGCCGTAAGAATGCAATGTAACTCATCGATTTTCCATTGAAAACGGGGATCGTTTCTGCCTCTGTCGCTGCGCTTTTCAAAACGAAAAGGGCGATTCGGTTGACAGTTCAACTTTCTTTCGCTAGTTTCCCGCGTTCCGATTGTCCGAAAGTTGGTGCGTATGGCTCAAAAAAAGCTGGAGTTGGTCTTTCGCGCAGACGATTTGGCCGATGAGGGTCGAGCCTTCGGTGGTGAGCTTTCGGTGGAAGAACTGGAGCCCGATTTGAACGGCCTGGTGGGTGAGCTCGGTTATCGCCCGCTTTCGCCCGCGCAAATTGAGGGTACGGTTTACCGATCGGGCGCGGACGAGGTGATCGTGGATGGCCGAAGCACGTTAAAGGTGGGCTTCAGCTGCGCGCGTTGCCTTCAGGACCGCGAGATGACGATTTCGGTGCGCGCTGATCACGTGCTCACGCGTAAAAAAACGCTCGACATCAAGGGCGCTGAAGACGATGAGCCCGAAGTGATGCTCGATGAAGATTTGGATTCGCCCGACGAGGAGACCTTTGAAGGCGACGAAATCGATATGCGGGATCTCTTTCGGCAGGATTTGATCATCGAGATGCCGATGAACCCGACGTGTGAAGACGCCGGTTGCAAATGTGTGCCCCTTGCAGGGAAGTCGACTGCGGGTGAGGCGGAAATGGCCGTCGATCCGCGTTGGGCTCCTCTCTTGGAAATGAAGAAAAAAATGGAATCTGAGTAGCGTTTTGCTCTCGGACATTGAAATGGGCAAAGCGAAGTCTTGCCCCAAATAGTGAGGTCGTCATGGCTGTTCCAAAGCGGCGTAAGTCCCGTTCAAAGCGCGACTCGCGGCGTGCAACGCACAAGATTGCTGCCGCAGCTTTCAATCTCTGCGAAAAATGCGGAGCTCCCAAAGAAGCGCATCGTCCCTGCAATTCTTGCGGCTGGTACAAAGATAGTTACGTCTTAAAGACTCAAGAGGTCGAGGCCTGAGGATGAGCGCTGATGCGCGTGAAGAGGCGCAATCGGGGCAACCGGTCGCCCTCGACGCGATGGGCGGTGATCGCGCTCCTTTGGCAGCGATCGAAGGAGCGATTCAGGCGTGCGCGGCGGGCCTGGGACCCATCATTTTGGTGGGCGACGAGGTGCGCCTGCGCGCGGAGCTCGAATCTCGTGGAGCATCGGGTCTGCCCATAGAAGTGCGGCATGCCTCCGAGGTGATCGGTATGGCCGAGCATCCCGGAAGAGCGGCGCGCGCAAAGCAGGACAGCTCGATTCACGTGGGCTTTCGTCTGGTGCGCGACGGTGAGGCTTGCGGATTTGTATCTGCGGGCAACAGCGGCGCATTTATGGCGGTGGCCCTCTTGACGTTGCGGCGAATTCCTCGCTGCGACCGGCCTGCCATAGCGGGCATCTTACCTACAGGCGGCGATTCGCCCACCATTGTCCTCGATCTCGGTGCCAACGTCGAATGCCGGGCTGCACATCTGGTGCAGTTCGCATTGATGGGGGCTGCTTACGCCGAGATGGAGTTGGACCGGGTGCGGCCAACCGTCGGCTTGCTTTCTAACGGCGTGGAGCCCACCAAGGGCACCGAAACGCTGCGGGAAGCGCATCGGTTTTTAACGCAAACCGATTTAAATTACGTGGGCTTTGTGGAAGGCCGCAGTTTGCCCATGGGGGGCACCGATGTGGTGGTGACCGACGGCTTTGTGGGCAACATCGCGCTCAAGTTGTCGGAGGGCATTGCGGTCGCGTTGCTCGAACGTTTGCGAAATGAGCTGCAGGGGGATTGGGTAGGCGCATTGGGCGCGCGTTTGATGAAGGGCGCATTTGGGCGCATGCAGCACGCTTTCGATTGGGTATCTACAGGCGGCGCAGCGCTTTTGGGCGTTGATGGCATCGGTGTTGTGGCGCACGGATCGTCTACCCCCGAGGCCTTCGTTTCTGCCATCGCTCTGGCGCGCAAACTGGCGTCGTCTTCCCTGATCGATCGTCTGGGCGAGGCGCTTCAAAAGGCGGCAGCCCCGTTAGAGAGTCAAACCTGCACCACAGAGTTGCCGCTCACGCGCATCGAAGCGCAAATCGAAGCCGAAGAGGCGCAGTTGAAGCCGTAACGGGTTTTGAGAGAGGGTTATGGATCAGAGTATCAGCGAGCGGGTCTGCCGATTGATCGTCGAGCAGCTCGATTTAAAGCCGGAAGACGTGCGGCCGGAGTCCTCTTTTATTGACGATTTGGGAGCGGATTCGCTGGATTTGGTGGAGCTCATGATGGCGTTTGAAGAGCAGTTCAACGTCGAGATTCCCGATGAAGCGACCGAGCAAATCCGAACCGTACAGGACGCATTGAATTATATTCAGCAGCACATGAAATAAGCCTCGTGCGGAGGATGGCATGCGCTTGAAGGCTCGGCGGGTGGTGGTGACCGGCGTCGGTTTGATTACGCCGGTTGGGGTTGGCACAGAGTTGAGTTGGCGGCATCTGCTTTCGGGCGTAAGCGGAATCGGGCTCGTTACAGCGTTCGATGCATCCAGCGATGCGGTTCAGATTGCGGGCGAAGTTCGCGATTTTATTGCAGAAAACTACATCGGTAAAAAAGATATCCACCGCTGCGACCGCTTTATTCAGTTTGCCATCGCTGCGGGCAAAATGGCGGTGGAGGATGCCGGGCTCAAAATTCAGCCGCAATCGACGGGCTGTGTGGTGGGCGTGGGCTTTTGCGGACTCAAAACCATAGAAGAAGCCCTTGAAATCATTCGGGTTTCGGGCACGAGACGTCTGAGCCCCATGATGATCCCGCGCTGTATTCCAAACCTTGCGGCCGGCCAGATCGCATTGGCCCTCGATGCAGAGGGACCGAGCTTTGTGACCAGTTCTGCCTGTGCGAGCGGGGCTCACGCGATCGCCGAAGCGGCGCGCCTGATCGCCTGGGGTGAGGCCGATGCGATGATTGCAGGGGGAGCCGAAGCGGCGATCACGCCTCTCGGTGTGGGCGGATTTGCGGCGATGCGGGCGCTTTCCACGCGAAACGACGATCCGTTGCATGCAAGCCGTCCTTTCGATCGCGATCGCGACGGCTTTGTGATGGCTGAGGGCGCGGGCATGGTGATTCTGGAGTCGCTCGATTGCGCTTTGGCTCGCGGTGCGCGGATTTATGCGGAGCTTGCGGGCATCGGCATGGCCACCGACACCTACCATATGACGCAGCCCGATCCCTCGGGAAAAGCAGCGGCCCTGGCGATGAAAAAAGCGTTGCAGGATGCGGAGTTGGAGCCCGAAAATGTGCAGTATATTTCGGCCCACGGCACCTCTACGCCCATGAATGACGTCACCGAATCGGCGGCCATCGAGGCGGTTTTTGGCGATCATGCGCGCAAACTTGCGGTGAGCAGCATCAAGTCGATGATCGGGCATTCCCTGGGGGCAGCGGGCGCCATCGAGCTCGGCGTCACGGCGCTCTGCATCCGCGATCAAAAAATCCCGCCCACCATCAATCTGGAGCATCCCGACGAGCATTGCCGTCTGGACTATGTCCCCAATTTTGCAAGAGATTTAAAGATTCACGCCGCGCTCAGCAACAGCTTTGGTTTTGGCGGGGCCAACATTTGCCTCGCGTTGCGCGCGCTTTAAAAACGAGCTTTTTTAAGCTCAATGGAGCATCGATGGGCGAACAATTTGTGGTGGCGGTCAGCTCGGATCACGCAGCTTTTGACTTAAAACAGGCGATCGTGGCGCATTTGCGCACAAAACTGGGCGATGCGCGCGTGCTCGATATGGGGCCTGCGGATGCGTCCCGCTGCGATTATCCCGATCAGGCGGGCAAGGTTGCGCGCGCGATTCAGCAAGGTCAGGCGCGTTATGGCGTGCTCTGCTGCGGCACGGGCATCGGCATTTCGATTGCGGCCAACAAATACAAGGGCATCCGCGCGGCGCTCTGCCACGATGTGACCACGGCGCGCTTGTGCAGACAGCATAACGACGCGCAGATTCTCTGCCTGGGCGCGCGCGTGACGGGCGAAACGGTCGCTTTGGAGGCGCTCGACGTGTTTCTGGAGACCCCGTTTGAAGGCGGTCGCCATGCGGGCCGAGTGGCCAAAATTCACGCGGCCGAAGGCCTCTAATAAACGTGTAACTAACTAAAATGATTGAAGAAACCTCTCTGCATGAAGCCATGATGGCGCGCGCTTTGGCGCTGGCTTTGGCGGCCGATTATCGGGTGAGTCCAAACCCGCTTGTGGCGGCGCTTTGCGTGCAGAATGGGGTGATTCTGGGGCAGGGGATCACGCGCAAGCCGGGTCAGGCCCATGCCGAAATCGTGGCGCTGCGCGAGGCGGGCGAGGCTGCGCGGGGGGCTGATTTATACGTAACCCTTGAACCTTGTTGCCATTTTGGGCGAACGCCGCCTTGTACGGATGCGATCATCGCAGCGGGGATCCGGCGCGTTTTTGTGGGTACCCTCGATCCCAATCCCAGGGTGCACGGCATGGGTGCGGAGCGCCTGCGGGCGGCGGGGATCGAGGTTCACGTGGGGATTCTGGAGGAAGCCTGCGCGCGCTGGTTTGCGCCCTTTGCGCGGTTTATGTCTTCGGCGCGACCCTTCATCACCCTCAAGGCGGCGGTCACACTGGACGGCAAAATCGCCTGCGCATCCGGAAACTCCTGTCGGATTACGGGAGCTTCTGCGCGAAAAGATGTGCACGGCATGCGGGCCCGTTGCGACGGCGTTCTGGTGGGCATCGGCACGGCCCTTTACGACGATCCGAGGCTCGATGTGCGCGACGCTCCGGGTGAAAACCCTGCCCGCATCCTGCTCGACGCCCATTTGCGCCTGCCGCCGACCGCGCGCCTGCTGGGCCCTGAGGCGCTGATTTACTGCGCACCCGATGCCAGTCCTGAAAAGGCTCAGCTTTTAGAGCAGACGGGGGCTCAGGTTGTGCGCGTGGCGGGCGACGAAAAAGGCCTTTGCTTACAAGAAGTTGTCAACGATTTAGGTCGTCGCGGCATGGTTCAGATTCTAGTGGAAGGCGGAAGCGCCGTTCACGGCAGCTTTTTGCGATCGCGCCTGGCCGACGCGCTCTGTTTTTACGTCGCGCCCAGATTGATCGGCAGCGGCAAGCCTGTCACCGATCTCCATTCCGCCTTGACCGTCGCTTCAGGCATCTCGCTCGAAGATGTTCAAACCGCCGTTTTCGATTGCGACGTGCGGATTTGCGGGCGCATTAAATATCCAGAAGAGGGCAGCGATGTTTACCGGGTTGATTGAGCGGCTGGGCAAGGTGCGCCTGGTGGAGCGCCGCGCGATGGGGCTTTCGCTGGCCCTCGAGGTCGATGAGCCGTTTGATTCAGAGCTCGAACTGGGCGAAAGCGTGGCGGTCAACGGCGTCTGCTTAACGGTCACCTCGCGTTCTGGCGTGCGGTTTACGGTGGATGTCTCAGCAGAGAGCCTCGACAAAACGGCATTAAAGCACATAAAAGTGAATGATTCCGTGCATTTGGAACGCGCGCTGCAGCTCGGTGGAAGGCTCGGCGGCCATATCGTGACCGGCCATGTGGACGCGGTGGGGCATCTCCTGCGCATCGAGCCTCTGGGGATGTCGAAGCGGCTTTGGTTTGAGGCGCCCGAGGCGGTTTCGCGCTATCTGGTGCAAAAGGGATCCGTCGCCATCGATGGGGCGAGTTTAACGGTCAACGAGGTTTCACCTGCGGCATCCGGGGCGCAGTTTTCGGTGGTTTTAATCCCGCATTCCCAGGAGAAACTGCTGCTGACTCAAAAGCATGCGGGGGCCGAGGTGAACCTTGAGGGCGATATTCTGGGCAAATATGTGGAGCGCCTTTTGGGCCCGCGCGCGCAGGCTTCCAAAGGTGGCGTGACGCTCGAAACTTTGGTGAAAGCGGGGTGGATGTAATGGTCGGCAGCGGTACCGTGACGATGCAGGAGCAGCGCGAGATCATCTTGCGGGTGGAAGCCTGCATGGAAGACATGCGCCAGGGGCGAATGGTCATCCTGGTAGACGACGAAGATCGCGAAAATGAAGGCGATTTGGTGATGGCCGCCGAGAAGGCGACGCCGGAGGCGATCAACTTTATGGCGCGCTACGGACGCGGTCTCATTTGCCTCTCGCTCTCGGGAGAACGCTGCGATCAGCTGGGATTGCCGCTGATGGTTTCGCAGAATCGCAGCGCGTTTGGGACGGCGTTTACGGTGAGCATCGAGGCGGCGCGCGGGGTGACTACGGGGATCAGCGCGGCGGATCGGGCCCAAACGATCCTGGCGGCGGTGGCGCCCCATGCAAAACCGAGCGATTTGGCCAGTCCGGGGCATATCTTTCCGCTTCGGGCGCGGGATGGCGGCGTTTTGGTGCGCACGGGTCAAACCGAGGGCTCTGTGGATTTAATGCGCCTTGCGGGGCTTGAGCCTGCGGGCGTGATTTGCGAAATCATGAATGATGACGGCACGATGTCGCGCAGACCGCAGCTCGAGGTTTTTGCGGCCGAGCATCAGATGCGCATCCTTTCGGTGGCCGATCTCATTTATTATCGCCTGCTTCGCGAGCGCCTGGTGGAGCGCGCGGCCGAATTTGACGTGCATCTCGACGGCATCGGCGATTTTCACGCGATCACCTATCGCACGGCGATCGATCGCCTGGAGCATCTGGCGCTGGTCAAAGGTGAGCCTTCGCCTCAAAAGCCGGTGCTGAGCCGCGTTCACCGCGCGAGCGCGCTCGAAGATTTATTTGGCTGCGGTACGCGTCAGCGGCGCTACAAGCTCGAATGGGCGCTCAAAAAGATGGAGCAGGAGGGCCTGGGCATCTTCGTGTATTTGCAGCAAAACAACCATAACCTGCTGGATTTGCACGAGATTTCATGCTCCGAAAAATCTTGTGCGGCGACGGATCGCGGTGCTGTTGGATTGCCCGTTGAGCTGTGCGAATTTGGCATCGGTGCGCAGATTCTGCTCGATTTGGGGGCGCGCGACATTCGCCTCTTGACGACGACGGCGGCGCGCATCAAAGGCATTGAAGGTTACGGATTGCGGGTGATCGAGCATGTAGCGATGCCGCCCCGCGAGGAGACAAAATGAGTTCTGTAAGGAACATCGAAGGTCAGCTCTCGGCGGTCGGTCGGCGCTTTGGCGTGGTCGTTTCGCGTTTTAACAACTTCATCACCGATCGCCTGCTGGAAGGGGCCATCGATACGATCGTCCGTCACGGCGGCAGCGAAGAGGCGATCACCGTGATGCGCTGCCCGGGGGCTTTTGAGCTGCCGCTTTTGGCCAAGCGCGCGGCTAATTCGGGCAAATTTGACGCCGTGATCGCGCTCGGTGCGGTCATCCGCGGTTCCACGCCCCATTTTGACTACGTCGCGGCCGAGGCCTCAAAAGGCTTGGCACAAGTGGCTTTAGCTTCCAATTTGCCCGTCGCGTTTGGGGTTTTAACCTGCGACACCATCGAGCAGGCGATCGAGCGCGCGGGCACCAAGGCGGGCAACAAAGGCGTCGATGCGGCGATGACCGCCATCGAGATGGTCGATCTTTTGGCCAGAATGGATGAGGAGATCGCGCGATGAGTCCAGGGATGATTCAGGCGCGGCGGGCTGCTCGCGAAGCGGCGCTGCTGATCCTTTTTGCGGTCGATGCGGCGCGCGTGCAGTCTCCCGAAGAAGCGATATCGAACCTGGCTCGGCCCATGCGCGAAGATGACGAGATTTTGAGCGCCATCTTTACGGAGCAAAAAGAGAGCAAGGTAGACGTCGAGCAGGCGCTGCGCGTGTTCCGCAACAAGGCCGACAACTGGGCTTTTGTGGAGCGCCTGGTGAAGGGCGTGATGAACAACCGCACGGCCATCGACGAGATGATCAGCCGCTTTTCGAACAACTGGAAAGTGAGCCGCATGAGCCAGGTGGATCGCAATATTCTGCGCCTTGCGGTCTACGAGATGAATTTTGAAGAGGATAACGTGCCGATCCGCACCACGCTGAACGAAGCGATCGAGATGGCCAAACGTTACGGCACCGAAGACAGCGGCAAGTTCGTCAACGGGATCCTCGACCGCATCGCCCGAGAGCTGCAAAAGGTATGAAATCCGTATACTTGCCCGGTCCGCGAGCGCCCAAAACGGCGACAGATGCGTACGCGAGAACGGATCTGACTGCGGACATGGCAGGTTTGGAGAGCGCGCCCTGCGATCCCCTGATCCTGGCGGTGCGCCTGGATGGACATCCGCTGAAGGGTCTGACGGCCCGGGTGGACTGGCGGCTGGGCGGTCGCCTTTCGAAACTGGTGGTCGAAAATCAGGTGCCCAATCACGCGCCGCTTTTGTTGCCGCCGTTTGCGCTTTTGCCTTGCGGGCGCTTGCTTCTGTGGCGCGTGGGCGTGGTGACCGCTTACGAGATGGCCCAAAAAGTGGAGCAGATGGGCTTCGGTATTCCGGGTCTTTGTCCCGTGGATTTTGCGTTTACGGCCTTTGATGTGGACGCCGCCTTTGAAGGTCGGGTGATCCTTTATGGCGGTGCTTTATCTAATGATTACAGACCCTTGCGTATTTAAGGAAGCGCTTTGAGCCGCCTGCTTCTGGGACCGGCCCCCACCCGCCACTGGCCCTGGCATCGCGTGCTGCGAGTGGGTGTGGTGGTTTGCATTTTATGCCTGCTGGTGCTGCGCTTTTTTGTGGTTCAGCTGGCGCTGGTGCAAGGCGTGATGATGGCGCCCGCGCTTCTGGAAGGCGATGTGGTGACGGTGCAAAAGCGCGGCAAGCCGACATTGGGCGATGTGGTGGTGGTTGAAAAGGGCGATCGCGCGGTCTGGCGGCGGGTGCTGGGGCTGCCGGGCGACGTGATGGGCACGGAAGACGGCGTTTTGACGCGCAATGGGATTCCCCTTGAAACGCGTTTGTTTGGCTTTTTTGGTTATTACGAAGGCGAAGAGCGGGCAGAACGGCGGCAGCAGCGCATGATCGAGACGCTGGATGAAGATCGCTCGCACGCGATTCTGGGCGATCACCTGGGCAGTCTGCGTCCGTGGCGTCTCGATTTTGAACCGATGGAAGTGCCACCGGATCACCTGTTCGTCTTTTGCGACAACCGATCCGCCTGCCCCCTGGATGAACTCTCGGGCGTGGTGCCCCAAAAGGCGCTGGGTGGCATCGCGAGCCGCGTATTGTGGTTTGGCGATCGGCGCATGAAAGCCGCAGGCCAGGAGTTTGCGCCCCTAAAGAGCGCGCCTTTTGAAAACGCAGCCGAGTAGCGGGCAAGGGCAGCCAAGCGCTCGATGCAGCGTTTTGGCAGAGCAAAGAGATGCTTTCGAGCCTTGAGGGCAGACATTAAAGCCTTCATGTGGCTTTTCTGAGCTCTTGACATCCGCTTTGAGAGTGCTTAGTGAGTTGTGGCATGTTCGGTGAAAGCGAGGCTTTTTTGCCTTCGGAAACGCATGACCGATGCGTCAAAGGAGATCGAAATTGTTGAATCAAATCGCAAGGTTGGCGCTTTTATTGAGCCTCGCGGCGTGTCTTTTCTGCCCGGCAAAGCTTCGTGCAGAAGATGCGGCAGCGAATCCGGAAGATGCGGTCCATGCGGCAGCTGAGCAGGCGGACGCCTCTGCTGAAGTTCAGGCCGAACAAGGAAAAGAGCCCAAAGAAAAAGAGGTGAAAGATCAGCGGGTTAAAGCAGAGCCTGAGGATTCCGGACTCCATTTTGAGCCGGCCCCGGCGCTTCCCAAATTTGAGGGGCTGGCGGGCGAGCGCGTCGTTTGGATTCCGATTCACGACACCATCGATTTGGGGCTTTCGGCGTTTGTGGCGCGCGCGCTTTCCGAGGCTTCGACGGCTCAGGCGATCCTGTTCGACATCGACAGTCTGGGCGGGCGGATCGATGCGGCCATCAAGATCCGCGATGCGATTTTAGCTTGTAAAACGCCGACTTTCGCGTATGTGAACCGTCGTGCGATTTCGGCGGGGGCGTTGATCGCGCTGGCCTCAGATCACATCATTTTTGCGCCGGGCGGCAGCATGGGGGCCGCGACGCCGATTCAGGTGAAGGACGGTCAGGCCGAGGCGGTGGGCGAGAAGATGGTGAGCTATATGCGGGCCGAAATGCGGGCTACGGCTGAGGCCAAACATCGTTCAGGCGCGATGGCGGAGGCGATGGTCGACGCGGATTTGGCGTTTGGGGAATGGGCGCCCAAGGGCAAACTGCTCACGCTGAGCGCGGACGAGGCGCAAAAGGTGGGGTTGACGGGGGCGGCCATCGAGACACAGGCGGCGTTGCTTCAGGCGCTGGGACTTGAGCATGCACAGCAGGAGACCATGCAAGTCTCGTGGGCAGAAAACATTTCGCGCTTTTTGACCGATCCCACGGTGAGCGGGATTCTGATGTCGCTCGGCATGCTGGGGCTTGTGGTCGAGCTTTGGACGCCGGGGTTTGGGCTGCCGGGGATCGCGGGTCTGCTTTGCCTCGCCTGCTTCTTTGGCGGTCACATGATCGCGTCGCTGGCGGGCTTTTTGGAAATCGGGCTCTTTTTGATTGGCGTGATCCTTTTGGCGCTCGAAATCCTTGTCATCCCTGGATTTGGCATTGCGGGCGTGCTCGGCATCGCATCCCTGGTTGTGAGCCTGGTGCTCACGATGGTCGGGCTGCCGATCGATGTGGCCTGGGAGACGGGGGCGCTCGCCTCGGCGTTTTCGACCGTGCTGATTTCCTTGGTGGTTGTCGTGATCGGTATGATCTTCCTGATCAAAAAGCTGCCCAAATTCCGGCTGGCCAAAGGACTCGTGCTCGAGACGCAGCTTGAGACCCATGGGGCCGAAGAAAAAGATCAATCAAATTCATTTGTTGCAGCCCCTGAGGAATGGTCTAAATGGTTGGGGCAAACGGGCGTTGCGGTGTGCGATCTGCGCATGGCGGGCAAAGCCAGGCTGGGCGACAGCGTGGTGGATGTGGTGAGCCAGGACGAATACATTCAGGCGGGCGAAGCCGTGCGGGTCGTGCTTGTTGAAGGCATGCGAGTTGTGGTAGTCAAAGCGTAATTTTCTAATAAATCTGGAGAATTTGGTGTTGAACATGTCGACCGGAATGATGCTTGGTGTGGCGATTGCCGCTTTTGTGCTCTTGATCGTCTTCTTTCACTTTGTGCCCGTGGGGCTTTGGATTGCAGCCACGTTTTCGGGTGCGGGCGTGGGCATCGGACAGCTTGTGGCGATGCGCCTGCGCCGCGTCAGTCCGGCCATGATCGTCAATCCCAGGATCAGCGCGGTGAAAGCCGGCCTGAATCTCCCGATCGAGCAGCTCGAAGCGCATTATCTGGCGGGCGGAAATGTCGATCGCGTCGTAAATGCCCTGATTTCGGCGCAAAAAGCGGGCATCACGCTCACCTTTGCGCGGGCTGCGGCCATCGATCTGGCGGGCCGCGACGTGCTCGAAGCGGTGCGCATGAGCGTCAACCCGAAAGTCATTCAGACGCCCAGAGTTGCAGCGGTTGCGGCCGACGGTATTCAGCTCATCGCGATCGCGCGGGTGACGCTTCGGGCCAACATCGATCGCCTGGTCGGCGGTGCGGGTGAAGAGACGATCCTGGCGCGCGTGGGCGAAGGCATCGTGACCACCATCGGTTCTTCGACGAGCCACAAGGCGGTGCTCGAAAACCCCGATCTGATCTCGAAGACCGTGGCCAAAAAGGGCCTCGATGCGGGGACCGCTTTTGAGATTTTGTCGATCGATATTGCGGATGTAGACGTGGGCGCGAACATCGGCGCGAAGCTTCAGATCGATCAGGCCGAGGCCGACAAGAACATCGCCCAGGCTCAGGCCGAAAGCCGCCGCGCGATGGCCGTGGCTCAGGAGCAGGAAAACCGCGCCCGCGTTCAGGAAGCCCGCGCAAAGGTGGTCGAAGCCGAAGCCGAAGTGCCGCGCGCGATGGCTCAGGCGCTCCGCGACGGGCATCTGGGTTACATGGATTATCTGCAGGTCAAAAACATCGAAGCCGATACTTCGATGCGCAAGCAATTCTCAAACCTGAACGGTGAGCATCAAGAGTGAAGCTTGAATCCCTGTTGGGCTTAGATTCCAGCCACCTGGAAGAAAAACAGCGGCTGGCAAGGCGCTTTTTGCTGGCCGAACTTCTGGGACCGCCACTGGCCTTGCGCCAGCGCCGCATTCCACGCGCAACATCTGATTTTCAAAAAGAAAATCCGCCTCGCAAGGAATCGTGATGCCAAAATGGATCACCGATCTTTTGGATTCTGCCGATACGATAGAAGCTTTGATTTATATCGTAATCGGCGGGATCATTTTGCTGTTTCGCGGTATGAAGTTTTTGGCGGGCAAGGGCGGCCAAAAATCCGGGCAGGCTTCTCAAAATACGGCGCAGCAGATGCTGGCGCGTCAAAAGCTGGCGTTGCGCAAAAGGGGCGAGCCGGTCTTTACGGCGCTTTTGGCGCATGATTGGCCCGAGGAACTGCGGCAGTCTTTTTTGCGGCTGGGCGCTCAGCTCGATGTTTTGACGGGTAAGGATCGCCAGCCGGGCGTTGAAGGCATCAGCTGGCCCATCGGAAAGCAGCTGGAACTCGTTGAAAAGATAGGCTTTTTCGAAAACTGCAGGTCGGGGGATCCCGATTATTGGGCAGCGATCGACGCCAAAATTGCGCGCCTCTGGACGCCTTTTGTGCAGTTCGCCATCGAGCGAAATACGAGGATTCCCAAGGGGTTACCCATTGCGGTGCCGGATTTGCCCGGGGGGGCGGCGCTCCTGCGCGAGGCTCTGCCTCACCATCCGATCCTGACTTTTCCTTTTTATACCGATGAGTTACAGCATCTTGAGGATGCGGATCTGGACTTTCTGGTGGCTCAGGAGATGGGCCGCTGCCTTTGGCGCCAGATGCCGAGTCTGGAGCTTCGGCTGAAGGATCTGCTGGGTGAGACCCCAAAGCCGCTGTTGCCGCGCTGGAACAAGGATCATTCGCGCATTTTCTTTGAGCCTAAAGCCGCGCTGAGCGCCTGGCTTGAGACTTGTTTTGCGGATGTCTGGACGCTCTGGCAGCTGGGCATTTCGGGGATGCTGGCCTACGCGGATCACTTCATCGATGTGGCACCTGAAGACATCAATTTTGCCCCAAAAAGCGTTTCAAATCAGCGGTTTGTAGGATCTCAGCCGCCGGTCCTTCTGCGCCTTTACGGCATGCAGGCGATGCTTTCGGCGATGGGCGAGCGCTCGGGGGCGATCTCTGAAATCCTGGGGCGCTACAATTTGGATACCCTCGATTTTGTGATGCTTTCGGGCGAGCTCTATACGGTCTCGCTGGATGATCTGCTTTTGCCCTACCAGAATTGGCTGCAGGCGCTCTTGCGGCCGGATTGCGCGATTTTTGGCGAGGCACCGCTGGTTTCGGCGCCTCAGGTTTTGCCTTGCGGTGGATCGCCTTCGCCTTTGTCTCTGAGATCAAAGGAACGCAAATCCGGCGCGGAGACGGCCGCTCCGACAACCTCTCCTCAAGCATCGCAACGGATTGAAAGCAAAGCGCTTTTGCCCTCGTTCGAAGAGTTTCGTGATGCCCTCATTCTGCGCGCCTTTTTAGAGCCGCCCAAGCTTGCCAAACGGCCTCGAAGGTCCCGCGCTTGCTCCCTTTAAAAAGCTTATTTCTGATTGCTGCATCCGGAGTTATGGGTTGCGGCTATCACCTGGTTCAATCGGCTCCTGCCTGCCAGGTGGCTTCGATATCCGACGAGACGGGTGAGGGCGATTTGGGGCTCCTGGCGGCTCAGCGCCTGCGCGCAAGGCTTTCTCATTCCGATGCCTGTACGCTGAGCGGACGCGTGAAGCTGCGTTCGGAGGATCCCCTGGGCTATGACGATGGCGGCGTGCCGGCTTACAGAGTGGTGGTGCAGCTGCAGCTCGATGTGACGCGGGATGCGTCGCAGGCGTTGATTTGCGTGGGGGAATCGGTTTATGGGCGCGGCGTCGATTTGGAGCATTCCGATGCAGCGCGGCGCGCGGGGTTAAAGGCGGCGGTCGAATCGGCGGCGGATCAGGCATTATTGCGGCTAGGCGAGCTCTAAGGGTTTAAAAACAATGGATTTTTCAAAAGTTTTAAAGAAAGGCACCCAGTCGCTCTATTTGCTTCACGGCGAAGAAGTCTTTTTGATCCGTCAGGCCATCGATTACCTGCAAAATCAGGTCTTTCCGCCCGAAGAGGGCTTGCCCGTCGATTTTAATTTTGACCGCTACGATCTCGATGAGGGCGTGGATTCCGAGACGGTGGCGCAGGCGGCGCGAACGCTGCCGATGATGGCGCCGAGACGGCTGGTTCTGGTGCGGCGGGCCGAGAAAGCCTTTGAATTAAAAGCAGATTCTCCAGCAATCAAGCCCTACGTGAACTTGTTTTCGGAGCTCGACGAATCGGTCTGTCTGGTGTTTGTCGCTTCCAAAAAGCTGCGCGCCGATGGATCGCTCTATAAAAAACTGGTGGCGCAAAAAGGCGTTGTTTACGAAGCTGCGGCGCCGCGCGAACGGGATTTGCCTCAATGGATTCGCAATGCGACGGAGGAGCGCGGTCGGAAGATGGCGGACGATGCGGCCAATTATCTGGCGCTCGCCATCGGTGCGGAACTCGCTCTGCTCGATGCCAAGATCGAGCAGCTTTGCCTGCAAGTGAAGCCACCACAAGTGATTTCGCTGGCCGACGTTCAGCTTTCGGTGCCTCAGACCAAGAACCTGACCATCTGGGCGTTTTTGGATGCGATCGCGAACCGTCAGCCTTCTCAGGTGCTCGAACAGCTGCATCGGCTGCTGCTTCAGGGCGAGGCGCCTTTGGGGCTTCTGGCGCTGGTGGTGCGGCAGTTTCGGCAGCTGTTGGTGGGCAAGTCGATGATGATGCAGGGGGCGAGTCTGGAAGATGCGGCGCAGGCTGCAGGGATTTTGCCTTTTAAAAAAGACGCCTTCGGAAGACAGGTCCAGCAGTCCTACAGCATGGACGAATTGCTTTGGAGTTACGGGCAGTTAGAGCAACTCGACCGCTCGCTCAAGAGCAGCGGATTCGACAGCAATCTGCTGATGGAAGGGACGATCCTCAACCTGGTCATGCGCTCGGATTTGCCGCTCGGGATGCGGTGAGATCGCGCCGGAGTGAGGCGAGCGGCGCATACAAAAAAGCCTCAGAAACCCCCTAAAGGGTCATCTGAGGCCTTTAATCGAGACCGAAGGCTCGGAAGAATCAGGCTTTGGCGGCTTGAGAAGCGTGCAAGGCCTTGGCCAGACGGCTGATTTTGCGGGCGGCGGTGTTGCGGTGGAGGTAACCTCTCGCAGCGGCGCGGCTCAGAGCGCGAATGGCATCATTGAAACGATCGGTGACGTTCTCACCAGAAACCATCGCTTCGCGCGCTTGCTTGGTTTCGGTATGGATCATGGACATCACCTGGCGGTTGCGCGCCCGACGTTTGGCGTTCTGCCGGACTCGCTTTTCTGCAGACTTATGGTTGGGCACGGTTTCACCTGCTCGTTGGAATTAAGGGCCCAAAAGCTAGCAGCCTTGCGGTCCGTTGTCAAGAACTGTTCGATCTTCGCCTGGAATCAGACGCCGTTTTTGAACGCGCTGCGCGCTGTAACTCGTGAAAATAAAATCGCTTTTAGAATAGACCGGATGCGCGGCATGGGCCTGGGAGGAGGCGTTTGGGATCGCGTTTTGGGGGCTCGGTTGAGGCAAGTTTGGGCGTTTAAGGTTTCGGGTTGTTCTCTGCGGGATCGCCGTCATGGTAGGCTTCGGCTTTGGCGTTACCCTCCGCTTTGGCTTTGTCGACCGGGTTTTCGGGCTCTGGCAGCAGCGATGGGGGCAAAAGAATCTCGATCTTGGCTTCCTCGTTCAGCTTCTTCAGCAGAATCGCCTTGGCTTTGCGGTAGTTACGACCTTCAACCAGGGTTCCGATCTTGTCTTTCGCTTCCTCGAACGGCTGCACGTGGGCATCCTTGCGGTCGTTCAGTTTGATGATGTGCCAGCCGTATTGGGATCGCACCGGTTTCGAGATTTCGCCCTTCTTTAATGCGAAGGCGGCGTTTTCAAATTCGGCCACCATTTTGCCGCGTCCGAAGAAGCCGAGCTCTCCGCCTTTGGGGGCGGTGGGACCTTGCGACTTTTGGCGTGCGAGCTCTGCGAAGTCTGTTTCGGGCTTGATCGCTTCCTTGTAGATCTCGTCGGCTAAGGCCTTGGAGGCTTTTTCGGCGGCTGGTCCGGCTTTGGCGTCGACTTTGATCAGGATATGGCTGGCATTGATCTGTTCTTTGGTGGTGTATCGAGCCAGGTTTTCGTTGTAATAAGCCTTCATGTCCGTTTCGGACGGTCGCAGATCTCCTTGAAATGAAAGCAGCTTTTTGAGAGATGCGTTGTGCTTTAAGTTTTCAGTCAACTGTTCAACAGATCCGTTGGCATCTTTCAGATAGCGCTGGAAGTTCTCTTCCGTGCGGAACATCGCTTTATATTCATTGAGTTCTGCAAGGATCTCTTCGTCTGATGCGGTGATCCCTTCTTTCTCAAGCTTCTGTTTTAATAACTCCTGATCGATGAGGTCGTGCAGGATGGTCTGGCGGTATCTGCGGGCCATCTTGTCGGGCAAGGTGCGGCTTTTACCGGTGAAGGCACTGTTGAACTTGTTGAATTGCTTGAAAAAAACCTCTTCAGGGATCTCAACTCCGTTCACCCTGGCCACCGGGCCATGGAACTCTTTGGGCGATTCGGGGACTGCGATGGGTGGAGTGATCGGTGCCTGAACGGTCTTTGCAGGTGTATTCGGCTGTGAAGGGGGGGCGGGTGTTTTGGAACAAGCGCTTAAAGCCAGCAGGGCCAGCAAAAAATGAAGATGCGAGGGCAGATGCATTTGCCAGTCTCCAAAGTCAATTTTTCGGCATCGGATAGCATTGAAGCCCACAAGGGTCAACGCTCAGCGCCATTTTTGGGCGATTTTAAGCCCTCAAACAAGCGATCCACGCGCTCCAATTCCTGGAGCCATGCGGTTTTGAGGGCTTTTTGTGTCTCGTCGGCGATCGGTTCACCGCAGGCAAGAAGCGGTATGATGGGCAGAAAGAGATCGCGGTTTGCTTCGTAAGGCAGCCGATATTGTTCGAGCCATGATCGGATGTTATGGAGCAGGTTTTCGGTCACCGTGGGGTGAGAGATGAGACCGATGAGAAAGCCTCGGTAGCTCGTCAGGGAGCAGGGTTGCAGGGTACATTCGCGCTTCAGGCGATAAAGCCATTCTTTTAATAAGATCCCAGACTGCCTCGTGAGCGGTGAATGTTCCCATAAGATATGGCGCATGTGATCGGTCACTGGTTTCAGTCTGGGCGATTTGGGCCATGAGAGCGTCTCGATGCCGTAGGCTTTTTGAGGATCGAGCCAGATCTTCATGTTGCCTTCATCGGTCCTGTATTCGGTCAGGAAGCCATCGATCCAGCCCAAAAGTTCGTCGATGAGGAGGACAAGGCTCGCGCCTTCCTTGGAATCCTTCAGATTCTGCGGTAAAACAAAAGCGATCTCAATGGGTTTAAATGCGGTCTCTGCGCAGGATTCAAAGGATCGATAGATGGCATTGCAGGCCGCTAAATCGTTGAAGGGATCGTGCGGGTGCGAGAGCTCGATGCCAAAATGATGACAGATGGCAGGGAGGGTAAAGCGATCGAGATCAGGTAAGATGCGGCGTGCATGGTTTAAGGTGCAGATATAGGGAAAGACAGCAGATTCGATGTGATAGGCCTGAAGCGTGCGCTGGATCACAGAGAGATCGAAGAGGGCATGGTGAGCGACCCATAAAGCCCCATCGATGAGCGGTTCTATATGCGGCCAGAATTCTGCAAAGTTCGGTTCAAAAGCGACAGCCTTCGCATCGATGCCGTGAAGTGCCACGAACCTTGCGTCGAAAGGCGCCTCAGGATCGATCTTCTGGTTGATCGCATGGATCACATTGCGCCCTTCCATGACCCATAAGGCGATCCCACAGATGCGATCATTTGCAAAGTTGGGCGTCTCCACATCGACAAAAATCCGTCGTTCCATCGATCAAAACCCTCCTGTTGAGAAGTTATCACAATCAAACAGATCTGACCAGCAGGAATCAGGGGTAGGGTCATTTTTTGTAAGAGATCGGATCAGTTTAATGAAGGGATCGCAGGAGTTCGGTCAGAAGATCGATATATTTGGGGGATGAGATTCGATCCCCTGTAAAGAGTGATCTGTTCAGGTAAAGCGATGGATCCGATCACCTGATCGAAGTGATCCGTTCAGTTGCAGCAGAGGATCGGACCGTATGGGGAACTTCAATCGGTGCAGGATCAGGTTAGGATCGGGCTAAGGTGATCCTTAAAAAGGTGATTTATGGGGCAGGAGCCGATCGGTCAGCGCGATTCTTTATGGCAGATCGATCGCCATTCGCAATCAGGGCAGAGGGTAGAGAAGAGGGGAGAATCGAACAGATGGGATGAAACGCTTTGGGTGATCGCTTCAAAGTTCGTGATCGATCCGATCTCAAAGCCGCAAAGTTGGGCGATTTGCCGGTCATAGCGCGTCACCTTTTCTTCAGTGGCGCAGCGGCCTTCCTTTAAACAGGGGCAGCACTGACAGATGTGATCGCAGCCTTCCACCAGAAGGATCGGATGGCCTGATCGAAAAGATTCGAGGGTCTGACTGAGGTGATCGACAAAGCTTTGGGAATAGCCCCGCCCTTCAAAGAACTGAAGGCAGAGCGCATGGTGGGCCCGGAGCGGAATAGGGGAGAGAGGGATATTTTCTTTGGCCATGAAGGATCTCCTCTGTAACCAGGCATCCTTTTGCAGATGCCGGCGATGAATTGCAAGCTTAAAATAGAAGGGATCGCGCATGGAGAGGGCAGGGACCCATCTTTTGTGGAAGAGGAAGCATGATCAAGATTCTGCTTGTGCGATCTCTGTTTTCTGCTATGCTGCCAGGAGTTTTGGACTTTGATGGGGAGTTTAAAAAAATGAAATCTCTTTTGGCAGCCTTTGCAGCGACCCTTTGCGCGATCTCTTTTTTCGCCTGCGACGATGATGACGACGACAATTCTACAGAAGATGGCGGACAGACTCTGGATGGAAGCAGCCTTGACAGCGGTACGGCCGATGCAGCTGCGGTCGATGGTGGCGCAAGCGACGGCGGTGAGAGCGATGGTAGCGGGACAGACGGCGGATCTGCAGACGGCGGTGAAGGCGACAGTGGAGAAAATGATAGCGGAGAGCAGGACGGAGGGGCAAGCGATGCAGGCGAAACGGATGGCAGCTTAACCGACGGAGGCTCAGGCGATGGCGGCGAAATCGACGGATCCCTGAGCGATGGAGGTGAGACCGATGGCGGAAATTCGAACGAGGCCTTTGCCGCACTCATTCAATCCGGGCAGGTGACCGATGCGGAAATCGAACAATATTGCGGCGCTTATATCCAGGGTGAAGGTGAATCGAAGAAAGAGATCTGCATCGATGATCTGCGCCCGGGGAAGGCCCTCAATTGCCTCACCGAGTTTACCGCTTATTACAATGCAAGGATCGATGAGCAGCTGGATGAGATCTCCTGCTGGGAGCAATATATGCTCTGTCTGAACACAAATGTGGGCGCTTATGCAGAAGCGATCCATCAAACAGAGATCTATCACGCATTCAGTACAGAGAGAGCGCGCGCTGATGGCTGTGCAGAGGACTGGGCATTTAAATCCTCTGAGCATATGGATAAGAACTTTGAACTCACCGTATTGTGGGATGCATTGAGTGACCGCGCCGAACAGGCGACTTCATATTACAACTGTGTCGGGAAGCTTGCCTGCAATCAGACGGAATATGTGTGGGGATACAGGAGTGGAGAAGCGGCAGAAGCCCTCTGCTGGAACAGCGATGCACCGATCTATGTGGGTGGAAACTATGAAGATGTGATGGATTGTCAGGAAGCCCTCACCCCGATGTGCCAGGATGAATGGGTCGCTATGGAAGGGATAGAGGTAGAAGAGGATTACAAAACAGGCCACCACTGATGCGAGGACCTGCACCTTATAGAATGAACCCTACCCCGATGGCCCCCTGTCCGTTGAATCCATCGATACCACCTGCAACGTGAGCATCGATGGGGATATAGAACCAGTCATTGATGTTATAGCTGAAACCGATGCCTGCTCTGCCGCCAAACTCGGAGTCTGTCCTGACGGTATTCTTGTCGACTTCCTTCTGATGCAAGGTGGTACCGATGCCCAGGTTGATAGAGAGCGCCATGGTTGAGTTGTTGATGATGAAGATATGGGGCTCAATGAAGGAGTGACCGACGTATTCTCTGTCGTCTTTACTGTTGACGGCGACGGCGTCAGCACCTGCGTAGATGCCAAAATAGGGCCATCGATAACCGATGTTAAAGCGCGCAGCTAACTTGGGACCCCCATATTGCTTTCCGCCATAAGGTCCCATCACCAGGTAGAAATCGAACCCCTTCTTTCGGGTGGAGCCGTAACCAGGTGTTGCGACTTCAGGGGTGCCTGCAGTCTGAGGAACGTTCTGAGCGGCGTCACTGGTGGCTTCAGTTACGGCAGGTGCCTGTGGGACTTCGGGGGCAACGAGCGATCCTTCGGCGAAGGCGTTCGATGCAGTTAAAAACAAGGCTGCGGTCAAAACTGGGTTCTTCATGAACGAATCCTCCAAAAAGGCTGCGCCGACTTAAGCGCTTTGTAGCGTCTGTGTCAAATTGTGCAGAGCGCTCTGCTGCGCGCTGATGCCGGGTTGTGAGCAACCTGGCCGATTGACAACGGAAATCTCCTGAAGAGCGGTTTGGCACGCGATTCGATTGGCAAAAAAAAGTCAGAACATGGGCGCTGCGACTTGATTTCATTCCCCTTTCGTTTAGGATCGCGGCGCTTTTGGGCATGAATTGGAGAATCTCTCATGAAATGGTTTGCAACTGCGCTCGCTTTAAGCGCGATGATGTTTTCTTTTACCGCCTGCGATGATGATGACGACGATACCCCCGAAACCGACGGCGGCATGACGACCGACAGCAGCACCACCGATGCGGGCACCGCAGATGCCAGCAGCACCACCGATGCGGGAACCAGCGACGGCAGCACCACCGATGCGGGAACCAGCGACGGCAGCACCACCGAT
>DBWM01000031.1:7849-10489 GCA_002309015.1 Myxococcales bacterium UBA1238 | reverse complement strand
TTTGGGTGTCAAGAAGAAATTTTTGGCGGAGGCGAATTTTTGGGGAGGCGGGAGTGGAGGAAAGGCGGTGAGTGCTTAAGTTTTACTGGCAGGAAATGCTGGTAAAATCTGTTTGGCAAACAAAGGCATGAGAGTCATCGCTGTAACAGCGCAAACAATCAGAGCAATAGGTCGCTCCATCATATAGATCGCAGGTTTGTCCTTTGCTGCGCTCGAGCTTTGAAAAGTTCTCATCGAGAGTTGCGGTCTTTTCTTCGCCTTCAAACCCATATTTATCGATCAGCTTCATCTTTATCGAAACAGCAGCGGCGGATATAGTCCCATCAATGGGAGAATATGAGGTGAAAGCATCTTCAAATCGCCCATCCGCATCATATTTGGGCTTCAACTGATTGGTGCGCTTTTCTGCTCCCTCGGCCTTAACCACTTTCCCCTGGTCATCTAATAATGAAAATTGGATTTCCTCGATATCTTTACCTTCATCCTGACCATTGATGCGCAGGGCAACGATGGAAAAATCGCTCGAACCTTCTGCACGCTGCACGCTCGCCTTGACCGAAGTGATGACAGGAAGAGTCGGCGTATATTGATTAAAGGAAACCGTAAAGTCTGAGCCCTCCAAAGGCGCAGCTTCTTTGTCGGAACCTTCGCTGTCTTCATCTTCTTCGATCTGTAACTCAACGCGAAGAATGTAATCGCCCGGCTCCAGTTCTTTGACGATTTCCACCGGCGAGCCGTCCTCGTTATCGTTGTAGTCGGACGCAACATAATCCTCATGATCGAGAGAGATCTTGGCATCAATCGGCGCGCAGGATTTCCAAAGCTCGATATAAGGCCTGGTGTTCTTCACTGAAGGCGTCAATGCAAGTTTATAATGGCCTTTCGTCGCCACGGTCACTTTATAGTAAACATCAAGCGAACCTTCACCCTCCACACTATCCACCTCGCCATGAGCCTTTACAGTTGTCCCTGAAAGGGTTTCCCCAAGGGCCAGTCTGGCGGCATCCTTACAAAGATCGTTGGCCGGCCCATCGGAGCTGGTTCCGCCGTCGCTGATGCTGGCATCGGAGGTGCTGGCATCGCTGGTGCTGCTCGCATCGGAGGTGGTGCCACCGTCGGTCGTGCTCGCATCGGAGGTCGCGTCGGTGTTTACGCCGCCATCGTCGGTATCGTTGTCGTCATCGTCGTCGCAGGCGATCAAAGAGAAGGCCAAAAGGCTCGCTGCAAGGGTCGTGTAAAGAAACTTCATGTCAAAACCTCGTAAAAACCAAAGGCCAGCGCTTTGTAGCAAACAATCGATAGAAAATCCAATTGCAACGAAGAAAAAATGTCTTTTTACAATCTTCAGGCAGCGGCCCCATCAAAACGCATCGGGCGCCGCATCGCTGGCGTCCATCAAAAGACGCTCCGGCGAGCCATCAAAAGGAATTTAAAGGAAGATAGAGGAGGCTTTAAAGAGGAAGGGAGAGCTCAGGATCAAAGGGAAGGATCAACCGAAGCCTGGCAGACAGCCGCGTTGTCATCGTCGATATCGCAAATCGAAGAAGTGCAAAGGGTTACAATCGCATCAAAATCGCAGGTCTCGCCCACAGCGCGCTCGACCTTTGAGAAATCATTTTCGATGGATACGACCTTCTCATCACTTTCAGCCTCTGCGTCATCTTCCAGCCAAACCCTGATCTGGGTGGCAGAAGCCAGATCGGCTGCAGCTTCATAGTGACCCGCAAAAGCGTCTGTAAAAACGCCCTCTGCATCATATTTGGGCCACAATCTCAGCCAGTCCGTAGCATTTGAAAGTCCAATGACTTCATTGCTGGCATTGAGCAATTCGAAATTCACGCCAGCGATGTCTTTACCCGCATCCTTACCGCTGATCCGCAGGGAGAGGATATCGGCCTCACTCGCTGGAGTCGACTGCGACCTGAGCTGGATGCTCGCCTTTACAGAGGTGATCTCAGGCTTCGTAGGCGTATAGCTGTTGAAGGAAAGGGTGAACTCCGCACCAGCAACAGGCTCAATCTCCTTCAGCCGAGTCTGGTCCATCCCCCAATCGATCACTTCAGCGCGCACGATATAGGTACCGGCCGCAAGCTGCTTGATGAGCGTAGCAGGTTCGCCATCATCATCATCGTTCCTCGCGTCAGTGATGTAATCCGAATGCTCCTCATAATCCTCCCCATCCTCAAGCGGCGCGCAGGACTTCCAAAGCTCAATCCGGACATCCACACCCTTCGAAGCAGGCTTCAGGTCAAACCGATAATAGCCCTCAGTTGCGATGTTCACCTTGTAATAAACATCGAGAGAATCTTCATCGATTTCGCCGTTCGCCTTCACGGTTGAACCCGTGACGGTCTGACCAAGGGCGAGTTCGGTCGCATCCTTGCAGAGATCGTTGGCCGGGACATCGGTGATGGTGCCGCCATCGGTGGTGCTGCCGTCGGTATCGGTCGTGCTGCCATCGGTGTCGGTCGTGCTGCCATCGGTGTCGGTGGTGCTGCCATCGGTGTCGGTGGTGCTGCCGTCGGTGTCGGTCGTGCTGCCATCGGTGTCGGTGGTGCTGCCATCGGTGGTTCCCGCATCGGTCGTGCTGCCGTCGGAGGTGCTGGCATCGGAGGTGCTGGCATCGGAGGTGCTGGCATC
>DBWM01000031.1:0-7830 GCA_002309015.1 Myxococcales bacterium UBA1238 | reverse complement strand
TCGGTATCGTTGTCGTCATCGTCGTCACAGGCGATCAAAGAGAAGGCCAAAAGGCTCGCTGCAAGGGTCGTGTAAAGAAACTTCATGTCAAAACCTCGTACGAACAAATTGCGGGCGCCTTGTAGCAAAAAGCCGGCAGGGAATCAAATTGCACCGGCGAAAAAAATGCTTTTATTTTCACCATCTTTCAGAACACATATTCCTTATCTCAGCACGGGCGCATGCTCTGTAAACGCCATCGATCCCCATCTGCCGCCTGCCCCACCGATCCACAAATGAACCCGGTGAATCCCTGATTTTACTTCAGTTCACCTATACCACCCTCAATCACGCTTTCTGAGGACCTCAAAGTTGTTTGATGATCTCCGTATTCACGGCTTTAGGATGCTCCACAGAGCCGCCTTGGATCGATCATCGATCCCGTTTGTGCATTCCTGTGTTCATCCTTAATACCACCAGAGATCCCCCAAAGCGCAGCCAGAGTCAGCTTCAGGCGGTATCATTGTCATTCCATCATCCGCTGTTACCCTACCTTTGCCTCTACCATTGCCGATCCATAGTGCGATCATGGATCTTCTTTTATGAAATTATGATCTGACAGCAATTCATCTATAATTTATCCTTGCAATGAATTGAGATCCTCTTTAAAACAGAAATCGGTTCTTACTGACCCAAAGAAAGGCAGGCCTTCATTGTTCCATCCATTCGCCTCTATTCAGGATTCGATCCATAAAGCCGGGCAGTTCCCCGATCGCATCTGCCAGAAGATCTTCGATCTGCCCTTAAAAGAGACCAGGCGTCGCCTGCCAAGCATGCTTCGGACTGCAGTCAAGCAACGGATACAGGCTTTTAAACCATTGCCGGAGTTTCCTCATGGGTTGGGTCCTTCTGTTATGATGGTTCCGGGGCTCTTTTGCCTGCCTTCAGTCATGACCAGGCTTGGACAGGCCTTAAGCGAGCGCAATCTCGACGTCTATTTTCCGCATCCATTCCCCAATGTGAGAAAAGGCCTGGCCAATACCGCCGGTATTCTGCCTGCAGCCGATGTCCTGGAGCAGGATTTAGCGGATCTTTTTCAGGCTGGTATCAAAGAAATCACCCTCGTAGGCCACAGCATGGGTGGACTCATCGCTCTCGAAGTCCGACGCAGGATCATGGAAGGTGAAACCCAGGCGGAGCTTCCTCAGATCAAGGCGCTCTATACGTTGGCCACCCCCTTCGACGGAGCTGCTCTCGCCCGTCTGCTTCGCCGTATTGTGCCCGCCTGCAGAGACATCATGCCCGAAAGTCCGGAGATCGAACGCATGAAGCCCTATACCTGGCTGGTCGACTGCCGTTACTGCTCCACCGCCGATCTCCTGGTCCCCCGCCAGATGGAGCCCGACGGTGACCGTGCCATCGCGATGGAGGGTTTTCAACATATGGATTTCTATGTGGGGAGTGAGGAAAAGATTGCCCTGACGGCGGATCTGCTGAAGGAGAAAATTGGTGGGTAGAAGGAGGTGATTAAGAATCATACAATATCGATGACAGCTGATCCATCCTGAGCATATCGATGTCCCTTTGAATGTCCATTTCGATTCGCAGCATCCCTGATGCTTGCACCCGCCCGAAAGCAGAGAGGACAAGAACCCCCCGCTTCCGGGCGGTTTTTTCTTACCCTCTCTGCACTCTCCCANNCGCCCTCCGGACCTCCCCCAAGTGGAGTTTGACGGTACGGCGAGGGACGCCGCACCTCGCTGATCGCATGCTCGGAGCGTGGTTTGAAAATCGGGCATCGACTCCATCGCGATGCGATGCAAACGATGCCCGTTGCATCTCAGTGCGGGGCAGCTTTGGAAAGTAGGTTGTTTTTCAATCCGGGAGCTACTTGCGGAAACGCGCGATCTCACTCGCTCCCATAAGTAGCCTTACCTTGAATGACGAGTTCCCATCCATCACGCGCTGCGCAACCACCAACAGCTGCGGGGACGGGGTTAGCCGCATTTGCTCTTGAGGGCTGATTCTGATCGAGGCGTCCACCTCCTGAAACAACTGAGACTCACCTGCGGCGAGCCTAAATCCTTCGAACATTCACCAGGCTACTCAGGGGCCCAGCCCTCCGACCGAGCGAAGCGAGAGAGGACCTGGACCCCTCAAAGGATCTCCGAGCCTAAACGCCACTCTCATTCACCAACGTCCGTGGGTCTGGGGGCGGTAAAACCCGCTTCCTACCATCCAGATCGACCAACCCGCCCCCAGGCGGCCGGGAAGGGATAAGAGGTGCAGGGGGTTAAGATCGTTGAAATCAAAGGAAGCTATCGAGAAGAGAGGGATCTTCCATCCAGAAACCAAAAACCAGAAACCAGAAACGCCCGCCTGCCAAACCATAGAATCCGCCCCCATACTTCAAAAAAATCCCCCACCAAGAATCCCTTGAGACTCCGCCCGCAGGAAGGCATACTGAACCGCATTTTTGGGAGGTCTCTCATGTTTAAAAATGAAGCGCTGCGGAAGAAAGCAGCGACGACGGTTCGGATGTTGGCGGCGGACATGGTGCAGGGAGCAAACTCGGGGCATCCGGGGGCGCCGCTCGGGTTGGCGGATGTGGCTTTGACGCTTTGGAGCGAATACCTCCGCTTTGATCCCAGGGCGCCGCGCTGGCCGGCTCGCGACCGCTTTATTCTTTCCGGCGGTCACGCGTCCACTCTGCTTTACGCCCTGCTCCATCTTTTCCAGTACGACTTGCCCATGGACGAGATCAAAAGATTCCGTCAGTGGGATTCGATCACTCCGGGACACCCTGAGGTGGGTCTGACGCCGGGCGTCGAGATGACGACGGGGCCCCTGGGGCAAGGCGCGGCGACCTCTGTGGGGTTCGCGGTCGCCGCAAAGCATTTGCACGCGGTCATCGACGTCCCCGGGGATCCATTCCAGGCGATGCCGCAGCGCGTTTTTGCAGTCATGGGCGATGGCGACATGATGGAAGGCGTCGTTTACGAAGCCGCATCCCTCGCCGGACATTTCGCCCTCGACAATTTGTATTGGCTCTACGACGACAACAAGATCACCATCGACGGCACAACGGATTTGGCGTTTACCGAAGATGTGGCGGGGCGCTTTACGGCGCTCGGGTGGAGAGTCCTTCGGGCCGACGGGCATAACGCCGACTCTTTGCGCGCAGCCCTGAGCTCTGCCACGAACTCCGGCATCCGCAAGCCCACCCTGATCATTTGTCGCACGCATATCGGCTTTGGAAGTCCGAACCGCCACGACACGAGCGGGGTTCACGGCACGCCTTTGGGCGAAGAGGAATTGGCTGCCACCAAGCAAAACCTCGGCTGGCCCGTCGACGCACGCTATTACGTGCCCGACGACGTCGCTTCGGCCCTCAGCGAGATCGTTGAAAAGAAGCGCGCCGACCATGCGGCTTACGACGCAGCTTTCGAAGGCTGGCGCGCCAGGCATCCGGACAAGGCCGCATTGTTTGACGAGATCTGGAGCGACGAAGTTCCCAGCAACCTTTACGAAGCCCTGCTCGAAGCGACGCCTGCGGCGGGTGCCACGCGCGTGCTTTCAAACGCGGCAGTCAAGGCGGCGATGGCCAAAATGCCGGGGCTCATCGGGGGAAGCGCGGATCTCTCGGGAAGCAACGGGCTCAAGCTCGGTTGCGAACTTTTCGGCAATCCCGAAGCTAAGGGCGACTACAAATTCAGCTTTGGGGGCCGTCAAATCCCCTTCGGGATCCGTGAGCACGCGATGGGTGCCCTGACAAATGGTATTTGCCTCCACGGCGGCCTTCGGGCTTTCGGCGGAACTTTCCACGCGTTCTCGGATTACGAGCGGCCCGCCATCCGACTCGCCGCGCTCTCCCATTTGCGCAATATCTTCGTGCTCACACACGACAGCATCTTCCTGGGAGAGGATGGGCCGACGCACCAACCCGTGGAACATCACTGGGCATTGCGGGTGATCCCCAACTTAGATTACTGGCGACCCGCGGATGGAGTTGAGACGGCGATGGCTTGGGCGTACGCGCTTCAGTTAGCCGACGGGCCCTCTGCCTTAGCCCTCACGCGTCAAAAAGTAAAGGCGCTCCCCCTGCCCGAAGGCTTCGACAAGACCGAGATCTGGAAAGGCGCTTACGCCGTGATCGATTGCAAGGATCCTGACGTCATTCTGGTCGGCACCGGATCCGAAGTTTCACTCTGCATCGACGCTGCGGCCAAGCTCAGCGATTTGAAATGCCGCGTGATCTCGATGCCTTGCTACGAACGGTTCTGTGAACAGACCGCCGACTACAAAGAGGCTCTGATCCCGAGCGATCATCCCTGCGTGGTCACCGTAGAGGCCGGCCTCACGGGCCCCTGGCATCAGCTCACCGGCCGAAAGGGTCTCTGCATCGGACTCGATCACTTCGGCGCCTCGGCTCCGGACACCGTCCTCGCCGAAAAATTTGGCTTCACCGCCGATCAGGTCGCCGCAAAGATCCGCGCCCATTTAGGCAAGTGATCCCCGCATCCCTCCCCGCCTTTTAAAAATCCCGCTTTCCTTCCGGCTCCCCCATCAAAACGCCCTGCTCCGATCTCAAATGGATCTTCGGTCAGTTCCAGCCGATCGCCTGGCGATGAAACCAGTGCTTCGGGTGGCACCCGAACCCCTCAAGCGACTTCAATCGATGCTTCGGGTGGCACCCGAACCTTTCACGAAGCAACAAACATGACTTCGGGTGGCACCCGAACCCCTAAAATGAGCACAAACATGACTTCGGGTGGCACCCGAACCCCCAAATCGACCTCAAACAGCCCTTCGGGTGGCAACCGGAGCAGCGATGACCACACAACGCCACTTCGGGTGGCACCCGAAGCGGTCAAAAATTCACAAATAGGATTCAGAGAGGCGAGAGAAGAAAGGAAGGGCGATCAGGGAGCGGTCTTGGCGGGCGCATCAGACGTGGGGGCACCCGGAGGAGCGAGTGGGGACGGAGGCAGCATCCTGACGGGCGGACGTCCATCGCGATCGCGCTCGCCCCGGGGTCCGTGGGGATGCAGCGGAGGCAGAGGTTCGTCGAGCATCGCCTTGTTCAAAGCCGTCAGCACGTTCTTGTCGACGCCCGGAGACATGATCACATCCTGATAACCGGCGGCGAGCTGCTCAAAAGTCTGCTTGGACGCTCCCAGACGCTTCAAAGTCGTAACCGCACCCGTGCGCGCCATCCAATGGGCATTGCGGTCGGCCACCAGACGCACCAAAGTCGCCTGAAGCTCATCGTTCTTAAACCACGGAGCCGCGTCAGCAAACCCCGGGCGCCCCACCCAGCCTAAATTGGGCATCACGTTCCACGGTGGCGTGTTTTCGTTGCGCGGGGTTTGATTGAGGATCTTCATCGTCATCTCGTACGCCTTCTGACTGGGATTTTTAGGCGGAACGGGCGCAGACCACATGGCGATGAGACCGTTTACGCAGGCGGCGTAAAGTTTGGCACTCTCCCGGGTGTCTCCCGGAGACGCCGTCATCTTTTCGAGCAGCGGGAGAGCGCGCTCGTCGGCCCGGTTACCCAATCGCTTGCAGGCCAGTTCCCTCACGCGGGGCGAAGGATCCTTTTCGACGGCTTCCATGACCTTCTCGAGGGTCCCTTCAGTCTCTGCGGCCCAGACCGAACTGAAGGCGTCGTTGACGGCGATGCGGACTTCCTCGTTCTCGTGGTTGGCGAGGGCCATCAGGCTCTTCAGCACCTCGGGGCTCTTCTGAATGCGGGCGCCCAAAATGCGGACCATGCCCCGAATCACGAGCGGCTCCTTTTCGGTCTTGAGGGCATCGAGGATCGCCTTCTGGCTCTCTTCGTCGGTGTTCGCGTGGCGGTTCAGAAGGGCTGTCGCGTGCAGGCGGACGGGCAGACTCTCGTGCTTTAAATGCTTGCGGCCCAGGCTCGGCAAAAGATCGCCCTGATTGCGAATGCTTTGCCCGCGCTCCTTGCGCGCCCGATCAAACTGTTTCCACGCTTCGCAATCGCGATTCACGCCCCGATCGTCGACGGTGCATTCCGCCAGCTTGAGCATCATCGCTTCGTATTCATCCAGAGTGAGCGGTTTTTGCTCGGGAAGAGCGTCCTTTTTTTGTCCGTCTGCGAGTTCTGTTGCGGGTTTGCCGGCTGTTTCACCAGCGGCAGGAACAGCGTTGTCCGGTTCGGGAGCAGGCTCAGGCTTTTTGTTGCAGCCCCATAACCCCGAAATCGCCAAAGCGAGGATCAATAAGCGGCGCATAACGACTCCAGTTTGAAAACTTCGCCCTCAGAATGAACAAACCTGTTGCGCGCGTCAATATATGAAAGTTGAAGCTTTCAAACAAATCGCGCATATTTGCCGCCAACCTCTCAAAAAGGTGTTCCATGGATTTTACAGAACTCAAACGCACCCTCCGGCAACGCGCACTTCAAAGCCTGCAACCGCTCTTTCAATCCAAGCCCTACGGCCCGCTCCAGCTCGCTCTGGCCAACGAAATCGGGGATCTCCAGGCCCACACGCGCGACCTGCTCCGGCAAGCGCTCGCAGCCGAGATCCGAAGGCTTCGTTTAAAGCTCACCGATGCGGATCAGGCGGAACTCATCAAGGCGCTCGAAGACGATCTTTTGGGTTTTGGTCCGATGCAGCCGCTGTTCGACGACCGCGAAATCACCGAGATTCTGATCAACGGCCCCGATCAAATCGACGCCGAGCGCAACGGCCTGATCGAAACCACGCCCTACCACTTCGATGACGAGGCCCATCTGCGCTTTCACATCGGTCGCTTTTTAAACGGCACCGGCAAGCGCGTGGACGAAAGTCACCCCTTCACCGGCTGCGCCCTGAGCGACGGCACCCGCATCCATATCGCCTGCCCGCCCGCATCGCCCTTTGGCCCGCATCTCTCGATCCGCAAGGGCAAGCGCGCCTTTCAATGCATCGAAGATCTGCTCGCCGCCAATGCGCTCAGCCCCCAGATGGCGGAATTCCTCAAAGCCTGCATCAAAGCGCAGGTCAACATCCTCTTCTCGGGCGCCACATCGACGGGCAAAACGACGCTGCTCGAAATTCTGAGCCAGGAAATCGACGATCGCGAGCGCGTGCTCGTTTTGGAAGACACCCCCGAAATCCACCTGCGACAGCGCCACGCCGTCTACCTGCTCACCCGCGAAGCGAACACCGAAGGCCAGGGCCTCATCACCCTGCGGGATCTGTTCCAAAACGCGCTCCGCATGCGCCCGAACCGCCTCATCCTGGGCGAAATCCGCGGTTCCGAAGCCTTCGATTTTTTGCAGGCCCTCACGAGCGGCCATCGCGGAAGCCTCGGCGTCATCCACGCGCAGTCGCCCGAAGAAGTGCTCCTGCGCTTTGAAGCCCTGGCGGCCCTGGGCGAACAGCGTTTTTCGGCCCAGCTCATCCGCCGCATGATCGCGCAGGGGTTAGAGATCATCGTGCAGCTCGACCGCGACCAGGAAGGCCGCCGCCGCGTCACCCAAATCACCGAAGTCTGCACGGATCCCCAGGGCGAGACGCGCCTGAACGATATTTATCGATATGAGGCGCGGGGACGCAATGAAGGCCAGTTCATGGCGATGGGGTATGTACCGCGCTGCGGGATTCAGGTGTTTTGAGGTGGGGCATTTTGACGGGCGTTTTTGAAGTCCTCGGGCATCTTTCTCATATCGTTTTTGTAGAGAGGATAAGAAACCCCGCTTCCGGGCGGGGTTTCTCACCCTCTCTACGACTCACCCCGTTTCCTCAACGGCGGAGGGCTCGCGCCCTCCGGACCTCCCCAAAGTTTAATTTGACGGTGCGGCGAAGGGGCGCCGCACCTCGCTTTTGACCTGCT
>DBWM01000006.1 GCA_002309015.1 Myxococcales bacterium UBA1238 | reverse complement strand
GGCTTTGATGGCGCAGCCGGGCTCGGCCAGATGGCGGCAGTTGTGGAAGCGGCATTCTTCGGCAAAATCGGCGAACTCCACAAAATGCAGGCGGAGTTCATCGGGATCCATTTCCCAGAGGCCGAATCCGCGGATACCGGGGCTGTCGATCAGATCGCCGCCGCTGGGGAGATGGAAGAGGGCGGCGGCGGTGGTCGTATGTTGGCCGCGACCGCTTGCGGGGCTCAAATCCTGCACGCGCAAATCGAGGCCGGGGGCCAGTTTGTTCAAGAGGCTCGTCTTTCCCACGCCCGAGTGGCCCACAAAGATGCTGCATTCGCCGGCGAGGGCGCGCTTTAAGGCATCGAGGCCTTCGCCGTTTTCGGCGCTCGCGAAGTAAACGGGGTAGCCCAGATCGGGGTAGATCTCCAAATCTTCGCGGATCTCATCTTCGAGCTCGGGGTCGTCCACGAGATCCCATTTGTTGTAGACGATGCTCGCCTCGAAGCCCTGAGCGTGGGCGGCGACCAGGTAGCGATCGATGAGACCGGGGCGCATAGGCGGTTCGAGGGCGACCACGATGTAGAGGCGATCCACGTTTGCGGCCAAAGCCTGGGGCTTTCTCGAAAGGGCGTCGGATCGGACGAGGGCGTTTTTGCGATCGGCGATGGCGGTCACGAGACCTTCGGCGAGGCCCGTTTCGCAGCCGAGCGCGTAGCGCACGATGTCGCCTACAACCGCTTTTTTTCCAGGTCCCCGGCCTTCGCAGTCAAAAACGCCGTTTGCGGTTTCGACGGTGACCACGGGGCCCTTGCGGGCGATCACGCGTCCGCTTTCAGAGGCGTCAAAGCTTGTGGTTTTGGGCGCAGAATCGTTGCGCCTGGGAATGCGTTTCGGTGCGTGCATGGGGCGAATGAATGCGCCTTTAGGGCTTAAAAAATCAAGGGTTGCGTTTGGGCTCAAAGGATCCGGCCCTTTTTGGGCGGGTTTGGGGTCTCAAAATCTGCTATGAAGGCGCCCGTTTGAGCCAAAGCATTTTGAGAAAGGGCTTTCCCATGATCATCAGGCATGAACGGCCGGAGGATTACCGCAAAGTTGAAGCGCTCACCCGCGAATCGTTCTGGAATGTTTACCGCCCGGGCTGCAGCGAGCATTTCGTGCTCCACAAATATCGCGAAAACCCGGATTTCATCCCCGAGCTCGATTTCGTGATGGAGGAATCGGGGGAGCTGATCGGGCATGTCATGTTCTCCCGGGCCAAAATCGAGCTCGACGGCGGGATCGCGTTTCCTTCCTGGACCTTTGGGCCCATCTGCATTCATCCCCAATATAAAAGGAAGGGTTACGGGTTGAAGCTGCTGCAGTTTGCCCTCGAAAAGGCGCGGGATTTGGGCGTGGGCCTGCTCTGCATGGAAGGCAACATCGATTTTTACAAAAACGCGGGCTTCGATCTCGCAAGCAAGCTCAAGATTCATTACCACGCGGAGCCGAGGGAATCCGAGGTGCCCTATTTTTTGGCGCAGGAGCTCATCCCCGGTTTCTGGCAGGGCAGGGAAGGGACCTATACGCCGCCTGAAGGCTATTTTGTGGCCGAAACGGATCCTCAGGGCTTTGCGGCTTTCGATGCGGAGTTCCCCAAAAAAGAAAAGGCGTTCCAGCCGGGGCAGCTGCCTCAGTTTTGCCAGAGCTGCGCCATGCCGCTTTCAAAAATCGAGGATTGCGGGACGGAGCAGGACGGCAGCGTCTCGTTTGATTACTGCAAGTTCTGTTACGCCGACGGCCGGTTTTTACAGGACTGCAGCATGGAGCAGATGATCGATCACTGCGCGCAGTTTCTGGACGAGGTGAATAAGCAGATGCCGAAGCCGATGACCCGGGAGGAATATGTGCAGATGATGCGCGGCCTCTTTCCGCAGCTCCGGCGGTGGAGATCGTGATGGCGGGCGTCATTGCGGAGACCCGGCGGCTCATCCTGCGCGAACTGCAGCCCTCGGATTTTGATGCGCTCTACGACGCGCTCGCCGATGAAGAGGTCAGCAAATATTACCCCTATGTTTTTGACGAGGCGCGGGTGCACCGCTGGATCGATTGGAGTCTCGAAAACTACCGCAAAGAGGGCTTCGGACTCTGGGCCGTCTGCTTAAAGGAGACCGGAAAACTCATCGGCGACTGCGGCCTCACCCTGCAAAACATCGACGGCCGCATTTTGCCCGAGATCGGCTTCCACATCCGCAGGGACTGCTGGAGAAAAGGCTACGCCACCGAAGCCGCCATCGCCGTCCGCGACTGGGCGTTTCAGCATACGGCCTTCGACGCCCTCTATTCCTACTGCACCGCCGACAACGTCGCCTCTTACAAAACCGCCGAGGCGGCCGGGCTTCATTTTGATCACGAATATACGGACGCCACCGGCGAGCGCGAACATGTCTCGGTGATTTACAGAAAGGATTTTTTGAAATGACGTCACCCGATGAACTGAAAGCGTATTGCGGCCTCGACTGCGAAAAATGCGACGCTTACATCGCGACAAAGAACGACGACCAGGCGCTGCGCGAGAAGACGGCGGCCCTCTGGACCCGGCTGAACCAGGTGGAAATCCGCCCCGAGCAGATCAACTGCGAAGGCTGCCGCGCAAACGGCGTAAAGACCATCTTCTGCGACAAACTCTGCAAAGTGCGGCAATGCGCCCAGAAACGCGGCGTCGATCTCTGCAAATCCTGCGGTGACTGGGCGAGCTGCGAGGCGGTCCAGGCGATTTTGTCGCATCAGATGAAGTGACGCCCCGCGATGCTCACCACAAAGCGCTTAAAACTTTACCCCGCATCCCAGGAACAGATGGAATCGATGATCGCGCAGACCCGCGATCCCGAGCTTCGCAAGGCCTACGGCGAAATGCTTGCGGCCGCGCTGGGGGATCCCGATCGCTGGGCCTGGTTTGCGATGTGGCGGATCGAGCTTCACGACGGCACGCTCGTGGGCGATCTCTGCTTTAAAGGGCTTCGTCCAGACGGGCGGGTAGAGATCGGTTACGGGCTTCAGGAGGCCTGGTTCGGGCAGGGCTATGCCACAGAGGCGGTCTCAGCGGCGATCGATTGGGCGTTTTTACAGCCGGGCGTGCTGGCCGTAGAGGCGGAAACCGATCCCTCAAACCGCGCGTCGATGCGCGTGCTTCAAAAATGCGGCTTTCAGGCGACCGGCGAGATGGGGGAGGAGGGACCGAGGTTCATTCGGCAAAAATGAGCGTTGTCGGGCAAGGGGCCGATGGAGCCGCCCAAAGAGCGTTTCATCCGCGCGAAAAGCAGTTTTTTGAAACAAATCCTTTTTTCATTCGCTTAAAACCTCTACGCTGCGCAGCCACAACGTTGATGCACAGGAGATGAAGATGATCACGTTCCATTGGTTCCAGGCGGTTTTGATTGCGGGTTTGGCTTTTCACGCGGTGACGGCTCAGGCTGAAGAGAAGGCGCCGGCGGCTCAGGCTGCAAAAGCGGTTTCGGCGGACGCGCTGCTTCAGGCGGCATCGGCGGGCAAGCTCGACGAGGTGAAGAAGCTGATCGCAGCGGGCGCAGACGTCAACGCGAAGACTTCATTTGGTGATACCGCGCTGATCCTGGCTGCCTTCCGCAATCGGGGCGTCGATATGGTCAAGGCGCTGATCGATGCGAAAGCCGACGTGAACGCGAAGAACAAAGCGGACGAGACGGCGCTCATGTGGGCAGCCTCCGAAGCCGATCTCGCGACGGTCAACGCGCTGATTGCGGCGAAGGCCGACGTGAACGCGAAGGATAAAAAAGGCGAGACGGCGCTCATGAAGGCGTCCAAAGTCGAGATCGTTAAAGCGCTGATCGCGGCGAAAGCCGACGTGAATGCCAAAGATAAAAAGGGCGAGACGGCGCTCATGAAAGAAAAGGAGCTCGAGGTCGTACAGGCGCTGCTTGCGGCGAAGGCCGACATCAAGGTGAAGAACAAGGATGGCAAAACGGCGCTGAAGCTGGCGGCCATACGCGTGAGCGGTCGTGAGGACGAGATCGTAACGGCTTTGCTGGCTGCGGGCGGGAGCGAAAAAGATGTCTTCGTCCCGGATTCCGAAGACGACCTGTTCTCTTACGAGACGTTCTGGATGAGTCGCGATGAAAACCCCTGCGGCATCGATCTTGAAGAAATGAAGGGCTACCTCGATGGGAGCGATCTGAACCTCGATGCCGCAGATCCCGACAAGGGCATGACCATGCTGATGTGGGCGGCCATGAAAGGCTGCGCGGATCACGTCAGGGCCCTGACCAAGTCCCGGGTGAACGTCAACGCGAAAGATCTTCAGGGCAAGACCGCGCTGGATTACGCCAAGACCGACGAGATCAGGGCGCTGCTCAAGGCTGTGGGCGCAAAGTAAGAGCCGGCGAAGGGGTTGGGGCTGCTCCCGGCGGCCCCAAAACTCTGATTGGATCAAAAAATGAAACCCCTCATCCCCCTTTCCATCTTTTTCATGTTATCGGCTTGCGGTCAAAAGACAGGCCAGGCAGCGCCTGCACCCAAAACCGCCCCCGAAGCTGCAACTGCAGCTGCCCCCAAAGTGAAAGAGGCACCCAAAGTGAAAGCCGCACCCAAAACATATGTGGAGATCGCAGAGAGCTGCCGCCCGGGCATGACGCAGGAGATCCCGGCAAGTCCCTGGGAAGTATTCAACTGGTTCAATCCCAGCTGGTCAAAGCAAAGCAACGCTTTTGGCGTTAAGCTTTTGCAGACCACGAAGGGCAATGCGGTCTTTTCGCCCTATGCGATCGAGCGCGCGCTGGGGATGGCCCTTGAGGGCGCCTGCGGCGAGACGGCAAGCGAGATGCTCTCCGCTTTGGAGATGCCCAATGCAAAGCGCCTTGGGATGTCGGGGCTGAGGGTCGAGGAAGCGCTGAAAGCGGTCAACGGTCAGACGGCCCTCGAGATCGAAAACCATCTCTGGCCCGATCGCGCTCTGAACTTGTCGGGCGACTTCGTTTCGCGCCTCTCTGCGGCTTACAACGCCGAGGCCACCGCCCTCGATTACGCCGCCGATCCCGAAAAAGCGCGGGCGACGATCAATCAGACGGTCGCGCAGGCCACCCATGATCGCATCAAAGATCTGCTTTCGCCCGGCTCCATTACCGCGGATTCGCGCCTGGTTCTGACCAACTCGGTCTATTTTAAGGCCAAATGGGCCGATGACTTTGAGAAGGACGCCACAAGAGACGAAGATTTCTACGGGGCATCCGGTGTCACCAAAACGAAGATGATGCATCGGACCGATCTGCGTTCCGGCGTCTGCCATCTGAGAGACTATGCGCTCTACTGGCTGCCTTTTCAGACTCAAAAAGAGGATGACCCCAATCGCCCGGGCCGCTATGTGCTGGCCATTATATTGCCTCACGTCGACGCATCGCATCCGATGGCGGATCGGATGAAACAACTCGAAGCGGCAGAAAAGGAGCTCGGTGAAATCCTGCAAATGGAATGTGAACCCCTGATGGCCGACGTTCACATTTCGCTGCCCCGCTTTAAGCTTCAGCCCGGCATGATGTCTCTCAAAGGGACCCTGCAGCAGTTGGGCATGAAGAAGGCGTTTACGGACGATGCGGAGTTCGGTGCGATGCTCGATCCCGCGTCGAAGCCGGCTGCATCGGCGTTGAAGATCGGCGATGTGCTTCACAAGGCCTTCCTCGAATTCGATGAAGAAGGTGGCGAAGCCGCCGCAGCGGGCGCAGGCGTAGCGGTCGCTGCCTCTGCCGACAACGCGATCCGCAACTCCTCATACGATTTCAGGGTCGATCACCCCTTCCTCTTTATGATCGTCGAACGTTCGACCGATACCGTCCTCTTCGTGGGCCGCGTGACGGATCTGTAAGCTTTCTCCCGCCGATCGATTTTAAAAACGGCGAA
>DBWM01000009.1 GCA_002309015.1 Myxococcales bacterium UBA1238 | reverse complement strand
GCGGGCGCTGGCTCGGCGAGGGAATCGGCAGCTGCCGCAGCGGTGAGAGCGAGCAAAGCGAGGACGAGGAGTGCGATGTTTTTCATGGTTTTACCTGTGATTTCGTCTTTAACGGCGATTTTTTGGCTTCTTCTTCGACTTTCGTGCCCATAAACACATCCTCCGCATACGGATTAATGACCCAGTTTTTCGGATAGTAACTAAACGATTCTGCGCCATAAAACATCCTTTCCATCCAGCGTGCTTTCACGTCCCACTTGTCGAGCCGCTGGTTGAACGACCTGGCTCTCCAAAACATATAGGACATGTTGCTAACTTTGGATACGTTCCACTTTTCAAGCGGCTGGTTGAATACAGTGGCACCAGAAAACATCGCGCTCATATCGTGAACATTCGATACATCCCACTTCTCGAGCGGCTGGTTAAATGCAGTGGCACCAGAAAACATTCCTGCCATGCTGTGGACTTTGGAGACGTTCCATTTTTCAAGCGGCTGATTGAATGCAGTGGCACCAGAAAACATCGATCCCATATCGGTGACGTTTGACACGTTCCATTTCTCGAGCGGTTGATTGAACGACGTTACATCCGCAAACATGTACTCCATACTGGTGACGTTCGACACGTTCCATTTCTCGAGCGGCTGATTAAATGCTACACCATAAAACATCCACCCCATATCCGTGACGTTTGACACGTTCCATTTCTCGAGCGGTTGGTTAAACGACCTGACCCCCATAAACATCCCATGCATATTGGTGACGTTCTCGACGTTCCAATGCTCGAGCGGCTGATTGAACGAGCGGACATCCAAAAACATCGCACCCATATCTTTCACCTGACGCAAATCCGGACTATCATTTGGAATTTTTTTGAGTGCACCGCATTCCGCGGCAAACGCATGCATACTCTTCCACGGTATATTGCCCTAACTGTCGATCAAGATGACGGCTTTTGCACTGTGATCGGAATCTAACGGCGTATTACACAACGGATGTTTTTGATCTTCCGGAACTTTGGAGTCACATTTTAAGTTTTTATCTCTTCTGGCACATAAAAACATCCCGGGGATTTCACCGCGCACCCAGATCTGATGTCGGCCCGAGTTCTTTTTATAGAGACATCTTTTATTTTCCGTCAGCCCCTGATGTTCAAATTCGCCGTCCCCTTCGCAGTCGAGATCATACCTGACGGGGTACTGACCCTTCACTGAATTCATCGCGACGAGGATTTCGATTTGATCGCTCTCAGCGTCAATGTCCGTCGTGATCGTATATTTAAAGATGCCATCATCAGAGGCCGGTTTTGCAGCGGCTCCGGGGGCAACTGCCGAGAGATTATCGGCGGATTGAGGGGCTTCCTGTTTTGCACTGCAGCCGCTGACGAGCGCGATCGAAGCGAGGGTGAGGAACGCAGAATTTTTCATAGCCATATCACGATGTCCGTAAAGTCGTAACGCATCGCCTGCCCCATTTTTTTGCATATTGGAACAGGCAGTATGTTCTTATTCTCAATTCAAAAAGAACGCGCGTTTGATGCGCGCTGCGTTTGTTTTATTCAAAAAAATTTTTCAAATCGTCTGTTTCTTTTACGTTTTTCTATATTGTTGAAAACAAAGGATTTTTTGAAAGGACAGGAGAGCAGTTTCACATGAAAAAACGCTCATTGGGCGGGGAAATGAACCCGAGCCGGTTGCTGGCCCGGGTTTGAGCGGGATGACGGAGGGTTATTGTGCTTTTTTCGTCTTTAACGGCGATTGATTTGCTTCTTCTTCGACTTTCGTATCGTGAAACATTCCCGCTAAATCATTCACCGGAACGACCCAGCTTTTCGGATAATGACTAAACGATTTCGCAGCATTAAACATCAAGCGCATACTATCGACATTTGACACGTTCCACTTATCGAGCGGTTGATTGAACGATGTGGCATCATAAAACATCCGATCCATATTTTTAACTTTTGACACATCCCACGCATCAAGCGGCTGGTTGAACGAAGTAGCATTAGAAAACATATAGCTCATATCCGTGACTTTTGACACATCCCAATTCTCAAGCGGCTGATTGAACGACTCGACGAGTGTAAACATTTCGCTCATATCCGTGACTTTTGACACGTTCCAGGATTCAAGTGGCTGGTTGAATTTTTTGGCGCCAAAAAACATGGAGTTCATATTCGTGACGTTTGATACATTCCACTTTTCAAGCGGCTGATTGAACGACACGGCGAGTGTAAACATTGAACTCATATTGGTAACGTTTGACACATTCCAGGATTCAAGCGGCTGGTTGAATTTATTGGCGTACAAAAACATTGAGTGCATATCGGTGACGTTCGACACATCCCATTTATCGAGTGGCTGGTTAAACGAATAGGAACGGGCAAACATCTCACTCATATCCGTAACGTGTGACACGTTCCACGCATTGAGCGGTTGGTTAAACAATGTTGCACCATAAAACATAGCATTCATATTGGTAACGTTCGACACATCCCACGATTCGATCGGTAGATTAAAAGATTCGGCCTTCCAAAACATCGCATGCATATCTTTCACCTGACGCAGATCCGGACTCTCCTTAGGAATTTGTTCGAGTGCATAGCAACGAGCCGCAAACAAACGCATACTCTTCCACGGAATATTGCCCCAACTGTCAATCGAGAGAACGGCGTAATCACTGTGATCCGTTCCAACGGGCGCATCGCACAGCTGATGTTTTTTATCCTCCGGCTTGCAATCGACGTTTTCCGGTCTTCTGTCACACAAAACCATTGCAGGAATTTCACCGCGCACCCAGATTTGATGTGTACCCGAGTCATTTGGATAGATACATTTTTGAATATCCGAAAGTCCCTTATATTCAAAATCGCCGTCACCTTCGCAGTCGAGGTCATATTTGACGGGATATTGGCCATCCACCGAATGGATTACAACGAGGATTTCGATATGATCATCCTCATCGTTTACATTTATATGATCCGACGTGATTGTATATTTAAAGATTTCATCGTCAGAGAGCGGATTCTCGGACGGAGCGGTGGATGCGGCTTGTTGAATATGGGTATCGGATTTAGGTGTTTCTTGTTTTGTGCCGCAGCTGCAAACGAGCGCGAGTGAAGCAAGGGTGAGGAACGCAGAATTTTTCATAGCCATATCACGATGTCCGTAAAGTCGTAACGCATCGCCTGCCCCATTTTTTTGCATATTGGAACAGGCAGTATGTTCTTATTCTCAATTCAAAAAGAACGCGCGTTTGATGCGCGCTGCGTTTGTTTTATTCAAAAAAATTTTTTCAAATCGTCTTCTTTTTTTGCGATTCCCTATCACATTGAAAACAAAGGATTTTTTTGAAAGGACTGAAGAGCGGTTTCACATGAAAAGCGCTCTTCGGGCGGGAAAATGAACCCGAACCGATTGCTGGCCCGAGTTTGAGCGGAAGGCCGGAGGATGATTGTGCTTACTTCGTCTTTAACGGCGATTTTTTGGCTTCTGCTTCAACGTTCGAACCTTCAAACATATCATTTAAAGCATCCGCAGGAACGACCCAGCTTTTCGGATAATGGCTGAACGCTTTCGCATCTTTAAACATCCAGCCCATTCTGGTGACATTTGAAACGTTCCATTTTTCGAGCGGCTGGTTGAACGCGCTGGCGTCTTTAAACATCGCGTACATATCGGTGACGTTCGAGACGTTCCACGCTTCGAGGGGCTGGTTGAACGCGCTGGCACCGCTAAACATCCAATGCAGGTGGCTAATCTTAGAGACGTCCCATTTTTCGAGCGGCTGATTGAACGCGCTGGCACCGCTAAACATCGAGTGTATATTGGTGACGTTTGCGATATTCCAGGCTTCGAGCGGCTGGTTAAATGCCTTCGCGTCGCTAAACATCTCGGACATATTGGTGACCTTTGAAACGTTCCACTTCTCCAGCGGCTGGTTGAACGACTTGGCTTCTTCAAACATCCAGCCCATATCGGTCACATTGGAAACATTCCACTTCTCAATCGGTTGATTGAACGCCTCCGCCTGATAAAACATCCCGTACATATCTGTGACATTGGTCACATCCCACGCTTCGAGGGGCTGATTGAAAGATTTGGCGCCCCAAAACATCCCGAGCAGATTGGTGACGTTCGCGACGTTCCATTTTTCGAGCGGCTGATTGAATGAGCGAGCATCAAAAAACATTTCGCTCATATCTTTCACCTGACTCAAATCCGGGCTGTCTTCGGGCAGTTTGTTGAGCGCATGGCATTGAGCGGCAAACAATTGCATGCTCTTCCACGGCACATTGCCCCAACTGTCGATCGAGACGACGGCCTCTTTACTGTGATCAGAGTGAGGTCCACAGGCAACCTTTTTGGCGCGTGCATTTTTCATAATGTCGGTGGCGCCGCAATCGACGTCCTCGGGCCTCATGGCACATAAGAACATCCCGGGGATTTCACCGCGCACCCAGATCTGATGTGTGCCCGAGTTCTTTTTATAGATACATTTCTTGTTTTCTGTCAGGCCCTTGTGCTCAAATTCGCCGTCCCCTTCGCAGTCGAGATCATATTTGACAGGGTATTGGCTCTCCACCGAATTCATCGCGACGAGGATTTCGATTTGATCGCCCTCAGCGGCAATGTCTGTCGTGATCGTATATTTAAAAATCCCGTCACCAGCGGCCGGTTTTGCGGCGACTGCGGGCGCTGGCGTGGCGGGAGCTGCGGATGGCGCGGCGTTGTCGGCGGATGGTTCAGAATTTTTGGAACAGGCCGACGCAAGCATGGCGGCGGACAACAAAGCAAAACAACAAGGTTTGGAAAATGACATCAATCCCTCCGAAAGGTCAGGTTTCGCGGATGCACCCAAAGGGCACATCCGCGAAATTTTAGGCATGATACAACAATGACCGGACAACGCCAAGCATCTTCCCTCACATTATCGCCTCGTGCGATATCGGACATGCGGGCGGTGCACAGGCGAAGGAGACCAAATCTGGAAATCCTTACACTGATGGGTAAATCCCGATCATCTGGTATTCCATCAAAGACTATAACCAGGTGAAATCAAAGGCCTTTCTCTACAGAGTCCTCATCCGCACGCACCCACAAGGCGGGACGAATGCCGTACTTTGATCTAACGGTGCCGCCGGTGAGATAACCGCTTTGGGAGACGCACGAGGCTAAAGGCATTGGCGCCCCAAAGTTGCTTTTTGCCGATCGAAGCCACCAATAGGATGAATCTGGAACCTCTGTACACAGAGCATCCATTTTTTTCATGGCTTTATCATCGATGTAAAGACCCCTGGCGATGGCATATATCGTCCCTTTTGCTACGAGCGCCGGGGTATTCTTAAAATACGCCATATTATCGGCGTCCCTGCGGTCCAACAGGAACACCTTGTCTTTTGTGTCCTCCCCTCCCTCAATGAAGAGGCTATGTTCTTCGTCGACATAATCCGATGTTTCGTTCGTCACCTCAACGATGAGGGACTGATCCTGCGCGGTAAAATACACCGGGCTCAGGAACCCCGAACTGCTCGTGTCGTTCAGCCACTTACGAATGTCGCTTTCTGCCCAAGTGGGATAGATAAAATTGTCATATGAATCCTTCTTGTGGCTCGTATCATACGGTTTTGCATCGAGCAAATATTTGCTGAGCAGCAGGATTCGACCTTCCGCATCCCCCGTCCAGGGTACGATATCGAGTACGATCCATTCGATGGGCCTGGGCGTGACATGGATTTCGCTCTGTTCACACAAACGGCGCAGTCGCTTGATATGCTCTGGCGGATCGAAAGTCTGCGGGTATTGGCCGAACGTCACGATGCTTCCCCTGCCGACGCTCCTTCCCCGAAAGACGGCACCGCCACAAGACGCATCGACATCGGCGGCGGCATCGACGGCTGCAGGTGGCTCGACTACGGGAGCTGCCACAAGTCGCTCAACGCCATTGTTGGCAGATGGAACGACGTCAGGCGAATCCGCACGCACCCATAAGGCAGGCCGGACGCCGAACATGCAACAATCGCTGAATTCGCCATCGCAAACAACATGGCCCTCGTTGTCGACGTACGCAGCACCATCACCACCGCTCGGCGTTCGCAGCCACCAGAAAGGTGACGGTGCCTCGCCCGCAATGTCGAAAACACCCTCGTCGATGGCATGCGCCGTGGTTTCGGCCTTTCGTTCCGCATCACTGGAGAAATACCGACCGCTCCCCTCCAGCTCGTCTGTTTTGCTCAGGGCATCCGCAAGCGAGAGCAAAAAGACATAATCATCCGTATCATTGCCATCGTCATCGTCTGTATACGGGTTGCCGGAGTTCTCGAGATGCGTATTGAGGATCTGCGATTTTTCGCTGGAGGAGAAGGCTTCGTTCATGAAATCATCGTTGAGCCACTCGCGCAGAGTACAGTCTTCCCACGTCATGGTGCATACGTCTTCCTCATGATAAGACATGGCATCGAGCACGTACTTGCTGAGCAGCAGGATCCGACCCTCCTCATTCTCCGATTTGGGCACGACGTCGAGCACGATCCACTCGACAGGTTCGGGCGTTTCGTTGGCCTGCGGGTATTGGCCGAACGTCACGATGCTTCCCTGAACGACACGCTGTCCCCGAAATACGGCACTACAAGACTCTTTGGCAGACGACATCAATCTCTCCGACGGGTTTCGATGCGCCCAAAGGACGCATACGTGTTATTTTGGGTATGATACCGCGATGACGATGAAATGCAAGGGCCCCAATCACCCCTCCCCAAAAAATGCAGATTGCATGAATAAACCTCCTCAAGTATCGTCGAGGGCGTTTTTGATGAGCTTCCTGCGGCGCATGGGGGACAGCAGGTCACCCCCAAATCCCCAAAGGAGCCGGTGATGGAGCGAGAAAGTGACCCTCTTGCTCAAAAGCAGATTCGGAGTCCTTCTGGAGCAGGACTCGGGTAACTCCCCTATTTTTCAGGAGATTTTATGAAAAATTTGCAACTTCCCTCTTTAACGCATGCTTTCCTGGGCCTCTGCGCCGCCTTGCCCGCCTGCCAAAATAAGGATACGGTCAAATCCGAAGTCGCCGCACCCGCGGCCTATGCCGTTGGCGATACCCTCACCTTTGGTCACTACGAGCAGGATGGCGACGCCACAAACGGCAAAGAGCCGATCGCCTGGCGCGTGCTCGATAAAAACGACAAAGGCCAATACCTCATCCTCAGCGAAAAAGTGCTCGATGCTCAGCCTTACAACGCGACCAGGACGGCCAGCAACTGGGAAAAGAGCACGATCCGCTCGTGGCTCAACGGTTATGATGCTTCCCACAATGCGGTCGGCAACGATTATGCGGGCGCAAATTTCATCAACGCCGCCTTTACAGCCGAAGAAGCAGCCAAAATCGTCGCATCCAGCGTCCCGGCCGATCCCAATCCGAAATACAGCACGCCTCAGGGCGATGCGACGACCGATAAGATCTTCCTGCTCAGCGTCGTTGAAGCCAACCGTTATTTTCCAGACGATGAGGGCGTGAGGACAGAGGCCACAAGCTATGCCATTCAACAGGGGGTACATGCATACGGTTCTGAATCTGGCCATTCCTATGCAGGCTGGTGGCTTCGGACGACTTGCTTTGATGATGCAGAAGGTGCTGCGCTCGTCAGCTGTAAGATGATCAAACGCCTTGCCGGCAGCGAAAAAGTGAAAGGCGAATGCCCCGACTCCTTCGAAGTCAGCCCCGGTGGCGTCGTGGTCGAAAGTGACGTCGGCGTGCGCCCCGCCCTGTGGGTTCAGTTCTGATTTGAGGCGGGGGCAGCCACAGCTTGAAATTTGATGAAAAGTTTGCGCCTTCCCATTTTGACGAATGCTTTCCTGGGCCTCTGCGCCGCCTTGCCTGCCTGCCAAAATAAGGATGTGGTCAAACCCGATGTCGCCGCCCCCGCTGCCCAAATATTTGCTGGAGATTTTATGAAATCTTTGCGTCTTACCGCTGAGCCCAAAAAAGGCGATGAGGTGATACTCGGCCGCTATCCTCAGTCTTTTGTAGAACCGCCTTCTCCGGATGGACTGCGACATTTTTGGCCAGCTTCAGAATGTCCCTTCAAAGATCCCCTGATCTGGCTCGTGCTCGAAGTGGATGACACAAGGCATGCCGCGCTTCTCTTGTCGAAATATGTCATCGATGCGCAACCGTATGACGATGATGAAGCGGTCAGCTCATGGGAAGTCTGCTCGCTTCGCGCCTGGCTGAATGGCGAATTTATGAACATCGCTTTTACGGCGAGCGAAAAGGACTGCATTCTGACGACGCATCTGGAGAACCCCGATAACGAGCTCACGGGAGCACCGGGCGGTCGTGCAACGAATGATAAGGTCTTTTTGCTATCTCTTGCGGATGTCTGGCATAAGGATCCCCATGTGCCGAACAGCGGCAAATATTTTAAGAGCGATGCCAGATTCCCCAATGATGAGCGCAAAGCCTTTGCGACACCGTATGCAAATGATCTGGATATGGATGTAAACCCACAATGGTGGCTCCGCTCGCCGGGCGGCGGTGAGATCGTCGAAAATGGTTTATGCAGTGATGCTGTGGGCATTGAAGGAGACGGCGTTGTCGATCTGGATGGCTACTATGTCATCTCCGAAAACACCGGTGTGCGCCCCGCGATGTGGGTTCGGTATTCCGTCGATGCGGCCACCCCAGATGCCAGCAGCGGCGCGGGCGACGATGGCTATGCCCGATATTGGACACCCATCCTTTTATCAGGGGGGAAGTGACGGGTAAGAGTCAGGCCCGCGATCGGATGAGCAACGCATTTTGCCATCGTTTCTTCGATTTGGCCCGTGCGCAGTCTCACAGCCTACAGCCGGATTTCTTTGGGGAACGCTTCTTTTCGCATGATGCCCCACATCTTATCGATATAGGCCAGCGTGTAGTCGTTTTCGTAATGGTGATAATAGAACGCCCCTTTCGGCGTCATGCGGTACAAGCCCTGCTCATACGTCGCAAACCCCAAAAGCCTGGCCAGCAGAAACTCGAAACCATACATTTTTTTGAGAGGAACGCCGAAGAATCGCTCAAACGCGGCGGGATCGACCTGCGTACTGTAGGCGGTCCAAAAGAGATAATAAATCATCCGCTGACGCAGGGTAAACCGGAGCGTCAGGGATGTGGGCAATCTGTTCGCCTGGATGCGCGCGATATAGGCATCCACAGAAAAAGTATTGATTTTAAACTGATCTTTCAACAGCGTCGTCGCGGAGCACCCAAAGCCGAGGAAGTTATCGCGGGTCATGGATGAATAACGGGCATCCTGAGACTTTGCAAAGGTCCAGATGGAATTCCGGATATATCCTTTTTGCTCGCAGTAGCGCGTGATCCGATCCAGCAACGCACGTTTTTGCTTCTTTGGCATCGCGCGCACCGGGCTGGATGTGAACGTGAAATCGATGAACGGATAGATCGCCACGTGATTCGCGCCACAGGCAAACGCATCGTCGAGATCGGCCCTCAGGTCCTCAAACGTCTGATCTGGCAGGGCAAAAATGAAGTCCATCGAGACGGTTTCAAAAGGAACCTGGGCGAGCGCATTTTGGAGTTCCTGGACGTCGACGCCGGATCTGCCCAGCAGGCGCTGATATTTGGAGCGAAAAGACTGAATACCGATGCTGATCTTGGTGACACCGGCCTCTTTGAGCTTTTGCAAAAGCGCGGGTTTCACATTGGTTGGATGAAGCTCGATACCGATGCCCTCGGTGATCACAAAATGCGCTTCGATCGCGCCGATGATTTCGGGCAAGCGATCCGCCACAAGCGCCGGCGTCCCACCGCCAAAATACAGACTGGTCACCGTTTTTTTGCCCGCATGCTGGCTCCCCACCAGATGGATCTCGCGAATCAGGGCATCGATGTACCGATCGCAGGTCTCCCCGGCGTATTTCACCTTGCAGTAAGGACAAAAATTGCAAATACTTTTGCAAAAAGGAATATGAACATACAGCCCGAGCCCTTCACAGTCCGAAAACGACAGGCGCGCATCGTATTCGCTGCGAAAGAGGAACGGTTTCATCGAGCGGGTGAGCCACATTCTGGCCAGATCGGTCATGACGCTCATACGGAAATTCCTTAAATATAGCGCAGATACGTGCGAAGCATCTCAAAAATCACCTTAAGATTTCCCCGGAACAGCAGCGTATATTCCGCCACAAAGAAATAGCCGCATTCATTGCAAAGCCCCGGTACATCGATGCAGCGGCCACATGTGGAGATTTTGCCGTTTTCAATCACCACGCATTGATGGCAGGGCGTCGGGAAACTGTTGTCGATCAGATAAGGGAAAGCGCTTTTCAGGTTAAAAACCGGGACCTTTTCTTTCATCATCTGCCGGATCACATCACAGCATTTTGCTTTTTCTTCCTTTGAGAGCAGCAATGGGCGCGTATCCGGATACGGCGTGTGGAAATTGAACGAAACCGCGCGGATATTCTTTGTATCCCTTGCCGTGAGGCAGACATCGCGGATCGCATCCTTGTTGATCTGATTGATCGCCATATACAGGCAGATGTTGTCGGCCGTCGCGTTCCGTATGTTTTCCATAATGGTATCGTAGGTGTTGCCCCGAATGGCATTATGGCGTTCCTTGTCGCCGTCCAGGCTGAGCAGGATCAAATCGGCTTCGGGCAAATCGATGGGAAAAGTCCCGTTGGTGACGACATTGACGATGAGGAATCCCATCTTTTTGGCTTCTCTCACCAGATCGCGGATGTTCTTGTCGCCGTCTTTCCAAAGGAATGTCTCTCCGCCGCAGAAAAACAGGATGCGCACGCCCATATCGTAGAGCTGCTGCATCTCGCTTCGGATTTGCGCATANNNNATGCATCACAGCAGTAATATTATTTACAGAGCAATGCTTGCATTTGAGATTACATCTGTCGGTGACGATCACCGTTCCAAGAATAGGATCTTTTTTATGCGAGAGGATCGTCTTGATGCCAAATTTTGCAAAATACCAAAAAGTCGAGAATTTCATGACGGTCAACCCCAATCAGCGAGAAATTGCGGTACCGTAACTTATCAAACGCGAAATGTCGAGGAAAAAGTCGAAAGGACATCAAAACCTCCAAAATATCCTCAAAAGTTCGAACCTTCCAACCTCAAGAAGGCCGAACCCGCGCTGCATGATACCAATCCTCATGCAGCGCGCATGGTCTAACAGCTATCATCTCCGAGGTCAAGACTCAAAAATACCCTCAAATTCGCCGCTTAATTCAACAAGAAACCACATCATGATCACTCTGCGGCTTCGCTTCCTGCTCAGGCTTGCTCAAGAAGGGCTCGCAGCAGAGATCGAGAAAACGATTATGGTAACTGCGGTTATGCAACATTTAAGGCCCCGCAGATGTTTCCAGAGTCCTGCCTTTAAGGTTGACAGTACGGGAAAATCTCCATACCTCTGACCAAGTTGAGCCTTTTCGCCAGGTTTTGGGTTCGATGCCTGCGAAGAGATCACAGAGCGCGGATTGCAGAGGAGATTTATGAAAACAAAAACGAATCGATGGGTGTGGTTGATCACCCTGTTCTTTGGACTGCTTCTGGCGTCTTGCTCAGATATCGAAGAGGCTTACGATATCGATGCGGCTTCCGATATCGATGCGGCTTCCGGTGACGACTCTGGGTCCTCTCAGGAATCGTCGGATGCAAAATATGTGATTTACGATACAGACATCGGTTCATCGACCGACGATCTGTTCGCATTGGGGATCATCTATTACTTTGCCCATCATAACAAAGCGGAACTGATCGGTGGCATCGTCTGCCGCATGGGTGAGGAATACATCAAACTCGCCGATCTGGTGAATACTTATTATGGCTTTGGTGACATCCCGATGGGGGTTGAACGGAATGGTGTGGAGGACCCCAATGTCTATATCCCCTACTCTGGCATCGCAGATCTCAAGAATGACGACGGCACTCCGATGTTTAAACGAAGCATCGAAGATTATTCCACTCTGCCCGACGGGTGGAAGCTTTATCGCAAGCTTTTGGCGGAGCATCCCGATCACTCTGTCAAGATCATTTCCCTTGGCTTCATGTCGGTCCTAGCCCAGCTGCTGAACTCTGAAGCCGATGAATATTCCCCGTTGAGCGGCGTGGAGCTGGTGAGTCAAAAGGTGCATTCGCTTTATGTGATGGGCGGAAAATTTGGCGAAGAAGGCAACTACAAGCCGGGTTACAACTTCGGTCATCAGACGGCGATCAATTTCTCCATCGAATTCCTGGATAAATGGCCTCATTCCGTGCCTATCTATTTCTCTCCGAGCCTTCCGGGCGATTATCTCGATTATCCCTCTGATGAAGTGGTCAGCGACTTGTCCTGGATTGAAGCGAATCCCATCAAACAGACTTACATGAATTACAATTGCAACACCGGCCAGCGCATGTGGGATGTCTATCCTGCTTTGATGGCGCTCACGGGCGTTGACAATTACATCGGCGATATCGCTCCGGGAATTGTGACGATCTCTCAGAAAGATGAGGATAGCGATGGAGATGGGATCCTCGATTATCAAATGACATTTGAAGAGTCTTCTGAGGGTGGATACTGCCAGTATCAGGTTCTGAGCGATAACGAAGGCTTGAAAGAAGATATGAAATGGATCAAGAAATGTAACACCGATCAGGAGACGGTCAGACCTCTCATCAATCCCTGATGGATTGGAAAAATCATCTCTTCTCCGGCTTTGAATGAAAACAAAGATTCTCTTTGGCCTGTTGGTTGTCTTCCTGTGTCTGATCCTGCCTGGCTTCTACAACGCTCTGAAGATCGTTCCGTACAAGCTTCGGGCAAAAGGGATCACTCAATCGATTCGCATTGCCCTGGTGACGGATTTGCATTCCTGTGACTATGGAAAAGGGATGCGCGATCTTTTGGATGCCATCGATGCACAAAACCCGGATCTGATTCTGATTGGAGGTGATTTCTTTGACGATGAACTGCCGGATGACAACACCATTTCCTTTTTAAAAGGCATCAGCGGGCGTTATCCGAGTTACTATGTGACAGGGAATCACGAATATCGGAGTGGCGCGGAAGGCTTTGTAAGGAAGATGGCCGTGCTGAAAGAATGGGGCGTTGTCCGTCTCAGCGGTGAAATGAGGACGGTCAGCATCAAAGGCGCGCGTCTCAAGATTGCAGGCGTGGATGATCCGTCTGCATGGCTCGACAAAGTGGACAATCTTGAGCAGACGGTCGGCGATTTTTTAAAGCAGCTGGCGCAGGTTGCAGCGCAGCCCAGGGATGGCCTGTACAGCATCCTGCTGACCCATCGTCCGGAGTTTCTGGAGATTTACAGTCAATCTCATTTCGATCTGGTGCTGGCCGGTCACACGCATGGTGGAATCTGGCGCATCCCTGGAATTATCAACGGTTTTTACGCGAATGGCCTTTATAAAAACGGCTCGTATTCACCCAATCATGGGCTCTTCCCTGCCCTTTCTGGCGGCCTGTATGAGCAGGGTGGGACGAAGATGATCGTCAGCCGTGGACTGGCCAGGGAATCCACAAGGATTCCAAGATTTTATAATCGACCGGAGCTTGTGATCATCGAATTGGTGCCTGAATGACTGTATTCAATCATGGCTCTCGGTATAGAAACTCCGCTGAACCAAAATTGAAACTGCAAATCCTATTTGAAGTTATGGGCCCTTCGAGTGAGCGTTTCGTTGATCTGGGAATCATCGATTGGGCCTTGAGCTGAGCCATCGATTCAGTTATAAAAAATGGTTTTGATTCGAGGAGTTTCCAAATGAAGTTTCCATTCTCATCTGCTCTATCGCTCTTTCTTTGCCTGAATCTCGGGGGCGCTCTCACATCATGCCATCGCAATGCGAGCAGCGAAGGTCTTTCGCAGGTCAGAACCGCAGATGCGATTCGTCATGCCGCAGAACAAGGAGAAGCTCAGGCTCAATATGAGCTCGGTCTGATGTATTACAATGGCGATGGCGTTCAGGCTGATCTCGTGAAAGGCTTCGAATGGATGCGCAAGGCCGCAGAGCAGGGGCATGCGGTGGCTCAGTTTAATCTCTTTCTCTCCTATGAAAATGGCATGGGGGGTGAACAGGATCACGAGCAGGCCGTTCTGTGGCTGAAAAAAGCCGAGGGCGGGTTGCGAAAGGCCGCAGATCAAGGGGATGCGAAGGCCGCCTACTGCCTCTGGAGGATGTATGACAATGGCTGGCTCGTCGATAGAGATCCCGTGAAGTCAGCGGAATGGTTGCAAAAAGCCGCAGAGCGGGGACATGCCGAGTCGCAGTATCAGCTCGGTGTGACTCATGCCAGAAACCGTCACTACGCGCAGGCCGCCGAATGGTTTGAAAAGGCTGAAAAACAGGGGCATGGAAAAGCCAGGCCTGCGTTTGGTGAAATCTGTTATGAGCTCGGTGAAATGTATGCCAAGGGCCGGGAGGTTGCGCAGGATCCCGTACAGGCGGCCCAATGGTACCTCAAGGGGGCGGAGCGAGAGAACGCGGACGCCCAGTCCCGGCTCGGTATGATGTATGCGCGCGGAAATGGTGTTGCGCAGGATTTGCCGAAAGCCGCCAAATGGTTGTGCAAAGCCGCCGAGCATGGAAGCAACAGCGCCTCTGTGGTTTTGATGGATCTCTGTTCCAGAAAAGAAGGCGGCTGTCAGGGCGAGAAGTTGGGTTGCGAAGCGGGCGTCGCCAAAACGTTGGAAGAACTCCGCGAAACCGGAGACATCCCGAAGGCTGATCGGTAAAACGCAGTTCGCTCCTCAAATGCAGAATCCCCGCCGATTTTCGTGTTCTTTAAAGCCCCCATTTCCCTTATAAGGAAGTGAGACTTGTCAATGGAGCGGGATCATGCCCTACTCGCTGGAGCAGATTAAACGAAGGATTCAGCCGATTGCCGAGGCTTACGGCGTCGAAAAAGTCGCTGTATTTGGCTCATATTCGCGAGGGACTGCGACGGAGCAGAGCGATTTGGATCTGATCATCAAAAAAGGCAGATTGAGATCCCTTTTTCAGTTGTCCGCATTCAAATTAGCGATCGAGGACGCTTTGCTGTTGTCGGTCGATCTGGTCACCACTGAAGCCAATGACCGCGCTTTTTTAGCAGGCATCGCTCAGGACGAGGTGATTCTTTATGAATCAGCGTGATCAAGCGATCTTTCAAAGGATCATCGCCTACTGTAAGCGGATTCAGGCGTATATAGAAACGTATCATCGCGATCGCGGCGCGTTTTTTGAGCAATTCATTTTGCAGGATGCAATGCGCCATGTGCCTTGTGCAGATTGGTGAGCTATCGGCATGCTTATCCGATGAAGTCAAACAAAGGACCGCATATGTGCCATGGCGCCTGATCAAGGATGCTAGGAATTTTTATGTGCACCAATATGGAGCGGTCGATCTGGATTCCTTCTGAGTTGCGTTGACTGAAGATATCCCCGTTCTGCTGCAGCAATGCGAAGATTTTCTCCGTTGTGAGGAGAACGAACGTCAGATTAAGCTGTACGCCACCTCCCCCGCCCTGCACGCGCTCCTTCTGACAACGGCGGCGCCTTTGTGATATGGTCCACCGCAAATTGCTCCCGCGAGGTGGACCATGCTCTCTTTTTTTGCGGCGCTCGCTCTCCTGTTCGTCGGTTATTTCGTTTATGGCGCGTTGGTGGAGCGCATCTTTAAGCCCTCTGACCAACCTACGCCGGCGATCGCCCGGCCCGACAATGTCGATTACGTCCCGCTGTCGACGTCCAAAGCGTTTCTCGTGCAGTTTTTAAACATTGCCGGTCTGGGGCCAATCTTTGGCGCGATTTCAGGCGCTCTTTGGGGGCCCTGCGTCTATTTGTGGATCGTCTTCGGAACCCTTTTGGCCGGCGGCGTCCACGACTTTCTTTCGGGCATGCTCTCGGTCCGAAACGATGGCGCCTCGATCTCCGAGGTGACCGGGAAATATCTGGGACCGGCGATGCATAACGTGATGCGCGTCTTTTCGGTCGTTTTGCTCGTCATGGTCGGCGTCGTTTTTATGGTGGGGCCCGCAGGCCTGCTCGCGCGGCTGACGCCAGAGGGGCTGAACGTCCAGTTCTGGGTCGTCGTGATCCTGATCTATTATTTTTTGGCGACTCTTTTGCCCGTCGACAAAATCATCGGCAAGGTTTACCCGCTGTTTGGCGGACTGCTGCTCGTGATGGCGGTCGGGATCGCGGCGGGCACGATTTATTACTCAGGCGAGCGGCCGATGATGGAGCTGACGCTCGAGAATCTCTATCCGGGCGGGCTCGATGGCACTGCGGCGGCTCCGATCTGGCCTTTGATGTTCATCACCGTCGCCTGCGGTGCGATTTCGGGCTTCCATGCAACTCAGTCCCCCATCGTCTCGCGCTGCATCCGATCCGAGCGCGAAGGCCGAAAAATCTTTTACGGCGCGATGGTTGCCGAAGGGATCGTCGCTCTGATCTGGGCTGCGGCCGCCGTCGCGTTTTTCTGGAAGCCCGACGGTTCAGGCCTCGCCGCGCTCAAAGCGATCGGGGGCGGAAACTCCAACTCGGTCTACGAGATGTGCGTCGGCCTTTTGGGCACCGTGGGCGGCATCTTTGCGATGATTGGCGTCGTCGTCTGCCCGATCACCTCGGGCGATACGGCGTTTCGAAGCGCGCGGATGACGCTGTTCGACTGGTTTAAGCTCGACGAGAAAAAGCTCAAAGTTCGCCTCTCCGTCGCGATTCCGCTGCTTTTGATCGGCTACGGCATCTCGTTCATCAATTACAGCGTCGTCTGGCGCTATTTTTCCTGGTCCAATCAGACCCTCGCGATGGTCGTGCTTTGGGCGGGCGCCGTGTTCCTTGCGACCAAAGATCCCGCGCACAAGAAGGCCTGCCTCATCGCCGCCGCGCCGGCCACCTTCATGTCGGCCGTATCAATCACCTATCTGATGTATGCGCCGGAATGCCTCAATTTAGGCGCGCGCGGTGAAACCGGAATTGCGATTTCCTATGTTGCAGGCATCGTCGCCGCCGCCGCTTGCCTCGGCCTCTTTTTAGCGACCGCCTACCGACATCCCGAAAAGAGCCTCGAAAAGCAGTCTAAGGTTCATCTCGAACGAGCATGATGCCCTTTCCTGAATCCTTCCAGCCCGCCTTTTCGACCGAAATCTCATAGCAAGTCACATCTAAGCTGAGGATCGTCAGATTGAGGAGGACGCGGTAGGCCGAGCCTTCGCATGAGACCTCGATCGACTGTCCAAAATAGCCTTTTTGCGCCGGAGTGAGCGCTGAGACCAAAAGCGGACCGCGCCAGGATGCGTCCGTCTCGTAGTTCACCCGAAGGCAGCGGATGAGCGAGATCACCCAGGTCGTCGATTCATCATTCCGGATCACGATTTCGATCACATCCCCAAAGAATGAAAACCGAACATCCAGGATCTCCTGGTCCCAGTAGTCGGTCGCATCGATGAGCGTCTGAATTTCATTTGCGTCGTTCATGCTTCCCTCTTCTGCCTCCGCAGATTTACCAGAATCTCGCTCAGCTGCGACAGAACAACGCCGGCAAAGAGGGCGCTTAAAACCGATTGACATTCTATTGCCGTTAGATCTATCTAAGGCCGTTTGCTAAAGCTCTTTGAGCTAGAAAGGCAATTGAGATGTTTGGATTCAGAATGAGGCCTGGTTTTTGGTATTTCATGGGCGGTTTGCTGGTGGGAACGGTGGGCTTGAAGATTTTGGGGAGTCGCGATGCGAAGCGCGGTTATGCGCATGTGGCGGCGGCGCTGTTGCGCGCGAAGGATGAGGTGATGCGGCAGGTGACGGCGGTGCGCGAAGCTTACGGCGACGTGATCGCGGAGGCGCGGGAGATCAACGAGAAGCGCGCCCAGACCGAAGATGTGGTCGTCGAGGATGACGTAAAAGAAGCGTGAGCCGGGCCCTGGTGAGCAGATGAAATATCAGATTGTTCACGAAACCGGCGGGCGGATGCGCGTTCGCGTGCTGTCTGGGCTGACGGTGGCGGAGGCGGACAAGCTGCAGTTCTGGCTGGAGCGCAGATCGGGCGTTCGGCGGGTCGTCGTCCACGAGCGCACGGGTTGCGCGATCATCGAATACGGTTCGCCCCTGACGCGGGAAGGCCTGATCGAACAGCTGCGCGGTTTTCATTTTGATCAGCTGAGCGCCCACGAGGTGGCTTCGATCCATTCGAGCCGCGAGATCAACCGGCATTACGAAGAAGAGCTGGTGATGCGGATCTTGTGGAAGCTGCTGCGTCGCTGGTTTTTGCCGCCCTCCTGGCGCGCGCTCTTCACGACGGTTCGCGCGATCCCTTACCTGCGACGGGCGTTGCAATGCCTGATCCACCGCAAAATGCAGGTCGAGCTTTTGGACGGGATCTCGATCGGCGTTTCGCTTTTGCGCGGCGATTACGGGACGGCGGGATCCGTGCGTTTTCTGCTCGGTCTGGGCAGCCTGCTCGAAGAATGGACGCATAAGAAATCGGTCAGCGATCTCGCGAGCAGCATGGCGCTCAACATCGATCGCGTCTGGCGCGTGCGCGGCACGGAGGAGGAGCAGGTTTCGCTCTCGGAGATCTCGGTGGGAGACGAGATCCTGGTGCGCATGGGCGGCATGATCCCGATCGACGGCGAGATTACGCGCGGCGAGGTGATGATCAACCAGGCGTCGCTGACGGGGGAATCGGTGCCTGTGGCGAAGCGGCCGGGGACGATGGTTTACGCGGGCACGGTCGTCGAAGAGGGCGAATGTGTCATCCGCGTCCTGCAGGTAGATGGCGAAAGTCGTTACGACAAGATCGTGGCGATGATCGAATCTTCCGAAAAGCTGAAGTCGGCGGCCGAAAACCGCGCATCCAGTCTCGCGGACAAGCTCGTCCCCTACTCGCTGGGCGGAAGCGCGCTCGTCTATCTTTTGACGCGCAATGCGACGCAGGCGCTCTCGGTCCTGATGGTCGATTTTTCTTGCGCCCTCAAGCTCGCGATGCCGCTTTCGGTGCTTTCGGCAATTCGCGAGATGAGCGATTACCGCGTGACGGTCAAGGGCGGAAAGTTCCTCGAAGCGGTCGCGCAGGCCGACACGATCATCTTCGACAAGACCGGGACGCTCACCCACGCCTGCCCGCAGATGGCCGAGATCGTGACCTTTGGCGGACAGGATCCGGACGAGATGCTGCGCATTGCCGCCTGCCTCGAAGAGCATTTCCCGCATTCGATGGCGAACGCCGTGGTGCGCGCCGCAAACGAGAAGCAGCTTTTGCACGAAGAGATGCATTCCAAAGTGGAATATCTCGTCGCGCACGGCATCAGCAGCAAGATCGACGACCATCACGTGGTGATCGGCAGCTACCATTTCGTGTTTGAAGACGAGCATTGCGCGATCCCGCAGGATGAGATCGAGCGCTTCAACGCGATCCCGGCGCGCTATTCCCATTTATATATGGCCATCGACAACCAGCTCGTCGCGGTGATTTGCATTTACGATCCGCTGCGCGAAGAAGCGGGGGCGGTGCTCAGGGCGCTGAAGTCGCTGGGATTAAAGAAGACCGTGATGCTGACGGGCGACAGCGAGCAGACGGCGGCGGCGATCGCGGCGGAAGTCGGCGTGGACGAATATCAGGCCGAGGTTTTGCCCGAAGACAAGGCGAGCTTTGTCGAGCGCGAACGGGCCAGCGGGCATACCGTGATCATGCTCGGCGATGGGATCAACGATGCACCGGCGTTGTCTGCGGCCAACGTGGGGATCGCGATCAGCGACGGGGCTGCGATCGCGCGCGAGATCGCCGACATCACGATTTCAGCCGACCGCCTCGAAGAGCTCGTCACGCTCCGCCGCGTTGCGATGGCGCTGATGGGCCGCATCGATCACAACTACAAGTTTGTCATCGGCTTCAACGGCGGCCTGATCGCTTTGGGCGCCCTCGGTCTCCTTCCGCCCGCAACCTCCGCGATGCTGCACAACCTCTCAACCCTGGGCGTCAGCCTGCGCAGCATGACCAACCTGCTGTAAACCATGTCCGATAAGCTCAAAAGCGCCTACAGGCAGTCCAAAAGCATCTACGACGACGTGATCACCCACAAATCCTGGTGGAGCAAACTCTACAACCGCCTCTTCTGGAACGGCGTGGACGACAACGCGATCGCCGCAGACTTGCTTTCAAATCTGCCCGACGATTTTTCAGGCAGGCTGCTCGACGTGCCTGCAGGGACGGCGGTCTTCACTTATCAAAAATACCAGGCGCTCCAAAACGCGGAGATCACCTGCCTCGATTACAGCGAAGACATGCTCGCGCAGGCCAAAGCGCGGTTTGAAGCAAATCAGATCGCGCATGTGCAGACGATGCAGGGCGACGTGGGCCAGCTGCCGTTTGAAGATGCCGCCTTCGATGTCGTTTTGAGCATGAACGGCTTTCACGCCTTTCCCGATAAAGAAAAAGCCTTCGACGAAATCTTCCGCGTCTTAAAGCCCGGTGGAACCTTCATCGCTTGCTTTTACATTCGCGGCCAGTCCGCGATGTCCGACGCGCTGGTCCGGTTTGTGCTCTCCAAAAAAGGCTGGTTTACGCCGCCCTTCGAAACGCTCGACGCCCTCAAATCGCGCCTCGAGAAGCGCTATGCGCTCAAATCCTATGCGTCTGTGGGCGCCATCGTGCGCTTTGTCGCGACCAAAAAGTGATCGGGGAGCCGAACCTGAAGCGGTTCATCGACCCTTCAAGCAT
>DBWM01000029.1 GCA_002309015.1 Myxococcales bacterium UBA1238 | reverse complement strand
CGGCCAACAATGAAATCGGCACCCTGCAACCCCTAAAGGAGATTGGCGCGATCTGCAAAGCGAAAGGGATCTGCTTTCACGTCGACGCGGTGCAGGCGGCCGGCCTCGGTACCCTGAATATGGATGCCTTAGGGATCGATCTCTGCGCGCTTTCGAGCCACAAACTCTACGGACCGAAGGGGGTGGGTGCGCTCTATGTGCGATCGGGCACCGCGCTTTGCTGTCAGATGCACGGCGGAGGGCATGAGGGGGGGCTGCGCTCGGGTACATTGCCTGTGCCCCTCTGTGTAGGCTTTGGAAAAGCTGCGGAGATCGCTCTCGCGGAGGGCCCTGCAGAGGCTCAAAGAGTCGGATCGCTCGCGTTGCGGTTTTACGATGGGCTTACGGCGCGCTTACCCTATGTAAAGCTCAATGGCCCTGCGATCCTTTCGCCCACAAGGCTGCCCTGTAACGTAAATCTCTCGTTTGCCTGCGTTCTCGGCGATGATCTTTTGGCGCAGCTGCCTGAAATCTGCGCTTCTACGGGATCCGCCTGCAATTCAGCCTCGATCGAACCGAGTTACGTGCTTCGCGCCATCGGCCTGAGCGAGCGGGCCTGCCATGAATCGGTGCGGTTTTCGCTTGGACGCTGCAACGATGAAGCGCAGATGGATCGTGCGGTGGAGCAGGTGGCGGAGGCGGTTTCGTCATTGAGGGCTTGTTCGCTGGAGTGGGAGCAGTTAACAGGTTCCGATGATTGTGCTTTAGAGACGGATGATTGACGGATTGATATGGTGCAGCTTTTTGGATTTACGCCGCCGCGCTTACCCGATGCGGCCCGCCCTTTGATTCCCCGGTGCTGGCGATGCACGACGGCTCCGGCCGAAAGTCTGAGCGCCCTCCTGAATGAAACGCAGCCTGCGGCCTTTGTCCCGCCTCCCGACGAGTCTGCCGAATTCCTGCCCGACGCGATGCCGCCCGAAGATGCGGATCCCCTCGATGAAAAAAAGACGCTGGCGCTCGATTTGGAGGACGAAGATCGCCTGACGGCCTATGGAATGGAGGATCCGGGGGATTCGGAATCCCTGCTGCCCAGCGAGCCTTCTTCGTGGCCGCTGGTGAAAAGCGAGCCTGCAGCGGAAGGCGCCGAATGCCTGCCTGAGCTCGCCGCCGCGCAACTCGATGCGGGTGATCCGTTTGAAAAGACGACGCCGGTGCTCGGGATCGATGCGGTGTTGACTTCGGCGCCCCATCTCGCGCTGCCCTCAGATGCGCCAAAAACCGCTGCGGGTTTGTCGCAGGGCGAAGGGCACAGGACTTCTCAGGCGTTGCATGCGCTCTCTCAGGCGATCGGTGAGGATGCGGAAGCGTTGCGGGCTGCGGAAGCCGACTTGGGCGCATGGGTGAAACCGCAGGTTGCGTGCCCCGAGGCTTCGTTACCGTCACCGCAGGATTTGGGCGCGGCCGTCGCCGCCTCGCGCGAGGTTTCGCCGCCGCCTCAGGGAGAGCTGCAGTTTTCGGACGAATGCTGCCCCGTCTGCGGCGAGCCTTATTTGCGTTGGCCCACGCAGAACCTCAACTATTTTGAACGTTTGGGCTTAAAGCCGCGCTATGGGATCGATCGCGACGAGCTCGAGCGCCGTTACCGCTTTTTATGCCGCGAACTCCAATATGCCGGCGAGCAGGTGGAAGGCGAGGTCGACTGGAACGCGCTGCTCGGCGAAGCGTACGATCAACTGCAGGACGGCGAACACCGGGCGGCGTACCTGCTGTCGCTGCAAGGGCGAACGATCCAGCCCAAGCCGAGCGATGCGGCGTTTTTGATCGAGCTTTGCGAGATCGGCCTTGCGATGGACGAGCTCGGAGGCGTCGATGCGCATGTGGAGCGGGGGCGTCTGGCGCGCGATGTGGCGGGTCGCTACGAGCAAAAGCTGCAGTCGATGATCGATCTCTTTGATGGCGAAAAGCCGGATTTTGAAGCGGCGGCGGGGGCGTTGCGCGAAGCTCAGGCGTTGCGCGAGCTGTTGCGGCAAATCGAACTGCTCGACGAGTTTTAAGCGGCGCGGGCGCATTCAGGCGGGCTCTGCAAAATTGCATCTGGCGTGGCGCGGCCAAAAGGACTAAATAGCCCGCTTTTTTGATAGGAGTAGGCGATGTCTTTTGTGATCCGTCACGGACAGCTGGTGACGCCCGAAGGCGTGCTTCGAGGCGATCTTTATTGTCAGAACGAGACGATCGCGGCGATCGGCCCCGATCTTCAGGTGCCCGAGGGGACGCGCGAGATCGAGGCGCGGGACTTTTGGGTGCTGCCGGGTGGCATCGACGCGCATACGCATTGCGAACTGCCTTCGCCTGCGGGCCCGGCTTCGGACGATTTTTACCAGGCGGGCGCGGCGGCGTTTGCGGGCGGGACCACCACGATCATCGACTTTGTGACGCCTGAGCGCGGCGAGTCGCTGATGAAGGCGCTGGATCGCTGGTTCGAGAAGAGCCAGAAAACCTGCATCGATTACGCCTTCCACATGTGCATCCCGAACTTTGGGCCAGAGACGGCGGGCGAAATGAAGCGGCTCGCCAGCGACGGGATCAACTCGTTCAAAATCTTTATGGCTTACCTCGCCACCCTGGGGATCCGCGACGACGACATTTTGCGCGTGTTCGATGCGGCGGGGGATTGCGGCGGCCTCGTGTCGGTGCACGCCGAGAACGGCCAGATGGTCGAATATTTACAGGCGCATTACCTTTCGCAGGGCAAGACCGCACCCAAATATCACCCGCTGAGCCGTCCGCCCTTTGTGGAAGCCGAGGCGGTCAACCGCGTTTGCGCTTTGGCCAAAGCCGCGGGGCAGCCGGTTTACATCGTGCACACCTCCACCGCCGACGCCTTAAAGGTGATCGCCCGCGCGCGCTTTGAGGGACAGCTGGTCTACAGCGAGACTTGCCCGCAATACCTTTACTTAAATGATGCGCTTTACGATCAGCCCGATTTTGAAGGCGCCGCTTTTGTGATGAGCCCGCCGCTGCGCCCGCTCGGGCATCAGGACGCGCTCTGGCACGGCCTCGCGAGCGGTCTGGTGCAGACGGTGGCCACCGATCACTGCCCCTTTATGCAGGCCACCCAAAAGATCCGCGGGATCGACGACTTCACAAAGATCCCCAACGGCGGCGGCGGCATCGAGAACCGCATGGGCCTCCTGTTTACGGGCGTCGCGCAAAAGAAGCTCACCATCGAGCGCATGGTCGACGCCTGCGCCACCGCGCCCGCCAAGATCTTTGGCCTCTATCCCAGGAAGGGCGCGCTGCTGGTGGGCGCCGACGCCGATCTCTGCCTTTACGACCCGCGCGGGGAGACGGTGATTTCGGCCAAAACCCACCATATGAACATCGACCGCAGCATCTACGAAGGCGTCGTCCAGAAGGGCAAAGTCGCGATGACCTTCCAGCGCGGCCGCTGCGTCTTCGACGGCGAGATCCACGCCGATCGCGGCCAGGGCCGCTACCTCCCCCGCAAGTAACAAGGCTTCATGCCCCGTTTTCCCCTCCGCGCCCCTGCGCGCTTTCCTTTTGAATCCTGGCGATGATCATTTTAATCACCGGCGCATCGCATACGGGCAAGACGCTGCTGGCGCAGAGGCTGCTCGAAAGGCTGCATTACCCGTATCTCTCGATCGATCACCTCAAAATGGGGCTTTTGCGCAGCGGGCAGACGGATCTCACGCCTGAAGACGACGCGGCGCTGACGCCGTACCTTTGGCCCATCGTGCGCGAGATCATCAAAACTGCGGTCGAAAACCGCCAAAACCTGATCGTCGAGGGCTGCTACGTGCCGTTCGACTGGCGGCGGGATTTGGGGGCGCCGTACGCCGCATCGGTGCGCTTTGTTTGCCTTTCCCTGACGGACGCTTGGATTGAGCGGCATCTGGACGAGATCCGCGCGCACGCTTCCGACATCGAGGCGCGGCTTTGCGAGGCTGACCTTTCGCCCGCGTTTTTGATGGCCGAAAATCGCGCATACCGCGAAGGCTTTGAGCGGGCGGGGGAGTCGGTGGTGCAGATCGACGGCGATTACGCGCAGGCGATGGCGGCGCTGGTCCGCTCGTTTGACCCTATATAAATAGCATGGGAGCTGATTCGTGAACGAAAACCCTCAACGTCGGAAGATCCTTTTTGTGTGCCACGGCAACATCTGTCGCAGCCCGATGGCCGAGTTCGTGATGAAAGACTGCGCCCAGAAGGCGGGCCTCGCGCAGGCGTTCGAGATCGCGTCGGCGGCGGTCAGCAGCGAGGAACTCGGCAATCCGGTCTACGGCCCCGTGCAGCGCCTCCTCAAAAAACAGGGCATCGACTGCTCCGGCAAGACCGCGCGCAAGATTCAGCCCTCCGATTACGCACATTACGATCTCTTAATCGGCATGGACGAAGCCAATCTCGTCCGCATGCGCCGCTTCTTTGGCGGCGATCCCGAAGGCAAAATCCGGCGCCTCATGGATTACACAAAGAATCCCCGCGATGTGGCCGATCCCTGGTACACCCGCGATTTTGACGCCACCTGGCGCGACGTGACCGAAGGCTGCGCCGCCTTGCTCGAATCTTTGCGATAAACGCCCATTTTTAACCGCCCCTGCAACGCCATCTTGCAAAACGAGTGCGAGTCGTACGGCTGAGGCCGCGATCGAGCTCCCAATTTGCGCGGTCAGCCGGACGCGTTCCACAGAGCGTCTCCTGGCTGGAAAGTACGTATCGGAGGCTCCGGCGCGTGTTTTCCTGGCGGGAAACTACGTAACGGAGCCTCCGGCGCCTCTTCGCTTTGCAAGATCCGTGCCAAAAAACGCTCCGGCGCGTAGTTTCTCGGCTGGAAAGTACGATTTGAACGCTCCGGCACGTAGTTTCTTTCCGGGAAAGTACACAACGGACGCTCCGACGCAGGTAGGTTTACCGGGAAAGTACACAACGGACTCTCCGACGCCTGATTTCCCGGCGAGCGTTTTTTCGCCGCCCCATCCGCCGCCTGATCGCCCCACAAACGCATCACCGCTGGAGCCTCCGGCGCCTAAAAGCTTACAGGCACACTCTCCGCCGGAGGCTTCGGCGCCTTCTGTTGCGCGGGGAGCTTCTCTCAAAAACGCTTCTTTGTTTGCTTGCTTTTTTGACCTCTGCCCGCCATTCATCGCGATCATTCATGTTTGACCCGCTTTCGCTTCGGGGAGCCCTCATGAAACTTGCGATCCTTTTGCTCGCGGCCGCCTGCGCGGTTTGGGGTTGTCGGTCAAAACCGCATCTCGATCTCTGTAACGATTCGCGCTTTGGCGATGGCAAGAGGGGGCTTCCATGGCCCTCGGCGAGACCCTGCGATTGGCCGTACGCGCTGGAGGAGTTTAGTTTTTTGGTCCATAACGCGCGTTGCGGAGCGCTCGATCCCGAGGCGCTGCAGCGTGTGGGGCTTCACTCCCGCAAAGAGATCACGGCGTTTGCGCACCGCGTGCTGAAGATGGATCTTTCGCCCTGTATGAGCGGTGTGAGTTCGTCCGTCGCTGGGCTGGCGTCGCTTGGGGCGTACACGCTCCTCGGTTACTACGGGAGCCTGGAGGATGCGCAGGCGCATTTTGAGGCGGTGAAAGCGCTCGACGCCGGGACGCTGAAGAAGATGTCGGAAAGCGAGCGGGCAAGACTCGAGCCGATGGTCGAAACGCTCGGCTACTATTTGATGCGCGATCACCTGATGCCGCAGCCCAAACGCGAACTGGTCGCCGAAATCGAGGACTATCTATATCGGTGCAGTTCCATCGAGGGGCCGTCCTGCTGGCCGCACGAAGAGTTTGACGAGGCGATTCACGACCTGTGGAGCGGCGCCTTCTCTGCAATGTCGCTCAGCCTGAGCAGGCGAGCCAAAAAGCGCGCCCAAAAATACGCCGACTTTCCAAAAGAAAGCGAACCTGCGTTTTGGGGACGGATAGCGCTCAAACAGATCGAGATCGCCGAGGGCCTGCAGGAGCGGGAGAGAAAACAGCTGCCGCCGCTGCTGCCGGAAGCGGAGATCGATCGGTGAACGGTTTTTGGGCGAAAGTTTTTTATGGAGTTTGTGTGAATATTCGGGCGGTGATGTTCGTTTTTGCGGGCGTTTGATTGAGGAATTGCGGGGAAAGGGTCGGTTTTGTGCGATGTCGCGTCGAAAAAGGGATCACGGTCCTCAAATGGTGAAGTTGACATTCGATCTTTCGTGCCATTAAAGAACGGCCGACCTGCTCGCTTCATTTTTTCCATTTTTTTGAGAGGAGATTTTTATGCGTCCATTTCAAAACCTGCTCCTTGCCGGTGTGATTTTTATGGCAGCGCCTTCGGCTTTGTTGGCCAGGCCTGAGCCGGCTGGAAGCGCGCTTCCTGTGATGCCGCCGCACGAGTTCAAGGGATTTCTGGAGACCTTGAAAAAGACGCCCGAAGAAAAGGCGGGTCAACTTTTGAACGGCGCGATTAAGAAGAATCGGTTTACGAGCAAACAGATCGCCGATCTTGCGGACACGACTAGCTCTCAAACGGATCAGGCCGATATCGTCTGTCATTTTGCCAAACACGACAGGGTCGCCGATCCGGAGAACTGGTCGCTGGTCATCAATTCGAGAACTTCTCCGCGTGCCCAGGAACGCATCATCGAATGTGCGCCAAAGGGCGCGCAGGTTTCGCTGACCGAGAAGCTCGTCATGCCTCCGCATGAATTCAAAGCGTTTCTGGAGCAATTCCGAAAGACGCCCGAAGGAGAGGTGGATAAACTTTTGAAGGGCGAGATGAAGAAACATCGGTTCACGAGCAAGCAGATCGCCGATCTCGCGGACACAACCAGCTCTCAAAGCGATCAGGCCGGTATCGTCTGTTATATCGCCAAACAAAACAGGGTGGCCGATCCGGAAAACTGGTCGCTGATCGTCAAATCGAGGACTTCTCAGCGCGCTCAGGAACGCATCACCGCATGTGCACCCAAGGGCGCGCAGGTTTCCGCTGCTGGCGCAAGCGCGCTTCCCGTGATGGCTCCGCAGGCGTTCAAGGGATTTTTGGCGAAGGTTCAAAAGACGCGCGATTCCGAGCTGGAAGCCGTTTTGAACAGCGCGATTCAGAAGAATCGGTTCTCTTGCCAGCAGATTGCAGCGCTTGCGGACACGCGCGGGTTTTACGGCGATCAGGCCGATGTCGCCTGCTACTTTGCACAAAAGCAGAGCGTCGCCGATCCCGAGAACTGGCCGATGCTTGTCCGTTCGCGCAAGGAACCGCGTGGTCAGGAGCTCGTAGCCCGATGCGCGCCCAAGGGCGTTCAGATGCCGCCGCACCCTCCCGTTCCGCCGCGCCCTCAGGTTTCTGCGATGTCGTCGACTGAGTTTGAAGCCCTCTCGGCTGCAGTGCAGAAGGAAAACTTCGATAAGAAGAAAGTCAGCCGCCTGCGCGAGGCCGGCGAGAAGCATCACTTCACGGCCGATCAGGTCAAAACCCTGATTCAGCTGCTCTCCTTCGATGGCGATCGGGCCGAAACCGCCTGCTTCCTTGCGGGCCGCGTGGTCGATCGGGAGCATTGGTCTTCTGTCGCAGAGGTTTTGAACTTCAAAGACAACCGGCAAAAGGTGCTGGACTGCGGCGGATCCAAATAAGCCCCGAAGTCTGCGTTGCCTGCGGGCTCCCTGCCTCACTTTCCTGTCGATTCCCGCCCGAACGATCTGCTTTTTTCCTGAGTGAACGCTGAAGAGACGAGGCCTCTTTTGTGCAAGGGGGCCTTTTTCAGACCGAGGGCGCCGTGAGCCGTCCGGGCTTTCGCCTCGACGTCCATCTCTAGTGGTTTGCTGAACTGCTTGCGGGCAACGCCGGTGAGCGCGCGTTTTTGAGAGGCGTTTGGGGCGGGCGAATGGGGGAGCGAGGCTCCGATCTCACTCTTCGGGCTTCTTGGGGGCGATGGTCGCGGTCTTGCGGGCGATCACCTGGCGGTATTCTTCGACAATTTCGTTGATGAGCGAGATCGCCTTCTTGGCTTTTTCGTTGGTGTCGGCGGAAATCTCCAAAACCGGCTTGTACGCATCCCAGGCGGCGTTTAAGGCGGCGCGGCATTTGGCGGCCAGACCGTTTTCGCGGGCAGCGCGGCGGGCGGTCTCGTCGGACTGCGCCTTCATGAAGGCGTCGTAGGTTTTGCGCAGGTGATCCACGATCTCGTCGACCTTCGCCAGAACCAGGGTCTCGCGCGGCAGAGCCTCGAGGCGCTCCAGGGCGGCGCTGATCGTGGGGTATTCCTTGGTGTAGGTGAGCTTGGTGGGATTCGGCCCGACCATCGCTTCGTTGACCTGGGCTGCGGCGATCCTGCGCGCTTCTTCATAGTGATCGTCCGACAGCTTGGCCTGGCGATCCAGGTAGTTCCAGGTGAAGTCGCAATCGCTGTCGAACGCCTTCAGCGACTGCTTCGGCGCCGAAATCAGCTCGATCGCGCTGTCGTAAGCCTGCTGAGCCTCCAAAAACGCAGTCGCCCGCGTGCCCTCAAGCTCAACCTTCTCGGCCGACAAAACATCGATCACGCGCGTAAAGAACCCGCGAAACGCGATGTTGGTCAGCTTGGTAATCGCAAACTCGTCAATCTGCATCGTCAACTCCATGCAACGTGGCGCACAAAACGTACCAAAGGACCGCGCGCAGTACAGCTAAAAAAATGCCCGCGAGCGGGCGGGGACGCATTTTTTTGAAAAAGGCGCCGGGGACGCGGAGTTGGAGGGACGGGGGGAAAGGTGGGGATTGGGGGTGGGGTTTGGCGCTTGCGGGCGGGGATCCCTTTAGGTTTGGTGGGCGTAAATTTCTGGGGATTGTGGGGGGCTGTTTTCGTTTAATAGGCGATTGGGAGGCGTCGGTGAGGACTGCTTTTTTTCTCGTGGCTTTTTAATCATTTACTCGATCTCGGTTCGCAGGGAGA
>DBWM01000015.1 GCA_002309015.1 Myxococcales bacterium UBA1238 | reverse complement strand
TCAATCTGCTTTTCAAAGAACCGATGTTCTGCTTCGCGGGAGCCGAAGCCCTGTGCCGCGAGGCGTCAGCGGTTATACGCGCCCCGGTTTTGGGTGTCAAGAAGAAATTTTTGGAGAGGCGAATTTTTGGGGAGACGGGAGTGAAAGAAATGCGGCGATTTGCGTTGTGGGGTAAGGGGTTAGAGGTCGTTTTAATGCGGGATTCTTGACGCGGTTTGATTTTACTGCTGACGAAAGTCGGACGTCCCGCTCACCGTCTTTCATTTCCGCAGGATTTCATATTACTTTTTGGCATTACGCCATGCGTCTCATTCGGCCTGACATCCAGGCATCACATCAGAGCGCTGGCTCCATCGTGCGGCTCATCAACGGAAGGCTCTTTTTGGAGAGAGGTCAAAAGCTCGAGCACCCAGTCGCAGCGCTTCCCGCTCCAGTTGTCGACCGTAAAGCAGGGTCCTTTAGGTTTTTTCATCCAGAAGGAGATGCCCTTTTGATAGGCTTCCTGATCGGGATAGACTTCGAGGCGATGATAGGAATTCCTGCCCAGATGCACCCAGCGCGACACAGCAACGAAAGAGAAGCGGTCGAAAGACATCGGCGGATCATCCGTCCCGGCCGATGAGCGATGGAAAAGGCTGAACTGATCGCTGTGTTCCCCCATGCGAAGGACAGTCTTTCGGGTCATCCTCAACCAGTAATAGATGCAAAGGCCGATCAGAAGCGCATTGAAGCCGAGGATGAAGAGGATCAGGAAGGGCATATTCGATCGATTGCTCCCCTGGGGACTGAAGACGCCCGCGAAAGTGAGGTCGAAAAAGAGACAGGTCCCACCAAAAGCGATCAGATAAAGGATCGCAAGATAGGTCCGGCCTTCCATCTCGATCTCGATCCCATCGATCCTGCGATGGAGATGGACCCATTTGGGCGACTGATGCGTCGATAAATAAGCTTCAAGCTTTTCGAGCATCACTTCTCCTCTGCTCCCCGGAGGAGTGCTTTGATTTCCGCGCTCGTCGCCAGATCGAGCGCGGTCTGGCCTTTATTGTTCTTCAGTCTCACATCGGCGCCCGCCTTGAGGAAGATCGAGACCAGTTCGCCTGCCGATCGATCCGCCGCGAGCATCAAAGGCGTCATACCGCTTAAATCCTGCACATTTACGTTTGCTCCGGCCGCAAGCATCGCTTGGATCAGCTCAACCCCTTCCGCATCGGCCCTGAGACCGATCGCTGTCCGGGACGTCGAGGCGTGAACCGCAGCGAGCAGGAGCCAGTAACCGTGGTCGGTCCTCACGTTGACCTTTGCACCCGCTTCGAGCAAACGCTTCGCCGCCTTGAAATGATGCTCTCCCACCGCCGTCAGAATCGGCATAATCCCTTCGGAGCTCGCAAGATTGACATCGGCTTTCAGGCTGATCAGGAGATCGATCACATCGAGATCACCCGTAAGCGCGGCATCGATCAGGTAAGTCGAACCCGTATCCTTTATGATTGCGTTCACATCGCCCGAAAGCCCGACCAGCGCCCTGATCGCTTCGAGCTGATGTCGCTCCAGGGCCAGCCGATAGGGCGTATAGCCTTTCTCCGTCGCCTGATCGACCCTGACCCCTTTCGCTGCAAGCTCGCGGATCGCCGTCACGTTGCCCGAATAAGCGGCATACCAGAACGCCTCCATCTCTTTCGAAGGCAACTGAGGTTTCGGGGAACTGGGCGCATACGTTCCCGGGGAGCCCTTTTTCAGGAATTCTTCCGCCGATTCACCCTTCTTGTTCTTCACCTGAGGGTCTGCCCCGCGATCGAGCAGAAGCTTTGCGAGCGCTTTCTTTTCAAGGGCGGCCGCGATGAAAAGCGCGGTGTCGCCGTCATCATCCTTTGCGTTGATCTCAGCGCCCGCATCGAGCAGGAGTTTCGCGATCTCCGTCGAGACCTCATCGGAAGAATCGCTTGAGGCAGCATGCATCAGCGTCGTATCGTTTCGTGCATCCTTGGCTTTCGCATCGGCGCCCGCCTTGAGCAATGCTTTGACAGCTTCGAGGGAACCCGCCTGCGAAGCCAGATGCAGCATCTGCCAGCTCTCAAAACCGTCGGTCGGATCGGCGCCTGCAGCGAGGAGGATCGGAACCGCCTTTCCCGGATCGCGGCCCGGCGCAGACGCCATCGACAACACCAAGGCCGTAGAACCTCTCGTATTCTTCACCTTCACGTCGGCACCGGCCGCAATCAGGCGCTCCAAAACCTTTTCATAGCCGGAAACACCGACTTCAGCGGCCGTCATCAGAGCGGTGTAGTTCTCGACATCCTTCGCGTTGACGTCGGCGCCCGCAGCGAGCAGCGCTTCGACCGTCTGGCTGAGCCCGCATGAAGCCGCGATCATCAAAGGCGTCACCTTCTTTCGATCCGTCGCATTGACGTCAGCGCCCGCCTTGATCAGTTCCTGGACGATCGGCAGGACCGAAGGCTCAGTCAATGAGGGATTTCCACCGAGCGTGAGAAAGTAGAGGCTCGCATCGAGCGCCTTGTTCAGAGCCGAACCGGACCTGGAGAGAGCGTTGACATCGGCCCCCGCCGCGAGCAGCTGGCGGACAATCTCCGGTTTCCAGGCATAGGCGGCCGCGATTAAAGGCGTCGCATGCTCTGCCACACGGGGAATATCGCCTCTGCCGTCAACATCGGCCCCTGCTTTGATCAGGCGCGCGACTTCTTCCGACGATCCCGCAAGCGCCGCCCGAATGAGGGGCGTCCTGCCCGCTTCATCTTTCGCTTCGGGATCGCTCGGTACAGCCATTGGAGCAACTTCATCAGTGACCGCGAGTGATTTCTGGCAGCCGGAGGCACCGAAAATCAGGCAGCAGCAGAGCATCAGAGTGATTCGGGTGATCGATGGCTTCACAGTTTTTCTCCCAGGCGATGCTTACTTGTCCTTCAGAGGATCGTCACGCGGCCCATGAACAGAGCGGTGCCGGTCGATTCCTCGATGATCATGAACAGGAACGGGTGATCGACCTTAAAATCATAGGTTTCGAGCTCAGGCTCCATAGGAATTGATTTCGTCACCATCACGACCGCCGTCGCCGCCGCCGCTTCGCCGCCCTGCTCATCGATTTCGATGAACGCTTTATGGAAAACATCGCCGATATAGAGAGACGAAGGATCCGCAGGCTTTGTCTGATAGGTCATCGCATAAAACTCAGCATCCTCTTTAAATGCTTTAACCATCCCCATCAGACGTAACGTGTCTTTAATCGACGTCGTACTAGGTGCCAGCCTGAATTTGGGGATCGACAGATTCACATTATAGGAGCTGAAACGGCAATCCATGTCAGTGGAAAGCTGACTCTCGACTTCCTGCAGGCGTTTCATGCGATCGGCCATCGGATGCGCAGCGTCGATGGTGGGCAGAATGATCCGCAACACATAGTTGCCTTTGTATTCATCAGATGATCTGAAGCGCAGATCATACATTGCATAGTCTTTGGAGACGCATACGCCGGTATCTTTGTCCCTGCGATGCATCATCCTGACAGTGCTCTTGCCAGACTCTGCATAAAAATCTTCGTCTTTGGTGTCAGCGTCTTTAAAAAGATTGAACCATTTGGACTTAAAATAGATCGAGTTGGTCAGCACAAGCCGGGTGAATCCGGTGATTTGCCCTTTGGGAATCAGATCTTTGATGCGGTCATGGGTCGCTTTGGCCACCGCATCGTTGATCTGCACGCGCGAAGGTTCGGGAGCGGATCTGTAATCCATCTGAACAATCTTGTTTTGATAAGCCGCAGCGACGCGCGCCTGATAGTCCTCCGTCAGAGTGAGGGACAGATCGGGCCAAAGGGTGTTTTCGATCTCAAGCAAAGTGTCCGCGTTGACCGATCTCAACGCCTGATCGACCGCAAGCCCGGCCATCGAAAGTCGTTTGGCGTTGGGCATCTCCAGCGCCGAAAACATCTCGTTCGCCGTCTGCCCGCAGGCGCCGTCCAGGGTCATCCCCAAAGCGCGCTCGATCGAATAGGGCGAAAAGACCGCATTGCCATTGGTGGTCCGCAAGTATTTGAGACCAAAGGTATTGCTCGCCTTCGCCCAGTCCCGCGCCGAAATCTCTTCGGTCAGGCCGGACCTGCACCAGTCGGCGATCTCAACATAGCCGGAGTTCTTTGCATCCGCCTGGGATGCGGGCTGAGGTGCGGCTTTGGGCAAGGGTTTCGCTTCAGGAGCCGGCGTCGGATTTGCAGCCTGGGCCGCCGGCTGAGGCGCGGGCGCGGCGTTGGCTCCGTTTTGAGAAGCCTCCGGATTGCAGGCCTGGGTTGCAAGCGAGAGGGCCAGAAGAGCGAGGATCGAGTTTTTCATGGCTTTCCTTTCGTTCCGTCAAAAAGGTGATCGCGAACATAAATCAAAGAACCGCTTCGAGCAACCGATTTTTTTCACATTTCGCCTTCGATCCCTCGCGCCTCAACGCCACATTTTCTTCCAAAGGCTGCTTTTCCTGCGATCTCCACGCTGCGATCGCGCCTTGCAGCCCTGCAATGTGAGATCTCCACGCTGCGATCGCGCCTTGCAGTCCTGAAATGTGAGATCTCCACGCTGCGATCGCGTCTTGCACCCCCTGTAATGTGAGATCTCCGCGCTGCGATCGCGCCTTACACCCCCTGTAATGTGAGATCTCCGCGCTGCGATCGCGTCTTACATCCCCTGTTATGTGAGATCTCCACGCTGCGATCGCGTCTTACATCCCCTGTTATGCGCGATCTCCACGCTGCGATCGCGTCTTACATCCCCTGTTATGCGCGATCTCCTGGCGATCACTGTTTTTTCGGCGTTCGTTTTCAGGCATTGATCAACCTGCGATCGCAAGAAAGCGGTGTATTATTTAACCTGCGCTGCAAAAAACCAGATCTTCGGCCATGGCATCACATCTGTTGTTCTCCCATGGCATGTCTCTCATTAAGGCATTTATCTCCTTCTGAATGACTCTTCTAACAGACTTGTGCAGTGTAAAATGGAGTGTTCATTACATTCGTCAGGCGGTTTTTGTCCATAAATTGTACCGCTCTTTTCATCAATCTTGACAAAATAAGGTCGTGCGATTAAAAAAACGCGCCCCAATTGAGGGGTTTTGCCGGTTTGGGAAAGGCAGGTTTGGACAAGTGATTGATCAAATTCCCGGGCTGGCAGCAATGACGATATGTATCTCCAGCTTTTGCGGATTTGATTCGGGCGGTTGCCGAACACTCCTTATGAAGGCGCGTTTGGAAGTTAAGACCGCAAGTCGTCCTCAAGGCCATCTGTGATTGTCGTACTGCTGAGGAGAAGGAAATGCAGGACAACAACAACGTCAGCGATACAGCATCGCGCGTCAATGCGATCATTGAGCGTATTGGACGCAGCCCATCGATGCTCGTGCCTGTGCTTCAAGCGGCTCAGGAAGAGTTTAAGTATTTGCCGCAAGACGTGATGATGCTCATCGCCGAAGGCTTGGGAGTACCCGCAGCCAAGGTTTACGGCGTCGCCACGTTCTACGCCCATTTCACGCTTGAGCCCAAAGGCAAACATATCATCCGTTGCTGCGATGGCACCGCCTGCCACGTCAAGGGCTCCATGGAGATCATGGACGGCCTTCGCAAGCATTTAGGCCTGACCGAAGGTCAGAAGACCACCGCCGACGGCAACTTCTCGTTTGAGGTCGTCTCTTGCTTAGGCGCCTGCGGTCTGGCTCCCGTCATGGTGATCGATGACGTCGTTCACGGCCAGTCCACCGCCAAGACCGCCGTAGAGTTCGTGAAAAAATGCGCCGATGAAAGCGCCAAACAGGAGAACTAACGGATGACCGCTCAAAAGACGCTTGAAGAGATCGCCGCAGGTTACGACAGCAAATACACCAACATCGATCGCCGCGTGATCATCTGCGCGGGTACCGGCTGCATCGCCAACGGCGGTCTGCGCGTGCTCGACGCCATCATCGAACATGCCAAGAAGGCCGGCCTCGTGGTCGTCACCGATCTCAAAGATGCCCCCGCCAAGAAGCCCGGCGTTCAAAACGTGTACATGTCGCGCTCCGGCTGCCAGGGCTTCTGCCAGCAGGGCCCCCTGGTCACCATCGAGCCCGACGGGATCCTCTACTGTAAAGTCAAGGTCGAAGATGCCGAGGAAATCGTCAACGAAACCCTCGTCAACCACCGCACCATCGACCGCCTCCTCTACGTCGATCCCTCCTCCAAAGAACATTTCAAAGGCCAGGACACCATCCCCTTCTACACCCGCCAGAAGCGCACGGTCCTCGCTCAATGCGGCCATATCGATCCGCACTGCATCGACGAGTACATCGCCAAGGGCGGCTATCAGCAGGCGCGCAAAGCTTACCTTGAGATGACCCCCAAGCAGATTTGCGACATCGTCCTCGAGAGCGGTCTCCGCGGGCGTGGAGGCGGTGGCTTCCCGACCGGTCGCAAATGGCTCGCCGCCTTTGCCGAAAACGGCCCCAAGAAGTACGTCATCTGCAACGCCGATGAAGGTGACCCCGGCGCATTCATGGACCGCTCCCTCATGGAAGGCGATCCTCACCGCGTCATCGAAGGCATGATGATCGCCGCCCGCGCGATCGGTGCAGACGAAGGCTATATGTATGTGCGCGCGGAATATCCTCTCGCCGTCGAGCGCGTGCGTAAAGCCGTAGACGATGCCGTTGCAGCAGGCGTTCTGGGCGATCACATCTTTGGCACCGATCACAGCTTCATGATCCACATCATGGAAGGTGCGGGCGCCTTTGTTTGTGGCGAAGAGACCGCATTGCTCGCCTCCGTCGAAGGCAACCGCGGTATGCCCAAGCCCAAGCCGCCGTTCCCCGCTCAAAAGGGTCTGTATGCCAAGCCCACCGTCATCAACAACGTCGAAACTTTAGGCACCGTGCCCCTGGTTTTGCGCGACGGCGCGGCCAAATACCGCGAGCAGGGCACCCAGACGAGCCCCGGCACCAAGACCTTCGCTCTGACCGGCCACGTGCAGAACACCGGCCTCATCGAAGTCCCCTTCGGCACCACCCTCCGCCAGATCGTGTTCGATGTGGGCGAAGGCGTCACCGACGACGACGGCAAAATCACGGGTGAATGCTTCAAGTCCGTCCAGATCGGCGGTCCCTCGGGTGCCTGCCTGACCGAGGAATATCTCGATCTGCCCCTCGACTTCGACAACCTCCGCAATGTGGGCGCCATGGTCGGCTCCGGCGGTCTGGTCGTCATGAACAAGCAAACCTGCATGGTCCAGGTGGCCCGCTTCTTCATGCAGTTCACTCAGAACGAGTCCTGCGGAAAATGCGTCCTCTGCCGCGAAGGTACCAAGCAGATGCTCGACCTGATGGACGAGATCATCGAAGGCAAAGCGACCCTCGACACGATCACCACCCTCGAAACCCTCGCCCGCGACATCCAGAAGGGCTCGCTCTGCGCTTTAGGCAAGACGGCCCCCAACCCGGTGTTGTCGGTTTTGAAGCATTTCAGGGACGAAGTCATCGAGCACATCGTCGATAAGAACTGCAAGACGCGCAAATGCAAGGCGCTTTCGCCTTACAAGATTGATCCCGAGAAGTGCAAAGGCTGCGGCCTCTGCGCCAAGAAATGTCCCGTCTCTGCCATCAGCGGAACGATCAAGCAGCCTCACGTCATCGATGAAGCCAAATGCATCAAGTGCGGCGCTTGCAAGACCAACTGCAAGTTCGGTGCGGTGGAAGGAGCCTGATTCCCATGGAAAACACGACCGAAACAATGATCATCGATGGACGCAGCTATCCCATCAATGGCGAAAAGAACGTCCTTCAGCTTGCGCGCAACAACGGCATCGACATCCCGTCGCTTTGCTATCATCCCAGCCTCTCGGTGTTTGGTGCCTGCCGCCTTTGCGTCGTCGAAGCCGATGGGATCGGCGTCATTTCGAGCTGCACCCTTGCGCCCAAAGCGGGCATGGTGGTCAAAACCCAGACCGATGTTTTGCGCCAGATGCGCAAGACCGCATTGCAGTTGATCTTGGCCGATCACGACGCCGACTGCACCACCTGCCCCAAGAGCGGTAAATGCCGTCTGCAGGATTTGGCCCACCGCTGCGGCGTGACCGAAGTCCCCTACAAGAAGCTGCGCGGCAAGGGTGAATGCGATGCGAGCTCCCCTGCTCTCGTCCGCGATCCCAACAAATGCATCCTTTGCGGCAACTGCGTGCGCGCCTGCACCGAATTCCAGGGCATCGGCGTCCTCGGCTTCACCGGCCGCGGTTACAACGCCAAGGTTCAGCCTGCATTCGGTATGCCGTTAGGATCGGTCGACTGCGTCAACTGCGGTCAATGCGCGAGCGTTTGCCCCGTGGGCGCCATCTATTCTCACAGCTACAACAACGAGGTCTGGAAGGCGATCAATGATCCCAACACCTTCGTCGTTGCGCAGATTGCACCCGCCGTTCGCGTCGCCATCGGTGAAGAGTTCGGCCAGAAGCCCGGCACCAATTGCATGGGCCAGATGGTCGCTGCCCTCAAACTGATCGGTTTCGATGCCGTTTACGACACCGCCTTTGCCGCCGATTTGACCACCATTGAAGAGGCTTCCGAGATCATCGGTCGCATTCAGAATGGTGGCAAGCTGCCCGTATTCACCTCCTGCTGCCCCGCCTGGGTTAAATACGCAGAGGAATACGAACAGGACATGCTGGGCAACCTCTCCAGCTGCAAGTCGCCTCAGGAAATGTGCGCGGCGGTCATTCGCAAGGTTGTTCCCGCCAAACTGGGCGTCGACAATCAGAAGCTGGTTGTGGTCTCGATCATGCCCTGCACCGCCAAGAAGTTCGAAGTGGATCGCGAGGAATTCGCCAAGGATGGCATCAAGGACATCAATTACTCGATGACTACCGTCGAATTGGCCACCATGATTCGCGAAAAGGGACTCGACTTTAACAGCCTGCCGAACGTTCCCTGCGACGATCCCTTTGGTCTGGAACCCGGATCCGGTGTCATCTTTGGTGCCACTGGCGGTGTTACAGAAGCCGTTTTGCGCTATGCGGCCGAGAAGCTGTCTGGCAAGAAGCTCGACAAAGTGGCCTTCGAGGACGTCCGTGGCAAAGAGGGCATTCGCGAAGCAAGCATCGAGGTCAACGGCCTTAAGCTCAATCTCTGCCAGGTTCACACTCTGGCCAATGCGAAGAAAGTCTGCGAAGACATCCGCACCGGCAAGAAGCAGTATCACGTTGTGGAAGTGATGGCTTGCCCCAATGGCTGCGTCAACGGCGGCGGACAACCCTTCACCTTGCGTCCTGACGTCGTGATCCCCATGCGCACTGCGGGCATCTACAGCCACGACAGCGAGCTTTCGGTTCAGAAGCCTCAGGACAACAAGCCGCTGCAAGCGATCTACGATGAGTTCCTGGGCGGTAAACCCAACAGCCATGAAGCGCACGAGCTGTTGCACACCACCTACCATCCTCGCGCCAAATACACCAAGTAAAAGGCGCCTGTTGATTGCTTAAAGAGCCGCTCTTCGGAGCGGCTTTTTTGTATCTGCATCCCCATCAAACGCCACTGGCCCCGATCCGAATCGCGCAAAGAGATGCTTCCTATAGCGCCAGGCGATCATCCCAAAGGCCCATTGCGATCCTTTCAATTCCCCATAGGGATCATTTCAATCACCGATTGAGATCCTCCGGTCGATCGCACCCGTTATATACCCTACAAGCTGATGGGGTAATTCCGTATGCGCCATAAGGAGCATCTCAAAGGACGTAAGCGATCCTTTCAGATCGCGTATGGAAGTATCGCAGTTCGCGTTAAGGTCAATTTCTTTGGACGATAAGGATCGGTCAGGAGGGGCTTAAGGGCGGGGGATCACTTGCCGGTGAACTTGGTATTCTTGGGCAGGGATTTATCCAAACGGAGGAGTACGAACTTCAGGTTCCGGCCAAAGATCTCTTCGTATCGGCCTTTCCATTCGCTGGGCAGGGTCTTTTCGAGCTCGGACTTGACGCGATGGCGTTCGGTAAAGACGTAGAAGGGACTGTCCCAATGCTTCAAAAAGACGCCCAGATGCTTGGTTTCGGGAGCGGGCAATACGGTATTGGCCGAATAGACGTTCTCGCCTCTCCAGTTCGTTCTGAAGGCGACGATCGGTTCCTTGCACCAGGCTTTGGGGTAGATATCGAGCTTTGCGGGCACCCGCATCGAGGTCTTCAGCAGATGCTGTTCGAAGGCCGCCTGCTCGCTCTTCTCAAATTTGGTGCAATGGTCGTAGTAGGCGTTCCAAAGCTCTTCCTGACTCCAATGCACCGCCACCTTGGGTAAGAACACCTGAAGCAGCCATACGGTCATCACCAATGCGCTTAAGCCCGAAAGACAGGCCGCGTACCGCTTGCGCCAACCCTTTGCCAGCCCCATCACAATAAAGCCGACCAATGCCACAAAGAGGACGCTTAAAAGCGTATGCACCATGCCCTGCAACCATGCGTTCTCGGCCAGAGCCTGTGTCAGCTGATCGCCTGAAAGCTTGCTTATGGCCTCAGGAGAGGTAAAGGCCGGCCATTCGCGATCGTACTTGTAGGTAAAAAGGTTGACGAGATTCTGCGTACCCTGACCAAAGGCACCCGGCATGCGCATCAGATCGGGCGCCACCCAAAGCAACCCTAACGCGCCCATCCCCAGAAGCAATGCACCTTTCTTCAGTCCCGAATCGAGCAAATCGTGGAACGCAAGGCCCATCAGGATGGTGATGGCCGGCACTGCCGGAAGGATATAATGGTGGAATTTGGTGGACGACTTGCTGAACAGGAAGAAGCTGAAGACCGCCCAGAAAAGCACCAGGATCTCGAACCGCTGTGCCCTTGACCAGGACTTCTTGCCATCGCTCTCTTCGCTGCATTCGGGCGTACGGAGGCGGTTGAAGATCCGAACCACCGCTGCGGGAATGACGGCAATCCATGGGAAAAGCCCGTAGCCGAGCCAGCGGATGAAATATTCGTAGCCACCGGAGTCGAGGCTGTGCACACCCGCAAAGAGCCTGTTGATGTGGTCGTGGATCCAGAAGCGCTTATACCAGGCAGGGTGATGTCCCCCTAACATGGCGATGACCCAGGGGTGACCGATCATAAAGACGATCAGCAAGCCTCCGGGCACGTCGACCTTTGCCAGGATTTTCCAGTCTCCGGTCACCAGCATGTAGCCCAGGATCGCTCCGCCCATCGGTGCCCAGCCAAGCCATCCCTTCGTAGGAACGATCAAACCGCAGGCAATGTAGAACAGATAGATGTAAAGCATCCTTCTCTGTTTCTGTTTGCCAATCCTCAAACCGGTCAACAGAGCCAATGGAGCCATCAGCAGGCAGAGGATGGGTCCCTTGCCCCGAGCCACCGTAAAGGTCTCCTGGAACCACCACTGGATGCTGTAGAAGAATCCGCGACTGCCCAAATAAGGTCTCACGATGTCGGGACTCTTATCCATCGGCCAGATGATCCACAATTGACCCACCATCACCAATACGGCGAGCCCCAGTGTGAAACCATATAAAAGGCGGCTTGGCTGCTCCTCTTCTTTGCACCCAAAGAGTCCGTAAGCGAGACTCATCATGCCCGCAGTGATGATAGCGACCAATAAACCGTCGGGTACGGCCTGTCGGCTGGTCAGACAGATAAAGGGCGTTGTGGCGGTTAAAAGGCTCGCAATCAGCCCCGCGCGCCGATCAAAAAAGCGCGAGACCGAGAGATAGATCGAGAGCAGAGCCAATACAGTCGCCAATGGGAAGAAGAGCCTGAAGCCCAAAGCCTTGTAGCCCACGATCTCCATCCCCGCCGACATCAGCCACATGATCATCGGCGGCTTGGAATAGAACCCTTCGCGCTCGCGCTTGACCCCATCGGGATCCCAGGGAGAACCCCAGTAAGGATCGATGTAATTGTCGGACTCGACCATATAGCGGGCGACCTCACCGTAATGCGTCTCCCACGGGTCGTAGAGGCCGTAACTGCCGAGCCCCGGCAAATAAACCAGCAACAGGACCACAACCAGCCCCAAAGCGACCTTCCAGTCATCGATGAGCCGCTGCGGCGATTGGCGCCAATAATTTGTAGACATGTCTCGCTCCTGAAATCGCGGGGCGGTTTTTAGTCAGGCAGGGCCGTCGCTGTCAACGAAAGCCAAAGAAGAAAAGCGTCCGGATCGTCCGGACTGTTCAGATTCTGAACGCTTTTTAAGAGAGCCTGCGGTCAGCATTCTGAGGCGCTGCGGGCATTTGCGGCGTTTTTTAAGTTGGCTTCATTTTTACATTGAATCAAACTGAAAACGGTTCTGAAAAACAATGTTACCCATTTTAAGGAGAAATGATTTTTGAGAAATAAAGATGAATAAAAAAGGCGGGAGATCGTTTAAGACCGTGCAACGTTACGTTGCCATCTGACAACCATCGTAAAAGAATGAGGTGACTACGTGAGATTTCTTTCGTTGATAGCATTGCTGACTGCGCTCTTTTTCATGCCTTGTTTTGCGCAGGAAAAAGGCGGCGCCACAACCGATATAGCCGTTGAAACGCCCTTTCAGCTCACTCTGCCCGACGGTACCGGCTTAAAGCTGGTCTCACTGAACGCACAGGCGGTCATCGACGATCCCCTGGCTTTCACTGAACTGAAACTGGTGTTTGAAAACCCGCAGGATCGCCAGATTGAAGGTCGTTTTCAGGTGATTCTGCCCGAAGGCGCGACCGTAAGCCGCTTTGCGATGAAAATCAACGGCGGCTGGATGGAAGGCGAAGTGGTCGAAAAACAGGCCGCCCGCCGCGCTTACGAAGACGCATTGCACCGCAAGGTGGATCCCGCTTTGCTCGAACAGGATGCCGGCAACCGCTTTAACGCCCGCGTATTCCCGATTCCCGCCAAAGGACAGAAAGAACTCATCATCTCGTGGTCGCAGGAGCTGACCAAGCCCGGCGAAGCCTACAGGCTCCCGCTTTTGGGACTGCCCCAGATCGATCACTTAAAACTGCGCGCCTTTACGCGCCCCAAGGCCCAGTCGCAGCAGGCAGCCCAAAACTCGTCGCTCGGCGGAACCACCGGCCGCTACCAGGTCATCGACGTTGAAAAGCGCGATTTTAAACCCGATCAGGACTGGATTCTGGGCAACAGCGACGCCCTCGATCCCCAGGGCGAAGGTTTAAGAAACGGTGAGCTCGCGCTCATGCGGATCACCCTGCCCGAATCGGGGACCGACGGATACACCAGCCAAAAAGAAGCGGTCATCCTCTTCGATACCTCCGCCTCGCGATCGCTCAGCTACGACGCGCGCATCGAAAAGCTCCGCAACCTTGCCCAGGAGCTCTCCGAAGCCGCCATCCAGAAGATCACCGTCATCGCTTTCGATCAGACCAGCGAGGTGATCTTTAAAGGCAAACCCGGCGATTTTGGACAGGCTGAGGTCGATAAGCTCAAGGCCAGGCGCGCCCTCGGTGCCACCGATGCCGACGTCCTGTTCGCTGCAGCCGAATCGGTGAAAGCCGAAAACCAGCGTCTGTTTTTGGTGGGCGACGGCATGTTCAACGCGGGCAACGTGGATTTGGATAACCTCCGCACCCGCGTCCAAAAGCTCAAAGATGTGGGTTACACGCGCATCGACGCCTATGTGGATACGACCGCCCGCGATGCCGATGCCCTCAAAGCGCTCGTTTCGACCCTCGCACAGGCCGGTCAGGTCATCGACGCCAACGCGCCCAAAACCGAGCATCTCTCGCGCCTGATGCGCAACACCGCCTCCGAAGTCAAGATCTCGGTTCCCGACTCCACCTGGCTCTGGCCCACAGAAGTGCGCGGTTTGCAAGGCGGCGATCCCCTTCTGGTTTATGCCGAACTGCCCGTTGGCAAAGAAGCCACCCTGCAGCTCTCGGGTAACATCGAAGCGCGCTTTACCCCCGCAATGCACGAAGCAGAGCGCCCCTTGCTCGAACGCGCCGTCATTTCGGCCCGCATCGCCCGCCTCACCCATATGCAGTCGATGGGCGATCGCGATCTGAAGTCGGCCCTGAAGTCACAAATTACCGAACTTTCCGTTAAACATCGCGTACTTTCGCCCTATACGGCTCTCGTCGTTCTCGAAAGCGAATGGGATTACCAGCGCTTTAACATCGATCGCAATGCGCTCACCGACATCATGGTGATCGGTCCTGCGGGCATCGAACTCGAACACCGCAACTCGGTGGTCACACTCCAGCCCGAGATCCCCGTGAGACCGCCCAGGCCCCCAGTACGACGAGAAACAGTAAAGTTTGCACCACCCGAAAGGGCAAGAAGGGGCGATGACCTCTTTCAGGCAGCAGCACCCGCAAGGGCAGCAAGTGCAGCAGCACCCGCAAGGGCAGCAAGTGCAGCAAGAGAGGAAGCCGAATCCGCCCCTATGGCCCAGGCTGAAGCGCTAGAAGAGAGCGAAGACGAAATGCCAGGCGAGATAATGGCCCCCAATGCAGCCCCTGCAGCCGCGCAATTTGCAGCAGGCCCCGCAGGCAGTGCGCCAGCCCCCAGCATGGCCGTAGAAGCCGATGAAGAACCTGAAGAAGACATGCGGCCCGACCTGAGAGTTGCGCCCGAGCCTCCGCCCGTTCCATCTGCTCCCCCCGCTCCGCCCGCTACGCATTCTGGACGCGAGGAATATGACAACATTTTAAAGAAGCAAATTGCAGCTTTAAGCGGCGAAATGCAGGAAATCGACGAAGCCTTAAAGCGCGAACGCATCAGGCAGGCCCTGGAACTCGCATGGAAATGGCTCGAAAAGGATCCCACCAACATGCTGGCTTACATCGCATTGGGTCGCGCATTGCAGGCCAACGGTCAGCCCGAACTCGCAGCCCGCGCATTCGGCAGCATCATCGATCTCTACCCATCCCGCGCCGATATGCGCCGCGTTGCCGCCAACTGGCTCGAAACCCTGACCCCCGGCCGCGCGCTCGCCATCGATTGCTATCGCAAGGCTTTGGCCGATCGCCCCGATCACCCCTCCGTTTACCATATGCTCGCCATGGCGCTTGCCCGCGATGGTCAATATGCCGAGGCCCTGGACATCGCCATCGGAAGCCTGAAAGCCAAATGCGCATGGGGTCGCTTTAATGGCGTGCAGCAGATTTTACGCGAGGATGCAGCGATCATCGCCCAGGCCTGGCTCGCTCGGGACGCCAGCAAAAAAGACGAGATTTTACGCAAGCTTGAGCGCGAATCCATTCGCCTGGACGACCAAAACACCATCCGCTTTATCGTCACCTGGGAGACCGACGCCAACGATGTCGACTTCCATATCTTCGATAAAGACTACAACCACGCCTTCTACAGCCGCAGAGCTTTGGCTTCCGGTGGCCACCTTTACGCGGACATCACCACCGGTTACGGCCCTGAATGCTTTACCATCAAGGATCCCAGCGCCGATCCCTACCTGCTCCTGGCCCATTATTACAGCCGCGGGCCCATGGGTTACGGTGCCGGCCGCCTTCAGATCATCCGCCACGACGGCAAGGGGCATCTGGGCTTTGACGATCGCAACTTTGTGATCATGAACGATCACGCTTACGTCGATATGGGCAAAGTGACCGAAAAAACCGCCGCCTACTGATCCTCCGCGCCCTTCCCTCGCCTCCTCACCGCCTCCGAACCCTCCTCACCGCCTCCGAGCCCTCCTCACCGCCTCATCGGCCGTGAACTTCTTGACAGCCCGCCCTGAACGCAATACAGCCCTTTTCATGCTGAAATACACATCTCTTCTATCTACAGTCGCGATAAGTCTTTTGGGGCAAATGGCCCAGGCGCAGACCGCCTGCGATCCCAATCCAGCCATCACCTCGATCTCCGTTTCGCCCTCAAAGCTTCAGGTTCCCAAAGGCGCGCTTTCGGTTTTGGGTGAAGTCCGCGTCGTGATCGATCCCAACGGCCATTGCCCCACGCCGAATCCCTTTGTAGGGCTCACCTTAACGCGCGAGGTGGTCGCCTCTCACGACGGCGCATTGCGTCAGGAAACCTTCACGCCCAAAGCCTCCAAAGCGGTCAACAGCTGCCCTGGATGCCGCGAATATCTTTACGACGTGCGGTTTTGGAGCGGACAAAACCAAATCACCGCAACCGTCGCCAATACCGCAGGATCCGCAAGCCAGATCACCCAAACGGCGGTCTCCCTCAACGCGACGCCCGGGTTTTATGCCTCAGCGGATCCCCCTCTCGTTTCGCCCATGGGTGGCACCGTTCTGCTTTCGGCCACAAGCTTTGACGCCTCCGGTCGCCCCATCGCGGGTCAAAAAATCGAATGGCTTCAATACGGCCAGATCACTCAGGTTTCGCAAACCAACGCGCAGGGCGCCACCTATCTGCTCGCTCAATGCCGGCCTCAGAACGCGCAGGATTGTGGTTTCTCGGCCCGCCCGGTCGGCCAGAATCTGACGCCGATTCCCGTGCAAGTGGCCCAGTTTCAGGTCGAAACGCTGCCTCAGACGGGTCTGCCCGTGCAGGGGATCGTGACGGACAAGCTGCAGCATGTGCAGATCGATCTGCAGGCCATGCCGAACTCCGCGCTCAAATGCCCGCAACCCGCATTCGGGCGTTATCTTTTAAAGCAAAAACAAGCATTTGTGCCCCTGCCCAAAGCCACCATCGAGGCCGACCAAAAGGGGCATATCGAGTTCTATTATGAGCCGCCTGAAGAAATCGCAACTTCAGCGTTCACAGGCAAAATCCCGACCATAGCGGGGCCCGTTGCGGTGGTGCCGCAAAGCCTTCGGTTTGAGCTCGAAACGCCGGGCTCGCTGCCGATCCGGCTTGAGACGCCCATGAACCTTGTACGGCCTACGGTGGCCCTGTTGCCCGAGTTTTACGACGAGCCGCAACTCCTGACGCCGCTGCAGCATGCGCTCCACCAGCAGCAATACCGGACCATTGGCGAAACGGAGCTCAAAGCCCAGGGGATGAGATACACCGCAAAAGAGCAGACCCAGGCGATCCAGGGCATCCTGGCGAACGAACAGAATCTCCTTGCAGCAGCGGGAGTTAAGGCCGATCGTATGGATGCGGTCGCCTTTGGCATCGCGGGGCTTCTGGCCCGAAACGCGATCGCTCAGAACGCCCAGAACCCGCCCATCCGCAAGCTGATCATGATCGGCACGCCCAATCACGGCCTCAATCTTCAAAGCCAGCTGTCACCGCCCGATCCCTCATACTGGGCCGCGCTCCATCCCGGCCTCGTTCGCGGCAATCCGCCGCTCGCTTACACCGATCTGCTTGCCGGCTCAGAGTTTTTGAACGCCTTAAACGCTCAGGAATCCAAGGGCGGCCATCTGCATCCCCAGGTGGAATATGCGCTTTTGCTCGGCGAACGGCGCACGAGATCCCAGGTGCTCCCCTTTGCGGAAGACGACGGTCTGGTCTACCACGCATCGGCCCATTTAAGCGGCGTTCAGCAAGAAATCATTAAGGGTCTTCACCATTTAGCTGCTTTCGACAACCAGAGCGGATTCCTCGACAGCCAGTATTTCGGGCAATCGGGCCAGCTGCATGAAAAGGTGATTTCGCTTTTGCAATCGCCCATTGCGCGCCCCAAGCCCGAATCGTTCAGCCTGCAGATCGCCTACCAAAGGGGTCAGGTCTCTCTGGGCGCTCAATCCCCCAAAGCGGTGCAGGCAACCCCTCAAAAAATCGCGCATTTTGACGTCATCTCGACCAGCGAGAACGGCAACGCGCTCATCGAAATCGCGCATCGGAACAAAGTGGTCGCGAGCCTGCTGCTCGGCCCCGAAACCCGCGTGCAGCTCCTCTACAGCTCGCCCCGCCGCACACTTTTGCGCCTGCACTGGGGCAGCCTTCACGTGATGGAACTCGCCGCCAAAGGAGGCCAGGTCACCGTCGAAATCCCCGAAAGCCGCGAGAGTTACTACCCCAAAGCGCGCTTCATCAGCGCCAAATCCCAAAGCGACTTTATTGTGACCGCGACCACTTCCAGCCCCGCGATTTTTGTACAAAAAGGCTCCGTCGCAGCCTTCGCTTCGGGCAACGTCGAACCGCAACTTTTAAAGGAAGATCAGAGCCAGCGCCTTCATCAGTCCCGCTTTGAAGAAGCGGTGCCGCCCGACGATTTGCTGACCCGATTCCGGATTAAAAACCTGGCGCCGCTCGAATCCCCCGATGGTGCAAGCAGCAGCCAGGCCCAGCCCTCGCAAGACAAATCCGCGCTGCTCTGCGACTATATCGCCCGCCTGAGCGACGAGGATCATTTCAACGCCAAGGGCGCCAAACTCACCTCGGCCACCGCCATTTTACTGCGCGATCGCGTCAACAATTCCGCCCAGCGCGGCGATCCGGAAGATCAGCAGGACAGCTACCTTTCAACGCCCCAGGCCCGCAATTTCTTTGCACAAATGCTGAAGGAACAGCCGCTTTCAGAGACCCTGCAGCGCAGCATCCTTCAGGGCACGCCGCTTTTGCGCATCCAGCTTTACGGTGACCGCTACAACATCACGATCCTGAGCGGCGAAGTGGCCGATCCCCAAAAGCCTGCCCGAGGCCCCAAAAAGCCCCCCAAACGCCCGCGCCGCTGACGCCCATCCGCCTCACTGAGGCCCCAAAAAGAACTTCCTCCAGGCTTCCACCGAACCAAACTCCCTGAGCGCCTGAGGCTGATCGGTCGCCAGATGGATGGGCCCCAGCTTAAACTGCTCGGCGGCCAGAATCGCCTGCAGATAGCGGCCCTGCTCCCCCGCAAAGACTTCCAGTTCTGCCTTTGTTTTTGCGGACTTCCGTTCCGCTTCGGCTTCGATGACCTGACCGGAAAGAGCGAGCAGGCGCGCCTCCAGATCGGCCTGCATCGCCAGGCGTTCTTTTTCGGCTTCGGCCTTGAGCGCGCCCGCTTCCTCTTCAAATGCGCGCTTCTGAGCGGCCAGCGTCTTAGTCAACTCTGCAGAATTAAACGTTTTTTCTTTTTCAAAGCGGAGTTTTTCTTCGTTGCCTGACAGCTCCAGAGCCTGCTTTTTTTGCTGAACTTCGAGCTCTGCCGCTTCGATTTGCTTGGCCGCCTCTTGAGCCCAGCTCGCTTCTTTGGACTCCAGCGGGCGCACATCGACCAGCAGGATCTCATCCAGCACCAGGCCCCGATCTTCAGAAATCAGCAAAGAATCCAACAGGTTGCGCGACGGATGGGAGAGTTCTGAAAGCGGTCGGCCCTGCAGGCGGGAGAGGATCTGCTCGCGCAGTTCGGGAGGAGGCAGTCCGTCGTTTTTCGCCACAGCAGCATCGGTGGAGCAGGGCACGCGGTGGAAGCGCAGCGCCAAATGCCATTGCACGCTCAGGCCTTCGGTGCTCTCAACCTGAAACGGATCGAGCAGCCAAAAGCCCGAAAGCGCGGTTTCCGACCATTTGACATACAGCGGAATCGTTGGATAAATCCCCGCACCGTAAGCCAAATCGGAATCTTCACGCCAGGCCACGTGACCCGGCTCCACGCGCCGCATCCCGATCACCGAAAACCAACCGCCAAGCCCCAGGATCAGCACCAAAAAACTCAATAAAAACCGCATCATTTGGCCTCACTTTGGACGCCCGCATCGGGGGCCGGTTCTTCTTCGGGTTTTGCAGGATGGCCGGCCTCGGGTTCAGGTTTCCCGGGTTCAGGTTTCACCGCTTCCGGCTCAGGTTTCCCGGGTTCAGGTTTCACCGCTTCCGGCTCAGGCTTCCCTGCTTCGGTTTTCACCGCTTCCGGCGCTGTTGGGTTCGCTTCAGGCTCCGGTTTCACCGCTTCCGGTTCGAGACGGCCCGCAGATTCAGGCGCCGTTCCGCCCGCTTCTGGCTCCGGAGATTTTTGTTGTCCCATAGAGACTTGCGCCAGTTGAGGCAACACGCATTCGGCGATGGCGCGATCGAGAGCCCGGCTGCCCTGACGCCCCAGAGCCTCGCGGCGCGCCTTCAAAGCCTGAAGCTCCACCGCATCCAGCTGCTTCTGCGCCTCTATCTTCTTTAACTTTGCGAGGGTTTCCGCCTCCGCCTGTTCCCAGCGTTGCTGCAATTCCCGCGAAAAAGCCGCTTTGCCCGCCTCGATTTCGGCCTGCAATTCCGCCCTCTTTTTCTGCAAATCCTCTTCTGCAGACCGGAGTTGCGCTTCATTGGAACTCTGCTCCACCGCCCGTTCCTGCGCGATGGCCGCCTTTTGACGATCCGCCTCTCCCTGAAGCGCGTCCATGCGCTCGCGCAACGCTTTGAGCTGCTCCAATTCGGGCAGCAGACGCTCGGAACTCCAGAGCGGACAATGCAAATCCACCAGATGGAGGCCCATCGCCTTTAAGCGGCGCCTCAAATCGATCTGCGCATTTTGCAGGGCGGACTGCATCTTTTCGCGATCCTGAAGCTCTGCAAACGTCAGTCTGCCAAACATCTGCACCAGAGCCGCAACTCCTTCGAGGCGCGCCGCTTCCGCCCAATCCGCCTCGTTGCGACCCAGCAAATCGATGACCTGAGCCGCTTCCGGACCTGTGATGGACCAGGTCAAAAACGCATGTTCTGAGCGGAGTTGCACCAGATCCTGGGTCAGCGCTTCGGCCTCCAGATCGGTGGCTCTGGGCGTCGTTTGAAAGCGGATCGCCTCCGTGGCCACGGGCAGATAGATCACAAACGCGGGACCTTCGATGAACCGCCTTTTGGGCCCCAGAAACGCGATCTCGGCATCGTTGGTGAGCAGCACCGCCTCGCCTTCACCGAGCTGCATCACCCCCGGCCCCCGCACGAACAACCCCATCGCGATACCCGAAAGCAAAAACAGCCAACACATGAATTTAAAAAGCCTTTTCTTGGGCTTTGGCGGCGGAGTCGGCTCGCTTTCGACGATTTGCAGTTCCGTTGTTGCTTCAGTCATCTTTCATCCCCAAAGCGCACCGCCTGCGCTTGCGCAAAAACGATGCTCGCCATGAGATATTTTCGCGTGAAAATCCAGCGAATCCAACAGAGCTGTTGTATGCTTGACCGATTTTGACGCCTTTTGGAGGAGATATCATGCGTTTGTTTTCTTTTTTAGCCAGTTTATTGCTCTGCAACCTCGCATTTGCGGAAGGGCCCATCTGGGAGCACCAGTTTGATCCCAACGTCCCGCCAGGGCAAAAGGCTAAACTGACGCTGCGCCCACAAAACCAGGTGCACGAAATGTCGCTCAGCCTGACCGAAGAGAAATCCGGCAAGACCGTGAATTTTAAGGCGAAAGTCCTCAAGGCGGGAGAGAGCAAAACCTATTCCTGGGATGTTCCCAAGGGCATCTCCAACTGGCGCGGCGAACTGACCGGATCGGCGGACGGCGCAACCTCTACGGCCCCCATCGAATTCCGCATCCTCTCGCTGGGACCGCTCGAAATCCGCATCGATAAAGCGGACATCGATCTCGATCGAGGGCAGCTGCTCCTCACCTCCGATCGCCCACTGCAGCAGGTGGAAGCGATCGCCTTCGATCAAAATGGTCAAAAAGCGCTCGACGGGCCTGTCTCGTTTTCGGTGCGCGAAGATGGCAAAACCCTCGTCGAACTGAACCCGCCCAAAGATGCGCAACTCCGCATGATTAAACTGAAATTCACCGATGAGCTGGGCTATTGGTTTGCCGAAACCATCGCCTCCTGGCAGGTGGAAATCGCCCACGAAGAGGTCGTGTTTGAAAGCGGCAAAGCCGACATTCACCCGGCAGAGCGGCCCAAACTGGATCGATCGGTTCAGTCCATTCAGCAAACCCTGGCGAACATCAACAAGGAGCTGCGGCGTTATGAAGAGGCGCTCGGCGTGCGATCGGGCGTCGAATGGCGGCTCTATGTGGCGGGTTACACCGATACGGTGGGGCAGGATCAGGACAACCTGGCGCTCTCACTCAAGCGTGCGGAAGCGATCGCCCGTTACTTTAAGCAGCATGGCGTGCCCGTAGCGATCGCGTATCAGGGCTTTGGCGAAAAGGGGCTTGCCGTCGAAACGCCCGATAATACAGACGAAATCCGCAACCGCCGCGCGCTTTATGTGCTCGGATCCAGCATGCCTTCAGGCAAGTCATTCCCCGCTCAGAACTGGAAAAACTTAAAGTAATCGGCAGGTTACAAGTCTCATTCGATTGGGGTCACGGAGGCCTGAGGCCTTGTCTGAGCGAAGCGCGGATTCCCCGGCTCAGCCGGGGCTTTGGCCTCAAAAAAAATCTCCATTTTCAAGTCGCAAGACCGCATCAAATAGCGGTATGCTACAGCGTTTGATCGGCTGGAGAACGACAGATGCGCAAAATTAGCCTTACACCTTGGTTCTTTGCCTTTGGAGTTGGCTTCATCAATTTGGGCTGCGAAGATACCATCACCGAAGATCCGGAAGATGCGGTCATCATCTCCTGCAGCGATGGAATCAAAAACGGCTCCGAAACGGACATCGACTGTGGAGGCGACTGTGCACCCTGCAATCACAGGCAAAGCTGCAAGCGCTCCCAGGATTGCAGCAGCAACGTCTGCAACAATGGCACATGCGACTGCACAGAGCTTGAGCTCGAAATCAAGGGGCAATGCGTCGAAAACCTTTGCCTGAACGCCCCCTGCCAAAACGGCGGCGAATGCACGGTGACCGGCCGCAATCAATACCGGTGCGACTGCCAGGAAGGCTATTTTGGCGTCAACTGCACCAGTCAGAATCCTTGCGACAACGACCCTTGCCAAAACGACGGCATCTGTCAAAACTCACCGAGCTCTGCCGATCTTTATTTTTGTAAATGCCCGGATGGCTTTTACGGGCCCACATGCGCGCAAACCTGCCCCGCCTCCAGCACCTGCGAAAGCGTCGTCACCTGCGCTCAGAGCACCGGCCTTCCCACCGACTGCGCATCCTGCATCGACGGCTATTACGGCCAGGCCTGCAACCTGCCCTGCGAGACAGATCCCAAAGATCTCTGCATCAAGCCCGCAAGCTGCAACCAATCGACCGGAAAGCGCGAAAAATGCGCGGAATGCCAGCATTACAACGCTGAGAAGGGCCAATCCGCGCGCTGGGGCTCCCAATGCGAGAACGTCTGTCCCAATTCCGCCGATGACAGCAACATTCACTGCAAAACCGTCCTCACCTGCGACATGAACACCGGCGCCCCCATCACCTGCGATGGATGCGAAGACGGCTATTACGGCGAGGATTGCAGCAAAACCTGCCCGATCGACACCTACTGCACAGAAGTCGAAGCCTGCCTGCAAGGCTCCGGACGCGCGACCAAATGCAGAGGCTGCCCCAATGGCTATGCGGGCGAAAACTGCGCTGAAGCCTGCCCCATCCCGGAAAAAATGCATTGTGCAGGCACCGTGATTTGCAGCCAAAACAGCGAATCCGGAAGCGCGACCCTCTGCACCGAATGCCAGACAGGCTATTTTGGTGAAAGCTGCAATCAAACCTGCACAGACTCCAACCCATATTGGAATGAGCAGAATCATTGCCTCGATCTTCCGAGCGTAACCTGCGATAAAGACGGCTCCAACGTTAAATGTGAGAAAGGCTGCCAGGAGGGTTACAGAGGCATCGACTGCAGTGATCCATGCCCAAAGCAAAAAAACTGCCTCGATGAAGCCCTGCTCACCTGCGATCAAAACAACCCCAATGGTCAATCGGTCTGCAAATCGCGCATCACCTGCGACCCGATTTCGATCAACGAGGGTTCTGTTGAAGGATCTTCACAATCCACCGCCTGCGAGCATCGACCCAGCGCCTGCAAAGATGGCTATTGGGGGCCTTCCTGCGAAAAAGAATGCAACAGCCGCAAAGACGAATTCAAATGCACCAACATCACCAAATGCGAGCAGGACGACGGCACGCCCATCGAATGCCAGGGCGACGCTGAAAACCCCCTCGCCTGCCAATCCGGTTATTTTGGGCCCACTTGCGAGCAAATCTGCGCCATTTCGAGTTCCTGCAATGAAGGTGCGACTCAATGCGGACAAGACACGGGTGTGTTTGAAAACTGCACTTCATGCAAAGACGGCCGCTACGGCGAACAATGCAACCTGCTTTGCCCCACCTTTGCTCCATCCTGGTCCCCGACCGCATCCTGCACCCCCGGAGGCGAAAACGACCTGCGCTGCCTCCAATGCGATGTTCTGCCATTCACAGAAAACGCGGGAGAAGGAGAATGGGTGCAAAAAGGATGCATCGATATCGCCGTTCAGGGCGAAGAGCGATGCGACAACACATCCGACCCCAGCTTCAGCTGCTACTCCTGCCTGCCTCCAGAAGACAACAATTCCCCCATCACCACTTGTGAACCCATCTCATGGTGCCAGGCCTCAACGACAGCCAGCTCCAAACGCTGTCTGAAATGCCCGAAGATTACGCTCTGCAAAGAGATCATCGGTGAAGGGAAAGCATGTGTCACTCCGAGCACGCAAGGCTCGGATGCCTATCAATTCACCACTCAATGTTATCAAATGGAGCGAAACGCCGGTTCCTCCGAGAGCAGCATTTCTCACTGCATCAATGTGGCTCAATGCGATCAGAAAACGGGGGCCCCCAATCAATGCGCCAATTGCCTCGATGGCTGGTGGGGTGAAGACTGCCGATATGCCTGCAGAAGCTCAGATCAATGCGACAAAGTGCAAAGTTGCGACAAGCAGACCGGCGTCCCTGTTCTATGCGACGGCTGCAAAAATTCAAAGTTTTATGGCAACGCCTGCGAACATGACTGCACAGAGCTGACCACCTCCAGCAACCCCAATTGCTTATCGATCAGCCTCTGTACTCAGGACGGCACCCCTACCGCATGCGCCGGATGTGACACCAATTACTACACCGATGATTGCTCCAAAAAATGTCCATCCCCCCCTAACTGCAACGTTACTGAGGGATCCACCATTACATGTACACAACGTACAGGTGTCACCACGGCGTGCAGCTCATGTGTAGATGGCTATTACGGCGATAAATGCGAGCGTCCTTGCAGCAGCTACCGTCCCGAAGGAGAGGCGCAGATGCATTGCAGCAAGATCACTCGCTGTCAAAAAGAAGCTACTGTAAATGAAAACAATATTGTTATACCTGCCGGGCTTCCTCTCGACTGCAACGAATGCGAAGATGGCTACAGTGGCCCCACATGCAGCACCCCCTGCAAAGGTCGTACCCAGTGTAAGGTGGTCAAATGCAACAAGGAAAACGAAAACCACGTTGAATCCTGTCCCGTCTGCATCCGGGGTTTCTACTCCAACCCAGACCACGTAAGAGAAGCGCTGGAAAACCCCAATTCCATCTTTTATCAAAATTATCACGACGATCCCTATTGCCGAGACCGCTGCGTGACGGAAGAATCTGATACTCACTGTCTGCCGAATACCATTCACTGCGATTTGAACACAGGTGAGCTGACAGGGTGTTATTACGATGACGGGCAACCTGCAGGCACTCACTCCCCCTGCCAATCAGGTTATTACGGTACAACATGTGATAACACTTGCGTAAAGCACGAAAGATGCGCGGGAAATAACTTTGAATGTGTCGTTCTGAATGAAGGAACCCAAACGAGTTTAGAGTATTATTGTAACAGCGGCTGCATTACCGGTTATTGGAAGGACAATTGCAATACAACTTGCGCCAACTCATCAGAAACCCATTGTAAAGTAACTGACGAAGCAGGCAACCGTTACATTACCTGCAGCCAGCAAACGGGTGCGATTCTCTCCTGCACTTCACCCAATGGCCAGGAAGACTCAGCTTGCGAAAACAAGTATACAGGCGAACTATGTAAAGACGTATGTCAGCCCCCCAATAAAAAATACTGTCGATATGAAGAGAAATGTGATCCCATCAACACTCAGTGTAAACCAGGAGAAAATGGATTTTGCAAGGATTGCGATTACATCCCCGACTATTCATGCACTCAAAGCGATAAGGATGAAGCCGTTCTCTCTTGTTCACCCTGTGTTGATGGTCACTGGGGAGTTTTATGTGAGGAAGATTGTCAAAATGAACATAAAGAAGACGATCCTTCAGTCGAAATCACCCATTGCAAAGATCCCACTCAAAGCAACAAAGTCATTATTTGCAATCAGGCAGATGGCAAAGTCATCGATTGCGGTGAATGCCAAGATGGTTATTACAGCGATAAGGAAAGCCAAAACAAAGACTGCAGAGGGGAATGTTTCCGACAGCTGACAGAAGCCAATCACTGCAAAGATCCGACAGACCCTGACGTAGTTAAGGTCAAGTGTAATTATGATGAGACTTCAACAGAACTGCAGCTGTACTGTAACCAGGATTGCGAGCAGGGTTGGTGGGATCACGCTTGTGATAAAGCGTGCAGCAACCAGGTAGATGGTCAAATTCTCACACATTGTGCAGATGAAACGTCTTCGATCTGTAACAAAGAATCCCGTGAAGCCACTGCATCTGCAGCTGCAATCATTGGCGGTCAAATCACAGCATGTGGTGAAAGCGCTGGATGCATCGATGGCTGGTGGGGCGATGCCTGCGACAAGGATTGTGACCCAACCGCAATCTTGCATTGCCAAAAAAGCGAAACCACCGAAGGCCCGGAAGTTCGTTATTACAAATGCGATCGGGACGGCCACAACACGGAATGCACATTCTGTACCAAGGGCTGGTACGGCAACCAATGCAACATTCAATGTAAGAACCAAGTGGGAGACCATCCCACCTACTGCACCGAGACCGCCCTCCAAACCGCTGTCTGCGATCGCGATGCCGCTGAGCATTTCACCACCGATGGAACCATCTTCAGCTGCGAAGCCTGCGAGCCCGGTTGGTATGGCAAAAACTGTCAGGATAAATGTGAAACACTCAACTCAAATGACGTCCGAAACTGTACGACAGACAACGAAGACAGTGTCACATGTGACCATGATGGCCACAACCCCGTATGCAAAGCTTGTAATCCGGGATATTGGGGCACAACTTGCAAGTCAATTTGTGAGAACACCACTGCTGACAATGCAACCGCAGCACATCCGGTAACCCATTGCAGGGCTCCGGCAAATTCTACTTGCGTCAAAGACACTGGCTTCATTTCAGCATGCAGCACAGACGGAGAAAATGAGGGCTGCGCTCCAGGGTATTACGGCACAGATTGCAGTTTGCCCTGTCAAAACCAGCCTGCCGACCAAGAATTCCTTGGTACCCACTGCACCGCTGACGCCCTCAAATCTGCCATTTGTGATCGCGATAGCAACGGCAACTTCAATTCGGCAGGCACAATCTCACGCTGCAGCACCTGCGAAAATTGCAACGCCTGCGACCCCGGATGGTATGGCCAAACCTGTAGTGAACCCTGCCAAAACTCAGGTGCTACGCACTGCACAGCAGAGGCCCTCACATCCGCCATTTGTACAGGGGGCGAGTTGGCAAGCTGCAACGCCTGTGAGCCAGGTTGGTATGGTCCAACCTGCGAAAGCAAATGCATAGACGTAATCATCGCTCAAAATGGAGAAGGCCCCAATTTCTGCCTCACAGAAGGTCAACCAATATCCAGTATTACATGCGTCCAGACAGAAAATGGGATCTCCATTGAATCTTGCGAAGAATGCGTTACAGGAAAACACGGCCCAACCTGCACCACGGACTGCCAGCTACCCGACAACCACCATTGCAGTAAAGATGCTCAGATCGACTGCAGTGGAGAAGACGAGAACTACCAGGTGACATGTTCGCAATGCAACACCGGCTATTATGGGAACGATTGCAGTCAGGATTGCGTCTCGGCACTCAGCAATCAATACACTGAAGACAACAATCATTGCATTACCACTGACACAGAAGGCAACACCACTCTTTACAGCAGTGTGGCCTGCAGTAAGGAGAATGGCGATAATTTTGTTTGTGAACAATGCGCTCCCGGATATGGTGGCAATGATTGCCAGAAGGCATGCGCCAATGCTGAAGGTGAAGGCGCAACCCACTGCGTAAACCCGGCAATCGCCAATTGTAAAGACAAAGCAGATGGGACGAACTGCGGCGAAGGCACCAGCTGTCAGATCATCGCATGTGGCGCAGAAGACAGCTGCACGGGCAGCGCGTGGTATGGCACTGCTTGCGAAACACCCTGCACTGCAATTGAAAATCACCAATGCCTGTCATTGGGGACCAATGCCACCTGCACCCGAGACGGAAAGATCACCAACTGCGGAACAGATGCTGAAAGTCACCCCATCGGCTGCAATCCGGGTCGTTACGGCGATGATTGTGAGTCCCAATGCCAGGCGATTCCAAACATCCAGACAGAATATCATTGCGCGGAACTTTCACTCGATACCACTTGTGATAAAGAGGGCAGCCAAATCATCGAATGTAAGGGTGCATGCGAGGCTGGGTATTACGGGCTCAATTGCCACAATGCTTGCAAAGATGTGATCGCTGCCAATGATTATGAAGGTCCCAATCACTGCGTCACCGATGGCGAAGCGAACAGCGTCACCTGCTCACAAAAAGACGACGAAAGCATCTCCATCGATACCTGCGAGGCCTGCGCCGACGGCTATTGGGATCAATTGGTAAATACACCCTGCACCGTCCCATGTGAAAACATCCCCGTGGGCGTTGAAGGCCATTCCGCAACCCATTGCGCATCACCGAACCATTCCGCCTGTGGCAAAACCGATGGTTACATCACAGCTTGCAGCACAAGCGATGGCTGCGCTCCGGGCTGGTTCGACGCCCTCTGCAGCTCACCCTGCCAAAACGGCGCGAACAACCACTGCACCGATGCTGCACTCGCATCTGCCACCTGTGATCGCGATACCACCGGCAAATTCTCGACCACAGGCGACATCACAAGCTGCGACAGCTGCATCGATGGCTGGTATGGCAATGCCTGCAGCGAAGCTTGTCCTGCCCCAACCGCAACCCAGCATTGCGCAGCAGACGAGCTCGACGGCGACACAACCGTTCACCATTACGCCTGCGAAGGCGAAACAGAAGGCTGGCATTGCACCGTATGCGCAGATGGCTATTGGGACACGGATTGCAGCCAAGCATGCGAAAAGCCTGACCATTGCAGCGAAGCATCCATCGTCACCTGCTCCAAGGACGGCGGTTTGGCTTTGAAATGCACGCTTCCCGAAGGCAACGCCTGCAAGGATGGCTGGTATGGAGACACCTGCGAAATCGCATGCGAGAACGCAGCCGATCAGCATTGCGCGCACCCCGAAAACTCCGCCTGCGATCAAACCAGCGGTCTCATTGCCGCATGCACCGAAGGCTGCGAAGACGGCTGGTTTGGAAGCGATTGCAAGGCAAAATGCAACAGCCAAGAGGGTTACGCGCATTGCATCAAATGCAGCGGCACCATCACCGACGGAGAGGTCAGCGACTTCAGCTGCGAGGCTTGCGAAGATGGATATAAGGGTTCGAATTGCAACGATACATGCCTGAGCAGCAATCAGGAGGAGCGAGCTTCACAACTCACCACTCTCAATGGAGAACACCCCCATTGCTCGACTGACAACAATATCACTTGGTCTTGTGATCAAAACGGTACATTTACAGACTGCAGTGCATGCCAGCCCGGTTATTACGGAACCTTCTGCAACGAAGGATGCAGTAACACCCAGGGCGGAACCCACTGCCAGGATGAAAGCACCTCCATTTGCGCTAAAGACACGGGCGCCATCTCTGCATGCAGTACAGACAACGGAGGCATCCCTCAATGTGCGGATGGCTATTATGGAGAGAAGTGCACTTCCGAATGCGCAGGCGCACCCGCGATTGAAAACGACGTCGATCTCACCCGATGCGATCGCACAGAGATTACGAACGTCAGCTGCTACCAAAATGGAACCGACGTCCCCGTCACCATCACAAGATGCATCGCATGCGAGGCGGGCTATTTCGGAATACTCTGCGAGCAGAATTGCAGCGACCATCTCCCGGGATCTTCAAATTGCGACCCAGGCGCGACCATCAGCTGCAGTGAGAACGGAGGTCAAGTCACCATCACAAGCTGCGCTGCATGCAAACCCGGCTACTGGGGTACCACCTGCACGAATACATGCGACCAGAGTTGTACAACCTGCACCGGCACCGGCACCGACATCGCCACCAGCAGCGACTATGCTTGCACGAGCTGCGCAGACGGCTATTACCTGAATGGCACCGAATGCACGGAATGCGAAGAAAAATGCAAAAAATGCGAAGAAACTGCGGACAACTGCACAGAGTGCAGCAACGGGCTCTGGGGAGAAACCTGCGACGACCCTTGCGTTAACTCCGACGACACGCACTGCTTCCACCCCGAGTCTTCCATCTGCAACAAGGATACGGGCGAGATCACGGCATGCAGCACGGATGGCTGCGTAGATGGGTATGCCGGAGAGACTTGCAACGAGACCTGTCTGGACAAGAACCCGGGCCATCACTGCGCCGAAGGTGCAATCGTGTTTTGCGCTCCAAACGGCTCAAACCTGAACTGCACCAATTGCGAGCCCGGCTATTGTGGTATGAATTGCAACAACACAGGCGGAGACAACTGCACTGCTTGCACTGTTATAAGCGGCAGGTCTAGTTGTATATCCTGCTCTGATGGTTATTTTGTTAATACAGTTGGTAGTTATGGCAGTTGTGCGAGCTGCCCGAGCGTGAACCACTGTGCCACCTGCAGCAACGGGAATTCATGTAACACATGCCAGGCTGGCTACTACAAAGGCGGAAACTCACAAACATGCAATCAAAACTGTAGCAATATTAACCATTGCGTCACTGGTCACATAACCTGCACCACCGCCAGCGACCAAACCTGCGACCAATGCGATACAGGTTACTACGTAAACAGCTCAGGTAAATGCTCCAGCTGCCAAGGCATCAGCAATTGCGCCAATGGTCACGTAACCTGCACCAAATGGGGCAATTCAATCTGCGACCAATGCGATACAGGTTACTACGTAAACAGCTCAGGTAAATGTACCAGCTGCAACTCCATCAGCAATTGCGCCATTGGTCACCTGAGTTGCACCACCGCCAGCGACCAAACCTGCGACCAATGCCAATATCCTTATACACTCTCCCCAGACCACAAGTCCTGTACTTGGAATTGGTAACACCTTCCCCTCACCAAGACGCTTCCGCTGACCACATCCTTCCCCATTCCTAAACCCCATGACTCAAGATCCTGACTCTGCCCTGGGCTTGCCTAAACCCCATGACTCAAGATCTAGACTCTGCCCTGAGCTTGCCTAAACCCCATGACTCAAGATCTAGACTCTGCCAAGGGCTTGCCTAAACCCCATGACTCAAGATCCTGACTCAGGATCGCGCGTCTTTACGCCAAGCCCCCCTAAATCTCCCAAATATGGACTTTTTGCTTGCAGGATGAATCATTTCTCGCAATACTTGTGACTTCGCAATGGGGCGAATTTTGAGGAATGAGCATGGATACACCGATCAAGGTTGAGCCTTTTTGGATTTCAAGTTTGGCGAGCGCGCCGGTCATCGATTTTACGGGGCAGATTGTGCGGATTTTGATGGCGGATCCGGCGGTGGAGGCGGAGGCGGGGCAGAAGCTGGAGGCGGCTCGGGAGGCTTACAAAGCGAGCCTCGACAAGTCCCAAAGCCCTTACGGCAGCAGCTTGAAAGAAATCGACCGCTCGAACGACCGCTTCTGGCGCCAATCCCGCGCGATCTTAAAGCTCTCGGCCGAAAGTCCCAACGCAGAGACGCGCGAAGCCGCCATCGAAGTGAGCAGCGCCTTCAACCAATGGCCCGATCCCACAAACAACAAATACGCGGTGGAATACGGCATCCTCGACCAGCTCCTCCGCGCCGTCGAAGCTTTGGGCGAAGAAAAACTCCGCCGCGCCCTGGTGTGGGACTGGATCCAGGCGCTTCGCGGTGGATACGACGCATTCTGTGCGCTTCGCGACCAGCAAAACCAGGCAAAGACCGAAACCGAAACCGGCGTCACGGCCCGCCTCCGCATCGAGCTGTGCGATTGTTACGAAGCGATCGTCGACCGCCTCAACGCCATCGCCGTCCTCATGCCCGACGAAGCCCACAACACCCTGAGCGCGCGGATCAATCAGGCCATCGCCGACTACCGGCTCAGCGTGAAAATGGGGAAGAGGAAAAATACCGGGGAGTGATCGCTTTTGGAGGCTTTTGGGGGTGATGTATTGAAGGTAATGGGGGTCATTGTCCGATCCTGAAATCTCGTTTTTATTGTAGAGAGGATAAGAAACCCCGCTTCCGGACGGGGTTTCTCACCCTCTCTACGACTCACCCCGTTTCCCCACCGGCGGAGGGCTCGCGCCCTCCGGACCTCCCCGAAGGCGAAATAGACGGTGCGGCGAAGGGGCGCCGCACCTCGCTTGCTGCCTGCTTGGGATTAATGCAGTTCAAAAAGGCTTTGGCCCCATCACTGCGCGATGAAACCAAAGCCTCTACCGGGGAGTTCTGGCAAGTCTTGTTGAGTTGAAAGTTGGTGAAGTTTGGGTTTCTTATCGGAGATCGATCAAAAAGTTACGCGAAACAGCCCCCTCAAAAAAAACTCACTCCCCCCCATCCACAACATCCTCCACAATCCCACCATCCCCTTCCCCTTCACCTTCCACCAGATCCCCGGCGGCGATGCGGGCTTTGAGGGCCACCTTTTTACTGCCCATCAGCTTCTTCAGCCGGCCTCTGTGGAAGGTGCTGCCGGCGCTGGTGGTCACGTTCATGAAGACCACGTCGTCGATGCCACGCTCGGCCACCAGTTTGGGGAGCGATCCTTTGTAATAGCGATAATCGATCACAAACACGTGCTCGTAATGGGCGCGGAGGAAGGGCACGAAGGGGTTGCCGTAGGAATTCTTCACAACCAGCACCGACTTACCGTTTTTGACCGTGGTGACCGCGTCGATGAAGGGGTGATCGCCGCCCAGGAACACGTTGTAGCCGCCGCTGCGCTCACGAATGAGATGGCTTTTAATATATTTGTCGCTGCCGTCCATGTCGTAGGCTTTGGCTTCATCGTTGCCGGGGGGCAGAAAATACTCCACATATTCGGGGTTATCTTTGAGCTCCTGAGCCTTGGTGTAGCCGTAAAGGGATCCCACAAAGTTCTCCTTCACCTTGCGGGTCATCTTCTCGAGGGGCACCGCCTCGAGGCCGGCCGCCTGGCAATAAGCCACATAAGCGTAGTAAGCGGCGCGGGCGGTCCAATGGTGATCGGTCCTGAAATAGAGGAATTCGTCTTTATGGGCTTCGAGCAGGGGGAAGAGATCGACGGAGATCACGTCGGCCGTATGGGCTTTGTAGAGGGCGGCGATGAAATCGCGCTCCGATCGCGAGCGCTTGCCCACGTTGGACGGCAAATAAAAGCTCACGGATGTGGGCGCGATGATCGAGAAGATGCGCGTCTTGCTGAGCAGGTAGGGTTTGTAGGCGTTGATGATCTCGGCGTAGCGTTCGCCAAAGCGCTCCTGACCGCCAAAGATCTGGAATGCACGATTGTCGACGATCAGGATACCGTTTTCCGTGTGAGCCTTGGGCTTCTTGCCTTTTTGTACGGGCTCCGGCGCATCTTCATCATCCGGATCATCGGTCGCCGTCTGGGTATTTGCAGGCTCATCGGTCTCATCTTCATGCGTGTTCTGAGGCTCTTGAGTCCCCGCATCCGCCACAGCCTCAGGCGCCTCCGTACCTGCATCCTCATCGTCCTCGTCGGGCACGCCCCATTGATCAGCGCGATCGAGACCGCCGTGTTCGTCGTCGGGGGCCGCATAAAACTGCGGGCGATCCAGAGTGAGCCCCAGATGCCGCTGAAGTCCAAAATTCAGGTTCATGAGCGATTCGCGCGCCAAAAAGCGATCGGCCACGTAAAGATCGATGCCCGAAGCGAAATCACCCGACCAGAACTGCTTTGCCGAAAACTGCGGCCAGTCCGCCAGACGCCGGTTTTCAACCTCAGAGATCTCGGCTTTGGGAAACACCGCAAACAGGATCCCCAAAAGCAGCATCAGCGAGAGCGGCGTGACCGCCAGAAGCTTTGTGCAAACATCGTCTTTTACGGGCAGCGAATCTGTCATTTTAAAACCGGAAGTAAAGGAAGGGGTTGTAGCTCTTGCCCACCAAAAGCGCCGTCGAGATCAAAAGCATGGCTAAAAGCGCCACCAGCCAGAGCGCGCGGCAAAGCGTCGAACGCCATGGAGCCCCCTCGGCAAAGCGCAAAAAGAACGCGCGAAGTCTGGGGTAAAGAGGCAGGCAAGCCAGGATCGCAAAGGGAATAAAGAAGAGGTAATGGAGCGCCGAATCCGTCGCGGCCTCCCGCCAAAACGGCGATCCGTGAAGACCGAAGGCGATGCTCAAAAACTGCTTCAGGCGCCCAAAATCGGTGAAGTAAAAGATCGCCCAGCCCACGAGCGCCAGCGCGCAGAGGTAGAGATGCCCCACAAATCGCGGCAGCTTTTCGAGCAGGCGTCCCCAAAACGCGCGCTCCAGCGCGATGAATCCGCCCCAGAAGAGGCCCCAGAGCACAAAGTTCCAGCTCGCGCCGTGCCAAAGCCCCGTGAGCGCCCAGACCACCGCGAGGTTGAGATAAATGTGACGCCGGTTGCCGCCCATGGGGATGTAGACGTAATCGCGAAAAAACGAGCTCAGCGAGATGTGCCAGCGGCGCCAGAATTCGCGGGCCGAGCGGGCGGTATAGGGGTAATTGAAGTTCTCGGGGTAACGGAACGCGCAAATCTGCCCCATCCCGATCGCCATGTCGGAATAGCCCGAAAAATCGAAGTAAATCTGCAGCGTAAACATGAGGAGCCCGAGCCAGGCCTCGCCCACCGAAATCACGTTCAGATCGCCGTCGAGCAGCTGCGCCACCAAAATGGCCGCGGTGTTTGCAAAAAACGTCTTCTTAAAGAGCCCCACCACAAAGCGGCTCACGCCCGAAGCGGCCTCGGCAAAGCTGTGAACGCGCTCCCGAAGCGCCTGGGAGACGTCCGAAAACCGCACGATGGGCCCCGCCACCAGCTGGTGAAAGAGGCTCACGAAGCAGAGGAAGTTTGAAAAGCTGCGCTCCGCCTTGATTTGACCGCGATAGACGTCGAGGGTGTAGGACAGGGTCTGGAACGTATAAAACGAGATCCCGATGGGCAGGCTGATCTGCGGGACGGGCAGCGTCGTTCCAAAGATCGCGTTCACCGTCTCCATCAGAAGGCCGCTGTATTTAAAGGCGAAAAGGACGCCGATGTTCGAGAGGATCGAAAAGCCCAGAGCCACCCTGGCGCGCGTTTGATTGCGGTGATCCTCGATCTGCTGGGCCACCACGTAGTCGACGGCGCTCGAAATCAAAAGCAGCGACACCCAAATCGGCTCGCCCCACGCGTAAAACACGAGGGACGCCAGCGTCAGCCACAGGTTCTTTTGCGAAAGTCCCGGCAGCGCAAAGTAAACCAGCAGGCAGAGCGGCAAGAAGAAGTAAAGGAAGACCAGGCTCGCAAAAACCACAACGACCTCTCACTTGCGCTCGCGCGCCTTCTCAGCCATACCCATCGCGAGCAACTGCGCCAGATAGCGGTAGCCTTCTTTTGAAAGATGCACCAGATCGCCCCGCGCCCTCGCAGGCGTCTCGCAGGCCCAGGCCGCGATCGCCCCGTCTCCCCCCATGGCCGAATAGGCATCAAAGAACCCGCAACCCTGACTCAGAGCGACCTCACGCTGAATCCGCGCGATCTCGTGCACCACCGGCATCGTGTGCCATTCGCAGCTGCTCTTGTAAACCTCCCAGTCGAGCGGTGTCTTGATGCCATCGACGGGATAGACGTTTTTGCGCCCTTTAAACTGCACCAGGCCATCGGGATTGCACATGCGCATCTGGCGGTGGGCCCCCAAAAGAGAGCTCTCGCGCTTGCTGCGCTGTTTTTTGGGCTTTTCGGCGATCTTGCGTTCTTCGTGATTCAGGAAGCAGAGCTCATCGCGCTTGGAGCGATCGGGCAGGCCGATGATGAGGCAGTCGCTTTCGGGAGAGGCGCTCCTCAGGCGCTCGACCATGGCGATTTGGGACGCGCGGTATTTTTCGGGATCGAAGTCGGGCTCGCCGGTGTTGTTGGTGCCAAACCAGAGGCTCACCAAATCGGGCTTGCGCTGCGCCACATATTCGAGCTGCTCGGGACCGCTTCGACGGAGCGGGTTTTGAATGGTCGTTCCGCCCACCGCCAGAATATCGATCTCGATTTGCGCGCGCGGGTTTTGCACCAGGCAGCCGTAAAACCGCAGAGGCGCCGAACATTGCTTGCGCTTGCAATCGAGCTCGATCTGAAGCTCCGAAGTCCTCGGCGGCAGAATCCCCTGAATCACGCCCAGCGCCTGCTCGGCGGGCGGATCCATTTCGGAATGCGCGAGGGTAAAGCGCTTGGTGCGCATCGCAAACGGCGCATGAGGCGTCGTGTTGTCGTAAAAGCAGGTCACCGAAAGCGGATCGTCGCTTACATGACTCACCTCGAGCAGCATCTTGGCGTCCCGCTGATCGGTGCTGTAAGCCACGCCAAAAGGCCCAAAAGGCCCCACAGCCTTGGTGTAAAGCCAGTTATCGACCGTCCATTTGCCCTGCTTTTTGAGGGTCGCGCCCAAATCCAGCGGATACGTCACCGAAATATAGCCCGGAGAGCGCACCCAGGCCGGCGCCAGCGCCTCCACCATCGCCGTTCCAAACCATCCCGACGCGCTGTGCGAATCGCCGTAATGCAAAATGACCGCAGGATCGCCGGGCGTCGCGCGATCGAGCGCCGCAAAAAACCGATCGAAGGCCCCATCGGGCAGCGAAAAAAATTCGAGGGGATCGCGCGCCTGCTGCGGCGTTTCGTCAACCGCATCGGGCAAAACCAACGCCACGGGCGCATCTTCGGCCGAAACCGTTCCTCCTGAAAAACAAAGGGCGCCGCAAATGCAGCCCCCGAATAAGCCTGGCCTTTTCATGCTCCACCTGGCGCCCAAGAAAGCGCGCACTTTAATGATTCCTTGCCCTTCAAACCAGAAAAAACCGCCAGCCCCAATTTGCACTTGCAGGCAGCTTGACGTACTGCTCGGTTTCGCACATAAGCCGCTTTACGGCTCAACGGAGTAAAGGCATGAACAGCAAACATCCGGAACTTGGCGAAAAGCATATTTGCGAAGAATGCGGCACCAAGTTCTACGACCTTCAGCGTAAAGAAATCGTTTGTCCCAAATGCGGCGCCCAACCCACCGGCAACGGCATCATCACCGCCAAGCGCAAGCGCCGCCTCTCTTCCATCGACACCTACGCCCCCGATTCCGATGAAGAATTAGAGGACTCCATCGACGACGACGACGCCCGAGACGACAGCGACGAGGACGAAGACGAAGAAGATGACGGCGTGGAAGAAGTCGATCTCGACGACGACAAGCTCAATCGCTTGAGCGATCTCGAAGACGAGGACGATCCCGTCAGCAACGACGACGATCTCCACGAATTCGACAGCGACGACGACGACATCCCCGAAAACGAAGTCGAACTCGACGGCGATCTCGGTCCCGCAGGCGACGACGACGACGACGACACCCCCACCCCCGATGGCGCCGCCTCAAGCCCCAGCGCCGCAAGCCGCACCAAGCATTAATCCCCCAAAAACCTTTACGGCGCCGCGAGATACAGCTGATCGATGTTCCATTGCAGGATCGGCGGCAACAGCGAGGGACTGAACGCCTTCACGTTCGATCGCGCGGCCACCAGTGTGTTGTGCACCACCAGCTGAATGAGCGGCAGCTTGTCGCTGAAGATGTACTGAATCTCGTCGAAGGCCTGCTTGCGCGCCTGCTGGTCGATCTCGTCGGTGCAGCGCATCATCAAAAGATCGATGCGCGCTTCCCAGGGGGTTTGCGGCGTCTTTTGCCCCAGACTCCAGAAATGCGCGGCGCCCTTCGATAAGAGCACGTTCTTCGCCATCGCCGGATCCGGCGGAATCCCCGCAATCCAGCCCAGAATCACCGCATCAAAATCGCGCGTCGTCGCAAGGGCCCGCTTGATCACGTGAAACGGCATGGGCCGAAGCTCGATCTCTATTCCCAGGCGGGAAAGATTTTCCTGAATGATATTCAGGAATTGGATGCGTGTGGGGTTCTCGGACTGGGTGGTGAGCGAAAACCGCACCGGATGCCCTTCGGGATCGTGCAGCTGCCCGTCGAGCCAGGTAAACCCTTCGTCTTTTAAGATTTGGCGCGCCTTTTCGAGGCTGTAGGGATAGCGGATCACGCGCTCCGACGACCAGACCTTGTTTGCAGGCGTGTAATAAGCCCAAAGCGGCTGACCTTTGCCCTGAAGCGCGATGCGGACCATGCTCTCGCGGTCGAGTGCGTAGGCGATCGCCTTGCGGAACTGCACGTTCTGGAACCACGAAAGCTTGATGGGATCGACGTAAGGCCGCCCCGAGGCGTCGCTTCGGGGATCGAGGTTGAACATCAGGTAGTTGGTGGTAAAGCCTGAGCCCAAATCGCGCACGATCAGGTGATCGCGCTCCTCGCGCTGCTTCAGCTGGGCGTAAAACTCCGACCGCACCTCGATCAAATCGATGGATCCGTCGAGAAACCGCTGCACCGAAACGCTGGGATCCTGGATGATCGTATAGAGCACCGAATCGAGGTAAGGCAGCCGCTGATGCAATCCATCTACGCGCCAGTAATAGGGATTTCGCTCCAGCAGCACGTGATGCCCCGGCACGATCTCCTTGATCACAAACGGCCCCGAAGAGACCCAGAGATTTGCGGGCATCGAGGGATGAAACGCCTGCTCAAAATGCCCCGCCTTCTGCCGCTCCTCCCAGATATGGCGCGGGATCACCATCACATTGCCCACGGTGTAATGGAACATCGCGTCGCGGCGGTGCAGCGTGAAGCGAAAATGGCGATCGTCGATGACTTCGAGCCTGGGATAAAGCGCCTTCTCTTCGCTCTCTTCGCTCTGCCGGAACCAGTCGCGCTGGGCGCCTTCCAGGGTGGGATCGAGTAACGCCTCGTAAGTAAAGGCAAAATCGTCGGCCGTCAGCGGATGCCCATCGGACCAGCGCAAGCCTTCGCGCAGCGTAAAGAGATATTGCAGGCCATCCGGAGATCGCTCGTAGCGCTCGCAAAGCCCCGGCTCCCCCTGCTGTGAGATGGGGTTAAAATTCCAGCAATGCGAGAAGATGGTGCCGTAAACCAGATCGTTGTTGGTGGTCAGAAGCGGGTGCAGCGAATGGGGATCGTCCTGCAACGAAAGCCGCAGCTGCCCGCCGTAACGCCCGATCTCACCCTGCACCACCATCGCACCGCGCGGCGTCTCCCCCACCGGCGCCGGCTCCGCCTTTGGCGCCTCAGCCTTTTGCGACTGACAGCCGAGCAAAACCCCCAGGAGGAGCGGGCAGCAAAGCCGACTCTTCATTGCGCCAACTGAAGAGGACCGTAACGAACCGAAAGATGCGCCCCGTTCTCCAGCACCTCATCGCAGGCGGACTGCGTCAGGCGCACCTTATTTTCATCGGCCGCATAAGAAAACGCGTAGCGGTCAGCCGCCCCGGAGAGTTGGCTCTGCAGCAGGGATTCCATCTTGATCTCCTGGCCATCTGCAGTATTGAGATAAACATAAATATCATCTGTGGTCGTATTCGGCGGCGGTTCAGGCGTCAAAGGCCCGATGGTGCAAAGAATGCTCGCAATGATCGCGCGGAATCGATTCTGCAACTCGCTGTCGGACGTCACACTAAAGACATAACCATCGTTTCCGGACTGCGATCGGGTACCGCTCATATCTTTCAAGAGGTTGATGGCGTACTCGTCAGCCCCAATAAAGAGCGAAAAGATACCGATCCCATTGTTCTTGGCTGCTGTCGCCGCTGACCGTCCACGCTGCTCTGCAGGGCAGCCATGCCCATAGCCATCGTTATCTTCAGGCAAACCGTCCGTCACAAATAAAATATACCAACCTGTATCTTCAGTTTGGGTCAACATCGAAGTCGCGCTCGAGATCGCTGCTCCATAATTGGTTAACCCCCCGTGCTGATTGCGATCGACAACGCGACCGATCTCATCAGAGCTGTTAGGAGAAATGGCTACTGTCGCCTTCACATCGGTCGAAAACAGAACCGCTCCGTACTCCGCACGCAAATCGAGATCGAGCAGCGAATGCACGGCCTTGCGCAAAGACTTAATTCTTGTGGTACGGCTAAAGTCAGCTCGCATCGACCCCGAATAATCGAGCACCAGCACCAGCTTGGGCAAACGCAATTCAACCGTATCTGTATTGAACTCAGAAAGCGACGCACTGCCCGTCGATTGCAGCCGCATTTGCTCGTTGTCCAACGGCATCACATACGAAAAGCTGTGATCCACTTCATCCGAAGCCGCAATGGGGTAAGTCAGGCGCGTCGTTCCATCGGGCATCTCCACCCGTCGAGGCTGCGGGCAGGTGGTTACGATCGGATTGATCCCATTTCGTCGATTGCCATTGGCCAGCGTCGTCAGCGCAGGGTGATTGCAAACTTCATCCACGCCCTCGCGCATGGCGATCAGATTGGCCGCCAGCGATATCGCATCGGCCTGATTCTGATGTTCCTCCTTTTGAAGCGCCATCGAGCCCAGGCGGATCGAGGCCACCATCATGAAAAAGAGCACAAGCGCAAGTTCTGCCATCAAAATGGTGATCGAGCCGCGAGAACGAGCGCGCTGTAAAAGCCGACGCTGTGCCATAAGTCCTCCTCAAACAGCTTTATTTCGCTTGTAATTTAATGGCCTGAGGTCCCGAGTTGCCACCCGAATCCAGGGTAAGAGGGGCTGATGAAAAGTTGATGCCGCTCGCCATGCCGGAAGACTTCTTGCCTTTGCTTGAAGCGGCAGAGCGCGCTTCGTAGTTGGCCATGATGTTTTGCGCTTCGCTCGCCGTAATCGCCGCCATGGGATGCCGGGGCTTGGATTGCGCCTGAGCCCTGAGCAGCTGGTTATAAGCCTGGCCGGTTTCCTCATCGAGGTGAACGCGACCGCCGCAGGCAGAACAGGCCAGACCACAGAACATCAGCATTAAAAATTTACGCATTTTATTGCTCCTTCTTTTGTTTCTCTTCCTCTTTCAAAGCCTTTAAGTTGTCAGCCGCTTCCGCCAGTTTGGGATCCGCCGACAGCGCCGCGCGGTAAGTCTGCATCGCTTTTTCGGGATCACCGCGCAATTCCTGAGCCAGCGCCAGATCGTTCAACGCTTCTGCCTCGCTCATGGTTTGTTTAAACATGCGCATCGCTTCATCTTCTCGCCCCAGCGCCACCAGTGCAAACCCCAGATTCGTAAAGACCAGCGAAGCCGTGGGCTCCAATCGCAAGGCGGATTCGTAAGCGTCGACCGCAGCCTGATGATGGCCCATCAGGTAATGGGAGAATCCCAGATTATTGTAGAATCTCGCGACGTCCGGCGATTCTTTCAGGGCTTTTTCGTGCCATGAGATGGCCGATACGTGATCCCCTTCCAAATCGCATAAAATCCCCATCCCCGAGAGCGCTGCCGCCAAATGGGGATCGGCTTCGATCGCCCGCCCAAACTCCACGCGCGCCTGACGATAAACCCCGCGATCGCGCAAAATGGTGCCCAGCAGGTAATGCAGTCTGGGATCATTGGGATGCCGCGCGAGGGCATTTTGAAGCAGAGGCAACGCGTTTTGATGCGCGCCCGCCTCAATGAAGGTTTCGGCCAGCTCAACCGCCAGGACTTCATCAAAACCGCCAGGCTTGATGTCGCGCACCTGGTGCTCCTGCGGTCGGTTGGGCTCCTTTTGCGCAGTACCGCCGCAGGCCCATAAACAGCAAGCGATAAGCCAATAACTACGCAAAACGATTACCCTTTTAGAACATCGTGTTGATCACGATGACCACAGCGGGCCCCATCATGGCGAGCATGGAAGAGGGCAGCAGACAAATGGTCAGAGGCAGCGTCAACCGCGCCGTAATCTTACCAGCGGTCTCTTCCAGAGCCAGCTCGCGACGCCTGCGCGCGCTCGTCGCATAATCGCGCAGCGTTCGTCCCAAAGCTGCACCCAGGGCCGCCGACTGCGCAATCACATTCGACAAATTGCGCACTTCATCGGAAGTCACGCGCTCCGAAAGCTTGCGAAACGCACCGCCCACGCTCAAACCCGCGCGAATCTCGCCCACCACCACCGAAAGCTCCTCGGCCATGATGGGATCGCTCATCACGATTTCGGTGGCCACGCGATCGAGCGCCTGCTCCAGCCCTAAACCGGCCTCGATGCAGGTGACCAGCAAATCTAATGTAGGGGGCAGTGAAAGCGACAAAATATCTTGTCGTGCCTGGATTTTGCTGTTCAGCCAAAACTTGGGAACGTAGAGCCCGCCCAACAGGAAAAAGCAGCCCAGGAGCATGCCGCCGCTGTTAAAACCCGATCCGATGATCAGGACCAGAAACAGAAATGCGCCCACGATCACCGAAATCCCGCGCACCACACCAAACAGCGCGATCGCTTCGGGAGAGCGCATGCCCGCCTGAGCCAGATTGAGGCGCAGGGCCGAAAGCTCCTCGCCGCTCTTCGGGCGCATCAAACGCGCTAACCCCGCCAACGGTATCTTTTTTTGTCCCGGGATCTCACCGATGGCGACCGCTTCATCTTCTTTGGAGACCGGCGAAAGCTCCGACTGAGCCTGCCTGCGCGCTTCCCACGCCTTCCACCAGCCGCGCGCTGCAAAAATGACCGCAATCGCCGTCGCCAGCGCGCAGCAAACCAAAGCCAGTTTCAAAACAGCGGGATCCAGATCGAGATGCATCGGCGCGCTCCTTCAGAATCAGCGAGCTTTGGACGAGGTGAGACGGTGAACCCAAAAGATACCGCCCAAATACAAAAGCGCCGCCACCACGAGAATGATGCGGCCCATGGGATACTCAAACAGATTCAACATGTAATCGGGGCTCATCAGATAGGTCATCACCACAAACCCCGGAGGCAAAAGCGCCAGAATCCGCGAACTTGAACGACCTTCCGCCGTCATCGCCTGCAGTTTGCGCTCATATTGCGACTGCATGCGCATCGTATCGATGATGCTGTCGAGCACCTCGACCAGGTTACCGCCCGTTTGACGCAGCACCAGCACCGACACCACAAAACTGCGCACGATGCGCGCCGCTTTCAGGCGGTTCGACATGTTGACCAGCGCTTCCTCAAGGGGCAACCCGAGCCCACATTCATCTGCAACCCTGCGAAATTCATCACCAATTGGCGCATCGAGTTCCGTCGCCGTCAGGCGGATGGTCTGCTCCAGCGAATGGCCCGCGCGAAGCGAAATCGTCATCACCTCAAGGGCTTCAGGCAGCTGCTCCTCGCAACGCGCCACCCGGCGATGCTTCTTGTTAGTCAGCATCAGATAAGGCAAACCCGATGCGATGAGCCCAAACAAAAATGCCCCCAACGGGTTGGAGGTGATCAGCAAAACCAGCATAAAAGCGATTAAAAATGCGATACCGACGCGCCCTAAAAACGCGCCGAAGTTCGGTTCCTCGCCCGCTTCTTCCTGCAAAGCCACAATTCTTTGCGCAAAAGCCCCCGATTCATCCTGCCCCTGGCGCAGAAGATCATTCCTCTTGAGCGATTCATCCTGCCCCAAACGGCCCAAAAGAGCCGCCTGAGCCGACGCACGACGGCTGGCCCGGATCCAGTAAACTGCTTGTAAAACAAAGAAAAAAGCCGCTGAGGCAAAGATGATAAAGAGCTTCACTTCATCCTCTCAGGCGCGATCAGGCTTCCGGCCGGCGCAAAGCCCCAGCGCGGTAGAATCGCTCTAAGTAATGGCTTTCATGCACATATTGGTGCTCGCCAAAAATCTTGCCCTCATCGTCCATCCCGCGCTGGTTGTAGACGAAGATCTCTTCGGTGCAGATCTTGTCGCCTTCCATGCCCAGAATCTCGGTGATGCTTGTAATCTTACGCTGACCGTCGGCCAGACGGCTCGCCTGCACGATCATGTTGAGCGAACGTCCGATGATCTGTTGCAGGGCTTCGGGCCCCAGCGTCACGCCGCTCATGGTGATCATCGTCATCAGACGCTGCAGGGCGTCGCTTGGCGAGTTGGCGTGCAGGGTACCCATCGATCCTTCGTGACCGGTGTTCATGGCCTGCAGCATGTCCATCGCCTCGCCACCGCGGACCTCGCCTACGATGATGCGGTCGGGACGCATACGGAGCGCGTTTTTCATCAAGTCGCCGATGGTGATGGCGCCTCGCCCTTCGATGTTGGGCGGACGGCTTTCGAGACGCACCACGTGCGGCTGCTGCAGCTTCAATTCCGCCGAGTCTTCCAGAGTAATCACGCGCTCAGAATGGGGAATGAACGAGCTTAAAGCGTTTAACAGCGTGGTCTTTCCGGCACCGGTACCGCCGCTGATCACGATGTTGCATTTGGAGCGCACCGCTGCTTTTAAGTAGTTCATCATGTCGGGCGTCATCGCGCCGTAGTTGACCAAATCCTTGTAACTTAAAGGATTTGCGCCGAACCGGCGGATGGAGAGCGCGGCGCCGTCCAAAGCCAGCGGCGGGATGATCGCGTTGACGCGGGAGCCATCTTCCAGACGGGCGTCCACCATGGGCGAGGATTCATCGACGCGGCGCCCCACCTTGCCCACGATGCGGCTGATCGTGTTGACCAGGTGGTTGTTATCGCGAAAATGGGCGTCCACTTTTTCGAGTTTGCCGCCCTTTTCCACATAAATCACGTCGGGGCCGTTTACCAGAATATCGCTCACCTTGGGATCCGCCAGGATCGCTTCGAGCGGCCCTAACCCCGTGATTTCATCGAGGATTCCGACGATCACCTGCTCGCGTTCGACCGCCGAAAGGTTCATGCCCTCGGCCTGCACCAGCCGCTCTACGATGTCGCGCAGACGCGTGCGCAGCTGATCGCGATCCAGATTGGCGGTCGCCGTTACATCCAGACGCTCGATCACCTGCTGATGCAGGCGCCGCCGCAAATCATCCAAATTTCGCGACTGAGGCTGAGAAGCATCCCCTCCATGGCCTCCAGCCAAGCGATCGACCACTCGCATGAATTATCCTCGTCCAAAAATCCGAGCAAAAAAGCCTTTGGGTTTAGGGGGTTCCATGTTCCCCAGCTGCATCGCCAAAAGATTTAAATCCTCGGCGAGCCCCGATCCCGGTCGCAAATCGTTGACCAAAAAACCGTGGTTTAACGACTGCTCCATCACGGGAAAATCGTTGCGCACCACCGCCGAAATGGGCATGCCCAGCGCATTTTGAATCGCCTCCAGGGTGACAGGCGATTTGCGGTGATAGCGGTTTAACACGAACTTGATGCGCTCAGGTCCATAGCCGAGGCGCCTGAAAACCCTCATAGCGCGGCTACTTGCACGAATTGCAGGCACATCCTGCGTGGCCACCATCACGATCTCGTGGGCCAAATCCATGACCGCCACCGAAAGATCGCTGAAGTCGCGCAATCCATCCACAAAGACGAATTCAAACGTTTGGCCCAGGGCATCAAAAAACCGAGGCATCTTTTCGGGCGTCACCATGCTGAGCTCTTCGATGCGCTCGTTTTGGGCGACCACGCAAAGCCCGCTCTGATGGTGATCGAGCCCCGACCGAATCGGACCAGAGCCGTCATTCTGAGTCTCGACCACCAGTTCCGCGATGGAACGCTCGGGCGTCACGTTCAGGCTGACCGGCACCGATCCGAGCTGCAAATCCATATCGGCCACGACGGTCTGCCGCTGCAAATGGGCCAGACAACCCGCCGTATTGATGGCCAGAGAAGTCGCCCCCACCCCACCTTTGGGCGCAAAAAACGCGATCATCTTTGAGGGCACAGAGAGCGGTGCAGGCGCTTCGGAAGACTCTGCTGTCGAAGCCTCCGCCGTTTCGAGCTCATCGAGCCGCGTAATGCAGGTATGCGCATTTAAACGCTTTGGGCGCTCTGCCTGGCGAGCCAGATCTTCAACATTGCTCACCAGACTGGCACCCGTTGGCGCATGGAAACCTGCACGATTTTGAGATTCGCTCATCGCCAAAAACCAACCCGTCCTACTGGCGTTCGACTCATCGGCGTTGATTCCGCGCGCCGCTGCGGTTGCCTGCGCGTGTTCTCAACCTTGGCATTGGGTTCCGTCACGTTCAGCAAAAACAGTTCCAGATCGGTGGGATCGCTGATGCGATCTTCCCCTGGCAAGCGCGGCACATCGTCCGCATCGAGGGGATTGACCAAATGCGCGGTCACCACGACGATCAGCTCCGTCTCTTTGCGGGAAAAGGACTTAGACGAGAACAAGGTGCCCAGGATGGGAATGTCACCGAGGCCCGGAACCTTCTTCAGGCTGTTTTCGATCTCGTCCGAGAGCAAACCGGCGATCACAAAGCTTTGGCCATCGCGCAAGCGCACCGTGGTTGCAGCCTGACGGCTCTTAAGCCCTGGAACGCTGACCCCCGAAGTGACGACTGATGTGGTGGAATCCGGAGCCGAAACCACCACGTTCGTCTGAAGCTGAATGGTGGAATCCGACATGACGGTGGGGCTGAATCCGAGCTGAATACCGAAGGGCTTAAACTCGACCGCAACATTCCCCATACCAGCGGGAATCAGAAAAGGAATTTCTCCACCCGAAAGGAAGCTGGCTTCCTGACCGCTCATGGCCACCAAGGTGGGTTCCGCCAGGGTTTTGGCCAATTCGCGCTGAGCAAGCAGATTGAGGGTCGCGGCAAACGGGAACTTGCCATTCTGCATGCCCACAAAAATGGCGCCAGCAGCCGTACTCGAGCTGTTCATGGCCTGTACAGGCATCCCCGGCACCGTCGACATCGCCTCAGGAGCAGTGGTTCTCGGGTTGGCATCGATCACCGCACTCTGACCTGTCGCTGCAGCGACGCGGCCATTTTGCAATCCACCATTGGCATTGACGCCGATTTCGCGGATGGAGTTGCGGCCCACTTCTGCAAAGCGCACCTCAAGCTGCACCTGCTGACGATCTTTGACCTTCAGCAGATTGATCACGTGCGGTTGAACACCCAAATCAGCAAACGACGGGCTCCGCAAATAACCGAGCGCCACTTCTTCCGCATCGACCACCATGGGCGCGCTGTCCACTTCGCCCGAAAGCACCAGCGAACCGCCCACGGCTTTGGCTGAAATCTCCTGCCGGGGGAACATCTGCTGGAGCTCGTTCTGAATGGCCTGGGCCGGCAGGGTCACCTTCACCAGCCATTCATGCTGATCGCTGCCCCGCAGAATCAAATTGGTTTCACCCACATGACGACCGATGATCAACAGCATGCCACCGGGCATGGGCGTCACATCGGCGATGCTCGGATCCGTCAAAGTCACCTGCCCGGAAGCGTTTAACGACACCATCGAAGATCCCCCGAGGGAGACCTCGATCACATCGGCCGAATCGATCGCATACGCTGGGTTTAAGTTCCCGTTTACCAGCGATAATCCAGCAAAAGCCAGGCAAAGGGAAAAGAGCAAACGAAGCATCAGTGAGCCTCCAACTTAATGGTCTTGGTACCGCCGGAATGCACGGGGTTTTGCACGGGATACATCTCGCCATCCGGACTGCTTGCAGGTCGGCGCGTCTTTGCCCTGCGCTCTGCAGAACGCTGCGCGCGCTCTTCGCTCGCCAGCTGGGCACGTGCGGCTTCAACCTCGTTGGGATCGATTTGACCCAAAAGCTCGGCAGGACGAATCCCCAGAGTTTCAATCACCGCATCATCCTGAGCATTGCGCAAAATCAAATCCACTTTGCCTTCGCGGTTCGCCAGGGCGAGCATTTCTGCCTCATCGGGACTGACCAAAAGGGTCACCACCATGCGATCCGTGCTCTTGTTTTTGCGCTCTTCCTGGGCCGCTGCGAGCATCACCGCATCCGTCGCACCATCAACCGCAAGTACGCGAACAAATTGAAGAATCGTCTTTGTAGTGGTGCGCCGCTCAAAATCGGACATGGTCACCAGAACGTCGACCATGGCGCCGGGATACACCAGGCGCGCCGAAGCCACCCAGTTTTCGATGGGCAAGGGATAAGCGCGGGAATCTTTAGGCACTTGAGCCGCCATGCCGGTACCGACCGCAGCTTCAGCCAGACGAGCCGCTAAAATCGGCTCACCCGCCAGAATGGTGGTGACCGCAACGCGGGGCTTGGGGCCCAAAAATTCGTCTTTGGAGTGAAACGCGCCTTCAGGAATGGAAGAAATGGGGAATTGCGCGATCGCCAGATGCTCGTCGGTGATGCGCTCTGAGGCGTGGATTAATTTTTTGGCCACCACAACGTTGGTGACCTGCTCCGACGCATATTTGCTGTCGCCCATCAGGTTGCTGAGCAGCAGCGCGCTCATCACCGTCAGAATCAACGCTACGATTGTAAAGCCGAGCGCTCCGAATCTGGAGGCCCGCACTGTGCCATTTTGAGCCAACATCCGCTCTCCTCTGCTCGCCGCTAGGGAAAGAGCGGCATGGAAGATTGTGCGCGCAAAGTGAGCGTCAGAGGGGACTGACCGTTGCGCACCATTTGATCATTGACGAAGCCCGCCCAAGGGCCGCCGGTATAAGCACAATTGATATTCACGGTGAGAATCTCAACGTTGCTCACGTTTGAAACCACCGGATTTACGGTCACGGTTTCGCAGGTTCTGCCCTGCAACAGAGGCGTTAACTCGTTGTTGCCCATTTGGGTTGCACAGGCTTCAGCATTGCCTCCGTTGACCTGTTGACCCGCATGAACTGAACAAAATCGCGCTGTTTTCGAAGCGATTGAGGTCAACCTCTGGCGCACAAACATGGCGTAGCTTAAATGGATGCCTCCCATCGCAACAAACAATACGATCAACAGCGAGAGCGCCGTCTCAACTGCTGCCACCCCGCGAGTTCGCAACCGTTGATGAATGAAAGACTTTTGAGAACGAATCCTTTTTTGTGGTCGCATCGCCATTTCCTCAGTCGCTCATAAAAACCGCAACGCTGACACCGCAGCGCCCAGCGAAAAGGCAACCGCCATGGGCACCGTCTGCGTTTTTTGATGAAGCGCAACCGACTCAGCAAACGCCCCCTTTGACGTCAAAGCCTTCGAAGCCCGACGCCGAACCAGCAACGACGCTGCAGCCAGGAGCCCGCCCAGAACCATGCCCAGAAGGAACATCCAAAGCGTGGCTTCTGCACCGAGCCAAACACCAAGCGCCATCACAAGTTTGGCATCCCCTCCGCGATACAGACGCAGCGCAAAAGGGACGATCACCAAACCCAGACCGACTGCAAGCCCCAGGCCCGCCGTTTGAAGTCCGGCCGCGCCTTGCACATAAAGCTGCGCGCTACACCCCACCAGAGCGATCGCCGCATTGAGCAGATTGGGCACCTTTCGCAGGAGCAAATCGCAATCGCTGACCACGATCAGCGAAAACCAGAAGAGCGCTCCGAAGAGAGGCCCAAAGCCCAGGTCAAACGCCAACGCGAGTCCTAACTTGCAGTCGAGACAAGGCTTTTCAGGCTCATTACTGATGGGAGATCGTGCTGCCCGCCTTCATGAACATTGCGGCGATCTGCTCGCGGAAGAACACCAGCGAGGTGATCAGGGCAACGCCCACCACTGCGGCGATGATGGCGTATTCAACGGCGGTTGCAGCGTCTTCTTCTTTAACCAAACGCATCAGGAAATTACGCATTTTAAAACTCCTGTCCCTCTCGGACGATCGATGAACCGCTTTTCATGACGGTCTGTGATGTTTTACAACAGCTTTAGGACAGAACCAAGGTATCATCGAAGCGAAATTCAAAAAAAAACGTCTGCCTCGTTTTTTGCAGATCTCTCACTTCTTTTTGCGACCGCGACGATGGGGTTCCTCTAACTGCTCGAGCACTTGCAACTCTGTAAAATAATTAAGAATTGACCGCAGATAGCCGGGCGAAAGCGACGCGATCTCCTTCAGGCAATGGGCCGAAAGCGCCTCGGGATTGTAAGGCCCCCGCGCATCGGGCACGCGGTTTTGAGCCCTCGAAACGATCACGCTCGCCCGCGCCTGACTCGCGGTCTCCTTAAAGAGCGCTTCCGCCAGTCGATCGCCCAGCGCATGCAGCTGTCCTAAAAACGCATCCTGTTGATTTTCAAAGGTTTCTACCGCAGAGCGCGTCTCGCGATCGAGGCTGACCGACCGCGCTTTCACCTGCTCGATGAGCTTTTGCACGCGCGCTTTTTCAGCCTCCACATCTTCGGAAGCGATCTCGCTTAAACGCTGCCCGGCCTCGCTCTCGACCGCCTTTAAAAAGCCCTGATCGAAGCGCTCCCGTAACGTTGCAACCGATTGAAATTTTTGAAGTTTTTCAAGCAGCGCCTCGCATCGGCTTCGGGCTTCAAAGAAGCGGGCTTCAAACAAATCGAGCCGCGCCTTGGCGCGCTCCTCCACGTGAACGGCCGCCCGCCCCTTCAGAGTTTCCGCGCGGGACACCAACTCCTCGATGAGCCGCAGCGCGGGACCGTCAAACTGGCTCGCCCCCAGNNAGACGCCGCAAATCCGCCAGCCGTTCTCGCATCTCTGCCTCACAGGGAATCCGACCGATTTTGAACCGATTGCGGCACGATTTCGACCCTTCGGTTGCGCGCGCGGCTCGCTTCGTCCAGGTTGGGCACGGCGGGATGATGGGCGCCAAACCCTGCAGCAAAGATGCGATCGGCCGGAACCCCGCGAGCGACCAGAGCCCGGGTTACCGTCAGAGCGCGCTCGGTTGAAAGCTGCCAATTATCGGTAAACAAAGGATTTTCTCCACGAATAGGGAGATCGTCCGTAAAGCCGCCCACCATCACGAGCTCATTTTGAGCCTCCACAAAGCGCGCCAAAGGCCCTGCAATCTGCGATAAAAGCTTTGCGCCCTCGGGCTGTAACTCCGCGGAATATAGCTGAAAAAGCACCGAGCCCGCGATTCCGATGCGCCCGTCTTCCAGGGTGACCGCTCCCGCCGCCAATGGTGTAGCCAGCGCCTGCTCCAGAGCCAGAAGCCGCTCCTCCTGACGCGTGCGCGCCCGCTCCGATGCCTCGTAACGCGCCTCCGAATCCGCCATCTGCGCCTTGGCCTGCGCCACCGCCGCCCGCTCCGACGCCAGGCGACCCATCAAATCGAGCTCAAAGGTGACCACCAGCGCGAAGAGCAGCACGAACAGCCCCAAAAGCCCCGCCATCAAATCCCCAAACACGAACCACACGGGACTCTCTATCTTTTGCGCACCATCCTCCATCAGCGCCGCTCCTGCATCGTCTTGATCTCGTCAAACATCTCGCGCTGTACCTGAACGGTTTCTCCAAGCATTTCGCAGACTTGCTCCATATAACCGCCGGAGTTTCCCGAGGCTGCAGGCCTTTGCTCGGACGCCTGGGTCATCCAGCGATCGACTGCCTCCCGATGCGCGTCGACGGCTTCCGTAAAGAGCGCGACCACCGCCGCAAACTCCGCACCACCGCCCTCGAGCAGCTCACCTGCCCCCGCAACCGCCTCGGCACATTTTTGAAGCGCGTCCGCCATGCGATCCCCCTGCTCGCTCCAGGTTTTCGCCATCTGAGCCAGGCGTTCGCGCTGCTCAATTTCGGCCGATTGTTCTTGATTTTTCAGGAGTTGCATCGTCGCTTCGCGATCTTCCGCCCAAAGGGAGCGGAGCGCTTCGAGATCGTCGCGATTGGCCGAAACGTACCCCTGAAGCGCCTTTTGCTGCGCCTCGTCGAAGGCCGCCAAATGCTGAGAAAGCGTCTCGTCCCGCTGATTTTCGCCGCAGGAGAGCGCCTTTGCCATCGCATCGAGCGCAGAGACCGCATCCAAAAGCCGCGAAGTTGCACAGGATTCCGCCAGATCGCGATCCGCCCAGCGCGCGGAGGCCGCCTCGATCAGCTTCGATGCCGCCTCGGGCGCCTGCTTTGAAAGCGCGATCACCTCGCTCAAAGGCGCGACCAATGCCTCGCCCAAATGCGAGACGCCCTCTTCTGCAGCCTTCGCCCAGCGTTCCCCAAAAGAGAGCAGACTCTGTTGATCTTTAAGGGATTTTTCTTCAAAGAGCGCCACTTGATCCGCCGCCCACTGCTGCAATCGATCCGCCAGCGCCGCCTGAACCTCGGCCAGGGACGCGCCGGTTTTTTGCGCCACGCCTTCGAGGGCCATCGAGACGCGCTCCACCGCCAGCACCGCCTGATCCGCCGCCTGCACCGCCCGGGCCGAAGCCTCCGAAGCCTCGCCTGAAGCCCGCATCACGCCTTCAAAATCCGCCGAAACCCGGGAAGAGGCCTGAAGCAGCGCCGCATCGAAGGCCTCCATCTTTTGGCCCATCGCCAAAAGTTGCGCCTCTGACTGCATCCGAATCTGCTCCGGAACCGCCCGCAAGGCTTCGGAGCAATCTCCAAATGCCGATTCTGCAACAGAAAACGCTTTCTTAAAGGCTTCGTGACGCTCTGCCTGCGCCGCATCCTCCAATGCCCTCTGCTCCGCCTGCGCCCGCTCGTTTGAAGCCATCCGCGCCTGAAACGCCTCGTCGATCTGATGCCATTCGGCGTGAATTTCGGCCTCAAAAGCCGCCATCTGCTGCAACGCCTGCGCCGACGCCGTCCGAAGCTCGCTTTGGGCTGCCGCCGTCCTCTCTTTTTCGGCCTCGCCCATCGCCAGAACCGCCGACTGAAGCTCCAACTGCACCCCAAGGCTCAAAGCGTGAAGCTCGGTTTGAAGCGTTTGGGGCAACGTCTGCAAAGCTGCGGTCTGCGCCTGGGCCTCGTTTGCAAATGCAGATGCCATCGAGGAAAACGACTGCTGCAATGTGCCACAGAGTCGATCGCTGAGATCGCTCAGGCCCGCATCGAGTCTGGCCTGCAACGCCTCCGAAAACGCCGCCATCCGGGCCGTGAGCGCCTGGGCATTCTCGTCCAGCCCCTGCTTTAAAACATCGAGGGTACGCTCCGCTGAACGCTCCGCCCGCTGCTCCATGGCATCCGCAAACTGCGAGATCGACTGAAGCAGGCCCTCATTGATCCCCCGCTCCAGCTGCGAGACCAGCGCCTTCTGAAGCGCCTCGGATGCCCCCTTTTGCTGCGCGGATCGCTCGTCGAGTTTTGCCCCCAGAAGCTCTATCTTTTCAAGCGCTTTTCCTAATGTTTCCGCAGCCTTGGGCCAAAGCTGGCTCGACTGCGTCAAAAGCGCCAGAGCCTCTTGCTGCTGACCTTCGGGCGTGCGATCGCGCCAATCGTGGGACACAAACGCCAAAAACTGCTGCCGCACGCGATCCGCATCGCGCCGCACGAGCACCGCCGAAAGCCCAAGAGCCCCCGAAGCCGAGACGCCCGCAATCGACGTTCCAAACGCGCGAGTCAGCCCCGCAAAGGGTTCGAGCAGCCCCGCGCGCAGGCTCTCGAGATCGGGATTCGAGGTTAAAAGCGACCGCGCACCGCTCAGCGTTTCGACCAGGCCCAAAAAGGTGCCGAGCATGCCGAAAAGCACCACGAGGCCGATCAAATACGTTGTAAAATCGAGGCCTTTCGACCAAAGAGGCCGCCCTTGAAGCGCCGCTTCCGACCAGTCTTTGAGCGCTTCGGGCATGGGCCCCTGGGGGTTTTGTTTGAGCGCCTCTACGCCCCGCCTGCGCGCCGCCTGACCGTTCAGCCGCCGCCAGAGTTCGATGGTTCCGCCCAAAAGCCCGCAGGCGATCAGCGCCAGAATGCCGAACGCGACCTGATCCCCCTGGCGATAAAACCGCGAGCAGAGCGCGACGACCGCAAATCCGATCGCGTTTAAAGCGACGACCCAAAAACGCGTCATCGTTGACCTCTAAAAACAAAAAAGCGGTTCGCGAAAACGGCCCAAAAAGCCTTACGCAAACCGCCTTTAAGCGATTTTTAAAATCGCACGTTTAAACGGCAGCCCGGTCGCGCGTGCCCAGCTTGCAGACCAACTCGCGCACTACCTTCGCCGCAAGCACCGCCGAGCAACCCGTCGGATCCCATTCGGGCGCGAGCTCCACCACATCGGCCCCCACCAGCTGCGCCTTGGGCACCGCCGCAAGGATAGCTGCGAACTCGGGCCAAAAGATGCCGCCGGGCTCAGGGGTTCCGGTGCCTGGAAACGCCGCTGGATCGAACACGTCGAGATCGATCGTCAGATGCACGGGCTGATTGGGATGCTGCGCCAAAAACGCAGAGACCGCCTGGGCTGTAGGCCGCAGCAGGCGCTTTGAAGATCGCAGTTCCGCAAACTCTTCGGGCGTCCCCGAGCGAATGCCCACCTGCGCCACGTTTTCGGGCTTCACCACGTCCAGACAACGCCGCATCGCGCAGGCGTGGCTGAAGGGCGAATCCAGATAATCGGGCCGCAAATCCGCGTGCGCATCGAGCTGAATCACCACCAGATCGGGATGCCGCGCCGCCTGCGCCTGAAACACGCCCACGCTGATCGAATGCTCACCGCCGAGCACCAAAGGCAGCGCCCCCGCATCGAGCACGCGATCCGTCGCCTCGCGAACGAGCTGAACCACGGGATCCGGCGCGCCCAAAGGCAGCACCAGATTCCCCAAATCGCAGTAATCGAGGGTTTCGAGATCGACATCCTGCTCGGGCGAATAGAGCTCGTGCTGAGCGCTCGCCATGCGCAGGGCGTCGGGCCCAAAGCGGGCGCCGGGTCGGTTGGTGGTGGTGGAATCGAAAGGTACGCCAAAGATCGCGACGGCGCCTGCGGGAACAGGCTCCCCGTCAAAGATCCGTCGCGATTCGGTGTAGACCGGTCCGTCCTGAAAGAAGGCGAGCTCCACGGCTCTACCTTATTGATTCAGGACGTAAGCGAAGATGAGGGGCGCGCAGATGGTCGCGTCGGATTCGACCACGAAGGACGGCGTGTCGGCTTCGAGTTTGTCCCAGGTGATCTTTTCGTTGGGGACCGCGCCGCTGTAGGAGCCGTAAGAGGTGGTGGAATCGGAGATCTGGCAGAAGTAACCCCAGCAGGGCACGTCCTCGTTCAGATCCTTGCGAAGGCTGGGGACCACGCAGATCGAGTAGTCGCCCGCGATGCCGCCGCCGATTTGGAAGAAGCCGGGAGCGACCGGATCCTTGGCGTGGCCGCGATACCACTTGTAGAGCTCCTGCATGTATTCGAGGCCGGTGCGCATGACGTTGATGCTGACGGCGCCGGAAGCGACCTGAGCGGCAAAAACGTTGCCCGCGGTGGAATCTTCCCAGCCCGGCACGAAGATGGGCAGGTTCTTTTCCATGGCGGCGTACATCCAGGATTCCTCGATGGGGAGGCAGTATTTATCGGCCAGGGTGCCGTCGCGCAGCAGCTTGTAGAAGAGCTCGTGGGGGAACATGCGCTCGCCCTTCTTGTCGAGTTCCTTCCAGAGATCGATCAGGGCGTCGATGACCGGCATGGTCGCGTTCTTTTCGTCGATGGCGACGTCGGTGACGCGGGTGAGCTCTTTGACGGCCAGCTCTTTTTCTTCGGGAGCGGTCAATTCGCGGTATTTGGGCAGCGGCACGTAATATTTGCGGCCCACCAGGTTGATCACGTCCTCTTCGAGGTTGGCGCCGGTGCAGCAGATGGCGCTGATCTTTCCGGCGCGGATCATGTCCGCCAGGCTGATGCCCAGACGAGCGGTGCTCATCGCGCCGGCCATGCTCAGGAACATGACGCCGCCCTTATCGAGATGGGCGATGTAAGCGTCGGCAGCGCGCTTCAACACGGCGGAGTTGTAGTGATGGAAATGACGGTTGATAAACTCGCGAATCGACATGATTTTTCTCACATCTAAGGCAAAAGGCGCCTCGAAAAAGGCCAAATCGGCCAAATCAAAAGGACGCATCTTTTAACCGATCCCCGCCTCAAACGGTAGCCTAAAAATGACCCGCGAGACTCTGGTCAGAAAGCCGCATCTCAGGCAAACTGCGCCGCTTTTCTGTAAGGAGTCAGCAGTGAACGTTCCGAGCTTTTTGGCGCCCTTTTTTACCGCGCGCTTTCTCAAATTCTGCACCGTGGGTTTCAGCGGCGTCTTTGTAAACCTCGGTTTTTTATGGATCTTTCACGAAGCCTGCGGGCTCAACCAAAACCTCGCCTCCGCTTTGGCGATCGAGCTTTCGATCCTCTCCAACTTCGTGATCAACGAGCTCTGGACGTTTCGGGATCAGCGGCAGAACAGCTTCTGGCCGAGGCTGTTCAAGTTTCAGGCGGTCTCGCTTTTGGGGGCGGCGCTGCAATGGCTCATCTACAACGCGCTCAATCTTTTGTGGTTCAGATGGCTCTTTGAAGGCGATCTGGGGCTCTATTTTGGCGGCAGCCTCTCGCTGATGAAGGATCCGCCGCAGGTGGGTCACTGGATTTACGTTTCGCAGCTTTTTGGCATCGCCGTGGCCACCGCGTGGAACTTTCTGGCCAACTTCTACTGGACCTGGCGCAGCAAGCACTAAGAACGCCAAAGCCCGAAGATCGAAAAAAGGCTTGCAAAACCCATAAAGCGCTTTTAGTCTCCTCACAACATTCACAACCAGGAGCTGATATGAAGCGCTTACTCACCCTTTTCATTTGTTTGGCCGCCCTCAACGCCTGCAATCAAACCAAGCAAGATCCTGCAACCACCGCAGAGTCTGCAACAGCTGCACCTCCTGAAGCACCTGCACCCCCTGTTGCACCTGCACCTCCTGTTGCACCTGCACCTCCAGCAGCCCCCGCAGCCGATAACAATGCTCAGCCATTGATGTTTGAGGCGCAGGCGGAGGCGGAGTCCGCCAAGGCCTTCGGTGGTCATGGCGTCAAAATGCAAATGGCATACAAAAGCGTAGGTGGTCGTGGCGCCAAAATGGCGGCTCCCCGACGCAAAGAAATGGGAGCAATGGCCGTCTTCGATGCGCCGCCGCCGGACTTTAACCGCGACGGATACGACAGCGTCAAAGATGCCGCCTACAAGCTGGTGCAGACCGAGCCGCTCTCGACCTTCTCGATCGACGTCGACACTTCTTCCTATTCCAACATGCGCCGCTTCATCGAGCAGGATCACCGCCTGCCCGTCAAGGACGCGGTCCGCATCGAGGAGCTGATCAACTATTTCACCTACGACTACCCCGACGCGCCGGCCGACAAACCCTTCTCGGTCACGACCGCGCTCTCGACCGCGCCATGGAACCCCGCACACCCGCTTTTGCAGATCGGCCTGCAGGGTAAAAAGATCGACAAGGGCGCGCTTCCGCATCAGAACCTGGTCTTCCTCATCGATATCTCGGGTTCGATGTGCAGCCCCGACCGCCTGCCGCTCCTGAAGCAGGCCTTCCGGCTCCTCATCGACAATTTGAACATCGAGGACAGCGTCTCGATCGTCACCTACGCCTCGGGCACTGAGACCAAACTCGAGCCGACCACCGGCAAACATAAGGACAAGATCATCAAGGCCCTCGAAGATTTGCAGTGCGGCGGGTACACGGCGGGCGCTTCCGGCATCCGACTGGCCTACGACGCGGCACAGAAAGCGTTCATCAAGGGCGGCAACAACCGCGTGATCCTCGCGACCGACGGCGACTTCAACGTGGGTCAGACTTCCGACAGCGAACTCGTCACGATGATCGAAGAAAAGCGGAAGACCGGCGTGTTCCTCACCGTCCTCAACTTCGGACGCGGCAACTACCAGGACGCCACGATGCAGAAGCTCGCGCAGGCCGGAAACGGCAACGCCGCCTACATCGACAGCTTAAAGGAAGCGCGCAAGGTCCTCGTGCAGCAGATGGGCGGCACGCTTTTGACGATCGCCAAGGACGTCAAGATCCAGGTCGAGTTTAACCCCGCAAAGGTCAAGGCCTACCGGCTCATCGGCTATGAGACCCGCGCCCTCGCCGCTCAGGATTTTAACGACGACAAGAAAGATGCCGGCGATTTGGGCTCCGGCCACACCGTCACCGCCTTCTACGAGCTCATCCCCGCAGGATCCGACGAAGAGATCCCCGGCGTCGATCCGCTCAAATACCAGAAGACCGCCCCCGCCGACGCCGCGAGCGCCGACGAGTTCGCCACCGTCAAACTCCGCTTCAAGGCCCCCGACGGCGACAAGAGCGATCTCATCTCGACGCCCATCACCGGCGCGCCCCTCGATCTCGAAAAGACCTCGACCGACTTCCGCTTTGCCGCCGCCGTCGCCGCCTTCGGTCAAATCCTCCGCGATTCCGAATTCAAAGGCAGCGCGACTTTCGATCTCGTCCTCTCCCTCGCGAAAGCCGCCAAGGGCAAAGACGAAGACGGCCTGCGCCAGGAGTTCATCGATCTCGTCGAAAAAGCGAAAAAGCTGCCCGCCCAGCGCCCCTGATGCCCCTGCCTCACCTCAAATCTTCCGCACCGCCTCAGCCACCTTGCGATTGATCCGCGTGATCAATTGATCGAATTCCATCGCCGGATAGAGCTGCGACTTCGCATCGAGGCGCCGCATGATGTCGTCGTGGGTCTGAAGGAGCGCCGCCCGCTCGGCCTCCGTCGCCTTTGAGACCGCCGCCGCCTCAGACCTGCCCTTTTCGAGCCGCACCGCCTTCAGCTGCTCGATCCCCTTTTGCAGCGCTTTCACCCAGGGTTCGATTTGCGCCCGGGTCAGCTTTTCTTTGCCGAACGCCGAAAGCTGCGCGAGATGGGCCTCCAGCGCCTCGCTCTTGGCCTCTTTTTTAAGGCCCGCCGGATCCGCCCAGCTCTCAAAGAGCGCATCGATCTCCTCAGAAGCCTCGCGCACCGCGTCGTCCGGGTGGTTCAGGTTGTTGCGCAGCTCGGTTTGAATCGAGCGCCAGAAGAGATCATTTTTGGCATCGATCGCCCGGCTGTCGGCCCCGTACGCTTCCGCCGCTGCGTTGACCGCCGTCATGAACGCATCGCGCGCCACCTCAAGCCGCACCCCCATCGCCTGCTCCACCGCCGGATCCGCCAGAAAACTGCTCACCACCCCCAGCATGTAATCGTTGAGCGCCCAGGGGGTCAGCCGCTCAAACGGCAAAGGATCGATCCTCATCAGAAACTCCAAAAAGATTCACAGCGGGCGTAATGTAGAGCATTCGGGAAGGAAGGCAAGAGGAATTGCAGGAAGGAAGGCGCTTTACGCCTCATCGGCGGCCTTCTTTTTGAGGGTTTCCTGTCGCTTTTGTTCGGCTTTCACTTCGGCCATCTTTTGATTGAGGCGCGCGATCAGCTGTTCGTGGGCCTCGTCGGGAAACAGCAGCGCCTTGGCTTCGAGGCGTTTCATCACATCGCTGTACGTCTCAACCAACTGATCGCGCAGCCGCTTATTGATCCCGATCTCTATATTCGTCCTGGACTCATTCTTTTCTAGCTGCTTGGCCTTAAACGCCACGACGCCCTCCTGAAGCGCCTTGACCCAGGGCAAAATCTGCGCCCGCGCCAGCGTCTCCTCGCCAAACTTCCAAAGCTGCGCCAGCTGCAAATCGAGGGCGCCGTATTCTTCTTCGTATTTGAGGTTGGTGGGCTGAGGCCAGGTTTCAAACTGCTCGTCGATCAATGCCGCCGCCTCGCGCACCGCATCCTCGGGGTGATTCACATTGGTGCGCAAAACCGTTCGCGTCGACCGCCAGAACAGATCGTTGTGGACATCGATCTCGTGCAGCGTATTGCCATATTTTTGAGTCTCTTCGGTGATCGAAGCCTTAAACGCCTGCCGCGAAGCCTCCAGCCGCTCCCCCATCTCCCGCTCGACCGCCGGATCCGCCAAAAAGATCCCCACAATGCTGATCATGTAATCGTTGAGGGAGATATAGTTCATGTGATTTAAGACCGTAATCGACAGAGCATCGAGCGTCATCGCATCCTCCGATGGAAAGTTTTGATGCAATTTACCGCATCGAAACCGCAATTCAAGCATATTCAAAAACGCAAAGGTCTTTTTTGAAACGCTCCCAACCTGCTGCGGGACCGCACCAGCCCTTTTTTGGCCAAAAATGCGCTGGTGCGGCAAAGAAATTGCTCTTCTCCGCAAAAAAATGCTCTGGTGCGGATCCACACCAGCTCTGCGCTGCAAAAAATGCGCTGGTGCGGCAAAGAAATTGCTCTTCTCTGCAAAAAAATGCTCTGGTGCGGATCCACACCAGCTCTGCGCTGCAAAAAATGCGCTGGTGCGGATCCACACCAGCCCTGCGCTGTCGATCAAAGGGGATTGGAGGAAAGGAGAGAGTTGGGGGTGGGAGGATGCTTAATCCTGACATACACAACTATCATCATAATACGTACTGCACGACTCCGCAGACAAGCAACATGCATTCTTATTGGAATTCGCTGTGTAACCACCCTCACAACCATTGCACTTACAATTTGAGTCATATGAGCTGCAATGAGAGATCTCCGCGCAACACTTTGAACCATTGTTTACAGCAATCTTTCCACCGCTGCAGGACGTGCATTTGCAACTTGAGTTATATGTGCTGCAACTAGTGATCGCAGAACAACAGAGCTCACCGCTGTTTACAGCACTCTTTCCATCGCTGCAGGACTGGCATTTGCAACTTGAGTTATATGTGCTGCAACTGGTGATCGCAGAACAACAGAGCTCACCGCTGTTTACAGCACTCTTTCCATCGCTGCAGGACTGGCATTTGCAACTTGTATTATATGTGCTGCAACTAGAGATCGCAGAACAACACATTGAACCGCTGTTTACAGGTTGCTTTCCACCACTGCATGACGTGCAGACAGAGCCACTGCTGCATTGGGAGCAATTGGTGATCGCATCGCTGCATCTAGAACAAATCTTATGGGTGGTATCTGATACATAAAAGTCATTGCCGCAACTCAGAACGCATTCAAACCCTCCACCATCCAATGGCCTTTGATAATAGCCACCCGCTGTATTGCATGCATCACATTTCGTACCTGTCCACCCCGCCTGACAGTTATTTGCACCGCAACTGCCAATTTCGCCAGAGGTCTTGTCGCAAGTTGCCAGGTTAAGATTGTTGCAATGAGTCGATGACTGATTGGTACAAGCTACACCACAAATCTTACCACCGCCGTTGCCATCCCAATAGCCTGTTGCACAAGAGATGCATTCATATCCTGTATTATTCTGGTTGCATTTGTATTGATGATTGCCGCTCACATCATCCGCACAATGCGCTCCCGAAGCAGCAGTACATGCCTCAGTACATGTCGAATTCCGGTAACCATTTTTACATTGAGTGCATGCATCAGTCCCACCACAGGTTGCGCAGTTTGCAGCCCCACCGCTTCCGCAGAGCACACAGCTATCCGCATGGGTATCATCATTTGCCTTAACGAGAAGATGCGTAGAAAGACAAACCGAGCAACGAGAATTGGCATTGCTGGAACAAGTGACAGTCTGAGCACAGCTTGCTACAGCAGTGCAATTGGAGCTACATGTGTTGCCGTAATAGCCGTCATTACAATGCTGGCATGTCTTTGTGCCATCACATGAATCGCATTGATTTGCTCCCGAATTGCACTGTGTACATGAAGTCTGATCACCTGAAAGCAAAAATCCCCCGCTACACTGCCCACATTTCGAGTCCGTCTTGCCAGACGTTATCTTGGTACAGGTCAGCTGACCACTCGCGCAATGGTCAATGCCATCGCACTCACTGCAGGCACCTGAGGAGGGTTGGTAATAGCCTGTATTGCATACACAGTCACCACTCACACAGTGGCTGTATTCGTCCTTACAATTGTTATCACATGAACCGCAGGCACCCGTATCGAGGCAAGAGCTGTTTGCAGTAACGGAATGGCATTCGGGATTATCCGCACAGGCGGTACAACTCTTTGTTTCAGGGTTTGAATTGACATCCGCGCGGCAAAAGGGCGTATTGGCTCCACAGCTCGTATGGTCTGTACACCCCTGGCATTCCACAGTGAGCACGCCTGCATCGACGCCATGCTCGCCGGATCCACCAAAGCTGTCTTCAACAGTAAAGGTGATCCGATATGTTTTACCCGCCGAGCCAGGTTTGCAATCGATGTCGAAGGGAAGATATTGGTTTTTGCCATTTACGGCCGGATTGGCCAGCATGACTTTGGCATGAGCCGCATCTTCGGTCACATCTGCATTCTCAATCTCATCCGACGGGAGCGGTTTGTGCAGCTTGACTTCGATCAGAGGCGTCTCGCCATCCCGATTCCCCTGAGCTCCCCCCTCTTCCCCGAGGCCGTCGAGCCTTTGAATGCTTTGAATCACCAGCCTGGGCTCGCGGGCGACGGGCGCTTCGGGGGATTCGGATTGCGCAATGGATGGGGCGACCGGTTGCGCGGCGGAAGGCTCAGCGGATTGCGGTTCTTCATTGCAAGCTTGCAAAGCAAACGCGGAAGTGAGCGCAGAAACAAAAGCGATGCGGAACCGATTCATAAAAACTCCTCTTAAAAATCTTCGGAACCCCTCATCAAGGTCGCCCCTCCGCAAATGAATGCCCAACCCCCGCCTTGATTCTGCCATACAGCCAGGATCTCAAATCGCGCGGGGGTCAGTTGGAAGGAGGGTTAAACCAAGGCGGGACACAAACAGAAAATCACCCAGGCGATCCAGGCGTCTCCTGCTTCGGCACCATGGCCGACTCATCCGCATTCGCCGGCGCACTGCTCGGTGTGGGATCAGAATCCGACGAAGAACCCGAAGCCGGGATATTAGCCGGAGGATTGATCGTGTTGGAGCCATTTGCCGGTGGAGCAGGCGAAGGCGAAGCGGAGGGCGCTGGACAAGCATCTGAGACATTCGTGTCATCAGTCACCACACAAACATCATACTCATACTTCAAGCTTCCGACTTCAACATCTGTAGCAGGATCTGTGGAGTCATCCGTGCCAATGTTCGCACCATGCCCGTGCAACACCTTCACCGTAGTGGCCGCCATACCCGAAGTGAGGGTCAGGGTATTGGTGGAGGTATTGAGTGAGCCAGGACCAGAGTTACTGTCAAAGGTGACATGCGGAACGCCATTCACATAGATGGTGACGGAACCGGTTGCATACGTCCTAGGCGTTGAACCACCATTGTCGCAAGTGAAATCGACGGTATAGGTTCCTGCCTCAGAAAGAGTAAGCACCAACTCGTCACCGACAGCTCCTTCATTTTCCAGAGCATTTCTCGTCCAGCATTTACTATTACTAGAAGAAGTCCCAGAACAATTCGTTTCACTAAACGAAGGAGTAGACGCAGAAGTCCACTTAGGCGCTGTAGTGAAACTACCACCATCCACACGCGTAAACTTCACATCTGCGGATAAGCGACGAGTACCTTGAACGCCTTCTCCATCATCTGGCGTAAGATCGCAGCTCGACTTCAATTTCAAAGTTCCATTACCGACCACAGTCTTGATGGGTTCGGTAATTGCCGAATCATTACCATCTTTAACGTTCAGCTCCGCCTGACTGCAACGGTAAACATGGGAATATCCTGTCTCGACAGCACAAATCTTATTATCACCACAGTGACTCGTATCACTCTCTCCAGAGCATTGGCTGCAAGCGAGCATCTGGGTTGGATTATGATCAATAGCACAAACAGGAGTACCCGCAACACAAGTTGCAGTAGTACCACTACACGTCACATCATCATTTAAGGCACTTGCTAAGACAGTTCCGGTTGCATCAGTGGGGGCACATTTTGGATTTCCAGCGCCACAAGAGGGAGAATTATCTCCCGTTCCTAAGCAAACGGGAGTTTCACCAACAGTATATGTCGCCTCATCGTGGGTGGTGCAGAATGGCAAGGTATCAGTACAGCCTTGATCTGTCCCTTCAACAACATTGCAATACTTACAAGTAATTGCAATCAAACCTGTTTCAGGAGAGCCTGCCTGATAGGAGTTATCCTCCCCATTAGCCCCACCAATTTGTGTCCCGAAGTCATCAGTAACGTGAATGCCCGCGTAACAAGTCGTTCCGTCAACATTCGATTGATCTGTGTATACACATGTCACATTGCTAGTATAGTTATATGTACTTGAATTGGAAGTGGCGGTAAATTGTTTATTGTCACTGGCTCCCAATTGAGCAATGTTCTTACAGGAAGTTTTACCCTCAATATCCTCCCATTTTACTGTAATCTTATCAGTCTTGGAATTATGTGTAACGCCGACATGGTCTACATTTGCCTTCACATCTGCTGATGCAAGATTACCCAATGTAACTGCAGGAGGATTCGGACCAGCCGTAATCTGCGGGACATTATTAACGACGAGCGTCACTTCCAAAGTCGTTGTTGAAGTCAACACATCGTTAGCAGCAGGATTTGCAGTGGCGTTCGCCCCTGCATTCGTCTGCTCGTTGGCTTCTGCATTGTCACAAATAAATGTATATTTATAGGTTCCAACTGGAATTTTACCGCCAGAAGGAGGTGTAATCGATACTTTATTCTTAGCTGAGGTACTAATCGTTGCACCATTCGGATTAGTCGTTGCTACTGTAATAGCATTGAATCGAGAATGATTGTTCACACTACCAGATCCCGCATCAGCTCCTTTCACAAGTTGACAAGTAGTCTCCAATTCAATCGCTGAATCGGTATCTTGTGCATATACAATAATCTTATTACTCTTACCACCAGCAGTCATCTGCCCTGTAAGCGAGACATCGCTGCTACTACCGCCCCGCTTTAACTTAAGTGTATTAATTTGAGCAATATCGGCTAAACATTGAGTGTTATCAGCTGAACCGCTTACAACCTTAGGTGAATACCCCTCTTTGCACCCACAAGTGAAGACATGTGTTGTTTCATCAGAAGAACAAATGGAGTTGGCACCACACGTTGAGTTTATGCCAGTATTGGCATCCCCTGCAGTATTATTCGCTGTAAACCCATCCTTCGATCCGTTGCATTGGCTACAGGCCAGACTTGCAACAGTTGGCTTCACACATTTAGGTTGATATCCAGAATCACAGCTGACCCCACTACCACATGTTACGGGCTTTAAATTCGTCTCATAAATATCGCCATTTAAAGGTACGCATCTCGCTATACCATTAGAGCACCAAGCTGCATTATTCACGCACTCAACGTTCACATCAGAAACCTTCGTATACTGCTCACCGGTGCAATAACGATATGTAGTACCACAGCCACGATCAGCGTCTGCGTGTAAGCTAAACGTTCCAGTTCCAACTTTATCATTAATACATATGGCACAACTAACATTCAGATTGAGATCTACAGTTCCACTCAATTCATCTGTCTCATCTGTCACAGTAATTTTTTGACTACAGACATCTGATGAAGCATGTTTACAAGTCACAGCAATTGTCGAACTCACCTGAGCCCCACCCTCAACATAGCCGACAGTCGCATCTTCTGCCGCAACTCCATTATTGCCCGAAATATAAAGTTGAGCCTGCGGAATCTCGATTGTCGCAGTATCATTGCAACCGTCATCCTGCGAATAGGTCAGAGCCTGCAAACCTCTAGGTGTATTTTCAAAGCTAACGTCTGTCTTTGAACCATCCCAATCCAAATCCTTGTCATTCACCTTTGAAGTAAACGTAACTCTGTCATTCAGGGCACCGTTAATCTGATACGTACCATTCCCCCAAACGCCGTAAGCAGATTTGTCACTCGGCGCATCCCATGTCATGGAAGGATTCTCGTTCTTTTCACTGAACGTCATCGTCACCGTGAGTGTATCCTTTGGCGATGCATCCAGCGCAATACCATCAGTGCTGTTCACGCAGGTAAAGCGCACATCACAGGTGAGACCACCCATATATTCGCGAATCTGTTTGATGTGAGCCTGCTGAGATTGCTGCACACATTTCATCTTAGAACAGCAACTCTCGTCTGATTCACAACCAGTCAGAACACCTATATCATTACAAGTTGCTGTTCCAATCTCTCCAACTATAGTTTGTTCCGACTCGTTCACACAAACCGGCACATAATGGCTGAAGGGCAACAACTCAAACTTCGCATCTGTGGTTGCTGTTGTAGGTAAGCATGTCAATCCGACCAGGCTCTCACATGTTTCACCGATATCGCATTTAACATGCCCAGTTGCATCACAAATTGCATGTGTATCGGGAGTACATCCTTCGGAGTCACAAGAAATGCTATAACCTTGCGGTGTTACATCCTGAGTAGTGAAGGTGTAATACGTGTAGCCACCTTGTGATTTCGGTAGCGATTTCGGTAGCTTAAATACCGTACCAGATTCTCCTGTCTTATGACACTCAATCTGCACCACACTCTCATCCTCCAGAGAAATCGCTCCAGTCGAACCAGAGATGGGAGAGTTCTGCAAACTGCAAACAGGAGTCAAAGTCAGCAAAGCACTGTGAGTAAAGCTTTCAGGAATACTTTCTACCGTTACCTGGTTTTGCTGCGCTGAAAGTGTACTGGAAGCACTCGTTTCACTGTTTGCATCATCGGCTTGATAGCTATACGTGAGATTCGTAAATTCCGGTTCTGCTATATGACAAAGAGAGTTCATGCTCCCATCTTCACGATAATAGCCTTTGTCACATTCCTCACATGTATAAATACCAGTCGTCGAATTGTCTTCTCTCACGATGCAATGCTTATTCTGCTTACAATCTGGACCATTGTGCGTTGAGTCATTTTCAAAATTGAAGTCTCCAGGTTCACATTCACTGCAAGCCAGCATCTCACTCGCGCCATTTGACGCAGTGGTGCACACAGGACGAAGAGAGTCATAGTGAACTCCACTCGCTGACGAGAAGCATCCTTGGTCATACTTATTGTCGCTTACATTATACCCTTCTGTTACACCGCAACGAATACATGCACCTGAATTAAGGCATAACCCGTAAGCTTCAAAAGTCGACGACGATTCAAATGAACCATCATCTTTAAGTTTGCGCTCGACATACACGCAATCACTCGAGTCACTGCACTTGAAGCACTTATGTTCTGCCTGACGGCATCCACCAATAGTACAGCTGTATGCATCCTTACAACCGCAGTAAGCGTTCTTTAATTGCTCAGCAGAAGTTATGGAACTTGGATTAACAGTATCACCAACATCCACACGGCACATAAGCCCCGAATCATTCTCCCCGTGTCCGCATTCCACGCTTACAAGATCATTATTTACAAGACGAGTGTTACCGCTGCATTCAACACAGTAATTCTTGCCTTCCGCAGTTGCGCAGAACTTGCGCTTCTCGCCATTACACGCTGAGTGTGTAGAAATCTTATACGCATTAGCTCCCACGCCATAGGGCTCTTCGTGACATGATTCACTGAGATTCTCCAGTGGCTCACATTTGTGATTAACACAACCTTCACCGGGCTTCCCAACTTTATAGGCACAATCATCGGCAGTGTTGCATTCCACACAGTGACTATAGGCGGTTGTAGAGTCACCCGGATCACGGCGGCAAACGTAACCACTCTGACAATGCCCATCTTCATAGCAACCACAAATCTTTTGATCGGAGTTGTTCAGAGAGGCTACACAGCCATCTTTAGGGTAAGTATCTTTCTTTACATTATTCTCGGTAATAACCACTGCCCCGTTCTTACTGCGTACAGATAGTGCTCCAGAAGTTACACTATACGTGCTTGATTCCACATTATCTGAGGCAATGTGTTCATATCTGAGCGACCCATTTGCCGACCCGCAATGTCCTGCGTAAAGGCATTCAACACAAAGATTCTCAGCCCCCAGCTGATTGCAGTAAAGCTGGCTATTCCCTTTATCATTCGAAGTCCCCGAACGGTTACAATCCGCTTGGGTTTCACAACCAGTGCGGTTGTCGCAATAACCTAAGGCATTACAATATTCGCCTTTATCAGAATCGCAACCTTTGCAATTCGTATCGCCAGTTTCACATGTCGCAGCCGTACACACATCACACGACGAAGTCGAATTGCAATCTTTGCAGGTCGGTACAGTTTCACCGTCTGCTAACGTGCATTTCCAGTCGCCACCACAGCCTTCATTGGTGGTAGTCAGACAGGTGCATTGATGTGCCTCGCTGCAATAACTGCCCTTTTCACTCGCGCTGCAATGCTCGCTCGAAGTGCATTCTTCACAGGTGAATCCACCTTCATTGTTCAAGCAATGCAATGAAGGCGGGCATGTATGCGTTCCAAGCGCGCATTCATTGATGTCGACGCACAACTCGCCATTCGCACTCTTCGTATAACCAGGATTGCATTTCCAGGTGTAACCCCCGAGGGTATTTACACAGGTGGCATTGGCTCTATAACCATCGAGTTTAGACCAATTGCTTTGGTCCTCACACTCATTAATATCAACGCAGGTTATACCGTCATCTGCAAGCTTATAATATTTGCTTGGATTACATCCACACGTATACCCTAGTTTGTGGCCATCTGTCTTACCATCAACATTTGTACAAGTCACCTTGCAATCATTTGACGTACTCGCAGGATCACAATGGCATGCATGCGTAGGTGCATCTTCATCACATTCGTTGATGTCTACACATTCACCATCCTTCAGCGCATAGCCCGTTTGCGCATCATTGCATGCGACCACAGCCTTACCAGTGTAATCAACGTGACAGGTTAAGGAGCCTTCATACTCAGTCTCACTTATTTTAAGCTGGCAAACATGCGTATTGTTTTTTACAGAGCATCTGTATGTGGAAATCGTTTGATTGTCTGCAGTCTCGCATGTGCAAATACTATAACCGTCGCTGCCGGCAACTCTACATGTCATGTTACCAGAATTGCACGTCACAAACTTGCTTGCATCACTGCAAGGGAATTGTTGCTCACAGCTTGTTGCATTTGCCTTGAAGTCATTTCTACATTCGCAAAGAGCGTCAGCTGTACAAGTTTTAACATTATAGCAATCATTAACAACACACTTAGGATCACCATTCACGCAAACCAGCTCGCCGCTTGCGCAAGTAGGATCGTCTGCGTAGCTTTCAGAAGCTGAGTTCTTGCATCTTGGCACACCATCCACACACAAGGCAGTAGTGCCACTAGAGCAAGTTACATTTCCATAACTGCGCGCCAATGTGCAGGTTTCACATCCAATGTCACCATTAGGATCGCAATCTTGCCAAGTATGATTGACGCATTGTCTTTGCACACAAACCGGCTTCCCCGCATCGCATGAAGGCGAACCAGTTGTGCAGTAGGCGGTTCCAATAGCATCCGAGCATGTGACTTCGCCATTCACACACTGAGCATCACCAGTCGTGCAAGCAGGCGAAACGCCGTCGACTACACCATTATCCACATCCGACACGCATTCATGGCAATGATTATCGCCCGGATCACAGAACCACTTGGTTGTACCATTCTGACAATCAGTATCGGATGCACAATCCGAGCAAGCCTGACCAGCTGTACAAGCCACACAATTCCCAGCTGCATTACAAAGCTTATTTGCATTACCGTCTTTACAGTCGTTATTAGAGATGCAGGTCACGCAACGATAAGTATCATCATTGGATTTAGCGCAATAGCCTGAGCACGCATTTGCAGAACCACACTTACACGTACCTTGATGAGCACTCGCATCACAAACATTGGCAGTGTTTTCATTACAAGCCCCCCCTTGAGCGGTACAGTTTTTAAGAGTGATGTCAGTGCAGACACCATTCTCGCAGCGCTGTTTATCGCCGCAATCTCCACTATCTCGACATTGCAAACAAACGGACTTATCGCGGCATTTAGGAGTCCCCGAAGCACAAGCAGCTGTGCCGCTACTACAAGTCACCGTTCCGTCATTACAAGATAATATCGCTGCAGGCACTGCCTCATTATTAAGTGTGCAATAAGGCATCGAGCCATCTTCACATACTACATTACTACAATGCGGAGCATCTGCAGGACAGACATCTCCCGTATCTCCGCAGACGCAGGCGCGATTGACACAATGGTCAGCAGTATAAACAGGGTGTCCACCACTGTCAGCATTGCCAGTATTGCAAGCTCCATCGGTAACCGCAAAACATTGGTTTAACGAGATGTCCACACATACAGGCCCACTTCCTGTTCCATTGCAAAGCTGGTTTTCATTACATCCTGAATGCTGGCTGTAAACCGGATGCGTCTGATGTGAAATGCATCGGACGCAATGTGCATTTGTATCGCAGAACGGTGTACTTGTGGGGCAATCATCGTTTGAATGGCAACCGCGACATGTCCCTGTGTAAGGATCACAGATGGGAGCCCCATCAGAACAACCGATATCAACATTACAAATTTCACTTCCACCATCACCACAAGCCTTACTTCCAGCAGAATTGGGTTTGCAGGCGTGGCAACTCATACCGGTGCCACCCGCCAGCGATACGCAGTAAGGTTGAGCGCCTTCTTTTGTGCAATCACCCGTTGGGCAATAATCTTTACACTCGCCATCACTGTCACAAGCCCGGCAAGTATTTGTTGTGCCATCGCAAACAGGCTGCTGAAGGCTACAACCTCTATCATAAGGTTGAGAGCCATCCTGCTCGGCGAAGCAACCAAAACACTCGCCATCCTTGCAAACATTGCCCACCGAAGCATTCGTGGCACAATCAGCATTTCCACTACAAGCCTGGCAAGCTAAGGAATTCCCATCTTTCTTGCAGATGGGCTTTTTGCCACTGCATCCTGCATGCGTTTGAGGATTACACTGACTGCAAACGCCATCCACACATTGCTGGCCAGCTCCATTGCCTAAACAATCATCATCACCAAAGCAATCCTGACAAAGATGAGTATTCAGATTACAAACTCTACCACCACAATCATCGGATGAATGGCAAACAACCCCAGGAGCTCCGCATCTCCCGGCTACGCAAAGATTCTTCTTCGCAATACATTCTTTTCCTTCATCATCCGCAGAGCAACCTTCGCCAGACTCACCACATTTGCCATTTTTACAAATCGCTTTTTCATAGCACTCAGTATCTGTCTCGCAAACTTTGCATTGATGCGCATCTGTACAAATGGGTGCATCCTCAGGACATTCGGCATTTCTGCCCTCTGCAACACACTCAACACATGAGCCCTTGAGCGATTCAGCCAAGATGCAATGTAAGCCAGCGGGGCAGCAATGCTTGCCTTCAGCGCAAATCAGCGTTTCAGCATCAACGTCTGCATTGCAGTCAACGCACTCCAACGACGCGTCGCAAATGGGCTGCAGCGCGTTAGAGCATCCAGCATTGGTACCAGGTTCGCATGAACCACACTGACCTTGATAGCAATAATGATCGCAGTCGCTGTGGCTGGAGCAAGGCTCGCAAATACCGTTGGCATTACAAGCATGCTTCTTTGTATCACCACAATCCAAGCTCGTTTGCTGCGAGCATTCACGGCATTCGCCCAGATAGCATGCAGAAGCTGTCACACAAACGGGCTTACCATCGGGCACGGGTGCACCCGTACCATTCTTACCGTCTGTACAAATCGCAACCCCACCAGCGCTGCAGACCACCTTACTATCAACCTCACTCCCCTTGCAGCTGGGCACCGAACCATCCGTACAAGAAACATTCCCCAGAGTGCATCGCGCCGCATTCGTCATGCCGTTACATTCAGCCTTGGAGGCATCACAAGCACGGCAAAGCCCGGAGCTCTTTCCATCCAATACACAAATAGGCTCACTATCTGTGCAGCCCTGATCGTGAGCAGTCCCGGTTAACTGGGCTTCATTGCAGTAAGTACAAATACCACTGTTGCAGTAAGGGAACCGACCACCATCCCTTGCTACACAGCTTGAATTCGTACCATCATTATTTATATTATGTTCATTTTCATCACATGTATCGCATGCAAAGCTATGATACTCTTGGCCGTTATCAGCAGTTAACGTCTTTTCAGCACAAATAGGATTCTGTTCGCTGCAGCCACCATGCTCCTTATTGCAAGGTGCGCAAATACTTAAGCCTGACTTAGTCGCTGTACAATACGAACCCGCATCATGCCCCTCACAATCACTCGCATCGTCACATCCACCGCAGACATGATTCTTGCAGACATTTCCATTAGCATTCGTTGCGCAGTCACTGTTCGATCTACATTCAACACAAGCTCCATCAAAACAGAACTGGCCATCATTACCAGAAGCAGAGCAGTCGTCATCTTTCTCGCATTTTCCGCAATGCTTGGCGCTCCCAGTTCCAATGCAAACAGAGCCATTGGGATGAACCCAGTTGTCTTGTTTTTTCCTGCAATTAGCCGAGCTCTCGCATGCTTCACATTTTCCACTAGAACATATCAATCCTGCACTTCTGGCATTGCATTCCTCTGAGTTCTCACAAACTGCACAAGCATAACCATTGGGAGTCAAATTACAAATCGGCTTTTCCGCTGAACAGCCTTTGCTATCAGCAGGATTACAAACCTGGCAACGACCGAGTGTGTGATTGCAGTAGCCCAATGCGCCACCAGACGCATAGATGCATTCCGTGTCCGTGCTGCAAGCTCTGCATGTGAAAGACTCTGAATCACAAATCGGTGCAGCCGATTCGGGAGAGCAATTCTTCTGTTCTTGCGAGACTAGAGGAGTAGCCCCTGTATCGTTTGATTGGTCAGCTTCAAAAGGCTGGCATGCACGGCATTCATGCGCAACGCAAATATCTCCCCCATGACAATCTTCATCCGTACGACAATTCACACAACGGGGAGTGTTGCAATACTGCCAAACATATTCCGCTGTAGGCGCATACCAGCAGCATTGATTCGTCTTACTATTACACCCTGTTTCCTGACTTGTTCCCTGACATTTTTTCACGCATTGTGCATGGTCCCCATCAGGAGGACAGCAACTATCGCACCAGGCTTCTGCTTCTTGCGGCTCTTGTTTCCAACTGCTGACGCACAAGTCTACAAGACTTGCCCCCACACGACCCAGCGTGCCATTTCCATCGACCGCCTCTCCAGAAGAGCATCCACTCAGACACGGGCCTCTACATTCGTCGTTGTCACACCATTGCCTGCAATACACTTGGCACAAGTCATTGATGTCACAAACATGCGTTTCAGACAGTCCATACTTGCTGCATAGAATCTTCTTGCTCGTGCCATCCGGTCTGTCTTCGCATTCCGTCCCCGTAGTATAAGCGCAAGCTTTTTCTGAATACGTAGGAGGAGTGGCATCCTTTTTATCCCACAAACAGAATGGATAATGTCCACCACAGACTTCACTCTTCTGAGCATTTCCGCACTTACACTGACGTTCATCACATTCATTTGCAGTATCGACATCGCATCCCACACCCAAAGCAGAACAATGATCCATCGATACAGGAATACATTCATACTTGCTGCAAGCACTGCTATTGGGATCGCAACCACAGATTTCGTTGCCCTGACAACCATCATTTGTAAAAGGATTACAAACCTGGCAACGACCAGAAACACATTGAAACTCAAATTGCTTTGGTTTCGACTCATCTGGCAAAACCTCAGCTCTTAATGCACAATCTTCATTAAACCAACAAGCTCGGCAAGCACGCTCTGAAGAAGATAAAAATTCTGCAAAATGGAAATGAACACTACCATCCTTATCAACATCATATTGAATATAGCTAGTGCCAACCAGATTCCAGTCGTCAACAGAAGTGCCAACCAGATTCCAGTCGTCAACAGAAGTGCCATTTATGGCACATTGACGCTTACCATCACTAGATTTTGTATAGATGCCCAATAAGCCATCCTTACTAATGCATACTCCGGAAGAATTGGGACAATCTGAGTCTTTCGCGGAGGAAGAACAAGTCTTATCCAAATCAGGCTTTGGCATACCAGAATAACCGCATATCGGCGTGGATGGCGTATCCTTGCAGCCGTTAAAGTCATCACCGCAACCGATACACTTACCATTGGAGCAGCTTAAGCCATTAGGACAAGTATTACTAGTATCTCCGGAAACACATGGCACGCAGTGAGTCGGGCCATCTTCTCCTTGTTCAACCGATCCTTGTTCAACCGAAGCACATATAGGGGCGTTTTCCGGGCAACCATCATATTGACCAATATCTTTTCTAATACATTGGACACAATTACCACCAGTAATGCCCTCTACCTCACCTTCATCTGATATATTTGTTTTCACAGGATTACAGATTCCCTGCGACAAAATGAGCTGCTTATACTGTTTTACTAACGCATTGCGATCGAGAATTTGATTCTGATCTGCGGGAGCGAGTGCTGCGGGACAAGGTTCTGCTTCAGACTCTTCAGAAGCCTCACCTTCTGGCACAGCAGCACAACACGGCTCTGTCTCACAAAAACCGTTGCGCTTGAGCCACAAAGACCATTCCTTCAAGCCAGACTTGCCCTCAGGTGTTTTCTCTGGCAAATCTGTAATCTCGACGACTTCAGCTTTTTCTGCTACTTCTGAACACTCAAATCGAGTTTGACATCCGCCACAACTATACCAAGTCATTCCACTGCGTATACTTCTTCTACAAATTGGCTTATCAGACAAAGGATCACATACATATTTACCATTGTGCTGTACATCAAAAGGATCGCCTCTTACACAAGTGTGACAAACGTAATTGGAGCAATATGCAGGTATAGGAGTGACAGGATCCACACCTCCGGCAATCGATCGCTGTATATCTGGTTTGAAGCAATCATCGTCAGTAGTGCACTCGTAGCATTCTCCGTTATGGCAGAAAGGCTTTGCACCAGAGCATTCCCCCCCTTCTTTACCACAAGTACAAATTCTATCTCGATTGCGGCAAGTCTCTGCGCCGTCGGCACAACTGCATGTATCGGTGCTGCTGGGACAGACCTCACCGCATTTACCACAATTTACAGGAGTCGTCACATCCGTTTCGCAATACTCATCATCAGTTGAAATACATTCTCCATAGCCATCATTGCATCCATCTTCCTGACAAACATAACCTTCAATCGTTTTAAGACAATAACGACGTCCATGTTTGGATTCACAACTTGTCTCAAAATTGCCGCAATGCAAATTATCATTGCATTCGGCATGTTCATCGATTTGGCCATCGCAGTTGTCATCAATACCATCGCAGGTGTCATCCAATGAATCCAACTTGGCTTTTTCGGTAGGCGTACAAGCCAACTCACACCCATTGGCATCGATACGATCGCCATTCACATATCCTTTAGCACATCCCTTATTCTCTTTCGTCACATCGATCGCGCATTGCCCATCAATACAAGCGTAAGCATCTACATGAGCGCTCTCGATTTCCCCGGTTTCAGGATTGACTTGATCAAAATTGCATTTAACCCCGCATGCGCCACAGTTTTCGATCGTGCTCAGCTTCCCGTCTGCTCCCCAAAAATCTTCATCAATGCGACCATCGCAGTTATCATCTTCCCCGTTACACAACTCGGGAAGCATACCATTTCTTTGTGCAACAGCGCATGCTGCAGGAGGGATTATCTCTCCTTCATTTTCATCGTTTACGATACATTTTACGCTACCATTGCCCTTGTCATCCATGAGATAAGTCCAGACACCTTCACAACGGCAATGTGATTGAGTGCCATTCTCGCTCGGATACATGGGCTTATAGCACTCTCTGCCAATGCTCAGGCAACTCGCACCCAGAACGGCATAATCGCACTCCACACTCTGCTCACAGCCATTTGTTCTATCACCATCTAAATCGATAAACCCTTCTTTACATTCATCATAAGAACAAAAGCCATTGTCACATATAGCATTCTTGACATTAAAGACCTTACAACGATTATTACACGCGCCACAGTGATTCAGATGGTTGTAAATAAGACCGTTCTCTTCGTTGAGAACCGGCTTGTCATCCTTCCCCAGTAAGATGAAGCCTTCATCAACAATACCATCGCAGTTATCATCAATCGCATTGCAAACTTCTATTGTCCCCGGATGAACAGTAGCTCTCGTATCATCGCAGTCGGCATCACAAATTTCAGTTCCGTCATTGTTACCAGGGCAGAGCGACCGACAAGACTTATAGCCATCTTTATCAAGATCTGATTTTTCATCCACAGACCCATTGCAATCGTTATCTTTTCCATCACATTTTTCATAAGATCCGGGATAAATTTCATTATCATAATCATTGCAGTCGATCTCTATTGCTTCCCCTGTATCCCGATCAATACGCCCGTTCCACAAGAAACCATCTTCATCATAATCACAGAAGAACGCATTTCCATTTCTGTCAAGAGGAACATTTTTATCTTCATCCCAGGTAATCTTATTCTCCCATGCTTCACCTGAATACTGATCCCGCGACTTTGATTTCCCAGTATCTTCATCTGTTAAACCATTGCAGTCATTATCTTTTCCATCACATATCTCGAGTGCGGCTTCCTTACCATCAAAAGCCGGATACACATCCTTATCGTTATCATTACAATCGACGACTAAAGTCTTTAAGCTGCATTGTCCTTCCGCACAATCGCAAGCCTGGACGCCGTCACCATCCTTATCGAAGGATTCATCGATAGAGATTACACCATCACCATTCACATCGACGCCTTCATCTGTAGCGCCGTTGCAGTCATTGTCGATAAGATCACCACAGAGTTCGACAGTCTTGGGACGATTGCTGCATTCAATCCCTCGCCCATCCGTTCGGCATTGCATTCGGCCGCCGCTGGAGCACGCACCAACACCGCAAATATCCCCCTTACCTCTCAAGCCCTGAAGCGATGTTCCGTCATCTGAATGATACCAGGTATTATTGGGCACACCGATATGCCGCAACTGCGGATCGATTAAGTTGTCTTGTTCTATCGCCAAATCCATACGATAGGGTTCATCAACAATCCCGTCGCAGTTGTTATCGAGGCCATCGCAAGGCTCTGATTCATAAATTTTTTCCCTCAGTTGCTCCAAATCGAGCTGATCATAGTTCGGCTCAATAGAGGGCAGCGTTAAATCCTTGGTCACGTGATCAATAAACTCTGAATTTTCATAAGGAATCACGTCTTTTCCAGGATAGGGCTTCTTGTCATACCCTGCGGCACAAACCAGTGACTTCTCATCTTTACCACAGACAACAATCGCCTTATCGCAAACACCCACCCCACAGGACTCACCCAAGTGAAGGGGGAAATTCCTGCGATCGACGCGCGTCACATAGGCTTTACTGTCCTCACTCACGCTGAAACGAGCATCATCTTTGAGTTCGTATTTACCACCCAATTTATAATCTTCATCAACCTGACCATCGCAGTCATCATCTTTGTAGTTGCATCTTTCGGGCTTAGCCGCTCGCGTACATTGCAGACGCGTTTTGCGCCCGGAAACACAGCTGTCGTCATCCTGAAGGGATGGAATGCAATACCCCCCCTGAGGGTCGCATCCCCATCTCACATAATCCCATGAAGTCGTACCAGCACTTCGCGCTTCAATCGCAAAGTAAGGTCCACCTTCTTTGTAAGAACCTTTATCCAAATCCTTAAAATCAGAGGGAGCAATGGTCTTTTGAAGTTGATTGTCTACCCAGAACTCAAATCTTTCTCCCTCACCAACACCTGCATCTGAATGGCTTTCGGGAATATACACTAAGCGGTAAACGTGAAATTCACTCACATCAATTTGAATTTCAAAGTCAGAAGAAAGCGGTTTGGTATCGCTTTCACGAGTCAGAATACCGATGCGCTTTTTACCGATACAAACCGTTGCCCGAAGCCTCGCTTCCATCTCCTCATTGGTCGGCCTTGGCCATAAACTCAAGCCAGCAACGCAATCTAAATCGTCATCCTTGGCGTCAATCTTCAGACGAGCTTCGACAAAAACACCGATTTCTTCACCCGCTTCGCGCGTGTCATTTTTAGTGGGATCATCATAGAAATCCCCCATCAGCACCATCTTGGACTCAGCGCGAGTCTCTTCGATTTTGTATTCCAGTAAGCTTCCTTCGCCTGTATCCACAATGGTGGGGCTGAATATCTTTGCAGCGCGATCAAATTTTGGAAGGCTTGTAAAATAGAGCTCCGACTCATCCTCATTTTCTGTTGGCAGACCGAGGATCCCGTTCTTTTTATCGGCCGTAAAGTTAAAGATACCGGCCGCGCAAGGCTCTTTGGGAACACATGTTTGGCGGATACATTCTTGTCCTGTAGCGCAGTCATCATCGACAGAACAAGGCGGCAAAATCGGAACTTCGGAGCAAGCGAGCAGCCCCAGCGCAAACCCTAAAAACGCCAATAATTTTGC
>DBWM01000063.1 GCA_002309015.1 Myxococcales bacterium UBA1238 | reverse complement strand
TCCAAATGCGTGAAATGCGAGGTGGAAAGTTGAAGAAGTGACCCGACGCATCAGAGCGATCAGGCAAAACGAAAAAAGATGGGCATACACATGCAGGGCAGACGCAACTTAAAGACGCGTAAACTTATGGATCCAGATGTCTTTCTCCTGCCCTTCAAAGATGCAGGTCTGCGCGATCAGCTCTCGGTCAAAACCTTCTGATTCCAGGCGCTTAAGAGGAGAGGCCGCGATCATCCGTCCGGGTTCAGACACCAATGCGGTCCCTCCATTGGGCAACAGTTTTTTGAGTGTTTGAATGAAAGGATCCAGAAAACGGCGCTCGTAGAGCACATCGGCCGCCAGCACCAACTCACATTGCAAATTTTCTGGCGGATCGCGCCAATCGAGCAACAACGTTTTTCCCGGCTGACCAAAATTTTGAAGATGGCTCTGTTCTGCAAAAAAAAGCGCATCGGGCTCAAAATCGGTATAGAGCACGTCGGCGCCCAAAAACGAAGCCGCCATGCCCGCGAGCGCCAGGCCGCAGCCCAGCTCGATCGCCTTCACCCCATCCAGACGCCCATGCTCCGCCAGATAGGTGGCCATCCCAGCAGAAGCCGGCCAAAGCTCAGCCCAATACGGAAACCGCTCGTCTTTCTCAAATTCCGCCGGATCGAGGGCATCCGAAAGCGCAGCCGGATCCGCCACACACCACAAGGGCACTTCGATCGGACCGCAATTTAAATGGCGCAATTCCGCGCGATGCCCTTTCGGCAAACGCGCATTTAAGCGTTGCTCTATCTCACTCATGATGGCTCTTTCTCAACCATTTTTTATTAAAGAATTCGCGTATTAACAGAACTCTGCCCCATCGTCCACCGCTCCATCCATTCGGCCCAGCCAAAGCGACCGCCCTGCCCGGCTCACCTCAATTCCAGGCGGCAGCATCAGGCGACCTTCCCCACAAGGCCAAAACGCCCAAATGCGCTCCAAATCGTTTTTTCTGCCCCGTCCACGCGCCTGCAGGCGATCGAGCGCCTGACTCAACAGCCATTTGATGAGCGGCTGAGGCAAAGCCTGCAGCCAACGCGGATCGATCAAAAAACCTTTTTGGATCAAACCGTTACGCTGTCGCACCGCAGGTTGCAATGCGGCCTGTTGCAGCGGTTTTGCCAAATAATCAAGGCACGACAACGCCTCCAGACAAAGCGCAGCCGAAGAGGCCGCCTGGCGCGCAAATTGCTGCCGCGTCGCAACAGAGAGATCAGGCAATAAAAGGCGCAGGCGATTCCGGCGATAGTCGGTCGAGGTATTGGTCGGATCTTCCACAAACTTCACCGCGCGGGATGCGGCATACTGCTCAATTTCGGCTCTCGTCAATGCGAGCCAGGGTCTTAAAAATGAACAGTTTTTTCCTTTTCGGACGGGAGGAATGCCGCAAAGTCCCCTGAGGCCTGCACCGTCGGCCAGACGCATTAATAAGGTCTCCGCCTGATCGTCGGCGTGATGCGCGGTGAGCACAAACTGCGCCCCAATCTCGGCTGCGCATTGTTCCAGCAGGCGATAGCGCTCCTTGCGCGCGCCATCTTCAATGCCCAGACCCGCATCAATTTTTTGGCGATCCGCCCGGTAGGCGCGCATCTCAAAGCAGTGAGACTCCGAAAACGCTTTGACTGCCAGGAGTTGCGCTTCAGCCATAGGCTGCAGACCGTGATCGATGGAGCAAAGGCAAACGCGCTTTAAACCCAACTCAAAAGCCGACTGAGCCAGGCACATGGAATCGCGTCCTCCGCTGCAGGCGATCACCCATAACTCTTGAAGATAATTTGGATTTTGCTGTTCTAGGGCCGCTTTTAAAAGAGCGACCGGACGCGTCAGAGCCGCCCTTTTTCGCGTTCCAGAGCCCAAAGTTCCCAAGTTTCCTCCGGCAAAATCCATAGTCCGTCGTCGGCCAGCGCCACCAGAGTCACCAGCCGGCCCTCCGCGTCGAACAGCGGCGTGCCCATCAAAAGTGAACCGTGAGCCCGCCAAAACCACGCATAAACCCCATCGCCGCGCCTTTCGAGCGTCACCTCCTGCAAATGCGACAGGGCATCCACAGCGTAAAGTTTCATGCCCGCATACATGGGAATTTTTTGAGGTAAGGGCGCTGAATTTAAAGCAGAAATACCGTCGGCGCGCAGCATGGCCAGCCCCAGATGCACGTCCCGCCAAAGCATCGAGGCCGTCCAGAATTCTTTTTGCTGCAGGCGTTCCGCAGTTCGGGACAACTCTAAAACATCTCGGGGATCACTCGGCCAATCGCGCACCCATTCCGCACAGGTCAGAACCCGACCGGACGCCAAAAGCCAGCCCTGCGCATTCAGGAAGCGCCCTCCGGGGGTTGTAAATCCAGGTGGATCAGGCCATTTTCGATGCAGGAAGACCGTTTTCTGAACCAGGTTTGCGCGCAGCTTTTCGCGCTCAGCGACCGTCACCGGCGCCTTCGGAACAGCCGTCATTCGCGAAGCCGTCGTCCCCTCATCCGCCCGACTTAAAGCCAGCCCCCACAACGACCACAGGCCAGCGCCCGCAAAGATCAAAAATCTGTTCACGAAAGGGCTCAAGCAATTTTCCCCAAAAAGCTCATCACGAGGTGCAGGATTATACACAAGCAAATATTTTTTAGCACCAGTTTTATAACCTACCAAAATCATTAAACTTTTAAAAACTTGTTCCGTCTTTGCGCCCCCTGAAGTGCCCTGATGTATCCATATTTTTGATGTTTCAACGCTTGACCTGAGCAAGACATGAGAGTAGTTTGCGTCGTTCTATTTTTTGGCTAGTCGTTTAACTCACGATTAGCGATGAAAGGCTTGCAGATATTGAACACGCACTCATCGCTCCTGCGCGTGGCCGTTCTCTGGCACGATACCATCGTCACCGACAAGCTGGTGAAGCAAAGCAGCACCGTCACTTATGGTGAAAGCTCATCTTGCACGCTTGTGCTTCCTGCCAGCGAAGTGAGTTCAGCGAAGCGCGCGATTCTCTTCTCGCCTCGAAAAGACGAAGAGGGGACGGTCCTCCATCTCAAGCCCGGCATGAAGGGCGAAATTTATCGCAAAGATCGCACGATTGAAGTCGCAACGCTCACCGATCGAGATACCCTCACCATCGAACTCTCGGATTCCGGGTTCATCGATTTTGGCGATTGGGCCATTTACTTTGTATTCGCAGGCCAGCGCGAAGCGATCGGACATCAGGGTCTTTGGGGTGCACTCGAATCCTCCCTTCTGGGCTCGCTGCTGGTGGCCTTAATCGCGCATCTTTGCTTTATCATTAGCGCTTTCTTGCTTTGGGAAGACAACTCCACCGACATGGTCACCTTCGATCTCTCGGATCGTTTTCTCAAGATCATTGCCGAAGAGCCACCACCGGAAGTCCCCGATATCGAAATTCCCGAAGCGGTTGAAGACGATCCCGGCAGCAAGGCCGCTGGTGGCGAAGAGGGCAAATTCGGTGAAGTTGATAAAACCAATGAAACCAAGGTTCCCAAGCGCGACGGCGAATTGGTCAATAAAATCAAGGATGTAGGTATTCACAAGGCCCTCAACTCCAACCTCATGGGCTCAGGCCCGTTAAAGAACGTCTTCGGCGGTCAGCAAGCTTTCAGCGATAAGCTGGGCGCAGCCATGGCGGGCGCAGACGGCGAGCTGGTCATCGGTCACGGCTCCGGCGGCTTGGGTCTCAGGGGCACGGGAACCGGCGGCGGCGGTACCGGATTCGGCCGCATTCACGGGATGGGCCGCATCGATCAGGGCGGTACCGGCAAAGGCGTCAAGGCGGGACTCGGCGGCAAAACACAGAAGCAGAAGACGCGTGTCGCCCGCGGCAAACCGCAAACTTCAGGCTTCTGCAAAGAGGCCAACATTCAAAAAGTGGTCTCGACCCGCCAGGGCGGCATTCAGTACTGCTACGAAAAAGAGCTCGCGCGCAACCCCGAGCTCCAGGGTAAAGTCACGGTCAGCTGGCGCATCGGTCTCGACGGCAAAGTGCAAACCGTCAACATCGAAGAAAGCACGCTCGGCAACAAGGAAGTCGAAGGCTGCATCCGCCGCAACATCGAACGCTGGGTCTTCGAAAAACCCGAAGGCGGTATGTGCCAAATCCGCTATCCGTTCGTATTCAGCGCCGGCCTGTAATCCTGCGTAAAGCAACCTCTTTTCCTTCCTCAAGCTCCCCGTCCGTACCTCAGCATTTCCCTCCTTCCAGCAGAACTCAGCAGGCCTAACAGCCTGCCTGCCAAACGTTTTCCACTACAAAGCGTTACCCAAAGAAAGAGAATCGCCCTCCTCATCGGGCCTAAATGCATGGAAGATAAATTGATTGAAAATCTTTGACTTCCGTTCGAGTAGAGGGCAAACAATCCGCTTTTTCATTCGATTCATTGCCCTCAGGCGGTTTTTTTACCGGGAGTTTTAAAATGCGCACTGCCCATTTCACATTAGCAGGCCTCATGGCTCTCGCTCTTGCTGTTCAAGGCTGCAGCCAGTCAGCCGAAGCCCGCGCGAAACCCGACAACACTCAGTCCACTTCCAAAGAAGCCCCCACGCCGGCGGCAATGCGCGACGATCCCAGCACGCCTCGCGTCACCGTTTACACCGTTCAGCCGAGCACGCTCACCGAAACCGCCTTAATTCGCGGAAAAACTGAAGCTTTACGCGATGTCACCATCTCGGCAGAAGCGGCCGGGCGCCTCGAAAAGTTCCCCTTCGATTTGGGCGACAAGATCACCCAAAACGACAGCATTGCGCGCGTCGATTACCGCCTGCTGGCCGCTCAGGTCAGTCAGGCCAAAGCCGCCTACAATCTCGCCAAGACCACGCACGAGCGCCAGGAATCGCTGCTCAAGGATCGCATGGTCACCCCTCAGCAGGTGGATCAGGCGGAAGCGGCAAAATTACAAGCCAAAGCGGCCCTCGATCTCGCGCAGGTGAGCCTTCAGAAATCGCAAATCAAATCGCCGCTTGCAGGCATCGTGACCAAAAAGATGGTGGACCAGGGCGAATACGTGAATCCAGGCACGCCGCTGCTGCAAATCACCGATCTCTCGACGATCGTGATCACCGCGCAGGTGCCCGAAAGCCAGATCGCCCGCATCAAGGAAGGCATGGCCGCTGACGTGCGCATCGAAGCGCTCAACGAGAATTTTAAGGGCAAAGTCAAGGTGGTCATCCCCACCGCAGACGCCTCTTCGCGTACTTTCTCGGCCCGCATCGAAGTGCCCAACAAGGATCAGCGCATCCTCGTCGGCATGTCGGCCACGGTCAAAATCGGCCTCGCCGCGCACAACAACGCCGTCGTCGTCCCTCAGGATTACGTGGTCGAAGCGGGAGGCGAACGCGCAGTCTTCGTCGATGAAAACGGCGTCGCCAGGCGCAAGCTGGTCGTCCTCGGCCCCACCGAAGGCGACAAAGTCATGATCACCAGCGGCCTTAAGGCCGGTGAACGCGTCGTCTCTTCCGGTCAGCGCAACCTCAAAGATGGGCAAATCATCAAAGTCATCGAGTAATCCTCCGAATCCCTCGCACGAAAGCGCCCCTACATGATCATCACGCGTAAGGCCCTTGAATTCAGGCCAACTGTCTACATTTTGGCCCTTCTCATTATCCTTTTGGGTGTTGACTCTTATAAATCGCTCCCCATCGAAGGCTCGCCCGATGTTCAAATTCCGATGTTGATCGTCACCGCTGTTTATGGTGGCGTCGCCCCCGAAGACATCGAGCAGCTGATCACCATCCCCATCGAAAAAGAAATCAAGGACGTCGACGGATTAAAGAACGTCTATTCCATGAGCAACGAGTCTTTTGCGCTCATCGCCATGGAGTTTCAGTCGGGCACCAATATGGACTACACCTACGAGCGCGTCAGCGAACGCGTGGATCGCGTGAAGTCCGATTACCCCAAAGACGCAAACGCCCCGATCATCACCGAGATCAACAGTTCCGACTTCCCGATCATGCTGGTCAATATTTACGATGGCCTCGACCTGGTCCAGCTCAAATCGTTGGGCGAAAAGTTGCAGGATGACATCGAAGCGTTGCCTGGCGTTCTCGAAGTAGAGCTCACCGGAGGTCTGGAGCGCGAAATCCAGATCCAGCTCAAACCCGATCGTCTGGAATATTACGGCCTGAGCTACGCGCAGGTGGTGCAGCGCATTCAGGAAGAGCATTTAAACATCCCGGCCGGTTACCTCAACCTGAACGATTCCCGATATTTGGTGCGTTTGCAGGGCGAATATAAGAGCCAGGACGTCACCAACATGGCCGACATCGTCGTCATGTCTCCTGGCGGTGCGAGCATTAAGATTCGCGACATCGCAGATGTGGTCGACGGCTTTAAGGATGTGGAGAGCATCTCGCGCTTTAACGGCAAAGACTGCGTCACCCTCCGCGTCAAAAAGCGCCCCGGCGCCAACGTGGTCAAAGTCTCGGACGCGATCAAAAACCTGCTCAACACCTACAGTTTCCCCGAGGGCGTCAACCACGGCTATCAGCAGGATCAGTCCAAAGCGGTGAAAACCACCGTCGCGACGCTCGAAAGCAGCATCATCACGGGCTTCATTCTGGTATTGCTCGTGCTCCTGTTCTTCCTCGGCTTCCGAAACGCGCTCTTTGTCGCTCTGGCGATCCCGATCTCGATGCTGCTCACCTTCACCATCCTGCGGCTGATGGGCGTCACCTTAAACATGGTGGTCATGTTCGGGCTCATCGTGGCCCTCGGCATGCTGGTCGACAACTCGATCGTCATCGTCGAAGCGATCTTCCGCCATGCGGGCGAAAGCAAATCGATGATTCAGGCCGCGTACGACGGCACAAAAGAGGTCGCCTGGCCCGTCATCACCTCTACGGCCACCACTGTGTTCGCGTTTGCACCCATGCTCTTCTGGCCCGGCATCATGGGTGAATTCATGCATTTCCTGCCGCTCATGGTGATCATCGCGCTGCTTTCATCGCTCTTTGTGGCTTTGATCATCAACCCGGTGGTTTCGGGCAGCTTCTCAAGGCGCGGCGCCAAGCTGTTTGATGAAAGCGGTGAAGCCAAGTCGCTGCCGCTCAAGGTTTACCAAAAGGTCCTGAAGGGTGCGGTCGCACATCCCATTTTGGTGATGATCGGCGCCTTCATCTTTGCCATCCTCACCATAGCGAGCTTTGCCAAGTTCAACGCTGGCTACGAGTTCATGCCCGAAGCCGACCCTGATCGCGGCCAAATCTCGTCGCGCGCGGCCGTCGGTACCCGCGTGGAAGCCACCGATAAGCGCGTCCGCATCCTTGAAGAGATCGCCGCCAAAGACAACAACAGCGTCGCCATCATCGCCAACGCAGGTTACGGATCCGGCATCTTCAGCGGCGCAACGCCCACCCACCGCGGCGTGGTCGACGTCGAATTCAAGGACTTTGAAGATCGCGATCACTCCACGTTTAAGACCGCAGAATACATCCGCGAGCAAATCAAGGATCTGCCGGGCGCGGACTACAAGTTCACAGTTTCGCAGGGCGGCCCTCAGGCCCAGAGTTCGGCCATCGACGTGCAATTCTCGGGCCCCGATTACGACGTGCTCCTCGGTCTGGTGCGCGAGCTGCAGGATCTCATCCGCGACGTGGAAGGCGTGGTCAACATCGACGACAACTACGATCCCGGATTGCCTGAGGCGCATTTGATCGTCGATCGCGAAAAGGCGAAGGAGCTGGGTGTCTCGACGGCTGCCATCGGCATGGCGGTCCGCACAGCGGTCAACGGTACACAGGCGGGCGTTCTGCGTGTAGGCGAAGATGAATACGACATCACCGTGCGATATCAGGCCGATTACCGCACATCATTAGAGGATTTGCTCGATGTGCGCGTCGCTTCCACCACGGGAGCCCAAATTCCCCTGCGCGATGTAACTCAAATCCGTACGGCAGGCGGTTTCGGTTCGATCCGTCACATCAATTACAACCGCTCGCTGCAGGTCACCGCCGACGTACACGTCCGCTCCGCCTCTGAAGCCCTGGCTGAAGTCAAGCAAATCATCGACGCCAAGGTCCGCCCCAAGCTGCCTTCGGGCTACAAGATCCGTTACGGCGGCATGGATGAAATGCAGCAGGAGGCGCTCGACTTCATCGTCCGCGCGGTGATCATCGCGTTGTTCCTGGTCATCATGACGCTGATCATGCAGTTCAACTCTTACGTCAAGCCGTTCATCATCATGACTTCGGTATTGATGTCGCTGCTCGGTGTGGCGCTCGGTCTCGTCATCACGCAAGACCGCTTCAGCATCATGATGAGCGGCATGGCCTGCATATCGCTGGCCGGCGTGGTGGTCAACAACGCGATCGTGCTCATCGACTACATCAATCAGCTGCGCGCGACGGGTATGGAACGCAAGCAGGCGATCGTGATGGCCGGCGTGGTCCGTCTGCGCCCGGTGTTTTTAACCACGATCACCACGGTTCTCGGTATGCTCCCCATGGCTTTGGGTATCGGCATCAACTTCCGCCATATTCTTCAGGGTGACTTCAACAACGTGATCAGCATCGGCGGTACGGTGGCGCAAACCTGGAGCCCGATGGCCAAGTCCCTCATCTTTGGCCTCACCTTCGCCACCTTGATGACCCTGGTGCTGGTGCCCGTCATGTATCAGCTGCAAGAAGTGACCTTCGAAACCATCCGCAAGCTCTTCCATATGGCGCCGAAGTCAGATGCGAGGGAGGAGATCATTCCATGAGCGCCCGCACTGCCCTTTTATTTGCCCTGCCTCTGCTCACCGCTGGCAACCTGTTTGCACAAAGCAACGATGCGCCCGCAGCCGCGGCGGATCGGAAAGCGGTCAATCCGGCCAATAAAGGCAGCTACCGTCAGGTGTCGATCGCCGAGGCACAGGACATGGCGCGCCAGCATCATCCGAGCATGGAGCTCTTAAAGGAGACCCTCGAGCAGGCGGATGTGTTGATTTGGCGCGCATATGCGATCGTCCTGCCGTCGTTGACGGTGACCGCCAATGTGACGATGGCCGACGAGGAGACCGCCATCAATTTTGGGGGCATGAAGATCGTGACGCAGGAGAAGTTCACCGAGAATTTCGGCGTCACCGCGCGCATGCCGCTGTTTAACGGTCAGTCGATCCCGCTCATCAAGAACGCCTACGAGAATGAAGAGGCGTCAGAAACGCAATTGAAATACGGCCAGAACGAACTGGACTTTGCGGTGCTCGCGGCCGGTTATGCGCTTCAGGCGAACAAAGAAGCGATCGATATTTCCCAGGCGTCCCTCGAGATTGCACAGCAGATGCAGGCCGAAGCCGAGAAGCGCGTGCAGGTGGGGATGGGCGTCGAGCTCGAAGTGTTGCGGGCCAAGCTGCAGGTGAGCCAGGCGCAAAAGGCGCTCGATGAATCCTACGACAGCCTCGATTTGGCGCGAAGCTCCCTTTATTACCTCACAGGCGAGATGATCGATCTGCCCCCGTTGGCCGATCGCACGGCGCCTGCAGGCGATCTTCAGACTCTGCAAACGGAAGCGCACGACAACCGCCTCGACTTAAAAGCGGCGCGCATGCAGCTGAACATGGCCGAGCGGCTGGAGGATCAGAACAAGTGGAAATGGGCGCCCACCATCGATTTGACCTGGAATTTTTCGTGGACTTCAAACGGTGGCATGACAGGCAAGCAGGAAGCCTGGTATCTGATTTTAGGCGCAACCTGGAACATCTTTGATGGTGGTGATCGCATCGCGGTGCAAAAGAGCACGGCATTGGATACCCACAAGGCGAAGCTCAACTACGACAAGACCTTAATCGATGTGGACGAGTCGATCGAGAAGGCGCTGGTTGAAGTCAAAGCGAAGGAGCGGAGCTATCAGGTGGCGCAGGAGCAGGCAGCATTGGCAGAAGAGAGCCACAAGATGGTGACCCGCCTCTACGAGACCGGTATGGCCACAAGCCTCGATGTTTCCGATGCAACCTCAACCCTCCGTCAGGCGAAACTTGCGGTGGTTCTGGCGGAATTGCAGCGCCAGATCGCGATCCTTTCGCTGGAACGCCTGCTCGGCCGCACGATGCGCGCCTAAAGCCAAAGCCCCTCCAAGAAATCCATCCTCTCCCTTCTCCCTTCGCCCTCAATGCCATCGCGGTTGAACGTGCAGTTCGCTTAAGGTTTCCTGTGCCTGCAGAATGGAATCGAGTGGATCGGGTTTAAAATGCGGGAGCGATGGAATTCGAGCGGGAAGCAGCTTCATCGCAGGCAGCTTCCAGCGAAGTTTTTTCAAAAGATCGATCTTCAAGGCGAATGACACCTGCAGTTTTGGTGGAAGATCGATTTTCAACGCGAATGCAGTTTGCAGTTTTGAGCGATCAGCGATCATCGGCTTCGACTTCACCTTGCAGTTTTGAGAAAGGATCGATCATTGCAGCCGACTTCCACCTGCAGTTTGAAGGCGATCATCTGCCAAGCGATCGACTTCACCCTGCATGCGATTGAAAGTGATCACATGCGCATGCAGGATCCATTGAGGCTCCATCGGCTTCTCATCGCTGCATTTTAAACAGAGCCTTTCGCTCCCATTTTACACCATTGCCGCTCGAGTAGCTGCAGTTGGTGGAGATGGATTGTGAAAGATGACAGGCTAAAAAATTCGCCTTCATTGATCATTTTTGTTGTTGTATCGCGATTGGAGCTTGTAAGATGCGATCAGCATTTGGAGGATTGAACATGAACCGATACATGATGCTTTTAGCGGGCTTCGCCCTTTTGGGATGCGAGCTCTCGGATGATTTGGATGGCGGGTTGTATGACGACGGGGGGCATCTGATCGATCGGCGGGATGCGGATACCTCAAAGGAGGACGGCGGTCATCTGATCGACATCGACGGCTCCGTGACGGGGGATGCCTCTTTAAAGTTTAAGCTCACCTACGGCAAGAATCCTTCGGTACAGTTTCCTTCGGACTGGGCCTCGATCATCGCGACCAGCTACAGCAAGGGTGATGGGCAGATCGCGATCATGCTCTGCAAGTTAAGCGATCCCACCTGCAAGTCGCCTGTGGTTTCGCGCAAGCTGACTTCTGATGAGCGGGCAACGGATCCCAATCCGATTCAATTCATGTTTGGGCCGACGCTTACGGTGAGCCATCTGCCGGAGGGTCAGTTTAACCTGATGGTCATCGAAGATGCTTCGGCCTCGATCGCCCGCGGGTTTGGATTTGACGACGCTTTTGAAACGCGGGAGAAGGACTGGGACGGCAAGGTGAGCGAATTCGATCGCATGCTCACCGCAGAGGGCGACGAGCCTACGGCCGATCATATTCCGGAGCCTGCCTGCCATCAGATCACGCTGAAATCGAATCAGACGACCGATCTGGGAACTTTAGAGCTCGGACATTTTCACCAGAGGGACATCTCGCCTGTCTTAAAGGCAGAGCCCGGTGTGATCGCTGTGGGGACGGAAGAGGGTTTAAAGATCGTCGATCTGCAGACGAAGGCGCTGGTCACTTTTGAAAACGGGAGCGACAGCGCGCCGATCACCGATGCGGGCGGAAATCCCATCAACGGCCATATTTGCGGAACCGTTCGGGGCGAGGGGCATACGCTCTATCTCATCTACAAGCTTCAGAGCGGCGGTGTGGTCGTGCCTTACGATCCTCTGCTCCGAACGCAGGGCAGCGATCCGATGATCCTTCTGCCCGGGCTTTCCCTCGAGGAGCGCTGCAGCGGGGCCTTCATCAACGAAGAAAACGAGCGGTTTCTTTACGTGAATGCCTCAAACGGCCTTTGGTACGCGCCGCTCGATGGAAGTGATCCCTCGATCACTGCGGAGGCCCTTTCGCTCGAAGATGGCCTGCTCTTTGGGGGCGGCTTCAGGCAGGCGATCCCTTACGGTTCAAAGCTTTTGCTCATCCCTTCCCCAAGGGTGGATGCGAACCTTTGCGAAGAAAACCAGACCTGCGCGTTTTTGCTCGATCGCGATTCCGGTGGTCGGCCTGTAACGGAAGACTACCTGCGCTTTAAGACGGCGCCCGCGACGACTTCGAGCGATGGGGTTCAGGCCCAAAGTCATGCCCAGATGAGAAGAGGCGGCAGCATCGCCCGGTTCCACAACGGCGACGATCTGCTCTTCTTAAGCGACGTTCTCGAGATCGCGGTCTTTAATCTGAGCAGCGGCGAACAAGTGGTTTGCAACAGCCAGAGCGTCAACAAAGGCATCGAGCACGCCTATCTGGGGCAGAGCTTTTCGCAGTTTACCCTTTCGCCCGACGGCAAAACCCTTTGGGCTGCAAGCGACCACCCCTCTCCGGCCATGCTCTATGCAGAAAAAGATCTCGATCCCGAAAGCCGCAGCGCGCAGTCCCGAAGGCTGTTTTTGCCCATCGACCTTTCGACCGGCGATGTGCCTGCGATCGCAGCCGCTTACCGGAGCAGGGATCTGGATCAGTTTGAAGGCTTGCCTGCAAATGCAGCCTCAAACAGCGTCCCAACCCCGAAGATCGATCCCGGCCTCGATGCGAACGCCTTTTGGTTCAAGCAATATCTCCTCCACTGGCTGGGGAGCCTCGTGGGATCGCTGCCCAATCCTGAGCCCACGCTGCCTTCGATTGCGGTCACCTCTTCTGCCCTTTGGATGATCGGTGAAGGGAGCAACGGATCGTCGGGTCTCGGGCAGTTGTCGAACCTCGCGGCTTTTGATCTCGACACAGGAAAAGCGGTGCTCTTCCCCAGGGGCGAGGCGTTTTACCGGCCATGGACGGGCGGGAATGCGAGCAGCTTTGGCTTCGATCTCACCCCAGATACAAATGCAGAAATCGCCGTCTACTCGATCGATTACGTGTCGCCGTAGTTCCACTTCGGCCGATCGGCTGCGCGCAATCTGAAGAGGAAGCCTCATGTTTCATTTTTTCTCGATCCTGCCTCAGAAGCTGAAGGAAGCCTTCAGGCGGTTTCCGGTGGCGTTTGGGTTCGTTGCGCTTTACTGGATCCTGCTTGCGATCTTGGGAGGCGTCCTGCTCTTCGATGATCCGCCAAAGTTTTTCTCGCATTTGGGTCTCTTTGCCCTGATCTACCCTTTGAGCGCAGCCTCCGTAGAGATCGCCTGCAGGCTTTGTAAAGAGGCGGATCGGGCGCTCCCCCGCTACATTCACCCCGGGCTTCACGGCCTTTGGCTCGTTTTAAGCCTTTACCTTGCGCTGACTTATACCTGGGATCAGGCTTACAGCCAGCCTTACAGCTTCATTTGCCTGCTGTTTACGGCCTTTGCCCTGCCCTTCCTTTTGCCCTTTTATGCCGAGGAGCGCGATCTCAAGGTCTGGCGGTTTGGGATCTGGATGCTGAAGGCGATCTGGTTGAGCCTGAGGACTGCATTTTTAGCCTGCCTGCTGCTTTGTCTCATCGCCCTTGCGATTCACCTGCTCGCATCGATTTCAAGGCCGAAGTTTCTCTATGCAGAGGCCGTCATCCTCGCATTTGGGGGCGTATGGCCTCTCATGATGCTCTGCGCTTTTCCCAGACTTTCGCAATGTGAAGAAGAGAAAAAGGGATTCGCTTACATGGCGGCCCGGATGTCGAGCCTGGCGCTCCTGCCCATCCTTTGCGTCGCGCAGCTCGCCATCTTCATCTATGTCTTCCCGATCCTGATCACCTTTGATCTGCCGCAGGGGATCTTCGGCATCCTCACCGCCCTTGCGATGTTCTTCTGGCTCACCATCGCCGGGTTCTGTTATCCGGAGCGCTTTCAGGATGCGCCGAAATCGAACTTCACGCTCTACAAAATCCTGCCGGTTTCGATGTTCGCCCTGTTGCTGATCACTGCGGTGGCCATCGCGCAGCGGCTGCTCACCTATGGGATCACCTTAAAGCGTCTCTATTTGCTGGCCTTTCATCTCTGGTGTTACGGCGCATGCATCATCGCGCTCTTGCCCAAGCAAAAGATGCTTCGAAGGCTTCTTTTGAGCTTTGCGGCCGTCTTTGCGATCTGCAGCTTTGGACCCTGGCGGCTCCAGGCGATCGCCGGCCATTGCGTATTTGCCCAAATGGAGCAGTTCGTTCAGGAGCATCAGGGCCCCAAACTGCCCATGAATGCAGAGATTTACAGGCAGTTTGCCGCATCCCTTCCAAAGGAAGATCAGGCGCATCTTCAGGCCCTGGCCAAACGTTTCAAGTCCGAAGCCAAGGATTATGCCCGTCAGGCCTTTGACTTCACCGAACCCTACGATCCCGAAATCCTGCAGAACCGCAACTGACGGCGGCCCTGCAGAGACTCACCTGTTCAAAGAAGGAAAACGAACTTGCGCATTCAACTCAAAACGGTTCCCCAAAAGTTTTTAGAACTCTTCATGCGGATGCCCATCGCCTGCGTGGCGATCGTGATCACTTCGATCCTCTGGATCCTCTACGTTTACGATGAGGACCTCCTTAATCCGTTCGAGCCCTTAGGCAAATTCAATTGTGGCCTCATGCTCTTTGCTTATCCCGCCTGCTTTTTAAACATCGCCTTCACCCTGCGCAAAGAGGATGGGGCTCAAAAAAAGCTTTGGATGCCGATTGCCGGCTACAGCCTCTGTCTCTTCGGGGCAATTTGGTTTGTCGTCCGCTTCCCCTACTATTTTGAACTCGACGCCTGCCGTCTCATCTGCTTCCTTCTGACGCCCATCATTCTCATCTTCACCCTGCCCTTTTTAAGGGATCCGGATGACAGACGGCTGATTCGCTTTACAGGTCAGACCCTTTCCACAGCGTTTACCTCGCTCCTGCTGACCCTTGGAGCCTTTCTGCTTCTGGCGCTGCTTTTGGCGAGCTGCACCTTTCTTTTCGATGCCTCCATCAAGGATAAGACTTTCGTCTATCTGGCCGTGTTCCTCCATGCGCTCGTCTTCCCTCTCCTCACTCTGGCCCATTTGCCCAGCCCTGGCGATCTCCCCGATGACTCTCAGGTGAAGGAAGGCAAATTCCATACCATCTCCTGCATCCTCTTCCTCTCGATCCTTTGCCTCTATATGGTGGTCATCGCTGTCTATGGCTTAAAGATCCTGATCACCTGGAACCTTCCGCGCGGGCTCCTTTCTTATCTGCTGACGGGCGCTCTCGCCGTCTTGCTGCTCCTGACCTTCGTGCTCTATCACAAGCGATCCCAAAAGGATTCGCCCGCCGTCCTCCTGGTGTTCAAATGGCTGCCCATCGCGATGCTGGTGCTTTTGCCGCTCATGTCGGTCGGCATCCTGCGGCGCTTCCTCGATTACGGTCCGAGCACCAACCGCCTGTATTTACTGCTGTTTCATCTCTGGAGCTACGGCGTCTGCATCCTGATCCTGCGCTGCAATCAAAAGCTCAACCGAACGATCCTCTTAAGCTTCTTTGGTCTGTTCATGCTGTGCAGCGTCACCCCCATCAACCCCCGAAGCTTTTCCGGGTTTTACCGCGAACATCAGCTGCGCTCGTTCATCACCGAGCACCATTTCGATCCGCTTCCAGAAGGCAAAGACGCGATCGCGAAGTTTTTTGAAGCGCATCAGGAGGAGAGCGAGACCTTATGCAAGCAAATCTGGCTCCTTCGCCATGATTATAACGAATGGGCCAAAGACTACGAGCCACTTTCGGAGATCTGCAGAATCACCAAGGACGCAAAGGCCATCGCCGCCAAAGAGGAAGCAGATTCAAAGCATGCTCCGGCTGTGGCCGAGCCTGCCCCCACCGAGACTCAAAGCGATCTGTCCGAAATTCCCCCCGTCTATGAGGGGCCGCAAAGCTTCTGGCCATGGGATGCCCAATACGGAAGCGCGCGTTTCGTCAGCCAATGCCTGAAACGAGTCCCCGCCCCTGCAGGCGCGCTCCAGTTCGAGCTTCAGACCGATGAGGGATCGATCCCCATTCCCGAATCAGTACTCCGGACGCAGCTTGCAACAAACGATCGACCGCTGCGCTTCTCTGCCCAGCATCTGATGCTGATCGTCGGCGCCTTCACCTACAATCAAGGCGAGCTTTGCTTAAAGCAGAGCCTGCTGCTGAAGCGGGAACCGAAGGATCCGGCGCCGTGATCCCTTAGACGCACACCGAAAACAGCAAACATCTTTCCCTCCCTCCCCTGGCCTCTAGGCGCCCCCTTCCAGATACAGATGCAAGCTCACATCAAGGAAATCCCTGACTGAAGCCAGGGCTCTTTCAGGCGTCCCGCAAGGGATCAGGGAGATGCGATGGGATGTAGGGAGGAAGAAGGGATCTAAACGGAAGGCTGCTCAGGCGGGGCGATCACTCGGAGTAGCATTTATCGGTGCTGTTATGCGTACCGAAAGACCAATGGCCGTCTCCGGGGTGGATACCAAAATCGGAGTAATCCGTCAGTTTGTCGATATTGCTGTCTTCCAGCGCTTCATCGAAGCCTTTGGAGTTGCCTGTATCGCTGCTGCATTTGCGGAGGATGCCGCTCCAAAGCCTGCTGCTGCCCCAGTTCAAAGGATGCTCATCGGAAGTCTTCTTGCCCACCACATCCTGAACCTGCCCATTGCAGGTGAGCGTCAGCAGGCCCTCTGATGACGTCATAACCCAAGCATCCAGAACAACAGGCGTCACCAGAGCGGAGTTGGTTCCTTCCGGAGCAAAGACCTGCGCAGCCCCGTCTTCAAGCGTGCCCGTAAGCGTCACGTTTGCACCTCTGAATGCCAGACTGCATGCGCTCAAATCGACGCTCTCGCCCGTGCTGTTGTAGATTTCAAAAAGACGGGGATCCGTTGAAATCTCGGTAAAGTAAATGCGCGGCTTGACAACCAGTTTGCTCGCATCATCCAGATTCTCGCTGCTTGCAGGCTCAGGCGCAGATTCACCACCCGTCCCCGCATGCGTGCAGTAAACCCAGTTTTGCTCATTGTCGATGCTCACGCGCGTCAAAAGCTTGTATTCGCCTTCTTTCAGCCCCGTCTCAAATGCGCTCGCCTTCGTGCCCGTTTCAGCAAATGCCAGCGACATCGGCTTCCAGCTCTCTGCGGTGAGCGCATTTTCCGCACCCAGAAGCGCATATTGAGCCGTCACGCCCACCAGACTGACATTCAGGCGCGGATCGCTGATCACCGCTTCAAAATCGGAGCCCTTCTTAGGAGAGCGATAACCCGCATTGCCCTCGTAGGCCGCTCCCACCACGCAAGCGTCGGCCGTATCGATCTTGACGCTCAGCTTCTGGGGATTCAGGGTCCCTTCGGCGTTGTATTCCCCGGCTGCAAAGCCTTCATCGATCCAGTGAGCAGGTGCAGACCAGGGCTTTGAGCCTACGGAGCCAAAGTGACCGGCACCCAATTCATCGGCATCCACCGAAACGCGCCAGTAATAGCGATGTTCGCCTGCAGGTAAGAACGACTGGGACAATGTACAATCGATATTGACGGATCCCCATTCGCAGCTGCCCTCAAAACAGGGCTCATCATCAATACAGAATTCTGCAACCAGATCCTCTAACTGTGATCCAGTCGAAAGTTTCACATTGATCCCGAACTTGAGATTCTGATCGCTCGTCATCGCCTCTGAAAGCGGCGCATTGGTACGCGGAACGTTCAACAGCTGCATCGACTCCGGGACGGGATAGATCTCGAACTCGTGCTCTGCATGGCCGCCCTCTGCGTTGATCGCCTTCAACGTAAAGTGACCGCTCTGGGGCGTCTTCGATTGAATGAGGCTGGCCGTGCAAGCCCCGTCTCCGCATTTGAGATTCTGTGAAGAAATGGTGAACTTCTCATGGCCTTCGCTGTCGAGCACGAGCAATTGGCCATCACCATCGAAGTTCGAGATCTTGAACCTGAATTCCGCCTCCGAGACAGCGGGAATTTCGTAGAGGCCATCACCAAAAGATGGGATCGCAGCGCAGTGATCCTTGATGCATTGAAAACTGCGACCGCATTCACCGGTCGTTGAGGTCGCAAGCTGCCTGCAATGGTTGGGGCTGTCGGCGTCGCATTCGGCATCAAATTGGTTGTAATGCCTCTCATCCGGCGCGCAGATCATCTCACCCACGCAAGGCACCGTATCCACCATGCACTCAAGGCCGCTGCATCCCTTGACCGCCAGTCTCCGATCTTTGCCGTCGCATCCCAGGAAAGTGCCTGCATCAGGGCAGAGTTCATAGACAGGATCAATACAGGCGCCATTTTCGCATGCAAACTCATTTGTTTGGATGACCATATGACCGTCAATTTCTTTACATCCTGCTCCCGAATCTGGACAGGTACCTTCTGTACCAGAAAAGGTGGTGGCGCATTCCGCATGATCTAAATCAATGGTCTCACAGGGACCCATAGCCACCATCACCTCATTACCGTTGCAAGTCTTGCGCGACTCACTGCAATTCATGAGAAGCTCATTCTTCCCTTCTGGAGCGCAGGTCTTTTCATCAGAGCAAGCAGGCACTACCTGCATCAAACGGAAGTCACCATCACAGAAGGTTCTCTGAGTCGCAGGGCAGCTTTCAGGTTCTGTACGCCCACATGTGGGATTCCCTTCAACCGTCTGACAACTGCCGTCATTGTAAGTGATCGCGCCATCTTCGCATTTGGGATCAGCATCCTTGGTGCATTTGCAAATGGGAGTCAGAGCATATTGTCCCTGCTGCGCGCTCGAGAAAGCACTGGAGCCATCCAATGACCAACCATCATCCCCCTGCGGGTTATCTGAGGTCGCGTCGCGATCACAATACTGCCAGTTGTTCCCCCCGTCAGCACTCACGCGGTAAGCCAGGATCAACTGATAAGGCGCAAGTTGCGCAGTTGTTAATCTATCCAGATAAGTTGCAAGGGCAGGGGAAACCATCTGATTTTTCAGATCGATCATGTTGATCGTCGCTACATATTCATCAGAACCTGCGGCATAATCCGGCTCACCCGCCAGCGTTGCCTCCGGATTCAGGACCGCATCAAAAGCCCACGCGTTCTCACCGATCACCGTCGTATCTGCCGAAAGATCTTCTGTTGTCGGTAACAATGCAGAAGATCCACCCGATGAAGCACCAACCGTAGTGATCCCCACCACCAGCTGCACTTTCAGCCAATCCGCAGAGACCGGAGTCTCGCGATCGGTCAACCCGGGCACATTCACGCGACCCTGAATCTTCCATTCGGTCTCATTGAGCGACACCGAACCGCGCGCCGGCGTCCCTGCGGCATCCAGATTCGAGCCCTGCAGGCGGCACCAGGTGACCTTGGGATCAACGCAATGCCCCGCGCTGCAAACGAGGCCCGGATCGCAGTCCACAGCCGTCTTCACAATGTCGCAGCCTTTGCTCTCTTCAACACATGCGTTGCTGTGAACGACCCGCTGGCCTTCTTCATTGCAACTGTCTGCCAAATCGATGGCACCGCAGGTGATCTCTTTGGTTTCACATTGGCCTTCTGAGCAGCTGCCGTTGCCCTGGATCTCCTTGCCATCTTCGGTGCAGCCCACAAAGCCGTTCACGCAAGGGATCGGTTCCCCCTTCTGGCATTCTCCCCCGTCGCAGCTTGCGACTTCATAGGCGTAAGCGGATTCAGAAACGCAGAACGCCTTTCCGGATCCATCGCAGGTGTAAGTCTCTTCGCTGTGCTCACAGATCGCCTGAGGCCTGCCGTCTTTGACTTCGACGGAGCAGTTTCCTGTGTTGGTCAGGATTTGGTCGTGCAGGCCGGATCCATTCACGCTTTCGGAGCAAACCGTCACGTCCGGGACGCAGGCGGGATTCCCCTCTTCCGGAAGGCAGGGGTTCTCGATGGTGATGCTGCCGGTCTCCTGGTTCTCGCCCGCATAGCATTCTTTCCAGCTCACACCGCCATCGACGCTGACATGCATCAGAATGTTGTACGCAGCGCCCCCAACCACCTCATTGGGATCGAGATCGGTCAACGGAAGCGTCGCCGTGTAAGTCTGCAGGCTTTCATCGCCGCCATCGACGATCGCGCGCGTCTTCACCTCGGCCTGTTCCCAAATCCAGTCCGGGTTCAACTCGCCCTGACCGAAGCCCATCTCGACGATAAAGGAATCGGGCACAGCGCTCTCGGGCAGATCGGTCAGACCGGGGATCCGGACGGTGCCTTCCACCTTCGTGTCTTCCGAAATGATCGAGACGCCTTCCAGATTTTTGGTGAGGAGCTTGCATTGAATCACGGGATCCACGCAGGCCATGACGCCATCGGAGCCCTCCAGGCAGACCTGATGGTTCTCGAGGCAGTTCGTCGTCTGGGTCGAATCCTTGCAGGCGAAGTGATCCGAGGGATCGCAGGCTTTCGCGTAAGTGGTGAGGACGCCATTCGCGCAGGTGGGGGAAGCGGTGGCGCCGCAGGGTGCATCGCTGTAGCCGCAATGATCGCCGTCGCAGGATCCGCTCCAGCTGCGGACGGAGAGCAAATCGGGGCTGCATTCCGTCTTCGCTTCGCAGGTTTGGGTGGTCTGAACGCAGGCCCCTTCCGCGCAGGCGCCGGTCAGGGTGGTCACAACGCCGTCGGTGCAGGTCGAGCCCGCAACGCAGGGCTTCGTTTCGGTCACGGTGTCGTAGACGCAGTGATCATCTGAGCATCCGCCCTTCTTCATTTCGACGGCGGTCAACGCCTCGTTGCAGTGAGCGGCGGGCGTCTGGCAATCGATTTCGACCGTAGTGCATTCGCCCGCAGCCGTACAGGCGCCGCTGTAAGCGATCTCGGTGTTCGCATCTTTGCAGCTCGAAGCCCCGCTGCAGTTGCAGGGTTCGCAGGCGCCCACGCCCGCAGTCTCGACGCAGTGTTCGGAGGGCGAGCAGATTTCATGATGCCGGCTGGGCGTGCTGCATTGACCCTCCTGGTCGCAAACGCTGTCTTCGGTCACATCCAGGCCATTGTTGTTGCAAACCCGGGTGCCTTTGGGGCAGGCGTTGTCGCAGAGATCGGTGACCGTGAAGCGACCTGTGTGACCGCAAAGGCTGTCGAGCTCTTCCAGGCCGCCCAGACGGGGCTCGCCTTCTTCCAGGTCGCAGTAAACCCAGTGAGCGCCGTTGTCGGCGGTGGCGCGGATGGTCCACAAATAGTCGCCGGCAGCATCGGGCGTGAACTGAGCCGTCAGAATATCGGGGCAATCGAGACAATTCGGGCTCAGCCATTCGGCCTCGGACCATTGCCAGTCCGAAGTTAAGGCGCAGGCTTCTTCGGGATCGCCCTCCACCGCGCGCACACCCACCTCAGCGCTCACGGCGAAGGGGTTCGTCCGGTTGGCAGTCAGGCTCACGCTTTGGCCGATCCTGATGTTTTCTGCGGTCAACAGCGTGCAGGCATCGGCGAGCGGGACGCATTGCTCGTTCTCCTCGTCGCAGACTTCGCTCCCGGTGCAGCGGCTGCTGTAATGACATTCACCGTCGCAAGTGGCGATCTGGCAGGGCCCCAGGCCCTCTTCGCAGTCATCCTCGTCAACGCAGTCGATCACTGCACCGTCGCCGCCGTCCACCTCGCTGTCGCCGCCGTCGATTTCAGAGTCACCGCCGTCCACCTCGCTGTCTCCGCCATCTACCTCGCTGTCGCCGCCATCGATTTCAGAGTCTCCGCCGTCTACCTCGCTGTCGCCGCCATCGATTTCAGAGTCGCCGCCGTCTACCTCGCTGTCGCCGCCGTCTACCTCGCTGTCGCTGCCACCGCTTCCGCCGCCGCCATCGGTACGACCCGCATCACCCTGACCGCCATCTGTGCGCCCCGCGTCTCTTCCGCCTGATCCGCCCGATCCGCCCGCGTCCAGCTCCGCCGCATCGCCCAAATCGTTGTCGTCGTCATCGTCACAAGCCCAGAGTCCCGCACAGGCGAGCAATCCCACCAGCGTGAAACAGCGCTTCAAAAACCTGCCTTGCATGAATGCCTCCATCCAAAAAGATGCAAAGTACGTAACCGGTTTTGGTAGGCTGCATCGTTGATGAAGCGCGCACAAAGATCAAGGAGATCGCTCCTCACCCTCCGCCAAAAGCCCAAAAGAAGCCTCGGAAGCGCACAAATCCGCTCATGAAGAAACAGTCGCAGCCCTCAAAGCGCCCATCGCGCGTCCGTCCAGGGCGATCCTGACGTTCGGGATTGCATGGCGACGCAAAAAGCGAAGCGATACTGAGGCTCAGGTTGAGTCTGGATGAAAAAGCGAACCCGCAAAAAACCTTCGGGAAGGCTTTGGACGGCCGGGCGTACCCGCGACCCGACGCTCAGGTTTCCTATGGATGAAAAAGAAATGGGATTCCCGAGGCTCAGGATTGCATGGCGACGCAAAAAAAGATCGTTCCGGACGCTCGGGAATCCTCCGGACGCAAAAGAAAGAAGCTCAAAAAGCCTCAGGAAACGCTTGCCTTGTGCGAAGGATCGACTGCGCGTATTTTGACGCCATGACGAGCATCGTTTTTGCATCCAAGTTTGCAGCTTGGCGATGCCTTTGAAAGGAAGAGCTTTATGCTTTCGACTGCTGATTTTAAAAAGGGCGTCCGCGTGGAGTATGAAGGTGCGCCCTGGGTCATCGTTTCGAGCAACACCCAGAGCCCGAGTGCGCGCGGAGCCGCCACTTTGGTGAAGGTGCGTCTGAGGAACATCTTAAACGGGCAAATCTCCGACAAGACGTTCAAGGCGGGTGAGAAGTTCCAGGAGCCCGACATCGAGACGCGCGCGGCACAGTATCTTTACAGCGAAGCCGGTGCTGAAGGCACGCAATATGTATTCATGGATCAGAGCAGCTACGAGCAGTTTGAGCTGAACGAGGACGCATTGGGTGATCAGGCCCAGTGGCTGGTCGACAGCCTGGATGTACAGGCGGTGCTCTATAACGGGCAGGTCGTCGGCATCGATCTCCCGCAGTTCGTCACCCATGAGCTCGTCGAAGTGGAGCCCGGATCGCGCGGGGATACCGCGACCGGCGGCGTCACCACCATCGCTCACACCGCAACCGGCGCCAAAGTCGCAGTGCCGCTTTACATCAAAGCCGGCGACAACATCCGTATCGACACAACCACAGGTACCTTCAAAGATCGCGTCAAGTGATCGCCCCTTTGCCTTGAATCCTTCTCAATACCAGTTCAGCGTTTCTCCGCACGGCAAATGGCAGCTCGAGATCGAGGTGATCCGTCCGCTCTCCGATGATCCGGCGGTTCACGATCTCGACGTCTATTTATTTACGCCCGAACAGCTCGATATCGACGCTGCGCATTACCCCGTTGCCGCCTTCTTTCAGGATTTGGTCGCCTATACGCGCCATCAGACCCCGCGGATCCCGTTAAAGCAGCTGGTGAGTCCACAATGTGCGCTCAGTCCCTTTACGAGGATCCTGCAGGCGCTGCAGGCCGAAGACAAACTGAAACTCGATGAACCCGCGCTGCTCTACGAGCTTCGCACGGCGGTCAATGCCTATCGCGGGCAGCTTGGCGCCCTGTTGGCGGATCTCGATGCAGCGATCCAGGCCCGCAACATGCCCCTCGACACGCTCGAAGCGCTGGCTGACGAAGCGTTAACCGATATGCAGACGGTGATGGAGCAGGTGGAAGAGATCGAGAAGGCGTTGCTCGCGCCGGGGATTTCGGATCGCCTGCGGTTGTCGGGCTCGTGGATGGCGGAAGCGCTCTCGCGTCGGACCGAACGCACCGCATTGCGCCTGTTCCAAATCTTTGCCGAGGTTGGAGCAAGCGATCGGTTGCTCGTGCGATGCAGGGACACGGTGGTTGGGCAAGTGGATTTCAGGCGGCAAAGGAAGATGCCCGGAAGCATCGATCCCCAAAATCCCGAGGAACTCGAGCATTTCATCTACCGGGGACACGAGTTGAAGAAATGGGCAGGCAGTGCCATGTACATGTCGCTGACCGACAGCAAGCTGAGCCAGAACCTGACCCACGTGTTCTTCGGTATGGCGGCGGCCATCGCGATGACGTTTACAACCATCGCAGGTGTCATTGCAGCCTGGTTTTGGGAGAGCGCCTCGAACAAAGTCCTCTACGTGTCGCTGGTCGCAATCATCGCTTACATCTTCAAAGACCGCATCAAAGACATTCTGCGCGCTGTGTCGCTGCGTCTGCTCCCCCATTTCATTGCCGACAGGAACCAGCGCCTGATCGATCCACGCAGTGGGAAGCAATGCGGACGCACGAGTGAAACCGTCACTTACCCTTCGGTCGATCAGCTACCCGATGACGTGCGGCGTCTGCGCCTGTTGCACAAGGATCTTCTGCCGGAGCAAGGGTTGCTGGAAACGGTGGTGCATTACCACAGATCGGTGCATATCGACGGACCCACCCTGCTTCGCGAGCATGAAAGGCTCATGGGTCTGACCGAGATCCTTCGATTCGACATGCGCAGATGGGCGTATCGGATGGACTCAGCCTATGAATCCCTTTCGTCATTCGATGACATGCGGCTGGAGACCGTCCAGGCCTGCCGGGTTTACCATATTAACCTGATCCTGAGCATTCATTTGCGCGGTTCCAGCGAACCTTCCATACTTCGCAAGTTCCGCATTGTCGCAAACGTCGATCGCATTCTGCGCGTCGAAGACATCTTTTAGAGAGACAGCATGAACAACAGCATCACCATCGAAGGCCTCGAATTCACCGGGATGCACGGGTGGTACGAGCATGAGCGCCAATATGGCTGCCAGTTTTCGGTGGATCTCACCTTTTGGTTAGATCTTTCGGCGGCGGGTCAAAGCGATAAGCTGGGCGATTCGGTCGACTATGCCGCAGTAGCGGGACTGGTTTTTAAGATCGGACAAGGTGAAAGTCACCGGCTCATCGAACATTTGGCCGAGCGGATCATCCAGTCTGTCCTCGATCAGTTTCCCAGGATCGAGGCGATCGATCTCACGTTGCGCAAGCTCCATCCACCGATGGCGGGCGCCCCAAAGGCCGTTGCGCTGCGGATCCACAGATCGAGGGAATCGGATCAGCCGCCTTGCAGCCAGGACAATGAGGGTGTTTCAATCATAGCCTGAAACATGCGGATGTGACGTTGAGCCTGAAGATTGACATCGAGCGTCCTGCAGCCTGGATCGTGAAGGTTTGAAACTGTGATTCACCCCATGTCCGACGCGCAACGCTCTGGCTACAGTTTGGGCCACGCCATATCCGATCAGCAATCCCGGTTTTTAAACCTGGATCCAGTCCAGAGCCAGACTGAAAACCGGGATTTGTGAACTGAACTCAGCAAATGGCCTTACAGACAAGGCCTTGCCCATCATTTGAAAACGGTTCCCGGGATGCAGCAAAAAAGGAAATCAGGCGAAGAATCATTTTGTTGCAGGCGTCCTTTGAACCGTTTATAACCCAAAGCACTGAAATCGAAACTTTGCAGGAGAGGGACCATGGAACGCATCGAAGCTTTGACTTTTGGGCATGTGCAGAATGAGCGGCTCAGCAAATATATGTGGCAGATCGTTCAAATCCTGAATGCCGAAAAACAATACGAGCCGCAGGCTGCCGAACAGCTCGATGCCGCCTGGCAAACCTTCCGCGCGCGCATCCGATTCAAGGCCACGCCCTATGGTGCCACCTTAAAGCAGATCGACAAGAAGACCGATCGCATCTGGAGAGGCATGCGCGCGCAGGTGAAACTCTCTGCAAACCACCCTTGCGAGGCCATTCGCGAGGCCGCAGCGCCCATCCTCACGATCTTCAACGCCCTGCCGAACCCCACCGCATTAGCGTACGATCTTCAATATGGTGCCCTCGATTCGATGCTCACCAAGTTGCAGGCTCTGGGGCCAGATCTTCTCCGCCGCGCATTGCTCCTGGAATGGACCGAGGAGATGCGCGCGAACGTAGACGCCTTCATGGCCGTGCAGAACGAACGCAACGTTGCCAAGGCGCAAGTCGTCACCGGCGAAACCAAGCGCTGCCGCGACGCGCTGGTCGCGACCTATCAGCAAATTGTGGAACGCTTAAACGCGATCGCCATCCTGATGCCCGACGAAGCGCACGCCCGCATCAACGCCCGGATCCAGCAAGCCGTCACCGATTTCAAGATGAGTTTAAAGCTCGCCAAGCCGAAGGCCAGCGACGAAGACGACGGCGATCCCGAAAGCGACGCCAGCGAAGATTACTGATCGCCCTCCCCTGCCCGCCTGCAACTCTCTCCCAACGATCGTCAATCGCCCTGCAGCCTGAAGGATCAGCTCTGGAGAAAAACTGTAGCCATCGCCTGTCCGGGGTTTTGCAGTGGCTGATCGCGCGATCAAAGGCGATCGCGAGGTTGTGAAAAGGGTTTAAGGTGAGATCGATCGTTATTTGGGGCTTAAAATTTGGGGATCAGGCATGCGAGATCGATTTCATGGGGTCGCAATGGCGTTTTTTGGTGGAGCAAAGTCCAGTCGCGGGGTCACGAGGGCGCTTTTTCGTGGATCAAATCGAAATCGTGAGGCCTCGATCCGGATTTTTGAAACGGAAATCGCATTTTTTGAGGGCGCAATCCTGGATTGAATCATGAAAGAGGCCGATCGGAGCCGAAGGATCGCCGGTTTCAGCCCATCGAATCCGCTTTTTTGAGGTCGCCCGCATCTTTCAGGGCCTTCAAATCTGTCTTCAGCCCCCGAGCCGAAGGCTTTCAGCCCATACCGATGCCTTTTTTGAGCCCATCCCCCGGGCAGGCTCGCCTTCAAAAAGATCCTTTCCCCACAAAAAAGTGAATTTTCTGCTTGCATCGGATGCGGCATGCGTTAAAACTCCATTTTAGACAACTGATTTTTTACGGGAGAGCACTATGGGGAGCTACAACAAGATCGAGATCGTGGGGATGGGGGCGATGAAGAATGCGTCGGTCAACGCCTATACGGGGCAGATCGCGCGCATTTTGCTGGCGGAGCCTGCGGTAGAGGCCGAGGCGGGGCGCGAGCTTGAGGAAAAGCGCATCGCGTTCAAGGCGAGCATCGAGAAGAAGGCGAGCTACAACGGGATGACCCTTCAGGAGATCGACAAGCAGAACGATCGCCTGTGGAGAGCCTCGAAGGGCGTGCTCAAGTTCGCCATCGAAAACCCGGATCCCGAAATTCAGGGCGCCGCCAAAGAGGTTTACGCGCTGTTTACCCATTTTGGCGATCCCACCCGCGACAAATACCTGAACGCATATGGCACCCTCGATCAGCTGATCGATGCTTTAAACACGCTCGGCGACGAGAAGATCGAAAAGGCGCTCGTGCTCTCGTGGGTCAAAGCGCTGCGCGAGGGCGTCAAAGCGTTCCACGAAGTCCAGGATGCCCAGAATGCGTCCAAATCGAAGTCCGAGCAGGGCGTGACCCAAAAACTGCGGGCCGAGCTCTGCAACTGCTACGCCGACATCATCGATCGCTTAAACGCCATCGCGATCCTGCGCCCCGACGCAGCCCATCTGGAGCTCAACGCGCGCATCTCCCAGGCGATCACCGATTACCGCCTGAGCCAGAAGCTCGGCAAGCGCAAGAACGACGAGGGCGAGGAAGACGAGGGCTATCTCTTTGAGAACGAAGAGCCCGTCTCCGAGCCCGTCCCGGAAGAGTAAGCGAACCGAAATCCCTCACCTTTTGGACCGATCGCGAAGTGAAAGGGCGTTGAAAGGCGCCCTTTGCTTCAATGAGAGCCTCTATTTGAAAAGGAATCGCGAATGAACCCTAAAAAGAAATCCCCTTCCAAAGGAAAATCACCCGATGCTGGCCTGAGTTACCTCGATCTCTTGAGCGCAGGATCCGCCTCGGCCGATCGGGATGCGGTCTTTTGCCAGACCATCAAGGAAGCGAAAGCCGGAAACGTCGAATCCATGTATAACGCCGCCATCATGTATCAAAAAGGCGACGGCGTCGAAATGAACCTTCAGAACTCGGCCCATTGGTTTTTAGAAGCTGCTAAAAAAGGCCATCCCAAAGCGCAGCTCGCCATCGCCATCTGCATGGATGAAGGTCAGGGTGTCTCCGTCGACAAGTTTTCTGCGGTGCACTGGTACAATCAGGCCGCCTCAAAGGGCCTCCGCGACGCGCAATACCGCCTCGCCTGCCATTACGACGACGGCGACGGCGTGCTGATCGACAAATCCGAGGCCATCCGATGGTACACCGAGGCCTCAAAACAGGGCGACTGCCGCGCCTCCTACAACCTGGGACAGCTCTACGCCCAGGGTCTTGGGGTCACGCAGGACTACGATCAGGCGTTCAAATGGTTCCGCAAGGCCCTCGATCAGGGTCACCAGGGTGCGCAGGCCCAGATGGATCTCTGCCTGAAGCATACCCAGGAGAACAAGAGCGATGCGGACGAGGCGCCCAAATCCCTCGACGACGTGGCCGAAGCCTGCGATCACATCGTCAACTATCACCTGGCCCAGGCCTGCGAAAATCTGCAGGCAACCGATCAGGATCGCCTGATCGAGAGCCTCATGCGCGCCACGGAGCACGGTATCCCGACCGCGCAATACAAGCTCGCCCAAATGTACGAGAAGGGCAACGGCGTACCGCAGGATATGCTGAAGGCGATCAGCCTCTACGAGCAGGCGGCCACCCAAAATCACCCCGAAGCCTGCTATGCCCTGGGCAAGATCTACGGCAACGATCAGGACGGCCACGATCCCAACTACCCCGAAGCCTTCAAATGGTTCCTCAAGGGCGCAAAGCTCGGGCATATCCACTGCCAGTACGAGGTCAGCCTGCTCTATCACCAGGGGAACGGCGTCAAGCAGGACGCCAAGACCGCAGCTGTCTGGTGCGTCAAAGCCGCAACCCACGGCGATCCTCAGGCTCAGTATTACATCGGAAACGTCTTCTGGGCCGTCAAAGGCGTCAAGAAGAACTATGACTCCGCCTTCACCTGGTTCCGGAAGGCGGCTATGCGCGATTTCGCAGACGCCCAGAACGATCTCGGCATCTGCTATTACTACGGCAAAGGCGTCAAGAAGGATCTCAAGAAGGCTTACGAATGGCTCTTAAAGGCCGCACAGCACGGATTGCCCACTTCGCAATACAACGTAGGCGGCTGCTACGAGGACGGCTGCGGTGTTGCGCGCAGCCTGGATGAAGCCCGCAACTGGTACCAGAAGGCCTTCGACCAGAATCACGACAAAGCGGGCGAAGCCTTAAAGCGCCTCGATCCGAACACCCCCGTCGAAGAGCTCTACGAACTCGGCGTCCTCTATAAAAAGGGCAAGGACGACATCAAGATCGACGAAGAAAAATCCTTCCGCTTCTTCCGCCAGGCCGCCGAACGCGGTCATTGGGAATCGCGCTACGCGATCGCCGACGCCTACAAAAAAGGCTTCTCGCTGCGCATGAATCATGACGAAGAAAAAGCCCTGCTCGAAACCGCGATCAGCTGGTTCCGCCCCCTCGCCGAGCAAGGTGACAAGCGCGCCACAGAAGCCCTCAACCGCCTGGGCGTGCTGATCATCCACAAGTGATCGAGGGATGGGGGGCGAAGAAACGGGGATGCGGGGGAAGCGCTTGAGAACTCTTGGGGCATTTTGAAACCTCCCTCATCGGCATTCCCCTCCCCTGCCTCAGGATCGCCTTTTCCTCTGCCGCAAACTCTCATCGGGAGCTCATTTTTCCTTTTGCGGCGCAGATGCGGAATTAGGCTCGGGTTTCGCCCATTCCGCCTCAGCTCTCCTACATTGGGAATGCATCCCCTCAGCCTCGATCGCAGGGTCCTGCGGGTGAGGACGTCGTGATCGAGGCGGGGATCACCAGTTCCTACCGCGATCACCCACTGGCCGACGTCATTTTTGTATGATCCCTGCCTCTGAAACCTGCATATTTGTTCGATTGCAGCCTCTATTTTGATCGCTTCCGCAACGGGTTTTGAAAATCTGGCCCATATTTTGACCGCATCCCCGATGATCGAGGCTTGATCGCGGCGTCCATTGACTGCGAACCTCAGGAATTTTTGAAAGCCGTCCTGTTTTCAACCGCTGAACTCAACCTCTCTGTCAAAAAAAACTCCAATTCCGAGAAAATTTCAAACGTCATCATTGACTTTTGAAGGATTCGTCCTTATCTAAAAAAACGTTTTTAAACGATTGAAAGGATTTCGTGCCGTGAATGCTCAAACCCCATCGAATTTACAAAGGAGCAAGATCCCAATCCACCGGTTTCCGGTCGCGTGCATCTGCATCATGCTCCTGTTTCTCATCGTCGTCGTCCGCGGTTTTGGTGTCTCCTGGCTTGAGGATCATCCCATCGGGAGCTTTGTTTACGGTGTATGCTTCTTTGGCCTGATTGAGGTCGGGATTTTGAGCACGGCCTTCAGTCTCCGACGTGAAGCCGGATACTCAAATCCTCTCTGGCTCAGGGCGTCGATCTACGGTTTTTTTGCTCTGCTTGCAGCCTGGACTGCCTGGATCAGCCCGGCTATGGTTCGCTATGAGATGATCTATCTTCTTCTCAGCACCTGTCTTGCGCCCTGTCTCCTGATGTTCGTTCTGCCTTTCTTTGAAGATCGCGATGAATCGAGGCTTCTGAGACTGGCACGGCCGGCATTGGCTCGCGGAGTTCTGATATCAGCGCTGTGGTTTTTCTTGGCCGTTTTGGTCAGTGTTCTGTCTAATCGCCTGGGGAGCAAAAGTTCCCCGAGCCTGTTCTTCATATCATGCAACTTACTCGTTCTTCCCGTCCTCTTTTTGAACTTTTTCCCACGCATCGAAGAGGCCGGTGAGGCGGAAGGCGGAGAGGCCAAAGCGGGCAAAGCAGTAAACCCGACCCTCGGATGCAGGCTCTTTGCTGGATTCACCGCTCTCTCTATGCTCGCATCGTTCGCTCATGGGATAGCCACCTTTTACATGAACCGCTTTACGGTCAGTTTGTTTGTCCAGCTCAGCTTCTTTTCGATGGTCCTGCTTTTGATCCTCTATCTTTTACCGGATCACATCAAATCGGAGCGGATGAGAAAACTGTGGATGAAGCTCCTGACGGTCGGTCAGCTGCTCCTTCTTTTGCTGATGGAAATCGTGTCCTGGAGCCGTCCTTTTGCTTTCCAGTCAGGCGTAGAGATCTCTGTGATGCTGATCGGCCTTTGGTGCATCGCGGCCTGCCTGATCCTGCTCCTGGCGGGTCAGAAGAAATTCCGGATTCTTCTTTGCAGTCTCTGCGGTTTTCTGATTCTCACCGGTCTTTCCCCAAAGATGTTTACAGAGTTTGAGCAAAATCGCAGGGAGGAGCGGATGGCGGTGGCTCAGGTGCAGGGTCAGTTGCCTGGAAAATTCATTAAAAGCCTTGAGGATGCCCGGGCATTTTTAAAGAAGATCCCCGAAGATCGCGATCGGCTTTGCAGGGATCTGGTCGATCTCCATAAAACCGCTACCTGCGAGAAATGTGTCAGAGAGGAATACTCTGAAGATCTCATCGATCTTTGCTATTCACCTGCAGAGAGTCGCCTTTGATCTGAGGCTCTCTTTGATGGTTTAAAAAACCGCCTTCAAGGCACCAGGCTGTGAGTCAAAAAGTCCAAAGAATGTTAAGTCCCTTGCTGATCCCGCTTTCACTGATCCTCTCGGTTTACATCCTCTGTCCCTTGTATTTTTTGACCCATATACCAGAGATGGAAATCTGGATAGACTGCGAATACAAAAGGAAATTCGACTCCACAGTCTGGGCCAGAAGCCTGCAGTTTTTGCTCATCGGACTCGGGATCTTTTCTCTGCTCTGCCTGCTTGGAAATGCCATCATCTCCATGGGTGACTAGGCCTCTGTTAAAAAGGAGTTTTGAAAGTGAATATGCAAGAGCAAACGATTTCAGACAGGGTTGCGACCGCATTGCACCGGTTTCCGGTCGCGTTCGCCTGCATTCAGATCATCTTTATCGTATGGATCCTGCAAAGCTTCGGTATTCCTTCGCTCGAAAACCATCCAAACAGGGGCTTTGTTTTTGAGTCAGGCATCTCGATCCTGATCGTGACAGGCATCATCAGCGTGGCCTTCAGGCTGAGGCGTGAGGCCGGATACCAGAATCCGACATGGCTCAAGCTGCTGACCGGCTGCTTTTTTGCATTGCTTCAGATCTGGGCAACCTGGAACGATCGCGGACCATGGGGTGGTGGACACATGTATATTCTGTCCGCTCTGCTTGCGCCCGTTCCCCTGCTGTTCGCGCTGCCTTTCGTTCAGGATCGCGATGAATCGAGGCTTTTACGGTTTACACCGCATGCGTTTGTGTTTGGGGTCGCAGCGCTGGCAGTGACGGGATTCTGCGCGGCCGGGCTCATTTTTCTGTTAGGAAGGCACAGCGATCTGATCTGCAACCTGATCTTCGCTTTCTTCATCGTCTTCCTCTTTCCCTGTCTCTGTTTGATCGGGTTACCCCGCATCGAAGAGGCTGACGAGGCGAAAGGCGAAGAGATCGAAGCGGATAAAGCCTCACGTCTGGCCCTCGGTTACAGGCTCCTCGCTGGGGTCACTGCGCTCCTGATGGTCGGATCGTTTGCTCATGGCATTGCAGGCTTTCAGATATACCGCTTTAAGGTCAGTACATTTGCCCAGGGCGGCTTTTTTTCGATGCTCCTGCTTTTGATCCTCTATCTTTTACCTGCTCAGGACAAATCAGGGCGGATGAGCAACCTGTGGGTGAAGGTGCTTACGGCCGGTCAGATGCTCCTTCTTTTGCTGATGGAAATCGTGCTCTGGCGCCGTCCTTTTGCTGTCTGGCCCGGCACCGGTCCCTTTTTGATGCTGATCGGCCTTTTTTGCATCGCAGCCTGCCTGATTTTGCTTCTGGCGGGTCAGAAGAAATTCCGGGTTCTCCTTTTCGGTCTCTTCGGTTTTCTGGTGCTCCTCGGTCTTTTCATCGGGCCGTTGGTAGCGTTTGACCAAAGCAGCCGACAAGAGTGGATGGCGATGGCCGTGGTGGATGGCCGAATGCCTGGAGAATTCGTTGAGAGCTATGAGGATGCTCGGGCGTTCTTAAAGAAGATCCCCGAAGAGCGCGCCCGGTTTTGCAGGGATCTGGTCGATCTCTACGAAAACCACAGCCACAGGAGCATCATTAAACAGAAATACTCTGAGAATCTCATCGTCGAATGCATGTCCCAAAGGTAGGGACTTCCCCCCTGAGGCTCAGCCTTCAGGTTTAAAATCCCATCACCCTGGAGCAATCCCATGAATCAAACTGTCCAAAAGATGATTAACCCTCTGCTGATCCCCTGGGTGCGGTTTCCGATCGCCTGCATCATGACGCTTTTGCCCCCGTTTTATGTGCCGTTCAGCAGATTCTCTCACGTGGGGGACGTGCCAGTGGGAATCCCGGTCTATCTTGCGATGCTCACGCTCGCCGTTTATCCGATCTACTTTTTGAACCTGACCTTCGTCTTTTGCAGGGAAGCGGGCCGCCCGATGGATCGCTTAAAGCAGGGCATTTTTTATGGGTTTTACCTGCTCTGGCCCTTTCTCGGTTACTACAGTCTCCCACATCTCGGAGATTTCCTGTTCCCTGTTTACATTCTGATAGAGTTTCTCCCGCTGATGATGATGTTCGTCCTGCCTTTCTGGAAGAATCCAAACGCGGCGAACCCATGGCGGTTTGCAGGGAAGACGTTCCTCAGGGCGTTGATCGCGTTAGCGTTCGGCTTCCTCGCCGCCCTCATCCTGAACTTCATTTTCGGAAGCTACGACTTGGCGCTCCGACCGATGAGATCTTTTGAAATCCTTGACTCTTTTATGATGGTCATCGGCCTTCTCACCCTCTTCCCGCTCATCTTTTTGGCGATCGCGCCAAGCCCGGCCCGTATCATCGAAGGCAACTCTGGCGAGAATCCCAACTGACATTTAAGGAATGAAGCTGTGAATCAAAAAGTCCAAAAATTGTTGACTGCCCTGCCGATCTCTCTGAAGCGGTTTCCGTTCGCGTGGATCGGTCTTCTCCTGTACGCCCTTTGTTTCCTGTTCGGGGAACGGATCTTTCACTACGGCCCCAATGATTTTGGTGAGGCCATCGTCCATTTCTTTACGTTGACCTTCATCGTCTATCCCATCTATTTTTTGAACATCGCCTTCAGGCTGCGCAGTGAAGCGGGCCGCCCTGTGAAGCTGTGGATTCAGGCCTCCGTTTACCTCGCCTACATCGCCTGGCCCTTCCTTTTCACTCTAGGCTCGGAGGCTCTCAATGTATACCTGTTCTTCCTGCTCCCCATCGTCGATCTGATCCCGGTGGCGCTGGTCTTCATCTTGCCCTTCCGGAACAATCCCCATCTGTTGAACCCCTGGCCCTTTGCCAAACGGATGCTCTTCCGGTTCCTGATCGCCTGCCTGATCGCAGTGTTGGCCTATTTCCTTTTGACCATCCTCTTATATTATGACCCCGATCGCGCGCTCACGCTGATCCCATACTGGAAGTTCCTCGAGTTCCCGCCGGTCATCAGCTTCATGCTCCTTTTGCCCGGCCTCTTTTTGATCCTGATACCGGTCCCGGAAAGGGTGCCTGAAGCAATCCCTGTCGGGCATACAGACTGATTTTTAAGGAATCAAACCATGAATCAAACTGCCCAAAAACTGATGAATCCTCTGTTTCTCCCTCTGAAGCGGTTTCCCATCGCCTGGATCGCACTGCTGCTGTTCGCAATCTGGTATCCATTGGGGAAGCGGCATTTTGGCTTTGACCAGGTGATCCTGGGGGATGTCATGGCATTCCTTTTGGGCATCCTCACCGTCTACCCGGCCTATTTTTTGAACATCGCCTTCCGGCTGCGCGGTGAAATGGGTCGCCCTGTAAAACGCAGGATCCAGGCTCCCGTTTACCTCTTTTCCATCATATGGCCCATCCTGGGCGTCATCATCGCGGACAGCCTCGATAGCAAAATCCTCGCCTGGACGATCCCCATCTTTGCTCTGATCCCGGTGGGGATGGCCTTCATTTTGCCCTTCTGGAATGCTCCCTATGCATTCAACCGATGGCCCTTTGCAAAAAAGATGATCCTCCGGTTTCTGATCACCTGCCTGATCGGAGTTTTGACGTTCTTCATTTTGAACATCCTCTGCTATGACCTCGAACATTTGAAGTCTCTGATCGTAAATGGGCGGCTTCCGGAATGGACTTCGACCGTCAGCTTCCTGTTCCTCTTGCCCGGGCTCTTTTTGATCCTGATACCGGTCCCGGAAAGGGCGATCGAAGGGGCTGATGGCGGGAATCCCAACTGAGTCTTAAGGAATCAAGGCATGCCTTCCAATATCCCCAAATATCGAAATGCCTGGTTTGTCGCGTTAAAACGGTTTCCGATCGCGTGGATTGCACTGCTCCTGTACGCGGTCTGGTTTCTGTTCGGGGATCGGATCCTGGGCTACAGGGAGGATTCCTGGGATCACGTCTTCTGGTTCTTTGTGTTCCTCTTCGCCGTTTACCCGATCCTCTTCTGGAACATCGCGTTCAGGCTGCGCGCCGAGGCGGGCCATCCCGTGAAACCCTGGAGCCAGGTCCTCGTTTATCTGTTCGCTGCTGCCTGTCCCTTTCCGATTTGGTTTTCAGGGGTGTCAGGTCTGATCGTCTTCTACGGCCTGCTCCTCATCTTCGGGGTGATCTTCGTGCCGCCGATCTTCATTCTGCCTTTTTGCGAGCACCCAAATGCGGGCAAATCCGGACGGCTGACAAAGCGAGTGCTCATCCGGTTTCTGATCGCCTGCCTGATCGCCGTTTCCCTTTTCCTCGTTTTGAACTTTCCCAGGCTCAACCATTTTGGGGATGCGCTCGACCTGATTTTCCCCTGGCCGGATTCAACTTCGATCTTCTGCTTCCTGTTCCTCTTGCCCGGGCTCTTTTTGATCCTGATGCCAACCCTGGACCTGGCGCCCGAAGTGGCGGACGGCGAGGATGCGGACGGATCAAAGTGAACCGATGGCGTATTTTTTAGTTTGCTTTTATCAAAAAGCCGATCAACGATGCGTTCAGTTTTGAGTCTGATCTACAGAAAGGGGTTACCCGATGTCCGATAAGGTAGAAGAGTTTGCGGTCTTCAACCTCACCTACTCGACGCTCATCGACTACAGCGGCAGCGTAGTCGACGCGATCACCACCGATCCGCCGGTCGAAGCGGAGTCCGCCCAAAAACTCGAGAGCGCGCGCAAGGCGTTCAAAGAGAGCCTGAACCAGTCCCAGACCAAATGCACGGCGAGCTTAAAGGCGATCGACCGCAAGAACGACCAGCTTTGGCGTCAGGCGCGCGCGGTGGCCAAACTCGCCGCCAAAAATCCAGACGATGCGGATCGCGCCTACGGCGAGCGCGTGCTGAACGTGTTCGAGCGCATGCCCGATCCCACCCGATCCAAATACACGATGGCCTACGGCCTCCTCGAACGCCAGCTCGACGAGCTCGAAGCGCTCGGTCCGGATGTGCTGAAGCGCACGTTCACCTACGCCTGGGTGAAGGCCCTGCGCCAGGGATTCGACGAGTTTAAAGAGGTCCGCAAGCAAAAGCTGCACGACCGCGCCGAAGCCGCCTCGGGCCAGAACGCCAGACTCCGCGATGAGCTCTGCAACGCCTATCTCTCGGTGGTCGAACGCCTGAACGCCATCGCGGTCCTCATGCCCGACGAAGCCCACTCGATGATGATCGCCCGCATCAACCGCCTCATCGCCGATCAGCGCCTGAGCGCCAAGCTCGGAAAGCGCAAGAAGGATCCCGATTCCCTGGACGACGTGACCCCCAAACAAAAGGACGCCGACGAGGAGATCATCAACGCCACCGACGCCGAAATCGAAGGCGACAGCGAACTCGACGATCCCAAACTCGAGCTGTGAGCTGCGGCACGGGGCTCGCCTTTAGTGCCTCTCGAAGCTCTCCCCTCCCTTTGAAGCTCCCCCTCTCTGGGGCTCCGCCCCAAATCCCGAGGAAAAAGGACAAACGGATTGGTTCGCGACTCACGTCGCTCACGTCTGAGAGAGTGAAGGCTGGACGCTGGCTTCGGCTTGGGGGATCTGGGTGGACTCAACTCGGTTACTTGCGGAGTCTTGCCTTAACCATGGTTACTCCTCTTTGAAATGCACCCTGACTAACCTCACGGCGCAGCCGCAGCCGCTGGATCGGCTCGAGGCGTGCAAGCGCGCCTTGCCGTCGTAGTGGTTGGATCCCTTGCTCACATGGTCAAACCCCTGTGTCACGACAATCCTGTCCCCGACCGTGGGCGCGCCCTCATGGTTCTCACTCCAGCTGTCGAGCACCCACTCCGAACAATTCCCCGCCATATCCTGCACACCCTCCGGCGTCGCCCCCTTCGGATGCGCCCAGACCGACTGATAGGTGATCCAGGGCCCAGACTTAAAATGCGCGCGCTCCTCATCCGGCGCCTCATTGCCCCAGGGATAAATCCGGCCCTCCTGACCCCGCGCCGCATATTCCCATTCGGCTTCCGTAGGCAGCCTCGCCCCCAACCCCGCCGCGACCGCCCGCGCATCACCCCAGGGAATGCTCGCCGGCGCATCCTCATTCGAGCTCTTCGCTTCGATGTTGTAGAGCTCCTGGCAAAAACTGTGCGAGGGCTTCTTGCACCACCCATTCAACACCGCCTGCCTCACCTGTCCGATCGTCACCGGCGTCACCGACATCTCAAAACTTTCCATCTCCACCCGGTGCTTCGGACTCTCCTCCGCCACGTCGTCTGAGCCCATCTCAAAGGATCCCCCCGGAATCACCACAAACTCGATGCCGAGCGCCTTTGCCCTCTCCCGAAGCGCCCGATTGGAAGGGGCTTCCGCCATCTGCGCCTGCTCCGCCGCCTCTCTCTCGCGCTCTTCCTGCTTTTTCCTCTCCTTAATCTGCTCGATGATCGGCCATAAATCCGCCGGCTTCTTCGGTTCCCGCAGATCGGTTTTTGGATGCTTCGCTGCGCGGACCACGCGGANNNNCCCCGCCGGTTCGTGCAGTGGGCAACAAAGATCATTGGCAATCTGACCGACACCGCTGCTGCCCTCCCCTCCGTGAAGGGGCGCCTTCTGCTCGCCCAGCAGGTCATCCGATCGCTGATCGAGCTCCGTCATCTCACACATGTTGCCCGCCATGATCGAAAACCCCCTCAGGCGTCGCCCCCAAAGGATGAGCATCGACATCGGTCAGCCTCGCTTCGCCCCGACGCGCAGGGGAACCAAAGTTGGCATGCGCGTCCGTCGGCTCATCGTCCCCCCAGGGAAACAGGCGACCCTCCACCCCACGCGCCGCATAAAGCCATTCACTGTCGCAGGGCAGGCGACCCCCAACCGCTTTGGCAAAGGCCCGCGCGACCTGCAGACTGCATTTGACCGGATGGCGATCGCTCTCGCCCGGCTCCTCCGTATAGTTGGTCTTCTCCACATCGGTCGACGGATGAGGACAATACCCCCGCCGCACCGCCTCCCGCATCTGCCCTACGGTCACCGGATATTTGCCAATCTCGAAGGCGGGCATCTCCTTTACGAAATCGCCGTCCTCGGGCTCTGCTTCGTCAGAACTCTTCAGCTCACCCGCATAAAAACGCCCCGCCGGAAGCGCCACAAACTCGAGACCAATCTCCCGGCCAAAAGCTTCGCGTTCCTCCAAAGGCCGCTCCCCATCCCGGGCCTTTAGATATTGGCTGTACATCTCCCTGAGCCGCTCGCGCTGTGCCTCAAAACGCATCCGATCGCGCTCTTCTCCCCGATCCCGCTTTTCCTGAAGCGCTTTCCTCTCCTCGGAACCGAGTGCGCAGCTCCGCGCGATGCGGAAGATGAACCCGGTCCCATTCTCCAGCCTGATGGGGCGCCGGTTGAGCGCGTCGCACCGGAGAACCCGCTCGGTGTCGCGAGATATCCGATAAGGCTTCTCGTCGAGGGGGATGCCGTAGCGTTTAAGATCATAGCCATTGCAGTAGCAACAGGACCAGTTATCGGCCACCAGTTCGAAGGAAAGGTAAAAATGGCAGACGCCCTCGGGTGTGCAATCGTCCTCCCCAGGACCTGTGATCTCCGCTGCACGCTTTGTCAGGTTGGTCTGAAGCAACTGCTCCTTGCTGTACTGCTGGAGCAGCGCCTGCCCGTCGGACTCTGAGTCGATTTCCGCCCCGATCAGCGTGGAGTAATCGGGCCTGCTCCAGCCCCACGCATAATGCCTCAGGTGAGGCCCCGCAATCGCATATTCCCATTCGACCTCTGAAAGCAGACGACAGCCCAAAAAGGCCGCAAACTGCTCGGCATCCCGAACGAGAATTCCCCGAATCGGCCGATCTTCATCCTCTCCAGGCGCCTCGCTCCAGCCCTCCTGTGGCGGGTTGCAGGCTCCGCATTCGACCGCCTTCCGATATTGACCGACCGTGATCGGGTATCTGGAGATCTCAAAGTCCGGCACCGTCACCTCGCGGATGGGCGTCAAATCGTCCGCCCAGCAGGAGATCCGGTCATAGTAGTGATCCGCGTAGAGTTTTGCGGTCCCGCCCATGGTGAACGTATCGCCCACAATGGGCACCATCTCGATTTGAAAAGATTCAGGGGTATTCTTTTGGGACATCTCTCGCGCCTCCATTGGAGTGTTTGGTTTCGTGAAAGGCACTATAAAGGGCAAGCAGAAGTTAAGGAAGGTTTTCTCTTTGGGGCTCCGCCCCAAACCCCGGGAGGATGGTGCTGGTTTCTGGGGCTCCGCCCCAGGCCCCGGGAAAAAAGGTTTTCTCTTTGGGGCTACGCCCCAAACCCCGTGGGGAGGATGGGAAATTTCTGGGGCGCTGCCCCAGACCCCGCCTAAGGGCCGGGGGCCCTTAGGAATCCCGTTCGTCTTTTCAAAACGAGGACAGCATATTAAAAACCTGATCACGCTTCCGCCTGGGGTTACGCCGATGATGCGCACGCTCGCCTGGTCCTTTGTTCTCGCCCTCTCTGCCCAGTCCGCCTTTGCGGAATCCTCCATCTGCGACGGCGCCCATCTCGTCTCCTTCGATCACACCCATCAGGCCGAATTCAAAGGCCAGTCCATCGCTGAGGATTTCGGCTCACAAGCCCTCTTTGCAGTCGATCTCAAAGCCGGCGAAATCGTCGATTTGTCGGTCCAGTCCGATCACGACCAGCATTTCCTCATGTTCGACTGGCGGGAAGACTGTTCCTTCAAACCGATCGATTCCCTCGATGGCTGGAGCATGCACCACCGCTACCTGATGACCGCCCCCCACGATGGCCGCTTCTACCTCCGCATCTCCTCCACCGAGCGCAACCTCAAATCGCCCTACGCGATCACGCTCAAAAAACATCTGCCCCAATGCGGAGACGGCCTGGCCGAAGGCCCCGAACTCTGGGACGACGGCCAGATCTGCACCCTCAAAACCGATCCCTACCCCGGCCAAACCTGCGAAAACCCCCTCGTCCTGCGCGGCGATCACCTGATCTTGTCCTTCGACGACTTCTCCACCCATTACGAAAACCGCTTCCACCGCCAATCCCACTGCGTCCGCGACTACAACGACGATCAGGATCGCGAATTCTGGCTCGATCTCCCCCTTCAAAAAGGCGATGTCGTCGCGATTTGGGGCATGATGAGCAGCGGATCCACCCTCCACCAAATCTCCGCCTGCGGTGTCTCAGACTGTGTAAGGTCGAAATATCTGAATGAACGCCGGGATGAAGCTTTTGAGTTCATCGCCAAAGAGTCCGAAACCGTCCATCTGCTGCTCGAAAGCAACGCAACATCTTCAGGCTGGATCGAGGTCGAACGCCATCGCCCCCTCTGCGGCGACGCCCTGATCTCAGGTCCCGAACAATGCGACCTGGGCCCCCGCCCGACCGACGAAGGCTGCACAGAAGGCTGCAAACTGAACCCCGGCGCCGGCGAAACCTGCGAGACCGCTCTTCCCATCTACGAGAGCCTCTCCCTGCGCCATGATAAAGGTCACCCCGACTACCCCAAATGGCTGAAACTTGGTCTCAAAAAAGGCGAGATCTTAAACCTTACCGCTGGCTCGGAATTTCTCTCCGAAAAAGAAGCCCTGCGCGACGGCTGCAACGCAGATTCAGCAAAGTTTCATCTGAACGACCTGCACGAAAAGGATTCCCAGGGCTACCTCCACGCCTTCGCCGCCCCCAAAGACATGATCCTCTACATCGATCGCTCCCAGCTTGGAGAGGATCTGCATTACATCCGCCATCTCTCCCAATGCGGCGACGGCCAAATCGAAGGGCTCGAAGAATGCGACGATCGAAACCAGATCTCAGGCGATGGCTGCGACAGCGCCTGCCAGGTCGAACCGGGCTGGTTCTGCCCCAAATCCGAAAAGGGATCCGCCTGCATCGAGGGCCTTTTAGGCGATGGCAAGACCGTCGAAACCGCATTTCAGCTCCAGTCACAGCATCTGCGCCTTGCAGGCGAGCAATTTGATTTGGATTTTGAAGGCCAAAAGCCGAGCGAAACCGCAACCGCCTACATCGCCCTCAAACTCCAGCGCGGGGAAGGCTTCGAACTCGATCTCCAAAGCGGTCGCCTGAACGCTGAACTGCTCCTCAAAGGCCAGGAACGCCCCATCCTCTATGCGGCCGACTACCAGTTTGACTACGAGGGCACAGGCCGAAAGCAGATGCGCTACCGCGCGACCAACGATCAGGAGGATCTGCTCCTGAAGATCCAAAGCGCCCTCAAATTTAAGCATTTCCTCTGGAGCAGCTGGAAACGGATGGCGCATCCGCCCTACGCGATCACGCTCGATCGCCTGCCCAGGGATGAAGCCTACGAAGAGAGAGAACGCGCGCTTACAGCCTTCTTAAGCGACGATGGCCCGGAACGAAGAGCGATCACCCTCAAAGGCGATCACTTTGCAGAGGATTTCGCAGCGCCCAAAGACTCCGCCTGCGCTCTTTTGACCGATCCGCCGAACGCCCAGTTTGAACTCTGGCTTGAACCCGGCGAACATCTCTCGGTCTCCGTCGAATGCACAGGCGAAATTTGCCCGATCCCCTCGATCGAAGTGAGCGCCTGCACCCAAAAAGAAGGCTGTCCCAACACGCAATACCGCTGCGGCCTCTTCGAAGGCTTAGGCTACTCGATGCGCTTTCACCCCAAAGGCCAGAGCTATACGGCCAAAAAGCGCGAGAAAATCCGAATCGAGATTGCCCCACCGATCCTGACCCGCAACAACTTTGAAACCGAGTTCTGGTCTGGCTACGCGCAACCCAATGCCCTCTACACCACAAAGCTCGATCGCCCCTATCAGATTCGGATGATCAGGAACCGCGGACAAAGGGCAAGGCTTCCCCTTGGTCAGAATCCAAAAAAGCCGCTCGTCGCCCAGTTCGATCAGGACGGGAAAGCGGTCATTCAGGGCGATGATTTTGCAGAAGACTTTGCAACCCCTAAGAACCCGCAGCTCAAGATCGATCGCAAGATGCCCTGGATGCCTTCGGCCTTCGTCGCGGTCGATCTGAAAGCGGGCGAGAAACTGAAGGCAAAGAGCAGCATGGGCCATTACGCCCTGGTGCGGATTTCAAAAAACGCAGAATGGATTTCAGATGACTGGAGCCCCTACCATCAGGAGGAGGATCAGTCCAAAGAGATGGAACGAAAGGAACAGCTCAAACTGCCCCTGGAATATCAGGCCTCCAAAGATGAGCGCATCTATTTTGTGGTCAGTCCCGAGACTCACTGCATCGCGTTAGGCTGCAAAGAGTCTGCGACCAACCCGTATCTCGCTCTGAAAGGGCTTCCCTATTACACCCCACAGGAGCTCAGAAAAGAGGCGAGCGATTTCAGCGAGGGCGAACGCTACATCTTCATGCAGGAATACAAGCGCTGCGACAAACGAAGCTGCGGGATCCAAAACCAGGGTCCCTACCGGTTTGAACTCTGGAAAGAATGAGGCCCGGTGCGCTCGCGTCCCGAACCGGAGAGATGAAGCTTAAGCCCTGTTTTCCCTTCGCATCCTTTCAAAGTTTTGCTTTCCCTGCTCTGCTTTCTTGATGGCATTCCTGAAATGATTCATGCTCAGGAGCGCTGATCGATCTCAGGGGAGCGAATATGCGATCCATTTTCTTTTTGATGCTGATGTTCTCCTTTCAGGTTTCCTGTTCCCAGACACAAAATACCGACGCCGATGCACCGGACAGCACGCCTTCAGAAATGCCCACCCTCAAAATCGATGCGGAGTTGCAGAAGGAACCGCCTCGCCCTCAATGCGGCGACGGAAAGAAAGAGGATCCGGAACAATGCGACGATCAAAACGAGATCTCCGGCGACGGCTGCTCCAAAGATTGCGAGATTGAACCCGGCTTTGAATGCAGCCTGAACGGCGAGAAATCCCTCTGCCAAAAGTCGCCCGACGAGCGCCTGCAACAGATCGACGCTTTCCAGGCCGGGGAAGGTCCGGATCACCGCGAGCTCACCCTCAAAGGCCTGAGCTTCTCAAAGGATTTCAAAGTCGATCCCGATTCGCCCTGCGTCCTCTTTCGGGATTCTCCCAACGCAAAATTTGAGATCGATTTGAACCCGGGCGAGCTCTTCTCCGTTCGCGTCTCCTGCTTCAGGGATCAATGCCCGGTGCCCGCGATCTCTACCCGTAAACCTGAGCCTCTGACCGAGAAATACGAGATGCGATCGCACCCCGCCTGCGGCATGCAGGATGACATCGGCTACGATTATGAGAAGAACCCGCTGGCCCGAAGTTACAGGTCCCAAAAGAAGGAAAAGATTTACGTCGAGATCGCCTGGTCCCTCCGCACGCGAAAGAGGGAGAACGAGAGGACTGAAGCCTGGGATCATTATCCGGTCGAACATTACAAAGGCCTCGTCGATTCGGGTTATCAGATCGAGATGATCCGCGATCGAAGACCGCCTTCAAAGCTTCTTCTGGGTCAGAATCCAAAGAAGCCGATCCTGGCCAGCTTTGATCAGGAAGGGCGATTTGTCGTCCAGGGCGCCAACTTTGCAGATGATTTTGCGACACCGAAGCAGCCTCAGATTAAGATTAATCGGAAGCTGCCCTGGATGCCTTCGGCCTTTGTCGCGGTCGATCTGAAAGCGGGCGAAAAACTGAAGGCAAAGAGCAATTTGGGGCATTTCGCTCTGGTGCGGATTCAGAAATCTGCGCAATGGATTTCAGATGACTGGAGCCCTTACAATCAGGAAGAGTGGCAATCTGATGAGATGGCAAGGAAGGAACGGCTCAAACTGCCTTTGGAATATGAGGCAAAGAAGGATGAACGCATCTATTTTGTGGTCAGCCCTGAAGTCAATTGTCTTTGGGAAGGGTGCAGGGAATATGGGCTTCTGCCTCATCAGATATTGAAAGGGCAAAGAAAATACAGCGGTGCTGCCTTCAGAGAGATGCTGCTCGAGTACAACGAGGCCGAGCGCGACTTTGGGCAGTATGTCTACGAGCGCTGCGACAAAAAGAGCTGCGGGATCCGCAATCAGGGACCCTATCGGATTGAACTCTGGAAGGAATGACACCCGCCTTAACCCTTGCCTCTTTGCCCCAAATGCGCGGGGCGGTATCCTTTGACCATTGCGTCTTTTGAAAAGGATCCGCCCATGCGCCCTGCAATCCTCCTCGCCCTGCTCCTCTGCCCTGCCCTCGCCCTTGCAGCCCCCAAAACCTGCGACGATGCGCGGGCAATCACCTTCGATGCCCAGGGGCATGCGCTCTTTGAAGGCCAATCCCTCAAGGATGACTTTGGCGACTTCGCGCTCCTTCAGGCCGATCTCCAGGCGGGCGAAGTCCTCGATTTCTACGTCTCACCGCCTTACACCGCCTCGCTCCATTTCGAATGGGGCAAAGACTGCAGCACCTTCCCCGATCCGCATTCCAAAAACGCCTGGGAACATCACCCCCGCTATCGGGCGACCGTCAGGGAATCGGGGCATTACTACTTTCAAATTGCGCCCTGGAACGCGCCTTTTGAGGATCCTTACCAAATCCGCATCGAAAAGCATCTCCCCAAATGCGGCGATGGCCACGCCGAAGGCCTCGAACTCTGGGACGACGGCCAAACCTGCGCGCTCAAGACCGATGAAAGCCTCGGTAAAAGCTGCAATCAGCCCCTCGTCATGCGCGGTGACCGTTTGACCTTAAGCTTCGACAGCTTCAGCGCTCAATATGAAAACAACTTCCACCGCCAAAAGCACTGCGTCACCGATTACGGAAACGACGACCGCGCTGAATTCTGGCTCGATATCCCGCTCGAGCGCGGCGACAGCATCTCCTTTTGGGGCATGGGCGCCTACGACAGCGTCCATCAGGTCGAAAGCTGCGAAGTCTCAGACTGGATGCAGTCGGGCTATCTCTCAGATGAGCCCCTGCAAAGCTTCAGATTCGTCTCGAACTTCACCGGTACCGGCCATTTCATCCTCGAAAGCAACGCCAAACATTCGAGCCTCTTCGAAGTCGAACGGCGGAAAAGCATCTGCGGCGATGGCGAAGTGACCGGCTTCGAACAATGCGAAACGGCAAACGCGGCCTCTGGGCTTGGGTGTAACGCTGAATGCATGCTCGAACCGGATGCAGGCGAAAGCTGCGAGAGCGCAATCCTGATCAAAGGCGATCTCACGATCAGAGGTGATCAGTCCCAAAGCAAGCGCGCGAGCTGGTATGCAGCTGAGCTCAAAAAAGGCGAAACTTTAACGATCACGACGCCCTACGAGATTTCCTATTACCTCCCGGAGCTCCGGGACGGATGCGGCGACGGATCCAAACAGCTCGCCTTTCATCGCAAAATAAAAGAGGACGATCACCGCCATCTTTCAAAGTTCATCGCTGCTGAAGACATGACCCTCTATCTCAAGCGAAGGGACGACAATCGCTTCAAGATGGCATTCCATCGCCATGAGCCCCAATGCGGCGACGGCCTCCTGGAAGGCATCGAAGAATGCGAAGACGGAAACCAGCTCTCTGGCGACGGCTGCTCAGATTGCAAAACCGAGCCCGGCTGGTTCTGCGCGAGGACCCAAAAGGGCTCCATTTGTCAGCCAGCAACAGACGGCGATGGGCTCACCCATGAGACCGCCTTCATCCTCTCAAGGGATCCGCTCATTCTGGAAGGAGAAGATTTCGACGCCGATTTTAAAGGCAGGCGCACCGCAGGGAGCCGCCCCAACGCTTACATCGAAATCGCACTGCATCGCGGTGAAGGCTTTGAGCTGACCCTCGAAGGCGGGCTTCAGGCAGAGCTTTATGACATCCAAAGCGCAAAGAAACTCGCTTACGCGGCCAACAAGGTCGAGCGCTACGGCAGTCTCATCGAGGGCGCAAACCGGATGCGCTACCGCGCGCACAAGGCCGAGTCGGTGCGGCTTCGGATCTGGCAAAACCATAAGGAGCCCTTCTATGCAATCACAGTTGATCGCCTGGCAGCAGATCCGGCGTTTGAAGAAAGAGAAGCTGCAATTGCAGCCTTCTTTGACAGAGAGGGCCCGGATCAGCGTTCGCTGATCCTTCAAGGGGATGATTTTGCAGCCGATTTCACGGCCTTTGAAGATTCGCCCTGCGTTCTGACCAAAGATGTGCCGAACGCGCATTTCGATGTCCCCTTGAAAAAGGGGGAGCTTCTTTCCGCGCGGATTGATTGCAAAGCGAATGCCTGCCCGAGCCCCATCATTTCAGCGCCCCAATGCGGGTTCCTCGAAGCGGTGGGCTACGATACGGAGCATCTGCCCCGGGGACAAAGCCATGTGGCCTCAGCGGATGAGACCGTGCATCTCGAGTTCGCGTACCCCATCGAATCGCGAAACCGCTGGCAGTTTGTGATCAATGATGGAAGCGACGACGCGGAGCTCCTCTCAACCCCGATGATGCATCCCAAATATGCGATCGAGATTCACCGCGACCGCGCGCCCAAAGGCAGGCCCGAAGAGGGACAGAGCCCCAAAAAGCCCATTCAGGTCCAGTTTGATCAGAATGGCGAGTTCACATTCTCGGGCCAGGATTTTGCGTCCGACTTTGAGACTCCGAAAAAGACGCCGATCAGGCTCGACCATCAATCACCCTGGATGCCTTCGGCCTGGTTCGAGATCGAGCTCGACCAAGGTGAAAAGCTTACAGCAGAGAGCAATTTAGGCTACTCCGCATTGGTGCAGCAGCGTTCCCCAAAGAAGATGCATTGGATCGACGACAGTTATGCGCCCTGCGATTGCCGTGATCCGCTCGGTTGCTTCTGTGATGAAGGCGAAAAAGAAGCCCTGGTTTACAAGGCAAAGAAGAAAGAAAAGCTTTATTTTGTCATCAGCCCCAAGGCGCTCTGCAGCTGGAAGGGTTGCTCGAACGATCTCTTTGATCCCTACGGGACGCTGAAAGGGAAAACGATTTACGATTTGAAGACGCTCAAAGAGTATGCCTCAGACATGTGCGAAGGCGAGCGGGAATCCTTCATTGCGCAATATGAAAGATGCGATCAGGCGAGCTGTCAGATCCAGAATCAGGGGCCATACCGGATCCGGATGAAGAAGGTGAAAGAGTGAAACCTGGGGAAATGGGTGGGGCGAAAGGGGGATCCCGGGAGAATGGTGATCGAAAGCCGGCCCCCGGGATCGGGCGTTACCAGAATCTACACTCCAATCCCGGGCGCAGTCTCACGGTTTCTGCGCCTTTGACGCCTGCTCTTCCGCCTCTCTTTCGCGCTCCTGCTTCTTTCTCTCCCAATACAGGCAAAGCACATCATACAAATCTGCCGGCATCCTGGGCTCCCGGGCATCGGTTTTAGGGTTCTTCGAAACGCGGATCACCCGGAATCCCGCCGCACCGCTCAGAATCTGAAACGCCTCATTGGCAATCTCACTCGCGCTGCTTCCGTGATTCCCCCCATGAAGATGCGTCCTCTGCGCGCCGAGCAGCTCATCCGCCCTTTCATCGAGCTCCGTCATCTCCAATACATTGCCCGCCAGATCGAATACCCCCTCAGGCGTCGCCCCCAATGGATAAGCGCAAACCTCAGTCTCCTCAGCCCCGCCCGGAAGCTCGACTCGATCAAAGTTGGCATGCTCCGCCGTCGGCGCATCATCCCCCCAGGGAAACAAACGACCCTCCGCACCGCGCGCCGCATAAAGCCATTCACTCTCACAGGGCAACCGACCGCCCACAGCCTTTGCAAAAGCCCTCGCCACCAAAAGACTGCATTTGACCGGATGCAAATCGTTCTCACCCGGCTCCTCCGTATAGTTGGTCCCACTCTCATCGGTTTTGGGATGTGGACAAAATCCACGCCGAACCGCCTGCCGCATCTGCTCCACGGTCACCGGATATTTGCTGATCTCAAAGGCAGGCATCTCCTTTAAGACATATTCCTCCCGACTCTCGTCCGAATAGGGCATCTTCACGTGACCCGCATAAAAGCGCCCAGACGGTAACTCCACAAACTCGAGACCCATCTCCCTTGCAAAAGCCTCGCAGTCCTCCAGCGATCGTTCCCCATCCCTGGCCCTGAGATATGCACTGTACATCTCTTTGAGCCGATTCTTCTGCGCCTGAAGCCGAATCCGATCGAGTGCTTCCCCGGAATCCCGCCTTTCTGCGAAAGCTTTCCTCTCTTCGGGACTCATCCTGCAGCTCCGCGCGATGCGAAATCCAAATGCGGTCCCATCCTTTTTAAAAGCAAAACCACGTCCAATTGTCGTATGCCGGACAACCTTCTCTTTGGCGTCAGGATTCAGATAAGGCTTCTCATCATATGAGATGACGTAGGTCTCAGGTCTGCTGCCGTTATTGTAGACACAGGACCAGTCATCGGCGCAGAGCTCGGATACCATGTAATATTTGCAGACGCCTTCAGGTGTGCAGTCGCTCTCCTCAGGGCCCGTGACCTCCTTTCCCCATTTCATGCAGTTGGATGGAATCAGCTGCTCGTTACCGTATCGTTCCAAGAGCGCCGCCCGGTCTGTCTTCGATTCGATTTCCGCATTAATCAGTGAGGATAGATCGGGTCTGCTCCAGCCCCAGGCATAGGGCCTGTAGTGAACCCCCACAATCGCATACTCCCACTCGACCTCTGAAGGCAGCCGACAACCCACAAATTCAGCAAACTTTTCAGCATCCCGGGTGTGAATCCCCTGGATCGGCCTGTCCTCGTTCTCTCCCGGCTCATCGCTCCAGTCCTTTTGGGGCGGCTTACAGACTCCGCATTCGACCGCCTTTCGATATTGACCGACCGTTATGGGGTATTTCGAGATCTCAAAGTCCGGCACCGTGACCTCGCGGATAGGGGTCAGATCGTCTTGGAAGTTATAGAAGCGGTCGTCGTGGCTTCGATCCGCATATCTCTCTGCGACCCCGCCCATGGTGAACGTATCGCCTGCGATGGGGACCATCTCGATTTGAACAGATTCGGGAGTTTGCTTTGGGGTAGACATGGCTCAAATCACCTCGGTGAAATGCAGTTTTGCAAGAAAAGATAAAGGGCTTCGGCCGGTTTTGAAAGCTTTTCCGGTGATGGAGCGCCTCAAAAGCGCCCGGTCTGAAAGGCCCGAAGGTAACGATTGCGCGAGCAGGAGGTTTTCGGGAAGATGCCTGACCGTCAGGGTTGCTGCGGATCCCCGGCTCTGAGTCGGGTTTCTGAGGCAGCACCCATGCAAACCAAGGAGTCGCTCGATGCGCCTGTTTTTTTCCTTCCCGATCCTGCTGCTCACCCTTCCCGCTTTTGCGGAGCCTTCGTCCTGTGAAAAGGCGCGCGAGATTCCCTTCGACGCCCAGGGCCAGGCGCTCTTTCAAGGGGCATCCTTCGATCGGGATTTTGGCGATCGGGCGCAATTTACAGCGGATCTCACTGCGGGCGAAGTGGTCGATTTTTACGTGACCTCGAGCCTCTACCAGCATCACCTGATGTTCGATTACGGCAGGGACTGCACGTTTCCGGATCGATCTCAAAGGGCGCCCTGGGAATATCACCACCGCTACCGGATGACCGCAAAGGATGCGGGTCGGTACGATTTTCAGCTCGCGCCCCATCAGCCGCCCTTCGGTGCGGACTACCGGATTCAGGTCGTAAAGCATCTCCCCAAATGCGGCGACGGCCATGCAGAGGGGCTCGAACTCTGGGATGACTGGCAGACCTGCGGGCTTTCGGGCGGAGACCCTCAGGGTAAGAGCTGCGAAGCGCCCCTTTTGATGCGCGGCGATCATTTGACCCTCAGCTTCGACCGCTTTTCAGAGATCTACGCAGATCGCTTTCAATGCCAGGGGAGCGATCGCGAAAACTTTGAAGCCTTCAGCGGCATGGGCGAGTTCTGGCTCGATATCCCCGCAGACGAGGGCGACAGCCTCTACATTTGGGGGATGAGCGGTTACGAGAGCGCAGGCCTCGTCGAAAGCTGCGGAAAGAACGATTGCCCGATCTCAGGCCAGCTGTTTACGGAGCGAAAGCAGAGCCTGCGATTCCCGGCGCCCGCGAGCGGCCTGATGCATTTCGCGATCGAGAGCCCATCGAACGGACCGGGCGTTCTCGAAGTCGAGCGGCTCAAAAACCGCTGCGGCGACGGCATCATCGGCGGTTTCGAACAATGCGATCCGGGGCCCCACCCTGCGGGATACGGTTGCACAAAAGATTGCAAGCTCGAGGAGGCCATGGGCCAAAGCTGCGAGACCGCCATCCCCATCTTTGAGGGCCTCGAACTCAGGGGCGATCATAGCCCGACGGATCGCGCGACCTGGTTTAAGCTCGATCTCAAAAAGGGCGAACGCCTCGATGTGACCTCGGAATATGGGACCTCCTATTACATCCGCTCGCTTCAGGCGAGCTGCGATCGGGACGCAGAGCCACTCAAGTTCCATCGTCTGAAGAAAATCGCAGGGGATCTCCATCTCTCAGAGTTCATCGCGCCCAAAGATGTAACCCTCTACATCGAGCGGCGTCAGGACAACCGCTTTTTGATGCGATTCGAACGCTCGATGCCCGTTTGCGGCGACGGAAAGATTGAAGGCCTCGAGCAATGCGAAGACGGCAATCAGGTTTCGGGTGACGGCTGCTCCGCAGAATGCGAGACCGAACCGGGCTGGTTTTGCGCGAAAACGAAGGAAGGATCCCGCTGCATGCAGGCCCCCATGGGCGCAGGGCTCACAGAGGAGACCGCGTTTTTGTTTGAGGGATCCTCGATGCATCTCGCCGGAGAATCCTTCAACGCGGACTTTAAGGGGCAGAAGACAGCGAATGAAGCCTCAAAGGCGTTCATCGCTTTCAGGTTGGAGCGCGGTGAAGCGATCGAACTGCGCATCAAAGGCGTGCTCTTCGCGGAGCTCAGCCGCAGGGGGGCCGAATATCCGATGCTCTATGCGGCCGATCATTACCGGAACTGGGGCAATAAAGAGATCGGGCGCGACCGCATGTTCTATCGGGCGAGGCAGGCGGAGGATCTGATCCTCTCTTTTGAAAGCCCGTCGGGCCCTCAACCTTACGAAATTGCACTGCAGCGACAGCCAAAAGACGACCGTTTTGAGGCGCGCGAACGCGAGATTTCAGCCTTCATTTCGGGCGGGGGCGCAGAGAGAAGAACGCTCACTCTCAGTGGCGAGGCCTTTGCGGATGATTTCGCGGCAATCGAATCCTCATCCTGCGAGATGCTGAAGGATACGCCGAACGCCTCGTTCACATTGACGCTCGAAAAGGGCGAGCTGCTCTCCGTAAATGTCGAATGTCCCGGCGAGGATTGCCCGATCCCCATGATCACCACGAATCATTGCGTGCAAAAAGAGGGCGCCTGCTCCCCTGCCCTCTACCCCTGCAAGATCCTGGATGAGCCAGGTTATGAAGTGCATCAGTCCGCCCGAAACCAGAGTTACCGGGCAAAAAAGCGCGAGACCGTGAAACTCGAGATCGCGCTGCCCCTCGAGACGCGCCAGCGCTGCCATCTGGGACTCTGCGACAACTTCTCCGAGCAGGGGTATCTCTATACGAGCCGCGTGCAGATGCCCTACCGCATCGATCTGATCCGCAGTCGAAAGAAGCCAGCAAAACCTTCCCTGGGACAGAATCCCCAAAAGCCGATCGTCGCTCAGTTTAATGCAGAGGGCAAAGCCGTGATCGCGGGCGACAATTTTGAAGATGATTTCAAGACACCGAAGTCATTGCAGGTCAAAATCGACAGCAGGATCCCCTGGATCCCTTCAGCCTGGATTGCAATCGATCTCAAATCAGGCGAAAAACTTCTGGCAAAAAGCAGTTTAGGCCATCATGCGCTCGTGCGGATGGGGAAAACGGCGGAGCTGATTTTGGATGAATGGACGCTCACCCATGGAAACGAGGATCCGGAAGAGAGGGCTCAGGAGAGAAATCCCCCTCATAGGCTGCTCCCTTATGAGGCCCAAAAGGATGAGCGCATCTATCTTGTAATCAGCCCCAGAGCCCATTGCCTCTGGAAAGGCTGCCTTGAAGTTCAGACCGATCCCTACCGGACCCTCAAAGGCGAAAAGCGTTACAGCAAAGAGCGGCTCCAGAAAGAAGCCGAAGAATACAGCGAAGCCGACCGCTGGTATTTTATGAAGCAATACGAAAAATGCGACCAGGCGAGCTGCGAACTCCAAAATAAAGGCCCCTACCGGGTGGAACTCTGGAAGAGATAAAGGAAATGTCCAAATCGATCTTATCTTTCAATGAAATTCAAACCATCGTCAAGCCATTGGCCGAAAAATATCACATCTCTGAAGTCTATCTCTTTGGATCCTATGCAAGGAGCGAAGCGACGGTTCAGAGCGACATCGATTTCTTGGTCTTTGGCGGAAAAGATTTTCGACTCACCTCGATCTTTGCTTTTGCAGAAGAGCTCAGAGCGATCAGTGAAAAGCAAATCGATGTCTTTGAAATCAATGAAGTCAATCTCAATAGTCCATTTTATCACAGGATCATGAAAGAGAAGGTGAAAGTCGCATGAAATATACCGATCGGCAAAGATTGCAGAAGATTCTCGATTATGCAGATAAACTGCTCGTTTATCTCGCAGAGCATCAGATCTCCAAAGAGCAACTGATGAGCGATTTTGCCCTGCAATGGCTCGTTACGACGCCTCTCTATAACATTGGCGAGCAGGTTTATTGTCTTTCTGATGACTATAAAAAGCAGCATCCAGCCATTCAATGGCTAATGATTGCTGGCCTAAGACATCGCCTGGTGCATGATTACGATGGCACGAACTGGAAGATTATTATCGAAGTTGTCTTTGAAGAATTGCCGATCCTGCGCGATCAAATGAGAGCCTTGCTCGAGGAGGAGCCATAATCGCTCACCCCTTACGGCTCTTCATTCCCTTCGGCGTCCTCCCCTTCTCCGGCCTTCTTCTTCTTTTTGGTGGAGAGCTTGAAGAAGCAGGGTTCGACGATCTTCTTGTTGCTCCGATAGTACATGAGGAGGCGCGTGTAGGCGTGATTGTAGAAGGCCTGGGCCGATTCGGTGATCTTTTTGACGGCGATCGAGGCGTCGTTTTCTTCCTTGGCGCAAATCGAGCGGCGGCCGAGCAAATCCTGAATCTGCCGGGTCGTTTCTTCGAGCTTTGGAGCATAATGGGCCAGGCTGGCGTAATCCGGATCGTTGGTGAGCGTTTCTCTGATACGGATCGCGTAGTCGATATGATGCATGTATTCGGCATTTGGGCTGATCAGCGAGCTCGGGCTCTTGGGGAAGAGCTTCAGATAGACGGGATCGCTGACATCGCCCTGAACCAAAGCGCGCACTTCCCTCGCGATCTGGAGGATGAGGTGATAGCTTTCGGAAGCCGCCTGCTGGAGTTCCGCATTGATGCCCATGCGGCTCGCCATGGCCTTGAGCTCCTGCATCTGCGAGCTGTGGAGCTTTTCGAGCTGCTCGTCGCATTCCAGAATGAGCTGCTTTGGAGAATCCGGGCTCTCCAGGTTGGCCGTCATCGGCTTGCGCACCAGCTGCACGCGCAGGTAAAGGATCGCCTTGAAAGTGGTTTCGGAAGAATGGTTATCGGTCAGTTGCTTCATCGTAAATCCCCCATCTCAGGTTCCAGTTTCGGTTCATTATAACCGTTTTTTGGAGGAGTCAAGCGTGAGGACCAAAATTTTAAGGAGTCGGAGCGAATCTTCGAAGTCAAATGCCATCCGACCGATGAGTCGAAGCGGATCGGAGGACTCGGATGCCCTCCGACCGAAAAGTTGAAGCGCATCTGAGGAACTCGAATGCCATCCGACCGAGAAGTCGAAGCGCATCGGAGGACTCGGATGTCCTCAGACCTGGGAGTCGAAGCGATTTTGGGGAGTCGGATGCACTCCGACCGAGGAGTTGAAGCGCATCGACGTCGCACTACATGCAGAATCCTTTTGGGATTTACACAGAAGGATCGATCGCTATAATCGGAAACAGCGTACAATTTGGAGAAAAAAATGTTAGGGGCAATCATCGGCGATATCGCGGGCTCACGCTTTGAGTGGCACAACATCAGGACCAAGGATTTTGAACTTTTGACCCAGGTTGGCGGCTGCGAGGCGACCGACGACAGCATCATGACCCTCGCGGTTGCAAAGGCGATTTTAAACTGCAAGGGCAGTTTCGAGCGGCTTGAAGAGGAAGCGATCTCCTGCATGCAGGCGATGGGGCGCATCTATCCCAATCCTTGTGGCGGTTATGGCGCAAGGTTCAACGAATGGCTCTTTTCAGAAAATCCAAAGCCCTACAACAGCTTTGGAAATGGCGCAGCGATGCGCGTGAGCCCCTGCGGCTTTGCGGCAAGTTCCTTCGAAGAAGCGATCGCGATGGCCCGATCGGTCACGAAGGTCACGCACAACCATCCCGAAGGCCTCAAGGGCGCCGAAGCGGTCACCGCCGCAATCTATCTGGCCAGAACCGGAAAAAGCATGCTCGAAATCAGGGATATGATCGAAAGCCGATACTACAAAATCGATTTCACAATCGACAGCATCCGCCCGAGTTATAAATTCAACGAAACCTGCCAGGACAGCGTCCCCCAGGCCTTAGAAGCCTTCTTTGAATCGACCGGCTTTGAAGATGCAATCAGAAATGTGATCTCCATCGGCGGCGACAGCGACACGCTCGCCGCGATCACCGGGGGGATCGCAGAGGCTTATTATGGGATTCCAAGCCGGTTGAGGAAGGTCGCAGTGGGATTTTTGGATGAGATGGAGCTCGGGATCCTCAATGCGTTTGAGGAGAAGTATGGGAAGGGGGAGAAGATTGGAAACGGGTGAGACGTTAAATGAATCTGAAGGTCGACAAGAAAGTCATTCTCGCTTTACTTAGGTTGATCGATACGATAGAGTTTAAAGCCGTAAATTTTGAAAGGATTTAATCGATGGCCAGAGTTGCGAAAAAGAAAGACGAAAAACCGATCGAGCAGACTTTGTGGGATGCGGCGAACAAGCTGAGAGGCAAGGTCGAATCAGCAGAATATAAGCATGTCGTGCTGTCGCTGATCTTCCTGAAATATGCGAACGATCGTTTTGAAGAGCAGCGGAAGCGGATGAATCAAAGTGGGCAGCAGGCTTTCTTGGAGTTGATGCCCTTTTATGTAAAGGACAACGTCTTTTATATTCCAGAATGCGCGCGCTGGAACTTTATTATGGAGAATGCGAAGTCACCCGACATCGCTATTAAGATCGATACCGCGCTTCATGAGATCGAATCGAAGAATCCGTCATTGGCGGGCGCCTTGCCTGACAACTATTATTCCCGCCTGCATATGGATCCGACTGGATTATCTTCGCTGCTGGATCTGATCAACGGCCTAAAACTTCAAGCCGATGGCGATAAGGATCTTTTTGGCAAGGTCTATGAATATTGCTTGCGTCAATTTGCTTTGAATGAGGGCAAAGGCAAGGGCGAGTTTTATACGCCGCGCACCGTGGTCGCGCTGCTTTGCGAACTGATCGAGCCCTATTCTGGAAAAGTCTACGACGGCGCCTGTGGCTCCGGCGGCATGTTTGTTCAATCGATGCGCTTTATCGATCAGCATAAAGGGAATCGGTTGCAGGTTTCGATCTATGGTCAGGAGCTGACCGATACGACCCGCCGCCTGGCCAAGATGAATCTCGCCATTCGCGGCATCTCCGCAAATCTCGGCGCAGAGGCGGCCAATACTTTCCTGAACGATCAGCATAAGGATTTGAAGGCAGATTTTGCGCTCGAAAATCCACCCTTCAATCAAAAAGCCTGGCGTGAAGACAATCAGCTGAACGATGATCCCCGCTGGAACGGCTATCCCACGCCGCCCACCAGCAATGCCAACTATGGCTGGCTACTCAACACGCTTTCCAAGCTCAATCAAAACGGCGTCGGCATCGTCCTTTTGGCCAACGGTGCGCTTTCTTCGGGTGGCGATGAATATGAGATTCGTAAGCGCATGATCGAGAATGATGTGGTGGAAGCAATTCTTGTTCTTCCACAAAACATGTTCTATACAACAAATATTTCTGTAACTCTTTGGATTTTGAATAAGAATAAGAAGTCCCGTATTGAAAAGCGTCCAGATGGAAGTATTACGTTTAGAGATCGAAGCAATGAAATTTTATTTATGGATCTTCGGAAGATGGGACATCCTTATGATAAAAAGTATATTGAATTTACAGATGAAGATCGCGCGATCATTGTCGATCGATTTAAATCCTGGCGCCTTGAGCACTACCAAACGACTTATGAAGATATTCCAGAATTCTGTTATTCAGCAAAGAAGGCTGAGATTATTGAGAAAGATTATAGCCTCGTTCCCAGTCGATATATTGAATTCATTCAAGCAGGTGATGATACCAATTACGATGAGAGAATGACTCAGCTTTCAAAGGAGCTGAAAGAACTTCTCATTCAAGAAGCACAATCGAGGAAAGACTTATTGGAAGTGATGAAAGGACTGGGATATGAGATCGAGTTTTAAATCTTTAGGAGAATTCATACGGATTGTTGATGAGCGTAATTCTGAAATGCTCACCAGTTCGGTTTTGGGGATCAATATTGACAAATACTTTATGCCATCGGTTGCAAATATTGTGGGGACAGATTTAAGTAAGTATAAATTACTGCGTTATGGACGATTTGCTTGCAATCCCATGCATGTTGGTCGTGATGGCAGATTGCCCATTGCAAGATATACAGAAGAATTTCCTGCCCTTGTTTCTCCTGCGTATTTCATGTTTGAAATCTCAGATCATACGGAGATCGATCCAGAATATCTCATGCTTTGTTTTCGCCGTCCTGATTTCGATCGTATGTGTGCTTATAAGGCAGATGCAAGTGTACGTGGAGGGATTACCTGGGAAGATATCTGTGCCCTAACGATCCCTATTCCACCAATTAAAGAGCAGCGCAAGATTGTGCGAGATTATCAGGTTATTACCGACAGGATTGCGTTGTTGAGGAAGATTAATGAAAATTTACGAGCTACTGGTGTCGCTATTATTGAGAAGTTTATCGGTACTGCAGCACTTATCAATAAAACACAGTCTGAACTAGATTCTATGACATTGCCAGAAAATTGGAACATTATTACAGTAGAGAAGTACTGCAATTATACTAAATCTGGAGCGACGCCTTCACGTGATAATCCAGATTTTTGGATCAATGGAAATATTCCTTGGCTAAAATCTGGAGAAGTGCACAATGGAATTAATATTAAAACAGAGGAGTTTATTACTCAAAGAGCATTAGAAAATAGTTCCACCAAGCTTTTACCTGCGAATACAGTTCTAATGGCAATGTATGGTGTAACAGCTGGTGAAATAGGATACTTAGCCAGTCCTGCAACTACAAATCAAGCTGTTTGTGGAATGGTATGTTCTAATTCTGATGATGCAGCATATTTGTTCTTTGCATTGCTACAAAGTCAGAAGGCTGCTAGCAGACTTTCAAATGGAGGAGCTCAAAACAATCTAAATAAGATGTTTATTGATGGTATTCACCTAATACATCCTCCTACAAATCTCATTTCTTCATTATCTCTATCCTCTATAATTCAACAAATGATTTCTTTTGTAAAGGAGGTTGACATACTTGAGCAGCTTCAGACGATGATTTTGACAGATCAATCAAATAATTAAACAACAGGGCATCGGTGAATCATGGAAAAGCATTCATTAAGATCTGTTTACTTTGAGAATCTAAAAGGATTGAAAGGTGCAGATATTATTTTTTCCAAGACATTAACCGCTATTATGGGTGTAAATGGATCTGGGAAAACGACAGTCATACATGCTCTAGCATGTTTGTATATGCCAGATGGAAAAGGTGAAGATCATAAATTTCCCGAGTTCTTTATACCCAATACGGACGCTCTCTGGAATGGTAGCAAGTTAAACGCTATTCTGGAAATGGAAGACCCAAAAAGAGAAACTCCACTACAGACAAAAGAATATAGAAAGGCTGCTGATAGATGGAGCCCTCGCTATAATAGTCGACCCAAACGAAATGTATATTATATCGGCATTGATTCCTGCCTGCCTGATATCGAAAAAAAGACGACTACCTCAAGAATCAATTATAAGACAATAGAACAAGTAGATAAACAATCAGAGAAAATTCTAGAGATCTCGGCGTATATTTTAAACAAAGACTATAAAATACTGCTCGACAATCTTTATAATGGAAAGCATTTTCTGGGAGTATCATTACAAACAGGTTTAAAATATTCTTCACTGAGTATGGGAAGTGGTGAGCAGCGAGTAATACGAATAATAAGTACAGTGATTAAAGCTGAGCCTTACTCACTGATTCTAATAGACGAAATAGATCTATTACTACACGTATCTGCTTTAAGAAGACTGATTACTAAGCTATCTGAACTATCTGAAGATAGGCACATCCAAATCGTTTTCACAACGCATTCACTTGAAATGACTCATTTTGACTCTGTGAAGATACAGTATCTCTATAATACAAAAGAGGATAATACATTGGTATATGAAAAGATTACACCTGATCTCATATATGATATGACTGGTCATAAGGCCAAGTCTCATAGAATTTATGTAGAAGACATATTTGCTAAGACTATAGTTGAGACATTGATTCGAAAAAAAGGAAAGTCCACGTTTGTTGATGTCATTCCCTTTGGCGCTATCGATAATGCATTTACATTATCAGCAAGTTTTGTCATTCAGAATGAACCTCTTGATAATGTTTTAATTATTCTAGACGGAGATCGGTATAAAGAAGACAGTGAAAAGGAAAATCAAATACAGAAGAAACTATCTGGAAATGATGAAGATGCAAAGGATAAACGAACAAAAGCATTGAGTATTATTAAGGAGTTTAATCTTCCAGAAGCTACTTCTCCTGAAAAGTTCATTTTCGATGCAATAATAAGATGCATGCCTACTGATAATGAAATTTTTAATACTGCATCTGAAATTAAGTCTGTTAATAATCAACATGAGTGGATAGGATTAATACGTGATAAACTTGGGTGTGATGATTCATATATCATCAGGGAACTCTACACTTTTGCTTACGAGCAGGAAAAAGATGAATTATTTATATCGTATCTATCTACAATAGAAAATTGGTTAGATAATAATTGTAAATAGATTAATTATTATGAACAGGGATGTAAGTTAAATGTCAGCGAATTTCTCTGAATCCGAACTTGAGCAGGCGATCATCAGCCAGTTTGAAATGGAAGGCTACGAACATGTCCAAGGGGACGTGCTCCACCGCGAGCTGACGGATGTTTTGATCGAAGAAGATCTCTCAGCCTTCTTGGCCGCTAAATATGCCCCTGAAGGCATCACCGCTTCCGAGATCAGCTCGATCGTTCGCTCTCTGCGATATGCATCCGCGCAACCGGTCTACAGCGCGAATCGAAACATGTTCCTCCGGATGGTCGAAGGTGAAACGTTCGTTCGGGAAGATCGCAGCGCCAAAGATTTTCATTTGCGGCTGATCGATTTCGATCCCAAAAACAATCGGAACATCGTCAAGATCGTCAATCAGATGACGATCAGGGGACCCAATGCGACCCGCAGGCCCGATGCGATCTTATATCTCAACGGTCTGCCCGTGGTCGTGATGGAGTTTAAGTCCGCCATCAAGGAAGACACGACGATCCATGACGCTTATCTGCAAATCACCTCCCGCTACATGCGCGATATTCCAGAGCTCTTTAAATACAACTGCTTTGCCGTGCTCTCTGACGGCGTAAACACAAAAGCGGGCAGCATCTTCTCGGACTACGAACATTTTTATTCCTGGAGAAGAATCGAGGCTTCCAATCATTCCGCAGAAGGGATCAGCACGCTCGACACGATGATTCAGGGCTTGTTTAAAAAAGAACGGCTCTATGATTTCATCCACAATTTCATTTATTTCCCTGACAGCGATAACGGTCGGAATGTGAAGGTGATTGCGAGCTATCCGCAGTATTTTGCGGCAAGAAAGCTCCTCGCCAATCTCCTGACGCATCGAAAGCCTAAAGGTGACGGGAAGGGGGGCACTTATTTTGGCACAACCGGCTGCGGCAAGAGCTACATCATGCTCTTTTTGACGCGGCTCATCATGCAGGAGCCGAGCCTCAACTCGCCCACGATCTTGCTGATCACCGACCGCTCCGATTTGGATGATCAGCTTTCCCGCCAGTTTTTAAACGCCAAGAAGTTCATTGGGGATCATACGATCGTCGAGATGGACAGCCGCGATCAGCTCAAAGAAAAGCTTGCGGAAACCGCCAGCGGCGGCGTGTATTTGACGACCATCCAAAAATTTGCAGAAACCTTTGGCGAGCTCAGCAAGCGTTCAAATATTGTCTGCATTTCCGATGAAGCGCACAGGACCAGCAACCATCTGGATATGAAGCTGGTTTTGAAATCTGATGAAGTCTTAAAGCGTTACGGTTTTGCCAAGTTTTTGCATACGGCATTGCCCCAGGCCACATACATCGGCTTTACAGGAACGCCGGTAGACGCCACGATGGATGTCTTTGGGCCCGTGATCGATCAATATACGATGACCGATTCCGTCAAAGACGGCATCACCGTGCGTCTTGTCTATGATGGTCGACCTGCGCGAGCGGTTTTGGATGACTGCAAGGTGCAGGAGATCGAAGATTACTACAAGCAATGCCTCGAAGCCGGAAGCAACGAGTATCAGGTTGAAGCCAGCAAAAAAGCGGTCACCAATATCGCGGCAATCATCGGCGACCAGGATGTGCTCCAGGCTGTCGCTGATTACTTCATCGAGCATTACGAAACACGCGTCCGCGAAGGCTCGACTGTTGCCGGCAAATGCATGTTCGTCTGCTTAAATCGCCCGATCGCGTTCAAGTTTTATCAGATCCTCAAGGAGAAGCGCCCTGAATGGTTTGAGTTGAAAGTCGCCCCAGACGGAGTGGAGCTTTCTGAAAAAGACAAAAAAGAGCTCTTGCCGATGCCCATGTGCCAATTCGTCGCGACGCGCTCCAAGGATGATCAAGACGAATATCCCGAGATGTATGACCTGCTTGGCAACGATGCGGTTCGCAAAACTGCAGCGCTCCAGTTCAAGAACATCCATAGCAATTTTAAAATCGCGATCGTCGTCGATATGTGGCTGACCGGCTTCGATGTGCCTTTTTTGGATACGATCTACATCGATAAACCGATCACGCAACGCCATACGATCATTCAAACCGTCTCTCGCGTGAATCGCTCATATGCAGGTAAAGACAGCGGCCTCATCGTCGATTTCATCGGCATCAAGATTGGTCTTCTGGAAGCCTTGCGCACATATACCGATTTCCAGGAAAACAGTTTTGATGAAGACAATGTGCAAACTTCCGTTCGACTTGTTCGGGATCAGATTGAGATTCTGGACGCGATGATGCATGGCTTTGATCGGCAAAGATATTTCTCAGGGACTCCCAGGGAAAAGCTGCAATGCTTAAACGAAGCAGTCGAGTTCATTCAGCAAACAAAGGAATTGGAACAGCGCTTCATGTCCAACGTCCTTCGCTTGTCAAAGGCTTTTAATCTTTGCAACAGCGGAAGAGATTTCACCAAATATGAGCTGGAACTGATCCATTATTACAAAGCTGTACGCTCGATTCTCTTTAAGCTGACCAAAGGCGATGCACCCGACACCGATACGATGAACGCCCATGTACGCGCATTGCTGGAAGGCGCTATTCAGTCTGAAGGTATCGAAGAGGTCTTCTCGACCAATACAGATGTCGATGCAGAATCCGTCGATCTCTTTAGCGAAGAGTATTTAGACCGCATCAGCCGAATCACGTTGCCCAATACAAAGATCAAGATTCTGGCTCAGCTTTTAAAGAAGAAGGTCAGAGCATTCAAAAGAGTCAACAAGATCAAGGCGGTCAGCTTTGAAGAGCGCCTGCAAGCAATCCTTGATCACTATAATAGTCGCATGACCGATGCCGAATATGTAAAGAGCATCTTCGACGATGTCTCCGCTCAATTGATGGAGCTCATGCAAAAGCTGAGAGAAGAGGAAAACTCATTCAGTGAACTGGGCATTGATTACGAAGAAAAATCTTTCTTCGATATCCTCGAAGCGGTCGCCGAAAAGTTTAATTTTTCCTTCCCCAAAAGCGAAAACGTTGCATTGGCAAAGGAAATTCGTGCAGCGATACGTGATAAAGAAAAATATTCAGACTGGGCCAACAGCATGCAAATCAAAGCCTTGATGCAGGCCGATATTATTCTCATTCTCGCCAGACATGGTTACCCGCCAACGCCGCCTGGGATTTATGAAAAGATCTACAACGACATCCTGGAGCAGACAGAAAATTTCAAGAAGTATAGTGATTGAGGGAAGAAAGGAGAGAGGGGGTAATCCCATGAAGGAAACCAAGGCGATGCGGATCCTCAATGGGCTTGAAATTGCTTACAATGCGAGGGAATATGGCGACATCTTCCAAAAGGAGAAGCAATGATTCTTTATCATGCAAGCAATGAAATCGTGCAATATCCGGAAATACGGAAATCACGTTATACAAAGGATTTTTCATGGGGCTTTTATTGCACTGCGCTTTTAAAACAAGCAGTGAGATGGGCTAACCGGGGGACAGGAGAACCGATTATCAACTATTATGAATACCATCCGAATGAAGGTTTAAATATTAAAAAATTTGAGACCATGGATGAAGAATGGCTCGATTTTATTGCTGCCTGTCGAATGGGCCAATTGCATCGATATGACATCGTGGAAGGGCCTATGGCCAACGATACCGTTTGGAACTATGTCAACGACTTTATCAAGGGCGATCTGACGCGTGAACAGTTTTGGGTGCTCGCCCAATTTAAGCATCCCACGCATCAAATCAGTTTTCACAGCTTATCTGCGCTCGATACCCTTGTCTTTCAGAAGAGTGAGGTGATCTATGACCGATGAAGAAAACGACATCTTCTATGTCTGCACGCTCATCGAATATATCGCGCGCGTGACCACCAATCATCGCGGCGATATCGTCAAAGCTTTGGGCGTAGAGGGCATCAAGAAGCAGCTCCACGATGCTTCAGTCAATCACTGCCTCTCTTTTGAGCAGGTCAGCGATGAGCTTCAGGAGCAATATCACATCCAAAAAGGCAGTTTTGACACGATCACAAATTGCAAATACACCGTGCCTTCCTATACCAGCATCGGCAAGCTCTATTGCATCATCGTCACCGAATGCGCCGATTTTGCGCATGCCGCAGAAGAGATCTACAAGATCTTTTCCTCCTTCATCAGCGACGCGATCTCCAATTTTTCGAGCGATCTCTATTATCAGAATCCGGATTACATCAAATGGTCCTATCTGGAAGGGCGTTTGCTGGACTAGAGAGAGATGGATGTCTTTTAAACTCCCCCACTCCGTTTGCAGAATCTCGCAATTTTGATTTTACTTTCATCTCCATCTTTGTTAGGATGCGCGATTTCATGCTGCTTTTAATGGCGGCATGGGGATGATGGGTGGGCTGAAGGCAACGGAGGCCCGAAACAGGGGAGGAAATATGGTCCTGGCTTCTTGCGCGCGCCTGAGCGCTTTTCTTCTTTTGGCTGGTTTATTTGCAGTTTCGTTACCGGGTTGCGATGACGATGACTCGGATGCAAAGGATGCGGCGGTCAGGGATCTTCTGAGCTGCAATGCCGTCGGGACTGCGGGTCAGGTGGAGGGGCGGTGCGCCTGCCATGCGGGGTATGTGGGCGATCAATGCGATCGATGCGCATCGGGCTGGAAGGCGGCCTCTGAGGCGGGGGTTTGTTTGCCGGACTGCGGAAAGCACGGATCGAATCGGCCTGAATGGAAATCCGGCAGCGCTTCGCCGGCCTGCAGATGCGATGAGGGATATGCGGGCGATTTTTGCAGGGACTGCGCCCCGGGATTTCAGGATAACGACCAGGACGGCGTCTGCGAGCTCAGCTGCGAGCAGGCTCACCTTGAATGCGAAGCGAATCAGGCCTGCAGCGACGCCCGGGGCAGGGCCGAATGTCTGCCCGTCGCCCCCGATCCGCATGAATCGGAGATCGCGGACTGGACCTACATGCTGTTTTTGAACGGCGACAACGATTTGGGCTACACAGAAATCGATTACAGCGACCAGGGTTACCCCATCGTCGTGACCACCGACTATGCGAGCGAAGATTTGCGCGAGATTCAGGATGGCCTGGAGGCTGCAAAGCTTTCGGGAGACGCTTTGAGCAAAATCGACGTGCTGGTGCTCTTCGATCAGTCCCAGGAATCCCCCGATCCCTCGACCCGCGTCTATCACATCACCGCCGAATCGGGCATCGAGCTTGTAGACACCGGGGATGCGATCTTTTCGGGCAACGAAGCCGACATGAGCTCCGCAGACACGCTTCAGAACTTTGGCCTCTGGGCGATCAGCCATTACCCCGCCCGTCATTACGCCCTCGATTTGTGGGATCACGGTGGTTACTGGCGAAAAAAGAGCGCCACGGGCAAGGCCCAAAGCCGCTGCAATGGGTTAAGAAAGCTCTTTGAATGCTCCAGGGAACGCCCAAAGCAACAGCCCTCAGGGGGGAAGTTCTCACAGGATCACACCAGCCCCCTTCGCCCGGATGGCACCCACAGGGAGATCACCTTCTCGGATGGCGCCTTTGCGGGGGCGATGGATGCGATCATCGAAAAGCTGGGTAAAAAGCTCGATCTCGTCAGCTTCGATGCCTGTGCCCTGGCCCAGATGGAGATCGTCTCTGAAGTCGCGCCCTATGCCGACTATCTCGTGGCCTCCGAAGACACCGTCTCGGGGCTCGGGTTCTCTTACGACAGCATCTTTGAAGCGCTCGCCTCGAATCCCGCCCTCCCCCCTCAGGAAATCGGCCGAATTTATGTCGATTCCTATGTGGAGCGAACGGAATTCATGGACAACAGCAAGGTGCACACCAACGCCACGATGACGCTCTTCGAACTCTCGGCCATGAAGGCGTTTACGGAGGCTCTCGATGCCTTTGGCAAAGCCCTCGCCGAAGCGATCGACGATGCCGATCACAAAGCCCTGCTGGATGAAGCCTTCGCGTCGAGCTGGCGCCATGCGGTCTACGAGATGCCCGATCTCCGGAGCCTCGCGCTTCAGGTGAAGGCGGCCTCAAAGGATGGCGCGCTCCCTGCGGCGATCGCTGAAACCTCCGATGCGCTGCTTTCGGCCACCGACGATCTGATCCTCTATCACAACTTCTATTCTGAGCCGCTCCACTGGAACTACAGTCACGACGGATCCTATGGCCTGCTCTTCTTCTTCCCGTCCAGCGCGGACTGCCAGTATTACGCCAAAGATCCGGATTACGCCTATCTTTACACGGAGCCCTACCTCTCCCAGTACGGCGATGACTATACCTTCACCATGAATCCCTGCGTGTATTATCCCAACGCATCCGAGAACGGATCCGGCAGCTTCACCCGATCAGACATCCGGCTTTACATCGAATCCTCCGTTCGCTGGAGCGCGGGCTGGGGTGCATTTTTAAAGAAATACCTGGGATTCTGAGAGGAGGATGACGGCGATGAAAAGACTGCACCTGATGGGACTTTTGCTGGGCATTGCGGCCTGCGGCTTTGCCGGATGCGATGACGACGACGATGAGGCTCCGGATGCAGCCCTCAAACCTGCGCCCGGATGCGGGATTCACGGCGCTGCGGATGCGGTGACCGGTGCCTGCAACTGCGACCTGGGTTACAGCGGCGATCGCTGCGATCGCTGCGCTCTGGGCTGGAAACCAGAGGGTGACTCCCAATGCATCTTCGACTGCGGTGCCCACGGGCAAAACCACCCCGCCTGGGATCCCCGATCCGACCGCCTGCCCCAATGCCTCTGCGATGAAGGCTACGCGGGGCTCACCTGCGACCGCTGCGCCGAAGGCTTTCAGGATAACGACCACGACGGTCTCTGCGCTCAAAGCTGCGCTTTAGCGGCTCCTTCGTTAAACTGCGGCCCGCGCGGATTCTGCGACGACAGCACCGGTACGCCCGGCTGCGCGAAACCCGATCAGCCCGCATGGACGGTCATGATCTACCTCGATGGCGACAACGACGTGGGCTACGATCTCGATGAAGACGGCAGCGTCTTCGATGTGGCCGCCGATGAGCTCGCCGAAATGGTCGAGGGCATGAAGCAGGCGGGCGAAAAGGCTTCGAACCTGAACGTCATCGTCCTCTACGACCAAAACAAGGCCTCCCCCGATCCCTCGAGCCACGTCTATCAGATCACCTCAGAGGGTCTGCAGGAAATCGACACCGGCATGAACATCTTCATGAACCACGAAGCCGACATGAGCAGCGAAAAATCGCTCATGCGCTTTGGATCCTGGTCGATCGATCATTTTCCTGCCGACAAATACGCGCTCATTTTGTGGGATCACGGCGGCGGCTGGAAGGACGGCTTCGCCACAGATGAGACCGACGGGTTCTCGATCGATCTGACGCCCAAAGGCATCACGTTTTTAGATGGCGCCTATGGTCGTACCCTCGAAACGCTGGCTGCCCATGCGGGTCAAAAGCTCGATCTGGTGGGCTTTAACGCCTGCCTGATGGGCATGTATGAGGTGGCCAGAGAGACCGCGCGGGGCGCCGATTACCTGGTGGCCTCTTCCGAGACGATGTATGGGCAGACCGGATTTAACTACGACGTCATGTTCGAAGCGCTGGCTGAGACGCCCGAAATGGACGGCGCCGAGCTCGGCCGGCTGATCGTTCAGGCGCACGCCGACACGCTGTATGTCGATAGGCAGACGGGTGAAACCCTCAATCTCAACTTATTGCTGGCGCTCTACGATCTCTCCAAACTGCCCGCCCTCGATACCGCCCTCGATGCCCTGGGGCTTGCCCTCGCGGATGCTGCCAAAGATGCGGACGGACGTCAGGAGATCGAAAAGATCGCCCGGGAGGTTCAGCGCTTTTCCACAAACGAGCACGCGGATCTGATCCATCTCGCCCAGCTCGCAGGCGAACGCGCCGCCTCGCTGCCCAACCCTGAGCCCGTATCCTCAGCTGCAGCGGCGGTCCAGGATGCGGCCCAAAAGGTAATCGATCTCGTGAAGGTCCATTCCGATCCCGAAATCTGGGGCTTTTCACATGACCACGCCTACGGCATGGCCCTCTTCTTCCCCAGAGGCATCAACTGCCCGTATTACCTCAGGTATTCTCCCGAACTCTACGAACCTCCCATGGATGCCTTCTACAACGACATCTACACGAGGTCGTTTGAACCCTGCGTCTATTATCCCCGCACTTCCGCCCTCGAAAACGAAGGGATGACCGAAGGCAATTACAACCTGCGCGACGTCAAGCAATACATCGCAACCCCCTGGAATCCCGGCTGGAGCACATTCCTCCGCGTCTACCTTGAGGTGGAGATGGAGGACTAAACTCCGCTCCCCTCGCCCTCACCTCACGCCGCCTGTACAAGATGACAACTCAACTTTCTGGCCAAATGGGGCGCAATGCGCGTAAATACAGCGTTTTTTGTGTGAGGGACCTTTGAGTAAGCGCGCGCCCGCTCTGCAATACCGGCTGGAAGGCCAACGGCTGACGATTTGGAATCGCCTGGAACGCGTAGAGACGCCGGAACTCTACCAGCTGCTCGAACAGCGCCTGAAGCAGAAGACCGAAATCGATCTCTCGGGCGTGACTTCGATGGACAGCTCAGCGGTGGCCTGCCTGATCCGCGCCTGGCGGCTTTGCCGGGAACAGGGCGGCGATCTTCACCTGGAAGCGATCAGCCCCGAAGCCAAACGATCGCTGGGCATGTTTCGCCTGGCGCCACCGGCCCCCGCTCAGCCTCAAAAACCGGGCGTTCTGGAACAGCTCGGGCAAGTCCTCTTTGCGGCCAAGGATTACACCGTCGAAATGCTGCAGCTCGCCGCGGACACCACCTTTGCGATGGCTTCCGCGCTCTGGCACCGCAGCCTTCGGATCTCGCATATCGCCGAGCAGGGCGTCTATATGGGCACCCAGGCTCTGGGCATCGTGATGCTCATCAACTTCATCCTGGGCCTCACCTTAACCCTGCTTTCGGCCGCGCAGCTGCAACAGTTTGGCGCCTCGATTTACGTGGCGGATCTGACCGCCATCGCCATGGTCCGCGAGATGGGCCCGCTCATGACCGCCGTGCTGATCGCCGGCCGATCGGGCAGCTCGATCGCCGCAGAGATCGCCACCATGAAGGTTTCCGAAGAGCTCGACGCGCTCACCGTCATGGGCCTCGATCCCATCGATTATCTGGCCTTGCCCCGCCTGATCGCCCTCTGCTGTGCGATGCCGATGCTCGTCCTCTTTGCCGATGTTGCAGGGATCATCGGCGGCCTCGGCATCGGGGTGACCTATCTCGACATCCCGCCTGTGGCCTACCTCAAAGAAACCTACGACGCCCTTTCGGCCAGCGGCCTTTGCTCGGGGTTGTTCAAGAGCATCGTTTACGGCTGGGGCATCGGTCTGATCGGCCTCTTTTACGGTTTTCGCGTCCACGGCGGCGCGGGCGAAGTGGGCCGCGTGACCACAGCCTCGGTCGTCGCCTCGATCTTCTTCATCGTGATCGTGGGCTGCCTTTTCAGCATCCTGTTCTACATGATCCTTTAAGGCCAAGGGGTGAACGTGAACGACGCCCGCATCCTGCTCAATGTGCATCAGCTCGTCGCGCGCTACGGCGATCGCACCATCCTCAACGGTGTCGATCTGCAGGTGCGCGCAGGCGAAGTGCGCGTCATTCTAGGTGGATCGGGCTGCGGCAAGAGTACCCTGCTCCGCCATTGCATCGGCTTAAACGATCCCGCAGGCGGTGAGGTCGAGATTCTGGGTCAGCGCCTCGATCGCCTGGACGTGAAGGATCGCAACGCCCTGCTCGAGCGCATCGGGGTTTTGTTTCAAAACGGCGCACTTTTGGGATCGCTGCCCATCGGACAGAATGTGGCGCTCCCGCTGGTGGAACACACCACGCTCCCGGAGGAAGTGATCCACGAGATGGTCCGCTTAAAGCTCGCCGCCGTCGAGATGACCCACGCCGAATACCTGCTGCCCTCGGAACTCTCGGGTGGTATGCGCAAACGCGCCGCCCTGGCCCGCGCCATCGCCCTCGATCCCGAACTCCTCTTTTGCGACGAACCCTCTGCCGGCCTCGATCCCTTAACCTCCGCCGAGCTCGACGCCCTGATCCTGCGCCTCCGCGACCGCTTTGGCATGGGCATCGTCGTCGTCACCCACGAGCTTTCGAGCATCGAGACGATCGCCGACAAGGTGATCTTCCTGTCGCAGGGCAAAGTGCTCGCCGACGGCACGCTCAACGAGGTCAAAAAAACCGACCATCCCGAAATTCAAGCCTTCTTTTCGAGGCGTGCTGCTGGTGAAATGCGCGGAGAGAAGAGCGCCCTGGAGGTTTTGACCTGATGCGATCGTCCTTAAAACCCCTTTGGATTCAGCGAGATGTGAGATGGCTGTAACCCACGCCCAAAAGATGCGACTCGCCCTCTTTGTGACGGCGGCCATCACCCTCTTTGTGGTGGCCATGCTGCTCCTTGCGGGGATGAAGTTTATTGAAAAGCGCGATTACTACGAGATCCGCTTCACGGACGCCGAAACCTCGCTCTCAGGCCTCGACATCGGATCCGCGGTCAAATACAGCGGCATCAAGATTGGCCGCATCGAAGGCGTGCGCGTCGATCCCCAGGATGTGGGCGTGATCGTGGTCCGCATCTCCCTCGATGCGGGCACGCCCGTAGCGGAAGACTCCGTCGCAAACTTAGGCTCCATGGGCATCACCGGCCTCAAGTTTGTTGAGCTCACGCGCGGATCCAAAGCCGCCCGCATCCGCGAACCCGGTGAAGAAATCCCCGCCGGCAAATCGCTCCTCGACAACCTCGCAGGGCAGGCCGACGTGATCGTCGACAAGATCAACACCGTCCTCTCGCAGGTGAGCGACATCACCGGCCCCCAAATGAAGCAGCGCATCGATTCGATCGCCGAAAGCACCGACCAGATCCTGAAGGAAGTCAACAGCCTCCTGCACGAGAACCGCGAGCATCTTGAAACCCTTCTGGCCAATACCGCCCGGATGACCGAGGAGCTCAACCAAATCCTCCATGAGCTCGCGGGATCTACCAAACGGATCAACCGCATCCTCGACAGCGCCCAAAAACTCGTCGATTCCGCCGAAGGCAGCGTCGCCAAGCTCTCCCCCACCCTCGATTCGATCCGTAAATTCCTCAATGAAGCGACCGTGGTCCTCGGTCAAAACGGCGCTCAGCAAACCCTCGAGACCGTCAACGTGGCCCTCACCCGCATCACCAACGTGATCGTGCAAAGCCGCGACCACCTCATCGAAACCATCCGCGCCGCCCGCGAAGTGGCCGAAAACCTGGCCATCTTCTCCGAGAAGATCAAAGACGATCCCTCACTCCTGATCCTCGGCGAAAGCAACGGAGATCCGAAATGATGAAACGCATCCCATTGGCCGCCGTTCTCACTTTAGGGATCGCCGCCTGCGGTTCCAGCACGCGATCCTACTACCGCCTGGAATATCCCGAATCTCCCAAGCGCTTCGAGCAGCCCCGCAGCGAAACCCTCCATGTGCGCGATCTCGACATCGGATCCACCTACCGCGGCACCGAGATCGTCTATCGCCCCGACGTCCACCAGATTCAGTATTACCGATCCAGCCGCTGGAGCGAGAAGCCCCAGGCGATGATCTCGAACCTGCTGCGCAGCCATCTGCGGCAATCCGGCCTCTTTACCGAGGTCACCGACGCCTACAGCCAGACCCTGCCCACCTATACCCTGCAGGGCCAAATCGAAAGCCTCGAAGAACTCCAGGTGGGTCCCGAAGATCGCCAGGCCCGCATCGCCATCAGCTTCAGGCTGCTCCGCACCAGCGACGATCAGACCCTGTGGCATTGGAAGTTTGACGCCCGGCGCCCCGTCAGCGGCGAATCGATGCTCGGCACCGTGCGCACCATGAGCGATCTGCTCGACGACGAATTCACCGCCCTCGAACGCGAACTCGACGCCTATCTGAAGGATCCCGAAGCCTACAACCAGGCGCAGGCCGAGATGCAGGCCAAAGCGCAAAGCGGCAAGGCTCAAGGTGAAGGCAACGATTCCGACGGAGAAGGCGACCACGGCTCCAGCGAGCCGCTCCAATGGGATCCCGAATCGCCCTTCAACCGGCATCCGAGCGTGCTCAAAGACGACACCCCCATGCCCGTGGGCTACGGCGCCGTGATCATCCCCTCGTTATCCCCCACTCTGGCCGAAGGCGATCGCGAACCCCTCGTGGTGGTCTACCGGGGCGACAAGGTCCTGCAGGAAGGCCGCATGGGGAAGCGCATCATCCTCAAGCCCGGCGAATACAAACTCCGCATGGGATCCGGCGCCTACGAGCAGCAGCTCGAGTTTGACGTGCAAATCGCCGAAGGGCGCACCGTCGTCGTTCCCCCCACCGCGTACGCCTCCCTCGAGATCGACGTCCTCGACGAAGTCTTCGTGCCCCACCGCGGCAGCTACGAGATCATCCGCCTCGACAACCGCGAGGATTACGGCGTGGGCTTCGGCGCCGACGAGCAGCAGGGCGAGGAAGTCAAGATTTGGATCCTGCCCCCCGGCCTCTACAAGATCATCCGATCCGGCGGAAACTACCGCGACCGCGTCGATTTCGCGACCGTGCGCCTGCTGCCCGGCGAGCATATCCATTACAGCCTGGTCACCGATCCCACCACCGGCGAATTCAAGGGCGCCGGCGAGATGAACCCCGAAGACATCGCGCAGGCCGACAAAGCCTGGAAGCTGAACGGCGTGCTGGGCGGCGAAGTCACCTTTAACCGCAACGAACTCCTGGGCCAGAAGGACGGCTGGAACATGGGCGCCACCCTCTATTTCGACGGATCCGCCCGCTATCTGGATGGTCCCCATCTCTGGCTCACGCGCCTGGAGCTCGAAGAGGGGCAACAGCGTCCCTCCAACGGGAAGCATTTCCAAAACATCGCCGACCGACTCTACCTCCACAGCATCTACACCTATAACCTGCTCTCCTGGTTTGGCCCGTACACGCGCGTGGGCGCCGAAGCCAAGCTCCTGCCCCGCTACATCGAGTTCGATGAAAAGACCGACGTAGAGGAGCTCGATAAGGATGGCAACGTGGTGAAGACCCATCGCCAGAAGGATCGCATCGCGCTCGGCTCGCTCTTTGCGCCCTTGCAACTCAAGGAAGGGGCCGGCGGCAACTTCCACGTGCTCCGTGAACGGCGCATCGAACTCGACTTTCGTGTGGGCATCGGAGGCCGTCATACCTTGGCAAATGGCCTCCTCGCATATGAAAACAATCAGCTCGTCCCCGTACAGGACAACAATCTTTGGGGCGTCGAAGGCACGGTGGTGGGCTTAGGCCGCCTGGGCCGGTTCATGACCCTCTCCACCGAGTTTGATGGACTCCTTCCCTTCAACGACGACGCGGCAACCTTCACCTGGAGAAATCAGGCCAGTCTGCGCCTTGCAAGCTTCCTCTCCCTGGTCTACCGCCTCAATCTCACCCGCGACCCCAATCTGGGGATCGGAGACGACGTCAAGAGCGAGCACGACGTGCAGTTGCGCTTCTCCTACACGCTGTTTTAAGCCTGCGACCTCACATCTCACGCCTGCCTGCGCCGCCTCACAAACGCGCGAACCCCATATTCAACCCCATACAGAATTTCCCGCTTCCGGCGCTTCTCCGATCTCTCGATTGTGGTAGAGTGCACCGTCACTTGAGACCTCGATGAGGATGAGCGATGAAACGCAACAACAAGCATAAAAGCTTCTCTCATGCCCCTTTAACGACCCCCTTGTTTTGGATCAGCGCCTCGATGCTGGCCTGTACAGGGCTTGCGGGCTGCGATGATGACGACAACGACGCCCAGACTACGGACGCAACCCAGGACGCCAGCCTCAATAACCAGGATGGATCGCAGACGGACGCAAACAGCGACGCGAGCACAGACGGGAGTACAACCGACGCCGGCAACAATGATGCAGGCGATGGTGAGACTGAAGAAGATAGCTCTACCGACGGAAGCACCGAAGATGGGGCCGTCGAAGAAGATGGCGGAGACAGCGAAGTCGAAGCAGACGCCGAGGAGATCCCGGTTGTCGCCTGTCCGCCCGAGGACACACTCGATACCAATGACCCTGATTTTGTTTCAACGACGCCCATCACCCCCGGACAAGCCGCCTTTGACTTCAGCGGCGTAAGCTCCACAGGGTATACAGAGAGCAACATCGGCACGATGACCGTCTCATCCACCGGTGATCCGGGAAACCGCACGTTTTCCATGCACACCACCGCCCAGTTGCGTATCCCTCGCAGCGGCGGAACGATGGATCAATACCGTACGATCGACGAGAAATCTCTCCACACCGAGACCTCATCCACCTTGTTCGACGCCCTCTTTGCATTGGCCATCCACGAAGCCGAGGAGGATTCGACGGATGCCTTGTATAACGATGACTTTAACGATGGTGCAGGGTTCGACTGTGGCGGTTGCTACAACACAGGCAGGGACTGGGGATACGCCTGGACACGCGATTCAGCCTTCTCCATCGACCTGGGGCTGGCCTTCCTCGATCCGACAAGGTCGCGTAAGACCCTTGAGTTCAAGCTGGCCGAACGCCGCGAGGGCGGTAATGAACAGGTGGTACAGGACACCGGCAGCGGTGGAAGCTGGCCAGTATCCACGGACAGAGTGAGTTGGTTCCTTGGGGCGAGGGAACTCATCAAATGGTTGGACGGCTCTGAGCGCGAGAACTTCGTGTCGAGAGTCCTCAATGCCGCAAAGAATACGCTCGAGCAAGACAGGGCAACCGTGTACGACGCCGAAGACGGGCTGTATGGCGGTGAAGAATCCTTTATGGACTGGCGTAACCAGACCTACGCGAGCTGGGTCCTGCCCAACACCGTGCCCATCGCCACTTCCAAGTCGCTCTCTACAAACATGTTGCACCTCAACGCCATCAGGCTGGCCGCCGAACTCAGCCATGAGAAGGGGCAAACCGAAGATGAAACGAAGTATAACCAATGGGCCGATGACCTCAGGACAAAGATCAGGGCGCATTTCATGCAGGATGAAGGCAACCTCAGCAGCCTGATCATGACGCCTTTCGACACCGTACCGACAAGCCAGCACGACGCATTGGCGATCACCTTTGCCGTGAAACTGGGTCTCGTCAACTATACGGCGGCCTCTAATGCCATCGCTGCTTATCCCATGATCGGGCGCGGTGTGCCGACCATATACCCACAGCAGCAAGCCGTAGCGATTTATCACAACCGATCCACCTGGCCTTTTGTGACTGGCTACTTTACAGACGCGGCTCGCAAGGTAGGCAATGACCGGGTTGTGGAGTTCGGCGTGTGGTCGCTGATCAGAGGCGCGGCCTTGAATCTCTCCAACATGGAGAATCTGGAGCTGACAAAGGGCGTTCCTTGGTATGAAGATAGTGATCCCAGCATGTCTGGACCGGTCATCAACTCTGCAAGACAGCTTTGGAGCGTCGCCGGCTATCTCTCGATGGTCGTCCACACGCTCTTTGGGGTGGATGCAGAGAGCGAAGCATTGACGATCTCCCCCTTTATCCCGGTTTCCGTGCGCAAGGCGCTGTTCAAGGACGACCAATCCATCACCCTGAAAGGTCTCAAATATCGGGGTAAGACCTTCAACATCAAGGTGTATTTCCCGGCTAACGACACGCAGACGGAAGGTGCATACCGCGTAGGCAAGATGACGATCAACGGTGACGCCATGATGTCAACCCGGATAGCGCTTGAAGACATGCGCGCAGTCAACGAAATCAAGGTGTATCTGGCGGATTGCGCCACTGCAAGCGCCCAATGGAACTATATGCCCGACAGCAAATTTAATGGGGACCCGGGCTGGCAGTATCTCTTTGCGCCCAAGACGCCCTGGATTGCCGAATTGAACGATGTGTCTGGTGGCATTCAGATCAAGATCGGCAGCGAAGAAAACCCGTCTTCAGTGACTCACATGCTGTACAGGAACGGTGACAAGATTGCAGATCTGACCAATGGCAACATGGAATGGACCGATACAGGGGCGGACAAGTCGATTTCCAACTGCTATACGGTCGAAACCAAGTTTAATGTGAGCGGCACGCTTTCACAGCACGCGCAGCCTAAATGCCTGTGGGATGACGCTACAACGCATCAAACCAAGATCCAACACCTGTATGCATCGGATCTCAGCTACGATGAGACCAATGGCAAGCGTGTCACCGACGGCAATCCGGTTTACATTGACAGCAAGGATGGTCAGACATCCTGGGGATTCGTCGAGGGATCCTTCACCGCAGAGTATGATGGGGAGCATTTCATTCAGGCGGTCTTCTCCAACGGGATGGCAGGCGTCGATACCGGCATCACCTGCGCAGTGAAATACGCCAAGATCACCAACGCTTCCGGCAATACGGTAGCTGATGGCTACCTGATCATGCCGCATCAGGGAAGGGAAGACTGGAATACCTACGTAGAGAGCTCGCCCATCCGCGCCAACCTGGTGAAGGGTCAGACCTATACAGTGCGCATCGGAGACGACGATGAGACCCCCACAAAGGCGATCAACATGTCGATCTTCAACCATTTCAGCACATATTCGGGTCGAGGTGGCAAGGAAGGCTACCGCAACATCGTCCATCTGAGCGAGATCAAGATCCTTCCCCGCTGAAAACGCGCCTTTTCCTGCCCGTATACCCCGCCCTCTTTTCCTTAAACGCCATCCTACCAACCTGTAGATAGTCCCTTCCAGCTTAACGAAGCATTCTATCCTACCCGTATAAACAGACTCAAAGTACTTCAGCGCCCTGAATCAAGCCTTGATATCCCCTCTTTCATACATATAAGCCGCCATCACCAACCATAAAAGCCCGCCTTAAATCCTTCACAGTCCAACCATCCACCCCATACAGACCGCGTTCACCAGCATCGAGCCCATATATCAAACCTGTACCATCATCGTTTATCTGTCCCAGCCCCATCTATCCACCCTCGCAACGCCAGATTCACCCATAAAATCTCCCCATATCCACCCTGTACAAACTTCGTCGATCGCTGGATACAAAAACGCCCTCCTTGTGGGAGGGCGCCTTTCATCGGTCACTTGACTTCTGCAGGGGGTACCGAATCGACGGTTTTCTTTTCGTCTTCGCCACCCTCACCGTTGCCCGCCTTCCTCTTGGCGATGGCGCGGGCCTGCGCACGGCGGTGATCGATCAGTTCATTGATTTGATTGGCCAGGTTCACATGTGCTTCATCGGGATGCAGCGTGATGACGGCGTTCAGCTTGTTCACCATATCGCGATAGATCTCGATCAAGGCTTCGCGGGCACGCTTGGTAGAGCCCACTTCGATGCCGGCTTTCGCTGCAACCTTCTCTGCGCGCATGGCTGCAAATTCGGAATTGCGGCGTTTCAGCTCGGCGAACCAGCCATCCACCATGGCGAGGCGAAGGGTCTCGGGTCCCAACTCCTCGAGGCTGGCGATCACATTGAGGATGATCACCGATGCGTCGGAATATCGCTTGCGCGTGGGGTTATCATAGCGCCCCAGCACCTCTAAGACGCTCTCTGCCGCCGAACGCACTTCAGGGGAGAAATGCTGCGTGTTCAGCTTGGCTTGCGAGCTGATCGCGTTGTACGCCTGATCTGTCGAAGCATCGGCGCTCTCAATGGGCTCCTGATACTTCACAGTCTCAAGGCGCAACTGACGATTGAACTCCTCGATGGCATCGCGATACCCATCGGCAATGCCATACTCGCTGTTGGGCAGTGTTTGCTCAGCGAGCACGAGGATTTCGTTGCAGTACCCCGCAAGGGTACTGTTCGTCATGTGGGCCAGACTGTACGACTGGATGAACTTCATGATCGGTCTCCTTTCAGAAGTTCTAGGGGTTGAGGTAGCCACACAAACCAACAAAACCGGCCGTAGACTACCCGTACAAAAGGGATCGTTCAACAAAATTATTGAACCTGGACCCCGGACAAGCCGCTTTGAAAAAATTTCTTCCCGTCCCCACAACCTGGATGCCTTAAGCCGACCTTCTGCGGCTCGTCCGATCCACCTGTGACCCGCAAAAGCGTCCAGATTCTGAACACGCTGAACGGGTTGGACGGTTTTCACTTTTTTTCAAAGAGGCGACTTCTGCAGCCCAGACGAAGCAACCGGCTTAAAAGCCTTGAAGTTTCGCCAGGTTGGAACAGCTTTCAAAAACTCCCGAGATGAGCCTCTTCAAACTGTTCAATGACTATATACGCAAAAATCGTGCCAACTTTTGGGGGGTAAAAAGGCGGGTTAATCGTCGCAGGAGAGGCGGGTGCAGAGGCCGGATTCGAGGAGGCAGCAGAGGGAGGTCACATCGGCAAGGCCGCTTACGGTCGATTGAACGGATCCGTCGTTGATGAGCAGGATATGGGCGGCCGATCCATTGGGTGCAACGGGCACATCACCCCCTGCTCCACCTTCGCCACCCGGAAGGCCCGAGGTTCCAGCAGTGCTGACACCGGCAATCGCAGCGCCACCGGGGCCACCATCCGCCCCTTCGCCACCGGATCCACCAGAAGCAGCGCGTCCACCCAAGCCTGCCTGCCCCACCTTGAGCGTCACCTGATCGGCTTGTACGGTCCCACCCTGGAGACTCAGCGCAAAAGATCCCCCTCCGCCCTGGGCTGCTTTGGCGCCTTGACCGCCGCAACCGCCAGCACCACCACCGCCTCCGCCGCTGCTCAGCGGTAATTGGTCGGATGTCAGGCCTGTAGACCATTCGCCCGCAATGAGCGAGCCCGCCTTTCCACCCTTGCCACCTTCCCCAGGCTCGCCGTCAGATGCATCGCTCCCTTTTAGAGCGGTCCAAAGCCCGTCCAGAATGGCACCGTTACCGGATGCAGCGACGCCGTCGGCGCCCTTTTGTCCAGAGGTTGCAGGGGTTATGCCGGCGCCAGCTCCCGCAGAATCGAAGCTTTGAACACCATCTGCGCCGTCTTCACCCGAAGCGGAGCAAGCCATGTTGACCCCACCACGGCCCCCTTTTCCACCATCAACCGGTAGGCTCGAGGCGTATCCGCTCTCTCCCTCGGCTGCAGATAAAGATGCAGGGGATCCATTGACGCCGTCCAGACCGTTCGCCCCGTTACCAGCAGCCAGCAAAACCCCCGTCAGCTTTAAGTGATCGCCCACATCAAGGGCGACTACGGCAACAGACGAGCTTCCGGCGCGGGTTGCATCGGTCGCCTCGACCGCCAGGTTTTGAAGAACCGTATCGGCATTCAGGTGCTCATAGCGCAAAACAACCGCATCGCCGCCGATCACCGTGCGGACTTGCTGCGTCATCGCGGATCGAGACCAGCTGTAGGGGTTGTATCCGCCGTAAATCGAGACGCCATCGGGCACCAGTAACCCCGGATGCCCGGCCACTGCGGCGGCCTGCTCAGCATTGAGACCCTGAGCAATGTCGAAGAATCCGGTCGAGACGTAGATCTCGGTCTTGCCAGTGGCCGCAGCTGCGCTCAAAGCCCTTGCAACCGACCTGAAAGGCGCCTCTCTCGTACCAAAGGCGTTGTCATCACCCAGTATCGAGACAAAGATCGCCGCATCGATGGTGCCATCGATACCGTCACAATCGCTGTCTGCAAACGAGAGATCGGGCACATCACCCCCTGTAATGGTGCATTCACAGCCGTTCTGGGAGAGTCCATCGGCATCTGCATAGCCTTCGTTGCAAGACAACAGGCTGCATACACCTAAGCTACAGCTGCTTTGAGCGTTTGGATGCGAACAAGGCACCCCGCATGCGCCGCAATGATCGAGCGAAACGTAGTTTCCCTGGGCGTCTTTAAAGCCTTCATCGGTGAGACCGTCGCAGTTATTGTCGAGACCATCGCAAACTTCGGGTGAAGGGCTTAAAGGTTGGGTTACCGCGACGCATTCCACATCGGATCCATCGGCTTTGCATGCGTATACAGCCTGCACAGCACAGACGCCTTGCCCGATCACACCGCAGCTTTGGCCCAGCTTTTCAAAATCTTCGTCCGTCTTCCCATCGCAGTCGTCGTCTATCCCGTTGCAGATCTCGTCTGTAGGGGTTGGAGCGTTGACCACGCAATCGGGACTGCCGCCCATGCATGCAATGAAACCGACGCTTAAACAGGCTCCCTCGCCCTTCACACAGCTGCCCATGTTGAGCAGATCTTCATCGACCAGACCATCACAGTCGTTATCGATGCCGTCGCAGACTTCGGACGAAGGTTGTTTGGGTGTGGCGTTGCATCTCCTTGTGCCGTCAGGCGCCATCTCATAGGTACCTGTGGCAGCACATGCACCTACGCCCACAGTGCATGCACCCCCTAATCCCTCAAAGCCTTCGTCGATCTGCCCATTACAATCGTTGTCGATGCCGTCCAAAACTTCGGGGAGCTCGCCAGGAAGGGTGACCTTATCGCCATTCTCATCGAGACAAGGCCCAAAGAAGCCTGCAGATAAGCCGTTGCTGACGTTGCAACTCTGCGTTCCAGCCTTACAAGCGCCCGCATCAACGCCGCAACGCATGATCTGACCCTGTGTGCAACAGCCTTCCAGCAGTTCATCGGTCAAACCATTGCAGTCATTATCGACACCGTCGCAGAGTTCCTTGGTAGGTACACCCTGTACAGCATTGCATTCAACGGCGGTGCCCTCCGCGTTACACTGCATAAAACCCGTTCGCGCGCATGCCCCCTGCCCTGTACGGCATGCTACGCCTAAATCTTCAAAGCCCTCGTCAATCTCACCATCGCAGTCATCGTCCACCCCATTGCAGAGTTCAACCGGCTCACCCCCTGACTTCCAGGTTTGCACGCATTGACCTGCCCCATTGGTGAAGTCGAAGACCGTCTTCTTTTCGGCGCCATCCGGTGAAACCACCCTTGGTTCCTGATATAGCTTGAGCAAGCAGTCGCCTGTACAGGCTGTATCGATCGCCATGCTGGCACAAGTCGAAGCATCGACAGGCTTCGTCATCAGATAGAGCGCGCCCTCCAAGGGCTGTCCGGGGGTAAAATCAAAGAGCCCATCGGCATCAACGAGCTGTAAACGGCCGTCACTCCAGCCTAACGGCGTTGATTTGCGGTTTTGCTCAGCATCTGCCAGCACGAAGCAAGCGCCCTGAACCGATGCATCCACCTTTGCCCGGCAACCTTGCACATCTGCCGACTCGGGTGCAGATCCCAGACATGCAGTCACAGTGACTTCAAAGCCGCTCTCAACAACCGTCTCTTTATCTTCTTTGCAGCCCCACAGCATGCATAACAGGGTGCAAAGCCACATTGCATTTTTACGACTCATCATGTCCAGGCTCCCTTTGTTGCGCGCCGGAGGTTTATTCTACCTTAAACAAGGTGGGGGCAAAGCGTTCAAGGGTCGGAAGGGCCTCTTCAGGATCCAGAGGTTGCCCGTATTGCGTTTGCCAATAAGATTGCAAAGCCTTGCGATGGGCATCCATTTCATCTGAAAAGACGTAAGATTGGGTATTCAACATGCCATTGAAGCTGAACAAGGTCAGCTTCACCTGGTGTTCACGCGCCGGTCCAGTGGGTAAAAGATACCCCACAACCAATGTGCCTACGCCATACAGCTCAGCCATCTGGAAGAACAAGTCTGCAATATAATCCTCGCTGTATGCATTCTTGCCCTCATACACCATGTCAGCCAGCGGCGAATACTCATCTTTGACGTTCTTAGCGGGTTTCAGACGGGCTCGCAGCGATTCGGTCTTCCCTTTACGGAGTGTTAAGAGCGTGCCGAAGCGCACGTAACCGCTCTTGCGAACCTCGATCAGGTGCGGTCCAGCCGGGAGAAACGGATCCACATAGGGTATGCGCTCGCCTACCACTCCAACAGGGCGGTCATCCACATATACATGAGCCCCGTCTACATCAGAGGTAACCCTTAACTCACCCGTACCAGCAATCGATGTTGGGCCGCAACGGTCTGCCAACGGCTCGAACTGCTCAATGGGCCCCACGCTACCCGCCAGATTACGGGTGAGTGCAACGTATGCACAGTATGCGTCGTTGGATTGCTGCTCTTGTTTGGCCGCCAGTCTCGCCAGGTAGTAGTAAAAGAATATCCCCCTCAGGAGCGCCGTATCGGAGGAATATGGGATCGCCTTGTTGTAAAAGCGCTCCGCACGGAAGAGTTGCTCCATTGCCTCGTCGGAGTCACCGCCTTCCAGCGCGCGCTGGGCATTATCGAAATGCATACGAGCCTTTGTGAGCTCGCCCTTGCTCAGATTGCCAACGTCGAAACGCGGCTCTACAGGAAGGATAGACGGTATATCACCCTGTGGGTCGAGGCCATGCGCGTAATCGAACATGTTTCGCAGGTCGCGTTCGATGCGTACCGCTGCGTTGGGGTTGCCTCCATTGCGCGCAAATATCAGCACCACAGCTTTGGAGGCGCTGTTTTCTTCGTTCATCGCCGCCATATCCCACGAGATTCCCAATGGAGCATACATGGATTCATGGGCTTTCGCGGATGCAACGTTCAACAGGCAGCCGAGTAACAGCACCTTGATGAGCATAGATGCGGCCCATATGGGTGTATTGAACCTCATATGGGCCATGAAACGCGGTTGAGCACTCACGGAGTCATACCCTCTTCAGATGGATCGCCCGCAGGTGCAGGCTCTGCAGTAGGCGCTGATCCTTTGAGATCAGCCATTGTAAAGGTGACTACGTAAATTCTCTCCCAGGTTTTCTCGGTTGCACCCTTGTGGCCAATGGCCTTGAAGGCCAGATGGAGGGTGTCACCCTGTGCAAAGAGGGCCAGATCAGAGTTCAACTCGGTACCGGTAGCCAGTACACCCTTCGCCGAATTGTCGGCACGGACAAACATCACGGGGTTGTCCTTCTTAAAATCCTGTGCAACGAACAAGATCGTGCTGCTGTCGGGGGTCCACACGGGGCCGGTGTAGTCAGGTACGACTACATTGCGCGCCAGTCTGAGCTGATTCTTGCCATCGGAACCGATGACCCACAGGTCGTACACCTTGTCATTCGCGTTCCCCTTGTTTGCAAAGAAGGCAATCTTGGTGCCGTCGGGCGACCATTCGGGTCTGATCTCGTCGCCGTTCCACTCGGTGACCATATGTACGGACTGTTTAGGGTCCGTCACAAAGTCGATAACCCCAATGCTCTGCCCCTTGCTGCCGGTTTGCGAGCGTGTGAACAACAATCGGTTGGTATGTGCGGCAAAGCGCGGGCGGTAAACCGTATCGCTGGGCCAGAAGGTCAGCTGCATCGGCGTGGAGTCTCCCTGCAGATCAAGGGCGTACACATCGCCAGATGCCTTGCGCTGCGAGGTATAGGCAATGTAGCGACCGTCCGTCGACCAGTCGGGTTGCCCATCATTACCGGGGTTGTTGGTAAGCCAGCTGCCATCGGCGAACAGATCGAAGTTCTTCTTCGGTCCAATGCTCGAGAAAACGTAAGGCTTGCTGAGCATCTTCATGTCGGGTGCCCACGCAAACTCAACCACTGGGGCCTTGCGATCCCCCAACAAATCGCTGGTTTGCGTCTTCCCCGTGGTGACTTCTTCCTCTGACAGCTTGGAATCGCCCGGTCCCAGGGTTGCGATCCACACCTCGCGGCTGTCGTTCTTGGGCAAGTACACCTCGAAAGCCAACTTCTTACCGTCGGGAGACCATCTTGGGATCTGGCAATGCGCCGTCGCACGCTCAGCAACCAGCTTAGGCGGGGAGACCTCAGCCGATGCCACCCAAGGAAGGAGAGACAGACAGGTAAACGCTAAGACCTTTTTATTCGAAATTGCCATGTAAACGCTCCGTTCTTACTTCGTTGTCTTCGGTAAAGAGGAAATATGCACCCACACCAGCTGCCACCGCAGCCAGACCACCCACTCCAACCAGCCACCAAGGGCTCATTCCACCACTGGAAGCCGAGCTCTCAGCAGTTTGAATCTGCAAGTAAATATCGATACGCGGAGAAGGCTCCCCTTCTACAAGGGAAAACGGCACCTTATTGGCCAAATAGTCGCCATATGGCATGTAGACCGTAATGGGCAACTCTACATCCATAGAGCGAAAACGCTCCCTAATCGACAGGAAACGCTGCTTCTTCTCCTTGTTGATGATGCCTGTCTTGGACTCGAAGAAGATTCTCCCCCTTTGATTGCTTTCACCCTCAGCAGGCGACAGGGTGACAGCACCGTAGAGAGACTTCATCTCACGCTCAAGTTCCTCTACAGACGACTTTTCTCGATCGGATTGCGCCAGTGTTTTGGCCTTTGCCAACATTTCAAAGGCTTGCTCTAACAGCAACAATTTATAATCGGTATAGGCCCTGTAGTACACCGCACGAAAATCTTCCGAGCCACCATTGTTGTATGCACGGTCTAGCTCGATTTTGGCCTGCTTAAATACATCCCTCTTGAAGTAGAGGATCCCCTGCTCCAGGTTGTCTATATAGGGTTCATCGGCCATTGCAGTGGATACATGCGGTATGTACACCATGCTAAAGCCGAGTAGCCCCGCTAAAACGAAGCCTTTCATACCTTCTCCTTTAACGTTTCATCCGTTGAAGGCGCATTATCCGGGGTGGACATGCCCTCTTTCGCTGCTGCGAAGCAGGCTAGTCGGTGTCCCAATGCCACCTCAACAAGTGGAGGCCGCTCCTTTGCACACCTGTGAATGAGGTTCAAATCTGATCCACGCTGGCAATCACAGGCGTATACGCAGCCTTCCGCATTTAAAATGGCGTCTGTCCGACCATCCAGGAAGCCCTCTTCAACCACAGAGGGCGCCTTGTGAGCCCTTCGATCGCCATTTGCATCAAAGAGATCCGCTGCATGCATCAGTCGTTGGGTATATGGATGATGCTCGAACCCCTCATCCAACCGTGATGCGGGAAAGTCCTCAACGATCCGCCCCTTCAATAACACGATGATCCGTGTCGCGATCCGCCTGACAAGCCCCAAATCATGGCTGATGATCAGGTAAGTCGTCTCGGGAGACTTCAGATCCTTGAGGAGTGAAATCATCTGCAGCTTGATCGCCGCATCAAGTCCGCTGGTGGGTTCATCGGCGATCACCAGCTTAGGCCGCGTTGCCAGGATGCGCGCCAGCCCCACACGCCTGCGCTCCCCTCCCGACAGCCGTGCAGGACGCACATTCAGCTTGTCGACGAGCCCTACCTCCCCCAGCAATGCCTCGATTTGCGCCTGTCTTGCAGCCTGATCCAACTCGGGACGATGCAACCGCAACGATTCATCGAGCATCTCACCCACGGTCAACCTGGGATGCAGGTTTGCAAGCTGGTTTTGGAAGATCATCTGAAACTCGCGACGCGCCTGCCGCAGCTCCGATGCCCCCATGCTAAACAAATCCACACCGTTGAAACGCACCGTCCCCGAGGTGAGCGGACAAAGTCGCAGCAGGATCTTGCCCAATGTCGTCTTGCCAGATCCCGATTCCCCGATCAGCGCGACCGTTTCACCCGGGTAGAGATTGAGGCTCACATGATCGAGAGCGCATACATCCACCCCTGATCCGAAGAGTGATCGCGTTTTAAACCGCTTGACCACATCGTGTGCTTCTACCAATGGCTGCTGATCACTCACCTCTCACCCCCCTCTATACCGTCTCACTCACCTGGCCGGTGGGTAGATCCGCCGCATGAAGCAACGTTGCCGTGTAGGGATGACGTGTACCACGCCCTAAGAGCAGGTCTTCCGAAGTGGCTTCCTCCAACACACGCCCGGATCGCATGACGATCACACGTGAGGCCAGATACAATACCTCGCGGATATCATGCGAAATATAGATCATCGACGCCTGCGACTCCTGTATGAGGCTGTGAAACAGCGCGACGATCTCTGCTCTCACGGTGGTATCGAGTCCCGTCGTCGGTTCATCCGCAATCAATAACGCCGGGTGACGTGCCAACGCGATCGCGATCATCGCCCTCTGACACATCCCCCCGGACAATTCATGCGGATAACTGCGGTACACACGCAGGGGGTCACGCATCTGCACTTTTTGCAACCAGTCCAATGCCGCCTGCATACGCTCTGCCGCAGTCAGGTGAGGCGCTGCTAACCCCACGGACTCCTCTACCTGCGCACCGATGCGCTCCAATGGGTCGAGGCATTGACGGGGATTTTGAAACACCGCCGTCATTCCACACCCCCATATAGGGGTCATTACACGGCGTACATGCTGCATCCACCGGCGGTTGTCCTTTACATACAAACCGTCGGGGCGCTGTGTCACGCAGGTATCGAGTCCTTCCAACAACGAAATCTCATGATCACCCTGGGTGAAAACAATCTCTCCACCGCAGACTCCGGGTGTATCATCGATGAGACCGAGCACTGCAGAGCTGGAAATGGTCTTCCCACTCCCGGACTCCCCCAGAATCCCCAATGTTTCGCCCATTCCCACGGCGAAACTAACCCCGTCCACAACTTTGCGCTGACCCTCTGCCGTGTCGAATACCACCGTCAAATCGCGGACTCGAAGTAAAGGCCTCATCGCATCGCCTCCTCGCGCCGCGCGATCGCGTTTCCAAACGCCAGGAGCGCTGCGATCGACACCACGATCATGACCGCCGGTACGAACCAGGGCCAGAATCCCACGCCTTCGCGCGTCTGTGCCACCATGTTACCCCATGAGGGCCAGGGTTCCTGAACGCCGTAATCCCCCAGGTATGACAGCGCAGTCTCAACGAAAAGCACGTAACTGAAGACGGTACAGGCCTGCCGGATCAACAGCGGACGGCATTGCAACCACAGGATGTGGTACCCCAAAATCCATGCGGGGTGGAATCCATGGGCGATATGCGCCAGGATGTAGTCTTCGGATGCCAGCGTCTCCACCTTGCGACGACAGATTGCAGCGATGGTTGGGATGAACAACACCCCTGCAGTGGTCGCGATCAAATACATTCCGGGGTCAAGTATGGTGCACAACAGCACGATGAACACGAGTCTCGGGAGCGTATCCAGCAGTTGCATGAGCCCGCGCACCGCTTGTCCGACCCAACCCCGCATGTATCCCGCGCATGCCCCACAGGCCGCACCCCCTATCACGGCGATGGTCATCGCCAGAATGCCCGGCCAAAAGAACGCCTCCGTCCCCTTGACGATGCGCAGCGCGATGTCGCGACCCTGACCATCGCAGCCCAACAGGTGACTCCAGGACGGCCCCGCCAACTGCCTCTGGTAATCGACCGCCGCCGCCGGATCGTAAGGGATCAACGGGGCGATGAGACCGAGCAAAAACACCAGGGCAACGATCCCACCACTGAGGTACAACCCCAAAGGCAGCGATCGCAGCTTCTTGCTACCGGGGGTAGAAGGCGCTTTGCATTCCTGCGATGGATGATCACCCCCCATGAGCCACCTCCCGCGCATCGAGCCAACCCTTCACCACATCGGAGATGATGTTGACCAGAATCACCAAAGCCGTGAACAACACGCTGAGACCGACCACCATCGGGAAATCGCGATTCTTCGAAGCCTCCAGGAGAACATAGCCCGCACCGTCGAGGGTGAACACATACTCCACGATGACGACGCCCCCCAACACCACAGGCAGTCTTGACGCATAGGCGGATAAGATGGGCACCACCATGTTCTTCAGCAGATGCCCCGTGACACGGGCCCCCTTCGCTCTGATCGCCGCAATAAACGGAGAGCGACGCAAAGCCTGCAACTCGGATCGCAGGTAATTCACCAGGTCGATCAGCAATCCATCCGATAAAATCAACGTTATCCCGGCGAACAAATAGGGCATCATCGATGAACATGCGATGGGTATCGGGTACCAGGAAGGCGTCACAAAGCCGCGGGCGTCCACCAGCCGGTAGACCAACTCGTTGACTGCCTGCGCGAACGCCACCGCAATCACGAACGAAGGCGCCGAAGTCACCCCGTACAAAGATGCCCCCAGCAGTTGAGAACGCCTGGATCCCCCGGGATTACAGGCAGCCCAGAGGAGAGCAAAGCATAAACACACCAGCAACGCCCCGCCCGCGAGGAGCAACGTGCGTCCAAACGCCGGTAACGCCACCGCCATCACCCGTTCACCCGGCGCAAACACCAGGGAATCCCCAAAATCCCCGCATAATGAGCGGAGCGCCCACACCCCGTAGCCCGCAAGAGGCCCGCGATCGAGCCCGAATTCCGCCATCAGCTGCGCTTTTACCTCAGGCGGCGTGCCCATCGGGCTGATCGCATCGATCGCATCCCCCGGCGCTGCCCGCACCGTCATATAAATGATAAAGCTCGCCCCCAAAAGGAGCGCAAACCCACCTAAAATGCGGCGCAACAGAGCCAGGAAAATGCGCTTCAAGGATTCAACTCCCACTCCTTAAATGAAGTGAAATAGTAGTAAGGCTGAATGAAGACGTTCTTGACCTGCTTGGAGATGCCCGAATACAAGTCCAGCGACCACAGGAAGAAATAGGGCAAATCCTTGTCGAGCATGGCGTGGAGGCGCTTCATGGCTTCCTTGTATTGCTTGTAATCGTGCATGCCCTTGGCCTGATCGAGGAGCTTGTCGACCTCGGCGTTGCGGTAATGGATGAAGTTCATGACGCCCTTGGAATGGAACAAGGGGTAAACATCCTCCACTTCCTCGAAAGACCAGACGTTCAGCGTCAAATCGAAGTTGTCCTGGCTGAAGACCAGTTCACGATAGCGCGCGTGATCCACATACTGCGGCTTGACCGACACGCCGATCTTCTTTAACTGCGCCTGAATCCCCAAAAACAGCGATTGATTGCTGGCCAGCTCCTTATCGAGAACGAATCTAAACTCCAGTTTTTCTTTACCTTTTTGGCGAATACCGTTCTGAAGCTTGTATCCCGCGCTCTCCAGGATTTGCGCTGCACGCTGCTCGTCATATGCGCGCGGTTCGACCTCAAAATTATAGAATGGGCTCGATTCCGTAAACGGACCGCTCAACACATCGCCGCGCCCCAGGTTGGCTTCCAGGAGCTCTTCGCGGTTGATCGCGTAAGCCAGCGCCTCGCGCACCGCCCGGTTCGCCAGCGAAGGATTGTTGTGATTGTAAGCCATATACCACCAGGAAACCGTGTGATAAGGCTCCAAAACCACAGAATCGCTGTTTTCAAAAAGCGGGATGTTCTTCGGGGGCACGAACACGACCGCCTGCACGCCGGACTTGGTTCCCGAATATTGCAACAGGTTGATTTGAGCGGACTTATCGGGCGTATGCTGCATCAGGATGCCCGTGATTTTGGCCTGTCCCCAATAGTTGGGGAAGATTTGCAGCGAAACTGAACGCAGGCTGTATTTGCTGACCATGTAAACGCCGGTGCCGATGGGCTTGCGGCTGAAGGCATCCTTGCGGCTGATGGCCGTACCGCTGAAGGCGTGCTTGGGGATGATTTTAAAGGTGAAACGGCGCTCAGGCTCGTTGATGGGCTTGTCGAACTTGAAGCGAATGCTGAAACGGCCTTCGACCTGCACCTCGGTGATGAATTTATACTTGCCCTTGGCATTGAAGATGGTTTGGGGATCCTGAGCCGCGTGAACGGTAAACGCCACATCTTCGGCCGTAAACGGCTTCCCGTCGTGCCATTGAACGCCCTCGCGCAGCGTAAAGCGGATGCTCTGCTTATCGGGCGCAACTTCCCAGCCGGTCGCCAGTCCACCTTCCACATCGCCGCGTTTATTGATGAACACCAGCGATTCAAAAATCAGTTCGACCATGCGCACCGAGCTCATGTCCTCTGCAAAGAAAGGCAAAAGCGATGCGGGCCGCGTATCTTCGGGATAGCGAAAGATTTGGGCGGAGGCCGGTGCAGAAAGACCGAACAGCGCGCAAACCAAAAGAACTAAGCTTAAAAATCGGTTCATTTTGACCCCGGATGCCTCACTAGAGGACTGTTTTTGGTTATTGCCCCTGAATCGCACTGCTGCTCTGTTCCATGGCTTGTAACGTCAGGAAATCTCGCAACAATTCCGCAGGAAGCCCAGCTGCGGGAAGTTTTTCTTCCAGCCGGCTCAAATATTTTAATGCCACGCGATGCCGGCCGATCGCTACATTATCGCGCGCGCTCGCCACAAGAGACGCGTACGTATTGCGCGGGGAAGGCGCAGCCGCATGCGATTTATCTTCTGCATCGGATCGCAGTTTAACGGCCAGATTGGGATCCGTCGCCACCACCGCTTCCGCAAACCGCCGCTCCCACAAATCCACCGTGCGATCGAGCAGCTGCAAATTCGCTACATCCTGAGCGCCCTCAGGGGTTCCTGCATCTGGGGTCAATCCCGCCAGAACCAGTCCCCAAAGCTTCAGCAACTGGTCGCGATCTTCGGGAAACGCCCGATCGGTGAGCTTCTGCCCCTGCTGCGCCCATGCCCAGGCCTGCCAGACCTGCATGGAAGTGCGCTTTTGAGGCAAAGGCGGCAATGTTTTTTGAGCCAGCTGCGCGCTCAGAATCGAAGCAGCGTAACGCAAATCCTCAACGTCATTCCATTCCGAAAGCACTGCAAGCGAAAGCGGCAAACTGGTGTTTTTCATCACCAACTCCAGATTTGACAGTGCTTTTTCTTTTTGACCGAGTATCAGCTCTGCATCAGCGGCAACCCATAAAATGGCTTGAGAGGCCTTTGGGGATCGGGCCGCCTCATCGCAATGCTGCAGCGCGAGCTCGGCGTAATAGAGCGCCAAAGCTTTTTGCAGACGCTCCATCCCTTCAATTCCGGTCAAATCCTCATCTTCCAGCTTTTGAGAGAGCTTCGGCGGCAATTGAAGCTTGCGTTTTACAGACGAAGCGTCCTTTTGGGACAAAGGCTTAAGCCCTTCTGCCTGACCTCCGTCCGATTGCGCTTGCGTTGTATCTACTTGAATTTGCTTTTGTTTTTCATTCAGAGCGAGGCCGAAGCTGTGCGTCATTTGCTCAAACATGCCGTACACTTTGGCCAATGCCAAAGCGGATCGCGCAGCCCCTGCATGCAAATCGAATAAAAGCTCAGGCGACGTCGATTTGAGATCGCTCGTAAACACCTTTAAGGCTTGCTCATAATCGCCCATGAAAAAGAAGCGCCAGCCCTGGGATTGCTTCGCTAACTCCGCTAAATCAGAAGGTTTTTTAGCAACCTGGGCGATCCATGACTGAGAGAGCGCAGCTTTATCGGCCGAGAGATCGACCACCGTCTCGGTCACCGCACGACGTTCGCAGGCTGACGTCCCCGCCAGCGCGAGCAACCCCCAGAAAGCCCAGCGAATCCAAGCCAAGCGCTTCATGATCCTCACAGCTCCATGCGCCGCTTCAACTGCGTTAACTCAGAAATCTTCTCGGTCGCCTTTGAAACCCCGGCGGCATCCGCACCGGTCGCAAACGTCTTGTATCGCTCCCATTTTTCGAGCGCCTTGTCGATCAACCCCAGGTTGGCCCCTTTGGGATCTTCCTCATATTGACGCAAAAACTCGAATTCGAGGATCTCTGCGTGGAACCGCATCGCATCCGCTTTGCGATCGGGCGACAGGCGGCGCGCATTTTCGTCCACGCGCTGCATGGTTTTCAGAGCTTTACGGTAATTCTTGCTGTGCGCATAGGCTTTAGCCAGCGAGAGCAGCACCTGGGGATCCCGCTTTAATGGCCCGGACGACGTGGCATTTTCGAGCGCCTGAATCTGCCGGCTGTAATCCTTGGATTCATAATAATGCTCGGCCAGCAGGCGGTTCGCTTCGCCATAACTCGGGCTGGTGCGGTCAATCTGGTTTAAAAAGTCAAGTTCATCGGCGCTCAGACTCTGATGATTGGCCTGTTTTTGCGCCATCTGCGACAACCGGGCCGCAACCTCCTCGCGGTTCATCGAGGCGGCTGAAGCAGATCGGCCCGCAGCTGCAGGTGACTGACGGGAAACCGCGTTGACATCGATGGCGTCTTCTTCATTGGCCACCCGAGCGTTGCCCGCAGGCTTATCGGCAGGAATCTCAACGCCCGACTTTCCCCGAGGCGAATCATTGGCAATCTCATCCGACGCTTTCACCGCCACAGGCGTCGGCTCAGGGTCACGGGATTTGGGCGGATCGGACACGATGATGTCATCCGCTCGGGTCGCAGCCTGAGGCACGGGCTCAGGACGAGAATGCGCCACAGCAGGCGGAGTTGCGGGCGTTGAGACGACCACCACAGGCGTGGAAGAAGCCTGCCCGCGTGCAGGTGAATTCCCTACGCGCACCGTTGAAGTCGCAGGTGCCGGCGATTCAACGCGAACCGTGGGTGCCGTCTTTGAAGATGTCCCGCCAGACGCATTCCCCGCAGAAGCCACTTTGGGCGTATCATCCCTCGCAGCAGAATTGCGGGCGTTTTGAGCAGGCGCTGCAGGTTTGGAGGTCTCCGTTTTGGCGACCGCCGGCTTGATCGGTTCCACCGCAACCTGAGGCGCCGGCTTGATCGGTTCCACCGCAACTTGAGGCGCTGGCTTGATCGGCTCCGCCGCAACCTGAGGCGCTGGCTTGGGTTCCTCCTGATTCTGAGGTACGGGCTCAGGCTTTTCGGCGATGGCGTTCGCAGGCTCAGGCGCAGCGGGTTCCACAGCCGCCCCCGCAGCCGGGTTCGCAGGCGCATCGCGTCCCATCAAAGGCCCTTGCCGTTCGGCTGTAATCAAATAGATTTCATCTTCTTCGGCAAACACCCCCTTATAGGTGATGTTTCCGCTCGTCGCGCTCGAAGCCCTCGCGTTAAACGAAGTCCCGGGGATCCCCGTCACCTTCAACAGGGCTTCGCCCGAAAGTCCCGTTTTTCCTACTAATTTGTTGTTGACCTGCACCGGAGAAGCGGGGGATCCGGTCCGCACCATCAGCAGATATTCGCGCTCCGGACGCTGCAGAGTCGCCGTAAATTCCACTTGCAGAGGGCGCCCTTCGGGGTAGTTGACCTGCAGCTGCCAGCGGCTTTGATCCACCGACGGAGGTACGCTGTAACCTGCCGGCGCCTGCACGTTGAACGTCAGGGTTTCGCCATTTTTAGCCGGATAACGCCCCTGAAAACTGCCATCCTGATCGGTAATGCCAAATTTTTTGCCGTTGATGTCAAAGCGGACGCTTTCGACGGGATGACCTCCCAGATCGATCGTGCGCACATTGAGCAGCACTTCCTGCTTCACCTGCACTTCAGGGGGGTTCTCACCACAACCCGCAAGCGCACCACCAAAACCAGCCAACCATTTCAAACCCGGCATCAAAGATTGAAACCGACGCGTCATCACGACCTCCATTTGGATTTTGCGCTCTCACAAGGAAAGGCAAGAAAAATCAAAGCAAACCGATCACCAAACGGCGATCAAATCCCGATGATCGGGGTTGAGGTATCATCCGCTCCGAGATTGCGCTCTTCGGTCGCATCCGGCGTAGCGTCACCGATGTCGGGCGTTTTCGGTTTCATAATCAAATCAGGCACTTTGACTTCGCCTTTTTTGGCTTCCACCTTTGCATTCACATCCTGAAAACCGAACTTGCGCACACGCACAATGTAAGTTCCAGGCTCCAAAGGCATCGCCTCGCCCAGTTCATTTAACCGCTGACGCAACGAAAAATAGCCGCGCTGATTGGTCATCACCATATCGGTATCGGGCTCTGTCACCACTTCGGCTTTGGCAACGGCCACACCGTGATCGTCGAGTACACGGCCATTGATCACCAGATTGCTGCCACCACAAGCCGTCAGCAGCATCGAACAACCTAAAAACAGACTGATTGCGCGCATGTCACATCCTTTGAGAGATCACTTGAAGTGCGTAGTCCACGGTCGCATCTCGAGGATCCAAATCGCGCAAGCTCGAAAACTGATCGTACGCATCGGTCAGCTTCCCAGCCAAAGTCGAATCGATCGCTTTTGTCAGCAATTCACGGCGCAGAACCGCGATTTCTGGCAATTGATTGACCGCATTAATGTTTTCAACAATTTGTGAAACCAGCTCCGGTGCTTCTTTTTCAAGCTGGCGGCCTACAAGCAAAAGATAGGCGCGGGAAGATTTTTTAAGGCTTTCGGTCAGCAAGGCGATCCGCTTTTCGCCTTTGATCTTTTTCTTTTGTTTCTGCGCTTTATCAAAAAGCGCTTTGCTCTCTTCGAGCATCGTCGTCGCATCTTCTTTGGGACCAGCCCACGCCAGACCGGCCTCCAGGCTGCCCGAAACCAGACACAGACTCAGCAGCCAAAAGCGAAGCGAACCGCCAAAACGCCTAAAACCTAAAGAGAACTTTTGCATCATTAAACCCCACCCTCTATCTCATCGATCACTACAACACAGGCTCAAAAACATGTCAACGCCACCACCGGCAAGTCGCCACTTTATTGCAGATCCAACTCACCGCCTTCGGGCATCAATTCCACCTCCACATTTTGACCGCTGGCCACGACAGACCATTTTTCTCCAGCAGGCCCCACCAACACAAGCGGCGTCGTCCCAAGATCGGTGCCATCCTTCGAAATCAGCTTCGGCGAAGCGCTGCGCAAAAGCCGCCATCCCACGGCGCGCGTCTGGCCCATATCGCCCAGAAACGCATTCAGCTCACCTTGATGCACCGGCAGATGGACCTGATAGGTAATGTCTTTGGCCACCCATTTGAGCGCATATTGCTGCGCGTTTTCGGTTGCATCCACCGAGCAGGGAGTATCGCAGACATATCGGGAATCATTAAAGATTTCGAATTGCGGCAGGTAACTTTGAATCGCCAGCGATGACTTTTGAACGGGCGCCGGAGCCGGCTGCGCATGAAAGCCCAGCGGATCAAAGTGAATGACGACGATCGCGAGCAGCGTGGCCACAATCACCATGCACGCGATGGCAATCAGCAGCGTTTTCGAATTGCGTTTGGGCGTAACATTGAGCGTTGGCGCGCACATGAGCGTCTGCAAGGCCGCAGGATCCTTTGCGTAAGCGGCATTTGGACTGTTGCCCAGCAGGCGCTGCTCCAAATCCGCTCTTCCAAGCCTCGCATGGAGATCGCTCGCCATGGCCGCATTCGAAGCCATCTGAGGCACCGACTGGGGCGGCATCTGGGGCAAAGCTTCGGGCGCAGGTTGAAACATCGGTTGCGGAGCCGCCTGAGGAACCGCCTGAAACATCGGTTTGGGCGACATCTGAGGCATCGACTGGGACGAAAGCGGCGCCGCCGGAGACATCGTGCCCAAAGAGACCGCCGCCTGCGGGGGCGCATCCTGCGTCTGATCGGGGATATCCTCGTCATCGAGGGCATCCACATCGTCGATCTCGAGCAGGCTCGCATCCTCCTCCAAATCCTCCGTGACCGGGGGCTCTTCAGCTTTTGCAGCCTTGGCCGGCGCAGGCTTCGGAGGGTTCTCATCCAGGGAAAGATCCGCATCAAACGCAGCAAACGGGTTTTGGGCCAAAGGTTTTTGCGCCTTCTCTTCGTTCACCGAGAGATCGAGGTCATCCACGCGCTCCAGCGCCGCCAGTTCCTCGGGTGAAAGCAGCGCATCCACCGCCTCGCGATCCTCATCCTCGCCTTCCGAAGCCGAGGGATTCCCCAAAAGATCGTTCGCCAGCAGCTCTCCGGCCACCGTTTCATCCAGCGATGCATCTGCGGACTCATCGAGCGAATTCAGCTCAAGCAAGCTCGCGTCCAACACCTCAGAATCGTTTTCGTCTCGATGCTCCACGACTGTATTTCTCCTCACTCCGCCCCATTGGGGCCCCATAGTTTAACCGGAGACTGAACAAACCAAAAGGCAGTTTTTGAAATCTGTTTTCGGTCGCGTTGACCCGAAGGGCGCAGTCACATTAAAACGGGGGTTCGGTTTTGAGAGGTCCATCGTGCGATTCAACCCTCGTTTTTTGTTTCTTCTAGAAAGCCTCGCGCTCTTCAGCTGCGATTCCTCGTCAAAAGTTGACGAAGCAGACGGCGGCGCCAGCTGTACGGAATCCCAAAAGCGCTGTAATCCTGCCGGCTTGCCCGAAATCTGCACCGAAGGCACCTGGCGCGCAAAAGGCGCCTGCAAGCCGGGAGAACAATGCAAAGACGGCGAATGTCTGGCGCCCATCTGCAAACCGGGAGAGAGCCGCTGCGCAGGCAGCAAGCTTTTGGAGCAATGCAGCGACGACGGCCTCTCGTACGATCAAATCCCTTGCGCGGATCGCTGCAGCAACGCCGGAAGCATCGCGATCTGCGGCGATCTCACCTGCATTCCCGGCGAGCGCACCTGCAACGGGACCGAGCTCATCGTCCAATGCAGCGAAGACGGCTCGCATTTTGAATATGTGGGTCGCTGCAACGGACAGCAGACGGGGCAGGAATGCGATCGCGGCGAATGCGTGCCCCTTTGCATCATCAACGAAAAGCTGCGCACCAACGTGGGCTGCGATTACTGGGCGGTCGATCTGGACAACGCGCTCGTTCCCGGAGGCTCGGGTTACCTCGACGCTGCGGGCGCACCTTTTGCGGTGGTCGTCTCCAATCCGCACAGCAGCTTTACTGCGGAGATCTCGGTCTTAAACAGCGAGGGGCTCGTGGTCACTGCGCTCGTTCCGCCGCTCGGCCTGCGCATCTTCAATCTGCCCCGTCGCGACGCGGAAGGCACCGTCAAAGCCGCCCTCGCCTATCGTCTGCGCAGCTCGATCCCCATCGTCGCCTACCAGTTCAATCCCCTCGACAACGAGGACGTCTTCTCCAACGACGCTTCCTTATTATTACCGAGCCACGTGGTGGGCAGCAGTTACCGCGTGATGACGCGCGAGCAATCCTTTGAAAACCTGCGCGGCTTTTTAACGGTGGTCGGCATCAGCGAAGAGCCCACCCAGGTCGAAGTCACGGTGACCGCCCAGACCATGCCCGGCCAGGGGATTCCCGCCTTGGCGCCCGGCGAAAGCTACAAAACCGTACTCCACCAATATGAACTGCTCAACATCGAGACCAACGCCCCCGGCGCCGATCTCACGGGATCGCTCATCGAAGCGAGCCAAAACGTCGCGGTCTTTGGCGGGAGCGAAGCGGCAAACGCCCCCAACACCAACCATTGCATCGATATCGACGAGGAAACCGAAACCGGCATCTGCGAATACGACGGATCCACGCCCTGCCGGAACAACTACGACTGCGATCTGTTCATCACCTGCTGCGCCGATCACATCGAGCAGCAGCTCTATCCCATCGACACATGGGGCCGCCATTACATCGCTACAAAAAGCTACGATCGCGGACTGGAGGACGATTACTGGCGCATCATGGCCGCAGAGGACGGCACCAAGATCGAGACGGTCCCGCCGCAGGCCGCAATCCCGATCTTAAATGCGGGCGAATCTTTTGAGTTTGGCAGCCGCGAGCATTTTGAAATTTTAAGCGACAAGCCCATTCTGGTCGGTCAGTTTTTAGCGAGCGAACAGGCGCCGAATCCCAACCTGCGCGACAAAATCGAACCCGGAGATGCGGGGACGGGCGATCCCGCCTTCATTCTCGCGGTGCCCGTGGAGCAGTTCCGAAAGGACTTCGTGTTTTTGGCGCCCGACAAATACGCGTTCGACTACGTCAACATCATCGCGCCCGCCACGGCGACCATCGTCTTCGACGAAGCGCGCTTTCCCGACGTCTGGGAACCCATCGGCGACGGCAGGGAATGGAAGACCGCGAGATGGGCGATCAGCGACGGCACGCATTTCATCGAAGCCGACGAGCCCATCGCGGTCATCGTTTACGGCTACGATCAATATGTGTCGTACGGATATCCCGGCGGACTCAACCTCGACATCGTCGATCCCGCCACCACGCCCACCAAATAAAGCTCGGGCTCAGACGCCCGTCCTCAGGCGACGCTCCGCCGGTTCCACGCCCGCAACCATTCCCCGTCGATGGCCGCAATCCGCTCCGCCGCCTCGCGATCGATCAATTTGACGTCGCCCTCGGGAGACTCCGCGATCGCCAGGCTCCCGCGCTCGAGCATGCCCTGCACCTCGTCCGAAATCTCCAGATAAGGCACGCGCCCGTCGCGGGTCTCGTAATAAAACATGCGCGGACCGTTCCATCGCTTGTTGTAGGTGCCCGTGTCGGCAATCTGAGCCACGCGGAACGCCTGATCGCGCGCTTCCTGCTCGGCCTTGCGCTGACGTTCGCGCTCCTTGTCGCGGGCGCGCTGAGCCTTCAAATCCTCTTCGGCCTTCGCCTCTCTGGCCGCCTTCTCGGCCTGAAGCCCTTCCCGCCCCTTCGCCTTGTTTTCGACGCGCTGATCGTGCGCCGCCCGCGCCGCCGCCTTCTTGTCGACCACGCCCGCCTTCAAAAGCTGATCCCGCAATGAATTGGCCATCGGTTTCTCCCATTGTCTCAGGTACAGGGCGATTCATAAGGCCTGCGGCCGGATGGGGGCAAATGGATTCTTCTTTTGGGGGTGTTTTTTGAGGGAGATGGAGGGATGTGGGGTGTTTTGGGGGAGTGATTGCTATAGTTGGGGGTTGGGGATCGTTTCGTGGGTGAGTGATTGCTGGGATTGGGGGGTGGGGTTCGTTTCGCGGGTTAATTTTGATTTACTCGATCTCGGTACGCAGGGA
>DBWM01000013.1 GCA_002309015.1 Myxococcales bacterium UBA1238 | reverse complement strand
CTCTCTCTCCCTGCGTACAAGATCGATGAAATCAAATTTGAGCCACGAAAAGAAAAAGATCCCCCAACTACAACCATCACTCACCCTTGAAACGATCCTCACCCCCAACCACAACAATCCCCAACTCCCCAAACGATCCTCACCCCTTCACCGACATCGCGCCTGCCCTCGCGCGTTCGAGGGCAATTGAATCTTGACAGTCTCGTGCCCCAGCACCTCCACCTCCTTTTGGAGGTCTTTTTGCCCCGGCGTCCTGATGAGCAGGTGGTAGAGCCCCGGTTTGTCGAGATAGCGGTGGTGGTAGCCGTCGTTGCAGCGCGTCGTCCAATGTTCGTCGGCGTTCATCTTTTGCTCCAGGACGCGCACCTCGGCTTTGACCGGGCGACCCTGGGCGTCCACAACCTGAACCGAGAGGGAGGGGCCGTTTAGGAAGCGCTCCACGAGGAATCTCCAGGCGGGGCGGATGGTCTCTACGATCGCTTTGCGCTTTTCGAGCTCTTTGGGGGCCCAGATCGCGCCTTCCAGAATGTAGGCGAGGGTGCCGTGCTCGTGGCGGTGCCAGTCCTGATCGGTGCCGTCTACGGGGTAAAGTTTGCGCGCGACCGCAATCTGGCGGCCTTCGGGGTGGGCGGGGATTTTTTCGCAGAGCGCCTCGCCGATGCTCCAGGATTCGTTGGGCTCAGGCTGCTTGACGCCGTCGATCGTGTAGGGCGCGAGGAGCTGGATGGCGCCGGTGTGATACGAAATGGAGCCTGTAAACTGCTCGCGTTTGGCGAGGGCGATGATCGCCTGGGTCTCGGGCTCCGATGCGGGCTTGTCGCCCCGGTAATAGGCCGACATGGGGTCGTTCTGGCTGCCCCTGCGTCCGAGGGCGCCAAAGCGGAACGGATAATTGCGGTTTAAGTCTACGCCTTCGCCGCGATCGATTTGACCGTCGTGGTTGACGTCGCGGCGGTTTTTGCGGCTGCTGCGGTTCGAGAGGTTGAAGAAGGCGTCGAGGGAATCGGGGTTGACCGCAGGGAGCGCGTAGATGATCGCCTCGTTGAGGATGCGCGCGATTTCGGGCCGCTGACGCCCGTCGATGAGTTCGCCCAAAAGATCGATCACGAACTCCACCGAGATCACCTCGCTGCCGTGATGGGCGCCGTTAAAAAAGAAGACGGGGAGCCCTGCGGGATCCTGGAGATGGCGCCCCACCTTTAAAGCGACCAGCGGTCGGCCCTCGTGCGTCTTGCCCAGAATCTCCACCTGCGCGAGTTCGGGGTGGCGCTGCGCCCATTGACGCAGGAATTGCTCGACCATCTTGGGATCTTTGTAGCTTAAATCCGTTTCGAGCGCGCCTTCCGGGGTGACCGACGGCGGCAGATTGCGCTGCAGCATGTACCCCCGGTCGAGGTATTTCCACGGCAGCTCCGTCAAAAAATCGATGGGTGCGGGCGTCTGTTGCTCACAAAAAAGCTCCTCTAATCCCGGGGCGTCAAAGCGGTACAGATTGCGCTCGTCCGATGGGCGGTTTTCGAGCCAGGCGATCCCCGGGCGCTCGCGCGGATGGACGTTGGCGTCAAACAGCAGCACAAAGTCGGGACCGCGATCGCCGGGCGCAAACGACGACTGGCAAGCGGGCCTGGAGGAGGCGGACATCACGCGAAGCCCCTTCGAAGACTTTAAAAACGCAAGTTCACCGGGCCCCATGGGCGCCTTCAGGGTCGCCACCGTACCCAAATGCGTGGGATTTAAGCGATCCGCCTGATAGAGCTGCGCGAGCGCGAGTTCCCCGAGCTGCAAAACCACGAGCTCCACCTCTTCGCCCCAGATCGAAAGCAGCCGGCTGTAGCCCCCAATCGGTGAAGTCTGTTTGCCCCGAATCGACAAAAAACGCGCCCGCAGGCCGTCGATCTCGAGCCCAAGCCCCGGGTTTTTGCCCACAGCGCTCCGAAGCACCAGGATCGCGCTCATTTTTCTTAACGGATTGTGGAACCGCACCCGGATGAGCGCATTGCTCTGCGGCTTTTGTGTGACCGCGCAACCGTCTTTGGGCCGAAGCTCCCCCTCTTCGACCGGGCAAAGCTTCGGTTCAAAGCTGTTCGTCCAGGCAGAGAAGGCGGGGATTTCGGTCTCCGGCGCGTATGCAGGGGCAATCTGAGCCCGGGCGCAGGGCAAAAACGCAGAAATCGCGAGAAGGGCAGAGCAGAGGAGGACGATAGAATGCGGCATCGTTCAAAGTTCGATCGGGCGGTCGGGCCCCAAATGCGTAAAAAATGAAAAAGAGGGCTTCCGCATTTCGACCTGCGGCGAAAAAATTGCACATTCAGGTGCGAATGTGGGTAAAAGCGCGCGCAAAGGCGGAGCTCTCCTCAAAACGAAAGGGCCCGTTTACTCGATTTTCTCTGCCCGATGGGGATCTTTTTTTGAGGACGGGCGTTTTTGAATTAATTTTGACCTTCGATTGAATGGAATCGATGGTCGTGCGTCTGGGCCTTGTTTGAAAAAGGTTGCAGATTGATTTGTCGAAGGATTGGGGCGCGATTCGCCCGTTAAAATTGAACCAGGCTCGCTCGAGCGCGGGCTTTCTTTTGGGAAAGGATCGTTTCATGAAGAAAGTAGTTTTAGGTTTAGGCTTGTTGATGTGCGCTTGTGGTGGACAGACCTCGGTCGATAAATCGCCCGACGCGCCTACGGTGCTGACCCCCAAAAAGAATTTTTACATGCGCTCTTCGCTCGACGCGGATCCGAGCGGCTACCTGGGCCGATTCATTCCCGACGGCGTGGCCGACAGCGATTTGGACGAAGTTTCGGCTGAAAAGCACGAATGCTCCAAATTCTTTGAGATCAAGAAGATCGACGGCGGCGGCATCACTTACGACGAATATTATCAAGCCTCCACCCAGGCTTCCGCCGGTCTGAAGACCCCCGTCAAACCCGTCAAAGCGGGCGCCGATTACGGTGCAGAGCGCGTCTTCCGCGTCAAATACGCTCAGGGTGAAAAATGGGTGGCCGAGGTGACCGATCCCGCCGCCTTGCGTCAATGCTGCGACGAACTGGGCTGCCCGAGCCGTTACGTGGCCGAATTCGTCAGCGGCACCGGGAACATCTATCGCGTCGCTTCTCAGAGCGCCAACGCCAATCTCTCGGTCGCCAAGGTGGCCGGCGTCGATGCCAAAGATGGCTACAGCTGGGAGCAATCCCTCGATTTCACGAGCAAACCCATCTTCTTCGCATTCCGCGTGGGCACCACCACCGGACAGAGCAATCTGAGCGCTTCGAGCCAAATCCCCGCAGACGGCTGGTGCGAAAACCTGCCTCAGCGCCGCGACGGCCAGTATTTCTGCGGCGTTTCGCGCTGGATGGACGAGGAATCCACGGCCCGCGAACAGGCGCTCTTCGATGCCCGCGTCCAGGTTTTGCGTTACATCGGCGAGCAGCTGAAGATCGAGAGCTCGATCGTCCGCGAAACCGACGGCAGCTCGAGCAACCAGCTCGAAAACACGCAGATCAAGCGCGCAACCGAAGGGGTTTCGTCTTTCGTCAAGGCGGAACGCTTCAAGACCGACGAAGATCAGCAGCCCGGCCAGCGCAAATACCGCGTCAAGGCGCTCACCTTTATTAAAAACGCCGATCTCAAAGCGGCGAGCAAGGCTTTGAAGTGAATCCTTTCTGCCTGAAAAGACTGGGATACGCCCTGGGGCTTTCTGCGGGCGCTGCGATCTTTGGCGCCTGCGGAGCCGCGCCCGAAAAGCCGGATGAGCCCAAGGTTTCAAAACCCGCTGTGGCGGCTGCGGCTCAAAACGCAACCCCGGCTGCAACGGCAACCGAGCTCTTTTGCAAATACAGCACGCCCCGCTCCGGAAGCTGGGAAGTCGAGCGCGGTTACGCTCAGGGGCCCAAAGCCCAGGCGATTGAAAATGCGCGCAAGGCGGCTCGGGAAAACCTGATCAAGCATTTAAAGCAGTCCTACGCCGCACGCCTCGTCGATCGCGTCGCTTCGAAGATCGATACTTCTTATTATGAGCCCCAATACGATCCGGCTTCGCAGACGGCCTGCGTCTTTGCGTTCCTGGATTCCAAGGCCATTCTGGCGGCGGATCAATCGAGCGCAGATTATTCCAAAGCGCTGACCGAGGCGCTCAAACCCCTGAAAGACTCAGTGGCGCGTCAGCTCAAACAAAAGCCGCTCTGCATCGATACGCCTTCCTCGGATGTGGGCGGGAATGCGGGCGAAGTGGGCCCCAAACTGCGCACGCGCCTGCTCAGCCTGTTTGAAGGCCAAAAACTGGTCTCCAAGGATTGCTGGCGTCTGGGCGGCGTCGTCTCTTCGGAACTCGAGCGCTGCAAATATGTGCCCGTTTTGCGCAGCCAGGGTGAAATGGTGCCTTTGGCAGCGGTCGATTTCCATCCCCTCGCGCTGGGTCTCAAAAGTTGCCAGACCACCGCTGCAAGCGCGCTCCGCGATGGCGACATGGGGCTCGAGAGCGGCGGCTACCATCAGGGATCGACGGGGCTTACGGTTTCGATCAACCTGAGCAACGCGGATTCGATGATGGAGCTTTGCGCGGGCGAATCGTTCGAGATGTCGGTGGAGACCAATCAGCCGGCGCTGGTGCGGTTCTATTCAGTTGCGGCCGACGGGCGCGTGATGCTCGATTACGAGATGAACGTCATGTACAGCGCGACTTTGCCGCCGCTGATCGCCGTGCAGCTGGAGCCCAATCTGAAATACCGTATGGTCGCGGTCGCGGTGCCTCTGGGCGAAAGCTTTGGTCGCTTTGAGCCTTCGATGACCGCAGAGCAGTCCGGGGCTTGTTTGGGGCGCGGGGGACTCAAGCGATCGCAGTTCCCCGAAACGGCGGCCTGGGCTGCGGTGGATCACAGCGTGCGCGCGCCTGGCTCCGGCGGATGTCCCAACGACCCGCAAACTCTGAATATCCACGAGCAAATCCTTTCGTACGTTCGCAACATGCCTACCTGCAGCCACTGATCGCGTTTTTTGGCTTCCCTTCTTAAAAACACTTGCCTTCTCACGTTGAAGCGACTAAAAGCTTGCCCGCGCTTGCACCCGTGGCTCAGTCTGGATAGAGCGCCGGCCTCCGGAGCCGTAGGTCACAGGTTCGAATCCTGTCGGGTGCGCCCAGGCTTCTCGTTTGAAGCGTTTTTTGAAAGATTGCGGGCGTAAAGCCTGCATCGGGAACAGTAAGATGAGGCCCTTGACGGCCGTTTTTACGAAGGAGAATCACCATGGCGCGCCGTTGTGATATTTGCGGAAAGGGTCGTCAGGTTGGGCATAAAGTCAGCCACTCGCACAACAAGACCCGTAAGGTTTGGGAACCCAACCTTCAGCGTGTTTGCGCTGACGTCGACGGAACTGCAGAGCGTCTCGTTGTCTGCACCCGTTGCCTCCGCTCTGGTCTGGTGACCAAGCGCGCGTAATTCTGTGCGCAAGCGAGAAAGGGCCGTCCGCTGTGGCGGCCTTTTTTTTACCCATCGTCCGGGGGTCGCATAAAAAAAATGCCGGAGCTGGGCCCGGCATCGTTCAAAGGGTTTCCGTTTTTGCGCTTACGCTTCGTCTGGATCCGCAGGCTCGATGACTGCAGGAGGCGTGGTGCGGATGGATCCCTGGCCTTTGCGGTCGTGACGATCCTGAGACTTGGTGGCTTGGCGCTCCAACTTGGCCAGCGCTTCATCGGCCGACTTGGTCTTGTCGTCGGTGGTAGCGGCGGCATTAAAGTCCTTGCTGCCTACGCTGAAGCGGATCGAGCAGGTCACGCTGGCATCTTTTTCGCTTTCTTCAAACTTGATGCGGAAGAAAAGCTTTTCGCCCATGCGAAGCTCGATTTTCTCAAGCTTTTGCTCGATGCGTTCTTTGAGGGCGTTGGGAATACGCATTTCTTTAGCGACGTACTCGACGTTCAAACCCGATCTCCTTGCGGCTTAAAACCGCTCGTCTATGAAATCGCAGGCTCCAAAGATGACCTTTTGGGGCTCTGCATGTTGTGCAACGTAACGCGCCTTGCATTTATGGGCAAGAGCTCTTTGCGGGATGACGGTTTTTATGGGCGGTTGGGCGTCGGACGGGCGGGAAAGATCAGGAATTAATGGCTGAGCGAGGCGAGACCGAGCTGCAGATTAAAGTAGATAAAGCTGATCGTGATCGCCAGGTAGAGGCCCACGACGGCCTGCATGCTGCGATCGCTCAGCACGAGCTCGGTGGGAGATCCGCCCTGCTGCTTTTGATGCACCAGATATAAATAGCGAAAGATCCCGAAGAGCACGATGGGCACCGTGACGATGAGGCCGTCGGTGCCGAGATTTTGGACGACGTTCGGATCGATCGTGTAGAGCGCGTAGCTCATGGTCGTCATCGCCGCGAGGGACGAGATCATCTTGTCGATGAAAACCAGCGAATAGGCGGCGAGGTTCTGGCGGTGCGCCGTCGCTTCTTCGCCCAGGCTTTCGAGCTCGTGGCGCCGCTTACAAAACGCAATAAACAGCGCGATGAAGAGCGTGCAGATCAAAAGCCAGGGGCTGACGGCCACTTTGATGGCGAATGCGCCCGAAATCACCCGCAGCAAAAAGCCGAGCGCGATGATGAACACGTCGAGCAGGACGATGTTTTTCAGTTTGAGCGAATAGGCCAGGTTGAGCACCGCGTAGATCGAGAAGGTGACGCCCGTGGCCACATTGAGCCACCAGGCGACGCCGAGTCCCAAAACCGCGAGCAGAGCCGACATGACGCCCGCCGTGCTGCGTTTGAGCTTTCCCGAGGCGATGGGCCGCTTGCATTTTTTGGGGTGATGCCGGTCCCGCTCGTAATCGGCGATGTCGTTCAGGAGGTAAATCGCGCTCGAAAGGGCGCAAAAACCGGCAAAACAGAGCAGGCTCTGGAGCAGCGCGTTGCTGTCGGTGAGTCTGCGCGAAAAAACTAAGGCCGCAAAAACAAAGGCGTTTTTGATCCACTGTTTTGGGCGAAGGGCAAGAAAGTAATGCATGGCGACGCATTTTACACAAAGCGCCTGAAAAAACAGCTTGCAATTGAAAAAAGGATCGATTAAAAGGGCTCCGCCTTTTGGGTGATTAACTCAGCGGCAGAGTGCATCCTTCACACGGATGAAGTCACTGGTTCAAATCCAGTATCGCCCACAGCAAGCCCGGTCAGTGAGACCGGGTTTTTTTTTGCCCTGCGGGCGGCCGGTGTGAAAGCGGCGGGTGCGGGAGGATTAGGTTTTTGGGGGCGATTGGATGGAGTAGGTGGGGGTTGGGGTTTGTTTCGGGAGCTCTCGGGTGGAGGTGATGGGGGCAGCGTTTCTTTTCGCGGGTTAATTTTGATTTACTCGATCTC
>DBWM01000041.1:222-5076 GCA_002309015.1 Myxococcales bacterium UBA1238 | reverse complement strand
CCTGCGTACCGAGATCGAGGAAATCAGAATTGAGCCTCAAGAAGAAAAAGATCCCCCAACCACAACCTTCACCCACCCGCTAAACGAAAAAGCTCCCCCAACCACAACCTTCACCCACTCACAAAACGAAAAGCTGCCCACCAAAAACAAGAAAATCACGCCCCAAAAACAAAAAAAGCCGCTCCCCCAAATCCCTAGAGGAAGCGGCTCCCTCCCCATCCCGGGCGCCCTGCGCCCTAAAACTCTATCCCCAAATTCATTTGCAACGTTTGTGCGATGCCGGCCTCTTTGATCACTTTGCCGGTCGCCTCGTCGAGGAGATTCCACGCGGCGCCGGGGAACAGCAGGCCGTAAGCGAGGGACCATTTGAAGCGATCATATTCGTGGATGAAGAATTCCACATCAAATTCCAGCCCCAGATTGCGGTCGTCGCCGGGGGTGGCGTCTTTTTCGAGCGCAAACGCGTAGAGCGCCGAGAAGGTGAAGCCCCAGGCTTCCCTATCCTGCAGAATAAAATCGTATCCGATGGAGGGTTTGAAATAACTCGCATTGGTGACGGCCCCTACGAGCTCGCGGAACAGGATGAGATCGACGGTGTAAGCGCGATCGAAGGTGAAGGCGTTCAAATCCTTGTCGGAGGCGGTCGAGTCGAAGGCGGTCTGATCGAGGACGCCGAAGCCTTCGGTCTTGTCGCCCGAGGCGGTGCCGTGGCGGAAGCCCAGGCGCAGCTTATCGAAGCGGCTGTCGAGTTCGAAGGCATAGCCCCACTGAAGGAGTTCGCGGCGCCTTGGATTGTAGGTTTCGGATCCCGGACAGCTCGAAGCTTCGAGGCCCGTCTCGTAACAGACCGACGTCTGTTCCCCTGCGCGCTGAGGCACCTCTTTCACCTTTCCGGCCGCCAGCGCCCCTTCCAGCCCCAGCTTCAGATAACGTTTAAAGAATCCCCGCCCACGCCACTGGCGCTCAAAGGAAAGCCAGAAATCCGGCACGTAAATCGTCGCCTCGACTTCGCGCAGCCGGACGTCGCTCCCCTTCCCGTCGCTCAGCAGATCGTGATGGTAGAACAGGCCGTAGGCGCCCCAGTCGAAGGCCCATTTGCGATCTTTATAGAGAAGCTGCTCCCGCTCGTCCCATTCGTCGTCGGTCACCGGCTTTCGAAAGAGCGAAATCGAGATCGCGGTCACGTCGTCGCGCTGGTCCAAATCGTGAGCCTGACCGAGCGAACTCTCCTGATCCAAAAATTGCCCGCTCTTGCCCACGACGCCCTCGGAAGGAAAATCCCAGGAGAGGGAGAGGTACATATCGGACAGTTTAAAAGTCCCCATGATGCGATCTACGGCGTCACCGTAATCGTCGTCGAGCCCGGAGCCCGCGTTGTAGAGCATGCCGAGGCCCCAATGCGCAGGCATGCGCCCGAAGGAGATGACCCCGAGCATGTTGCGCCATTCGCCCCAGACATGTTTGACGCGGATCGTGTCTTCGAGCGCATCCTGGCCGCTGGCGTATTGTTCGGTCGCAATCCCGTCCGAAGAGAGGATGCCGGTGTTGGGCGTGGAACCGAGCACGAGATTGTCGAGCAAATCGAGGGTTGAATGCACGCGCAGGTTTTCTGAAACGTGAAGCGTGGGCTGAACACGGAAGCGCATGTTCGCCGAAGCGAGGCTGTCGGATCCCTTCGAGAAGCGCGCATTCGGATTTTCAGGATGGCCCTTGCCCGTATCGAGGCTCTCGGTCAGCGGAGGGCGAACGGGCGAAGTGCCGCCGGAATCCGAGGTCCAGGTATCGAGATGGAGGTTATGAAACAGATCGGCGCGCACGCGGTAATAGCCGTGAAGCTCCACGAAGGGAAAAGCCGCAGCCGCGCGAGGTCCGCCCAACGCGCCCCAGTTGGGCACGAGACCGTCACCAAACCCCGAAACGGGACCGCCCGCGCTGGCGGCCTGGGCATCGCTCCCCCAGGGATCGACTGCGTCAATCTGCGTTCCGCCCGCCTGTCCGGACTCCTTTTCTGGCTCTGCGCCTTCGCCTACACGCGCATTTTTTTTGACCGAGCGTTTTTTGCGCTTCCCTTGAGATCGCGCATCGCCTTTGGCCGCATCACCTGCGCTCTTCACGCCCTCTTCATTGCCGTCGTCCCCATCGCCTGCACCCAACGCAGGAGCGGCGTACGCACCAAAAGCCAAAAGGCCAACCGAAAACATCGCAAGCGCGCTTTTCACTGCAAATCTCCTCTCGCCCAAAAGCGAGCCCTCCTCCATAGAATCAGAACGCGCGCAAATATCACGCCGCAAGCGCTCGCGGCAAGGTGAAAGCCCAAACGATTCCAAATTCCTTGCCACAATTTGCACCGGCATCCAGCAAAGCGCTCAAGCCGAAAACAGGCCTTTTGCTCCTAAAATGCTCCGACTGACGCCATCCCCAACAAAAACCCTTGATTTACAGCGCGTCACAACGCAAAATCCGCCGTCCTTTTAACCCGGACTCCTTCAGGAGAAGATGATGAAGATCAAGCACAACAAGACCGCTCGTCGTAAAGCGGCTCACAAGCATAAGCTGGCCAAGGCCATGCGCCGTACCGCCCACGTCCTCAAGAAGAAGAAGAACGGCCGTCTCGCCTCCTTCTGATCTTTTGTGGGTCAAAGCCTAAAAGCGGGCGATTTCGTCCGCTTTTTTTTTCTCAACCTCCGCTCTCTTTTCTTTCTCGTTTCGAGGAGCATATGGCCGAGCAGTTCATTTTTCACATGCGCGACCTGCGCAAAACCTACACCAACGGCAAAGAAGTCTTAAAAGGCATCAACCTTTCGTTCTATCCGGGCGCAAAGATCGGCGTCATCGGCGGCAACGGCGCCGGTAAATCCACGCTGCTCCGCATCATGGCGGGCCAGGATCAGGATTTTCTGGGCGAAGCGTGGCTCGCCAAGGGCTATACGGTGGGCTATCTCCCGCAGGAACCGGTGCTCGACGACAGTCTCGACGTGCTCGGCAACGTCAAGGAAGCGGTCCGGCCCATTCAGGCGCTGCTCGACGAATTTGAAGAAATCTCGATGAAGATGGGCGAAGCGGATCCCGACGAGCTCGACGCGCTGCTCGAACGGCAGTCGGCGCTTCAGGATCAAATCGACGCCCTCGACGCCTGGGAGCTCGATTCGCAGCTTTCGGTCGCGATGGATGCCCTCCGTTTGCCGCCGCCGGATGCCCAGACCGCGACGCTTTCGGGTGGTGAGCGCCGCCGGGTCGCCCTCTGCCGCCTTCTGCTCGAAAAGCCGGATCTGCTGCTTCTGGACGAACCCACAAACCATCTCGATGCCGAAACGGTCGCCTGGCTCGAAGCGCATTTAAAGCAGTATCATGGCACGATCGTCCTCATCACCCACGACCGCTATTTCCTCGACAACGTCACCGAATGGATCCTCGAACTCGATCAGGGCAAAGGGATCCCCTGGAAGGGCAACTACTCGAGCTGGCTCGACCAAAAGCGCGAAATGCTCGCGTTAAAAGAAAAGGGTGAATCCGCCCGCCAGCGCGCGCTCGCCGAAGAAGCCGAATGGGTAAAGCAAAGCCCCAAAGCGCGGCAGGCCAAGAGCAAGGCGCGTATCCGTTCGTACGAAGCGCTCCTTTCGGAACAAACCGAGCAGCAGAAGCAAAAGCTCGAACTCCGCATTCCATCGGGCGAGCGGCTCGGCGATTTGGTGATCGAAGCGGAGCATTTAAAGAAGGGCTTCGGCGATCACCTTTTGATCGACGATCTCTCGTTCAAAATCCCGCCCGGGGCGATCGTGGGCATCATCGGACCCAACGGCGCCGGCAAGACCACCCTTCTGCGCATGCTGGTGGGCCAGGAACAACCCGACGGCGGCACGCTCCGCAAAGGCCCCACCGTCAACCTCGCGTACGTCGACCAAAGCCGCAAAGAGCTCAAAGGCGATCACAGCATCTGGCAGGAAATTTCCGACGGCGCCGAAGTGATCGAGATGGGCCGCTACCAGATGAACTCCCGCGCCTACGTGGGCGCCTTTGGGTTTAAGGGCAGCGATCAGCAAAAGCGCGTAGGCGATCTTTCGGGCGGCGAGCGCAACCGCGTCCATCTGGCCAAGCTCTTGAAATCCGGCGGCAACGTCCTCCTGCTCGACGAGCCCACCAACGATCTCGACGTCGACACGCTCCGCGCCCTCGAAGAAGCCCTGCAAAGCTTCGGCGGCTGCGTCCTCATCGTCAGCCACGACCGCTGGTTCCTCGACCGCATCGCCACCCACATCCTCGCCTTCGAGGGCGACTCCCAGGTCACCTGGTTCGAAGGCAACTACGAGGATTACGAAGCCGACCGCAAGCGCCGCTTCGGCGACGACGCGATCGTCCCCCACCGCATCAAATACCGCAAGTTCCAGCGCAACTGAGCCTGCGCGCTGCGCCTGCCCGCATCCGCTCCTCCAACCCCTTTCAGCCCCAGAGTCTGACGCCGCCATGACGCGCTATCACTTCCTCCGGTTCCTCTTTTTGGTCTCACTCCTCGCCACCGCCATCGCCATCGCCCTCCGCATCTGGCAAAACCCCGGCGCCCCCAGCAAAGACGGCTTCGCAGGGCTCGCGCCCCTCTTTTTGACGATGTTCGCCATGCGCGCCGAGCGCTTCCCCAAAGCCGGCCTCTTTCTGGGGTTGTTAGGCTTCGCCGCCTGCATGCTCAATCTGGTGATGGTGTGGAGGTCCGCATTCGTGGGGTGATGGGCGTGGTGTCGGTGGGGGTTCGTGTTGGGAGATCTTGGGTGATGGAGATGGGGGGTGAGGTTTGTTTAGTTGGCGATTGAGAGGCGTCGGTGGGGGTTGGTTTTCGTTTCGCGGGTTGTTTTTGATTTACTC
>DBWM01000041.1:0-160 GCA_002309015.1 Myxococcales bacterium UBA1238 | reverse complement strand
CTTAACCTTTGGCAGCCGTGATTTTCTCGTTTTTGGGGCTGCTTTTTCTTGTCGCGGTTCAATTTTGATTTACTCGATCCCGGTTTGCAGGGAGAGAGAGGGAAACCCGTTGGCGGGCGGGTTTCCCTTAACCTTTGGCAGCCGTGATTTTCGAGTAGTG
>DBWM01000011.1:80635-81810 GCA_002309015.1 Myxococcales bacterium UBA1238 | reverse complement strand
ACGAAGGAGGGGAGCCTTTTTTTTGTGGGGGATCTTGTTTGTGGTGTGGTGTGTTGGTGATTGGGTGATTTTGGATCGAGTGTTTTTTGGGAAGGATCGCCTGAAATTTGGAGATGGTTGGCTGAAATTTGTGGATTATGGGTGATCGCGTTATGGTGATTCTACGGAATTTTTGAAAGGCTTTTGTGTTTGTACTCGAGGATCTTTTTGATGAGATGGTTTATTTAAGGCGTTTTTTGGAGGATCCTCTTTTTATCGCTGCAACACTTTGAAAACTCGTTTTTGTTTTGCAAAGAGGATGAGACACCCCCGCTTCCGGGGCGGGGGTTTCTCACCCTCTCTGCACTCTTCCCTCTTCCCCTGACGGCGGAGGGCTCGCGCCCTCCGGACCTCCCCGAAGAGTAACTACACGGCATCGGCGAAGAGCGCCGATGCCTGCCTTTTTTTCTTCTTGGGACATCGTGAGAGACGGGAGATGCAGTTTTGCAGGTGAGCTTTCAGCTCCCCCACAAAACTGCGTCTGGATTCCTGGGGCGCAGGATCGGTTTAAACTGGGGGATCCTCTGAATTCGCTGCGCCGATGGGGGATCTTTGGGGGATGTCTCGGGACATCTGTGGGAAATAGGGAGATCATTGGGGGATGTCTCGGGGCATCTGTGGTAATTTGGGAGATCTTTGGAGAATATCTCTGGATTTCGCTTTATGATCCACGATCAGATCACGATCGTTTAAATCAAAGAGATCCAAAAGCCGTCCCAACCCGGGAAGGTGGCTCATCAGGCGCAGGAAGGGGACTTGTCAATCAAAATCAGGCTGCGATTTTTAACGTTGATCGCTTAAAAAACCTCTACCCAAGAAACATCATTTTATATTATCCTTGCTCCCTAGAGGCCTCACGTCTCATTTGAAAGGAGCCTTCCCGTGAAAACTGCTTTCTTCCTCATCCCCGCAGCCTCAATCTTCTTTTTTGCCTGCAAATCCAATGAGCTGCCGTAGAAAAGACCCGATCCGCCCGCATCAGCAGTCTTGAGCTCTCCGAAAGTTGTTCCCGCAGACTGGCCGCTCACAAAAAACGAGCACGACTTTCTCACTTCGAGCGTTCGCAGGAAAGCGCTCGATCCCAAAGAACTTCAAAAAATCGGTCTCCATACCCGAAAAGAAATCGTCGCTTTTGC
>DBWM01000011.1:0-80585 GCA_002309015.1 Myxococcales bacterium UBA1238 | reverse complement strand
TAATGGTGCCTATGTTTTAATCAGTTATTATGGAAGCCAGGAGGATGCTCGAAAACATTTTGAAGCGGTTAAAGCGCTCGATGGAGAATTCAGTGAATTCGGCGATCAAGCAATCCGAGGACGAATGCCTCCCATGATAGAGACACTCGGATATTATCTCATGCGCGACCATCTGATGCCTCAAAAGGAACGTGCATTGATGGTTGAGCTTGAAGATTTTCTCTATCGATGCAGTGAATTGGATGCAGATTCTTGCTGGCCTTACGAAAATATGGGTTCTCCGAACAATTATTTTCGATCGAGCGCAGTGGCAGCAATCGGATATGGTTGCAGCGAAAGAACAAAGATCCGCGCCAAGGAATATGCTGCAAATCCCAGAGGAAGCTTAGAGTTTATTGAAGGAGAGATCATGCTGGCAGAAATCGATTATGTTGAAAACAGCAGAGATTTCATTAAACAGCGGTTACCACCTGTGCTGCCCGAAAGTGAAATCGATCGATGAAATGGATCTTTTGGGATGGGGTGTTTTAGATCGATTGAACTCTTTGATGAGTTGATGTTTTAAGATAGAAGATCCTTTTCCTCTCGCTGCTTATTCTTGAAAACCAAGATTTCTTTTGCAAAGAGGATGAGACACCCCCGCTTCCGGGGCGGGGGTTTCTCACCCTCTCTGCACTCTTCCCTCTTCCCCTGACGGCGGAGGGCTCGCGCCCTCCGGACCTCCCCAAAGGACAACTACACGGCATCGGCGAAGAGCGCCGATGCCTGCCTTTTTTTCCTCCCGGGGCATCGTGAGAGACGGGAGATGCAGTTTTGCAGGTGAGCTTTCAGCTCCCCCACAAAACTGCGTCTGGATTCCTGGGGCGCAGGATCGGTTTAAGCTGGGGGATCCTCTGAATTCGCTGCGCCGATGGGAGATCTTTGGGGGATGTCTCGCGGCATCTTTGGATGATTGGGGGATCTCTGGAAGATGTTTCGAGATTTTATTTCATGAGCTACGATCAGGTCAGGATCATCTAAATGAAAGAGATGGTAAAGCCGTCCCCCCCGGGGAAGGTGGCCGCGCAGCGGCCGGAAGGGGACTTGTAAATCAAAGGCAGGCTTCGAATTTGAACGAAGATCTCGCCGCAATCCTCCCCCATCGAGGCCTCACCCGCATGCAGACTCCCCTTCCGTCACGGCTTCGCCGTGGCACCAACACCTACGGGGACGACTTTTCAGATCCTCTTTATTTAGAAAGATGACTTCCTAATCGAGGCGTTCAGATTCCTTACAAATTTGTAGATCATTCTTTATTTCAAGCAGATCACCTCATTTGATAAGGAAAACTGATTGTGAAATTTTATGGATATATAAGGAACAACCGCGGATGTTTTCAGAAAGAGAGATCATGCTCCAGAGCGGAGAGGGGGGGAATGGGGGTTACTTGATCCCCCATTCCTGGAGCTGCTTCTTGAAATACGGCGTCTGATCGCTGCCCGTTAAAATTTCGGCGCCGTTTTTGGTCACTAAGATGGTGTGCTCAAACTGAGCGGAGCGCTTTAAGTCGGCGGTGACGGTGGTCCAGTTGTCGTTCCAGATCTTGCATTTCCAGGTGCCGGCGTTGATCATCGGCTCCACGGTGAACGTCATCCCTTCCTCGATGATCGCGCGGCTGTAGCGATCGAAAAAATGGTAGACGTCGGGCAGCATGTGAAAATCAGCGCCGATCCCGTGGCCGGTGTAATCGCGGACCACGCTGAAGTGATCCTTCTCGGCGCGCGCCTCGATGGCTGCCCCGATGACGTTGAAGTTTCTGCCGGGGCGGACGGCCTCGATGCCCGCCATCATGCAGTCATAGGCGCAGCGGACGAGTTTTAAGGATTCTTCGTCGGGCTTTCCAATAAAAAGGGTCTCGTTGCAGTCGCCGTGGTAGCCATTTAAGTAAACGGTCATGTCGCAGTTTAAAATATCGCCGTCCTTCAGGGGGCGATCGTCGGGGATCCCGTGACAGATGACTTCGTTCAGCGACGTGCAGATGGACTTCGGGTAACCGCAATATTTGAGGCAGCTCGGATAGGCGCCCAACTTTAAAGTTTCCTCGTGCGCCACCCGATCGAGCTCGTCGGTCGTCACCCCCACTTTGGCTGCAAGAACGACCGCATCCAAGACTTTCCGCGCCGCCTCACAGGCTTTCCGCATCGCCGGAATCTCTTCAGGGCGTTTCAGACAACTTTTCCGTTTGGGGCGGCCTCCCCCCACATAAGACGGGCGGACGATCGCTTGCGGCACTGGACGCTCGGGTGAAATCCGGCCTGGCATGATGCGGTTTGCAGCCCGCCTGCTCTCTTCAGCCTGCTCCGCGAGCAACGCAGGCGGCGCCGTCTCTCCGCGCGCATCCGAATCGAGATGGCATTGCTTGTATTTTTTACCGCTCCCACACCAACAAGGCTCGTTTCGACCGGGTAATTTCATGACGACTCCTCACACAACATTTTTGCTCAAGAGGACCTTCAGTTTGCCACAGCCTGCATCGAAGTTCACGCCTCAAATCAGGGCGCGCATCGTCAGGAAGGAAGGTTGTAAAGCTGGATTAGGGTACGATTTTTACGATGGATCGAGTTGTAACCCTCAGTCATCGAGGCCTCACCTGAGTTGGGAGTCCCCTTCCCTCCCGGCTTCGCCGTGACACCTTCCCCGGTGGGGACAGCTTTCCGCTTACTGTGTACTTGAGAGTCCATGATCTTGCTCAACTCATTTTCCATCGAGAGTTGATTTCAATGGATCGCTTAATTTCAATATCCCATCTGTTCAAAATACTCAATGATCCCCGAAGTTCACCCCCCCTGCCATGGAAAGCTCCCGTAGGGGCCCTGCCTCTGACGAGCGGAGCGAGGAAGACCTGGGACCCTCTCCGGATCTCCGATCCTCAGGCTCCCTCCAAAAGAGATCTCCCTCGGGTCCAGGGGACGGCACAGGATCTTTCTGCCATCCTCAAAGTCCAGGCCGCCCCCGGCCGTACGGCGGAAGAGCTGAGGGTGCAGTGAGATGGAGAAACCGCTCGTTCGGAACGAGGGGTTTCTTTTATCGCCCTAGATAAGTCCTTATGAAGTGAAAATGGTCCATCGAAAACAAGAGATCCTTGAGTATTCCCCCAAAAGGATCTCCAATCAAAACCAGAAAGATCAGCAAAAATCCGAGGATGATCTCCAAAAATTGCTCGATCATCCTCAAAATTCAGCCAAACCTCTCGACCCCAAAAGACCCTCTAAAAAGAATTTCCCTGATTAAAGAAGAAAAAAGAAAGGAAGTTTTCTGAACAGAAGCAGAGCGTCCCAAAAAATTACAGGCCCCACTCTTTCAATTGCTTCTTGAAATACGGCGTCTGGTCGCTGCCCGTTAAAATTTCGGCGCCGTTTTTGGTCACTAAGATGGTGTGCTCAAATTGGGCGGAGCGCTTTAAGTCGGCGGTGACGGTGGTCCATTGATCGTTCCAGATCTTGCAGCGCCAGGTGCCGACGTTGATCATCGGTTCCACGGTGAAGGTCATCCCTTCCTCGATGATCGCGCGGCTGTAGCGATCGAAATAATGGAAGACGGCGGGCGACATGTGGAAATCGGCGCCGATCCCGTGGCCGGTGTAGTCGCGGACCACGCTGAAGTGATCCTTTTCGGCGCGCGCCTCGATGGCCGAGCCGATGACGTTGAAGTTTCTGCCGGGGCGGACGGCCTCGATGCCTGCCATCATGCAGTCATAGGCGCAGCGGACGAGCTTTAGGGATTCGGCGTCGGGCTTGCCGATAAAAATGGTCTCGTTGCAGTCGCCGTGGTAGCCGTTCAGGTAAACGGTCATGTCGCAGTTCAAAATATCGCCGTCCTTCAAGGGACGATCGTCGGGGATCCCGTGACAGATGACTTCGTTCAGCGACGTGCAGATGGACTTCGGGTAACCGCAATATTTGAGGCAGCTCGGATAGGCGCCCAATTTGATCGTTTCTTCGTGAGCCACCCGATCGAGCTCGTCGGTCGTCACCCCCGCTTTGGCTGCAAGCACGACCGCATCCAATACTTTCCGCGCAGCTGCACAGGCAGCCCGCATCGCCGGAATCTCTTCAGGACGCTTTAAACAGCTTCGACCTTTGGGCCTTGTTCCCCCCACGTAAGGCGGGCGAACGATCTCTGGCGGCACTGGACGCTCGGGAGAAATCCGGCCCGGCATGATGCGATTTGCAGCCCGCCTGCTCTCTTCTTCCTGCTCTGCCAGCAACGCGGGTGGCGCCGTTTCTCCGCGCGCATCCGAATCGAGATGACATTGCTTGTATTTTTTACCGCTGCCACACCAGCAAGGCTCGTTTCGACCTGGTAACTTCATGACGATTCCTCACACGACCCCTTTGCCAAAATGCGCCGCAAGTTTGCCACAGCCTGCATCGAAGGTCACGCATCAAAGCGGGCCGCCGCCGCAGGGATCGGGCCCAAAAATCAGGCGATCCTTTGGCGCCCAAAGTGGCGGATCGCCCAAAGGCCCGCAATTCTCACCCGAAATCTGCCCCCCAAAAAGCCCGCGCAGGCCCCCAATCCATTGAAAAAGCCCCGCAAAAACGCCATAGACTGCCCGAAAAACTGCCGCCCGGGGAGACGGCCCAAACGAGAGCGAACGATGAGCCTTTTTTCGCGAAGAAGCGACTTTGATCACCAGCAGAACCAGCTCAGCCAAAAGATCACCGAAATGCGGCGGTCGGGGCAGATTTGGGCCGACCTGAGCGTCAGCAACCCCACGCGGGTGGGCCTCTCTTATCCGGAACCGATGCTCACCGCGCTCTCGACCAAAGACGATCTGCGCTACAACCCCGCGCCCTTTGGCTCGATCGAAGCCCGAAAAGCGGTGGCCGAAAGCCTCTCGAGACCGGCTACAGGCAAAAAACCGGCGCGCGCAGTCGACTGGCGGCGGATCGTCCTCTCTGCGAGCACGAGCGAAGCCTACAGCTGGCTGTTCAAACTGCTCTCCGACGGCGGCAACTGCGGCGACGACGTGATGGCCCCAAGCCCGAGCTACCCGCTCTTCGAACATCTGGCCCGCCTCGAGGGCTTAAGCTTAAGATCCTACCGTTTGGCCTACGACGACGCCTGGTATGTGGATTCGGGGACCTTAATTCCGGGGCCCAAAACCCGCGCGATCCTGGCGGTCAGCCCCAACAACCCGACGGGGCATTATTTGCATGCAAATGATTTTGCGCATTTGGAAGCCCTGGGCCTGCCGATCATCTGCGATGAAGTCTTTGCGCCCTATGCTCTGGAAGGTGCAGAGGATGAAGACCGCATCGAAAGCCTGCTGGATCTGAATCCCAAATGCCTTTGCTTTGTGCTCGGCGGCCTTTCCAAACAGGTGGGCCTGCCTCAAATGAAACTCGGCTGGACGGTCGTCTGCGGCCCCGATGATCTCGTGGAAGAAGCCCTCGCTCGCCTGGAATTGATCGCCGATACCTATCTTTCGGTCAGCACCCCCGTGCAGCTCGCCCTGCCTCGCTTCTTAAAAGAGGGCGACGTCGTGCGCAAAGAGATCGCGGAACGCTGCGCAAGGAACCTGGCTGTCTTAAAAGAAAACCTTCAGCAAACCGCCGCGAGCGTTCGCCGCACCGAAGGCGGCTGGACTGCGGTCATCGAGCTCCCTCGCATCCAGTCCGAGGATCAATGGATTTCGCAGCTTTTGGATCTGGGGATCCTGGTGCAACCCGGCTGGCTTTACGACTTTGAACGCGAGGCGTTTGCGGTGGTGAGCCTGCTCATCGAACCCGATCTCTTTGCGCGCGCGGTTGCGGAACTCAAAACCCTGATCACTCGAAAAGTAGCCGAGATTTAAATGCGCTTTTTACCGATCGATCCCAGCGAACTCAGCGGACCTGCAGATGTGGTCCTGGTTCAGGGCGACGCCTACGTCGATCACCCTTCGTTTGGACCCGCCGTGATCGGGCGATTCCTGGAGTCTTTAGGGCTTCGCGTCGCGATCCTCGCGCAACCCGACTGGCATTCAGCGGAGCCGTTTAAACGCTTTGGCCGCCCGCGCCTCTTCTTTGGTGTGACCGCTGGAAACCTGGATTCGATGCTCAATCGATTGACCGCGCAAAAGCAAAATCGCAAGGAAGATCACTATTCCCCCGGCGGAAAAACGGGGATGCGCCCCGATCGCGCGACGATCATCTACGCCCAGCGCTGCCGCGAAGCCTATCCCGACTCGAGGATCATCATCGGCGGCATCGAGGCCTCTTTGCGGCGCATCGCCCATTACGATTACTGGTCGGACAACGTGCGGCGGTCGATTTTGGTGGACGCCAAAGCGGACCTGCTCACCTACGGCATGGGGGAGCGGCCCTACAAAGCGATCGTTGCGCGCTTAAAACAGAACCCCGGCGACAACCTGCGCGGGATCCCCGGCACCGCGTGGCTTGCAGGCGGCAAAGAAAGCCCGGAGATCGCCGAAAAAGGCGAGAAGCTCCCCAGTTTTGAGGAGGTGCGCGACGATAAAACGGCGTTTGCCCGCATGACGGGGCAGTTGCACCGCTGGAGACCGCATGACGGCGAGTATTTGGTGCAGATGCACGCCGAGCGCGCGCTGGTGATCGAAGCCCCCGCAGCCCCACTGGCCGACGGCGACGGCAACGGCAGCGGCGATCTCTCGATGGATCAGGTCTACGCGCTCCCCTTCTGCTACCTTCCGCACCCGAGCTACCAGGAATCGATCCCCGCCTTCGAAACCGTGAAGAACTCGATCACTTTAATGCGCGGCTGCTTCGGCGGCTGCTCGTTCTGCGCCATCACCGCGCATGCGGGCAAGCAGGTGCAGAGCCGATCTTTAAAAAGCGTGCTGAACGAAATCGAGCGGTTAAAGAAGCGCCCCGGATTTGACGGCGTGATCACCGATTTGGGTGGGCCCTCGGCCGATCTTTACTGCAAGCGCTGCAAAGCCGACCCCACGAGATGCAAACGCCACTCCTGCCTCTACCCCACGCGCTGCAGGAACATGGATCCGTCGCACAACGAAATCCGCGAACTCATGAAGCAGGTGCGCGAATATCCGGGGGTCAAGCGCGCGTTCATCGCCTCGGGCATTCGATACGACTTTGCCGCCGAAGATCCGAAGTATATTGAGGATTTAGCGGCTCACCATGTGGGCGGACAGCTTTCGCTCGCCCCCGAACATATCGCGCCCCAAACCCTCGCGGCGATGGGCAAGCCGCCCGTGGAGCGCTACGAAGCTTTTTGCGAAATCTTCGAAAAGGCGAGCGCCAAATGCGGTAAAAATCAGTTCTGCGTGCCCTATTTTATCACCTCGCATCCCGGCTGCAGCCTGCAGGACGCCGTCAGACTCGCGTTGTGGCTCAAAGCGCACCATTTGCGCCCCCGCCAGGTGCAGGACTTCATCCCCACGCCGATGACCCGCGCCACCGCCATGTATTACACCGGCCTCGATCCCGATACGCTGGAGCCCATCTATGTGGCCAAAGGCCTCCGCGAAAAGCGCATGCAAAAAGCCCTCGCCCTCTATTGGGATCCCGCACAGCAACCTCTCGCCCGCGAAGCCCTCATTGCAGCCGGACGCGCCGATCTCATCGGATTCGGCCCCCATTGTTTAGTGCCGCCAGAATCCGCAATGCGCGAAAACTTAAAGAAAAAAGCTCCAGGCGGAGGAGATCCCCGAAAAAAAGGCCATCTGCCTCATAAAAAAGGTTGACTCCCAAACGATGCAGGCCTATAAACGCCGCACCTTCGCCGGAGTGGTGAAATAGGTAGACGCGCTGGACTCAAAATCCAGTATCCGAAAGGATGTGTGGGTTCGATTCCCACCTCCGGCACTTCACCGCATTTGCGAATGTTTGAGAGCGCTCCATCGAGCGCTCTTTTTTTATCTGCCGCCCGCTCCTCCCATCATTCGCTCACGGAAGCAACTCGATCTGCACCCGCTTTCCCTTGCAACGCGTCTTCTCACCGTGATCGGCCACACCGTCCAGCTCCGGCGGCGGCACATAAGCCCCTGCACGCTTGCGCGCCACCAGCATATGCGATTGACCCGTCCGGTATTCGTACCCAAACGAGAAATCGAGCGGTGGCCGATCAAAAAGGCTCACGTCGCGCGCAAAATCGGGCTGGCAGCGATCCTTAAAACCGTCGATCGGTTTGTCGTAGCGGCCATAAAGCGCAACCTGCCAGCGCTCATTTCTCGCAAAATAGTGATAGGGAATGCCCGACAAGTCTTCGATCACCGCATCGCTTCCGTTCAAAATCAGCGCGCGCATGTCATCAAAATAAGGTTCATACATCAAATAAGAGGCGGCTTTTAAGAACGTCGTCATGCCCGTCTGCTTCCGGATAAAGGCGATCAGCCCCACGCGTTTTGCCAAAGCCGAATCCGACACATCCCCGCGGAAATAATAGAGATTTTTAACGAGTGAATCGCCGCGCATGCGGAACTGAATCTCAAGCCCCCGAGGGTTTTCGCTGGTGGGCTCGATCACCTCACCGCTGGAACTGAGCTCGATGCGGCGCGCCGACAAGACCTCATAACCGGTTCGGCTCAGGAACATCATGATCAGGCCCGCAACCCCCGCGTAAGGATGGCTGCCCACTTCCTGCCGCATGGACAAAACTCTGAAAAAGTTCATCCCAAAAATCTGCACCAGCGATCCGCGAACGGCTTCCAGGCCTTTTAAGGCATAGTCCGGGCTATCCGCCGCCAAATCGGGCAATCCGCCGATGTCTTCAAGCCCCAGCAGGATATAGGTCTTGGCCGATGGCAAAAAGATGCACGCATTTAAAATGTCTGGGCCGCCAAAAGGATAAAAGACGACTTCGTGCCCCAAATCGCTCAGCTCTTTCGAAGCAAAGTCGCGCGCGGGCACGAAATTCTTCGTCATGTATTGCGCAAAGCTGCGATCGAGCAGCTCCTTATGCCTCGCATAAAGCGGCGACTTCGACAACGCCACCGCCGAATCCTCCTTAAGCTCCATCCCTGCCAAAAAGCGCGCCGCCTCCCCCATCGGATAAGCCCACACATGCGAGGACAGCATCAGCAAAGCAGCCAACAAAGTAAATAATTTCAAGAGGTTACTCCCACTCAAGATTTAATGCATCAGCCAGGGGCTTTAAGCGTTCACCATAAAAACGCCATCGCCCAATCGAGCGGTTGTAGAGCGGCGTCCGAACCTGAAACGCGCTCGCCGTTTGCACCGCTCGCGGATTTTGATCGAATTTTAAGCAATCTTCACACCAAGGCAATTGTAAAAATTCAAGCAGTTTTCGAACCGTCGGCTCAAAGTCTTGCACCAGCGTCTCGTAATCGAGTTCAAAAATGCGCAACGGCAAAACTTCCTTCCAATGAGCCCACATGCGCTCCAAATCCAGCAGCCATGAGCCAATATCGCTCAAATCCGATGCGAATTCGTTCCCTCGCGCAAAGTGATTCATAAACAACGAAGCACCGGTATCGAGCAAGTTCCGCTTTACGCGAATCACGCGCGCCTCCGGGAACATGCGACAGATGAGCCCCAAATGAAACAGGTTGGCGGGCATTTTATCGGTGATGCGCGTCACATCCTTTGCAGCCCCGCGCGTCAGCGCTTTCAAATAAGCCGACGCCCCACCCGCCAATTCAGCAGCATCCGCCTCAAGCGGCAATTGATGCGCCAGGCGGTCAAGTTCCGGCAGCTCTCCTGCACCATAAACCATGGGGTGACAGGACAAAATCTGTTCAACTGCAGTCGTTCCGGAACGCGGCGAACCGACGATCAGCACCGGTAAATCACAGCGATCCAAACGCGCATGACACAGCAAATCGGGGGTTGCACGCTCTATCAGGCGATCGACCGCCTGTGCGTGCGCTTCCGCATCAAAAGGATGAAACGATTTCCAAAGCGCGTTGGCCACCAAAGCCACATCGAACGCCCGCTCATGCGCTTTACATTGTTCCAAAGCCTGCACAAGGGCAAAGCCTAAGTACGCTTTTTGCAATCTGTTTTGGGTATTTTCATACAGCGCTTGCACATGCAGAAGCTCCGGATCCCTGACATCCTCAAAGCGACGCGCCGAACAAAGCGCAAGCCAGCTCTCCCCCCTTTCGGGCTCCAGCTCCAGCGCCCGGCGATACGCCGCAATCGCCTCTTCTCTGCGCCCCAATGCGCGAAAAGCGTGGCCTAAATTGTCAAAAAGCTGCGCCTGAGGCGCAAGCTGAATCGTCTGCTGAAAACGAGCGATCGCGCCGTCCAAATCACCCTGCGCCTGAAGGGTGAGCGCCAAATTGTTGCCCGCTTCAACCGATGACGGCTCGAGCGAAAGGGCCTTTTGATACGCCGTCTGCGCTTCCTCAAGCCGGCCCAGCTGTCGCAAGGTTTCTCCTAAGTTATTGTAATAAAAAGAAATTTCAGGAGCATAATGGATTGCTTTTTGTAAATACGCCAATGCCGCATCCAGATGCCCCTCCTGATGATTTAATACACCAAAGAGTTCAATCACATCCGGATGCTTGGGAAAGCGTTCCAAAAGCGCAAGATAATGACGGCGCGCCTCAGCAAACAAACCTGCGCGATGAAATCCCAAAGCTTCCTGTAAACCTTCTTTGAGGCGCTCTTCGTCTGTCACCGGCTCAACCTCTCTCAATGCGCATCTTCGATCATTTCGTCTTCAGTCATCGTGCGAACCGGTCGAAATCCCACATCTCCTCTCGCTTCATTCGATCCGGAAGCAGTCGTACCGTGATAACTGCCCACCAGAGAAGTCCCGCGATAAGAAGCGCGCATCACTTCTGCGTTTTGATGATACGCTCCTCCTTTAATCACATGTTTAATCGCTTCACCGGTCCCATATCCTGCAGAAGAAACCAATCCGAGAGGATCTGTTACCTCGGAGTTCAACAAATCTGCCCCTGATTGAGTCAATCCATAATGCTCGTCATAGCGATCCCAGGTCCATTCCGCCACATTGCCCAACATGTCATATAAACTTTCACCAGGTCCGATGGGATCCTTCTGTTCAATGTCATGAACACCGGTTGATTCGCACCACGCAATCCTCTTCACATCTTCAGGATTACCGTAAAGGACTTCGGGGCGATTGTCCATGCGCGCCGCAAACTCCCATTCAGCCTCTGTCGGCAAGCGATAACCTTTGCAATCCACCCCCTTAAACTCCACAGATTCACAGCGATAGCGCGCATGGGTGCCCGGCGTCAAAACGCAATTGGTCATCTCATAGCAAGGCTCAAGACCTTCCAGTTCCGATCGGGCATTACACCAGGCAAGCGCCTCATACCAATTCACGAGGGACACAGGTCGGGTTGAGCCATCGCCTGTCAAAGTAACAGGTAAATGACCCATCACATCTTTCCATTCTTTTTGAGTCACCTCATGTTTGAGTATCCTGTAAGAATGCGTGAAATGCACAGAATGAGCGATCTCTTCCCTCTGAGCATTGGCTTTCTCAGATCGAGACGACAACCTCTCAAGATCTTCTTCCGAAGTGCCCATGATAAACGTCTCTCCAGCAGCCGGAATCACTCTCATCTCATTGACCAGAGAATCGACGCATTGTCCGTTCAAACAAATCTTTTCACCGCAGGAACCACAATCTTTTCCTGTTGCGAGATCGATACCGCATTGCTGTACAGCGCACCCAGGCCCAAGCTCCTGCAGGCAATCATAACGGCTGAGCTCTTCATTCCAACCGCAACGATATGTATTGGCAGGCAATATCCCGGTCGAACAAGACAACGTCTTCATCGATCGGCTGTCCGCATCACAATAACTCAGCAGATCTCCAGAACAATGTCGATAATCTGCCCCCGCACAAATCCCCCCGCAACCATCCTCGCTTCCACAGAGTTTCCCCACACAATTGGGCGTACAGCCACATTCGCCATCGATCACATTAAAATGCATGAGGCCATCACCGTATGGCCTCATGTTTTCATCGCATTTATGGGTACCGCCACAAGCATAGGCATAACCGGCACAGCTATTCACAACTTTAAGAAGTGCCTGCGCCACGTTTAAATAAAAGGGGTCTGAAAGATTCTCTGTTGAAAACACAGAAGTCATGTATTCCCCAATTTCTTTCTGAGCACCTACCGATCGCAACATCCCCAAAGTAGCGGTCATTAAAGCTGCGGCGTAAGAGCTTCCATACCGGCCGCCGATGATTCGGTTTTCTCCCTGTAAAACCGTTATATTTCGGCAAGTTGCATTGTTATTGGAAGCAGTCGCATCAGAGCAGTCGCCATCTCCGCCGACCACATAAAAATCGGCGGCATTGCTGTAATCTGCTTTTGCATCGTTGCTGCTTTTTGCAGATCCCACAATCCAAATCCGCGACTTCAACCCCATTCCATTTTCATCAATCCCCGCTGCAGGTGCTGCATATTTCAACCGAGCCCGGCTTAAAGCTTCATTCCCTGCACTCTGCACCAAGCTCAAACGAGAGTCTAAAGACGCGAACTCCCGTGTCCACGCCGCAATTTCATTGTCATTCGAACTTTGTGATGCCGCCAAATTCCAGGGCTTCATCTCATCGGAAAGATGACTCCAATTGTGATTGGCAGAATAATTGATCACCAGCACTTCCTGGTCCTGAAGCCAGTGCATGCAATTCATGAATCGTGAAAACGTCCCATCTGTCTGGCAAAAATAGATTGATGGACTCCAAAGCAATCCCGTCAATCCTTTGCCATTATCTCCCGTAGCACCAATCACACCAGCCACAGCCGTCCCGTGATCGATCTCTTCCTGTGAAGGCGTCACATCCAATAGATTGACGCGCTTTAAGCGCTCATCCAAATCCACATGGCGCTGAATCCCAAAATCGATGATACCCACTGCAGCATGCCCCCCCCTTGTCCAGTCCCACGCAGCAGGTGCATTTAAAGCTTCCAAGAACCAGTTACCACCCGCATTATCCGACCAGCAGCTATCGGTGCAATGTCCAAACTCCCACGGATCATTCGGCAAACCCGATGGCGTATCTATAAAATCCTCGATCACCACATCAAAGAGGGGGAAGTCGCCATCCGTCAATAACGCAATTTCATCGCGCTGTTGCAACATCTCTTCTTTTGAAAGCATTTCATCGAATTGTAAAATATAGCGCCGACTTTGGGCATCATAGGCCTGAATCTTTGCATGATGCTCCCAAAGAATGGTCGAAATTTGTTCTAAGTGATGAAAAACAGAAGGGATATCGCCTGTTACAGGGTCGATATGCGCGTAAGCCAGCAGTCGTCCCTTAATGTAAGGCTGATATGTACTGGGATGCCGAGCGACGAGCGATAAATCTGCAGGCATAAACTCGGGCAACGGGGATGAAGGTTTTTCGACGCAATTCAGTCCCAGCGCAGCATAACCTTCATCACAGATGCATTTTGGCGCGTATTTTTTCCTCGAATCAGAAGGGATTTCTACTTTGATGCATCGTCCGTTTTCCGTACATTTATCCAAACAAACATCAAGATCTGCAATACATTCCCGTCCCTCAGCGTGAAAGCCCTCATTACAAACGCACCGCGCACCATCAGAAATCCCGGAGTCTCCCTGCTGATCGACCACGCAAACGCCCTGATGGGAACAATTCCAATTCTTGCAAGCCGAACGCGCAAGATCCTCCCGACAATCAGGTTGTCCTCCAGAGACAACGGAATCATAACCTTGCTCGCAAATACAGAAAGGGCTCAATTGAGAGTCTTCGCCGTAAGCCACCCGGCAAACACCTTTTCCCGAGCAAGTGACGCCGTCGCAAGTGGCGCGCACAGCCACACATTTATGATCGATTTCCCGGTAACCTTCAGGACAAATACATTGGGGTTCGTTGGAGTCATTGACCACGCAAACGCCAACTCCGCAATCATGCCCCGAGCAGGCATCGGTGATCTCCTGACAACTGGCCCCGACCGCAACATAACCTGAATTACAAATACAAGCCGCTTGATTCCTGGCCGTTAAGGCACAGAACCCCTGTTGATTGCAATCTACGTTTTCACAAGGATTTTCGCCTGGTACGCAGCTCGACTTGGATTGAACGTAGCCATCATCGCACAGACAGACCGCGTTTCCGGAAGCATTGACACATCTGCCGTGACCGCCGCATGTAACTCCCTGGCAAGGATCCGCCATCGGAACGCATGTATTATTTTTGAGTTCGTAGCCCTCATCGCAAAAACACCGCGCTTCCTGATCCTGCTGCCAGCAACTCCCGTGACCACCACATTTCAGAGAGTCGCAAGGCGTCGGTTTTTCAATACATTGGTTGCCCTGACGCAATGCCCAGTCATAACAAAGGCACACGGGGCCTTTGGCCCCTTGAACACATGTACCTAATTGATTACATTCCTCTGTTTGACAATAATTTTTTGCGTTCTCGTACTCATCACCGCAAGCGGAACACCCAAAACCCGTCAGTAAAATCAGCATCCAAGTTTTCATTGCGAATTCCTTCGGGTAACTATTGAAAAAACAAAGGACATTTCGCGCTTTAGGCGGTAACAGACAAAATTACGCCACCAGTAAGCGACCCATGTCGCCTACAACCCAAAAGGAGCATATGAAAGAAGGAAACCGAGAGCAAGAAGAAGTGAGGCGGGAAAATCCTATGTTGTCACAGAGTTGGACTCCAGGCGGCATCCCTTAAAAAGGATCCTTGCAAATACTCACGTTCTATCATTCGAGCCATATCTTCCACATCGCGATACTCCTCCCAAAGCACGCGAATCACGGGTACGCTGCGCGAAATATCCTTGATAAATACCTGATATTCTTTGTGTAATGCGCGCAAATAATCGATCGAGATCCCGGTCTCCACATCGCGGCTGCGCTCTTTAATGCGCGCCAGCGACGACTCCGGCGAAAGATCGAGAAAGATGATCACATTGGGCCGACACATGAAGTTGCTCATATGCCGAAAGAGCTGCAGATAGGTCCTGTAATCGCGTTCGTCCATCAATCCCTGATTGACCAGAGTCTTTGCAAATACAGAATCTTCATAAATGGTGCGATCCTGCACACCGCCGCCGCCGCGCCAGATGATCTCCTGATGCTGCTGGAATCTTCTGTTTAACAGATAGATTTGCGTCTGAAAGGCATAACGCGCCGTATCTCTGTAAAAATCGGCCAGATATTCGTTATCGGCCACAGGTTCATAATACACGGGCAGGCCAATATGCTTCCCCAGAGCGGTCGCCAGGGTCGTCTTGCCCGCCCCGATTAAACCCGCAATACCAATAAACAGATCCTGTAATCCTTCGTTCGACAAGGTAAATCTCCAATCAATGATTTAAGGAATGAACAAAAAGGCAAGTGCGCAACCAGGCAAAAGAGGCAGGAAAGGCGCCAACATCACTCATGATGGGTCACCGGCTCAATCAGCATGTAAGCCAGGGTACCATTGAGAATCTGGTAAGCCACTTCTCCAAAGGTGCAGGGTCCGGTAAAGGGTCCCAGTTTTTCGCCTTCAAGCTTGAAGTTCAAATAGTTAGAGATGCAGTTAAAGGCATAGACGACGTTCTTGCCATTCCACTGCTGAGCCTGATTGCGAATCTTTTGGCTGTAATCCACATCGTGGCGGATAAAGCGGTAATGAATGCCCCTGAATACAGGCCCGTAAAAGGAAACTTCGCTTTCATCGTCGGGTACATGCTGAATATCCACATTGATATTGGTACCCATGTAATCCGCAATCAGAATCTCACCGGGAGCCTCAGCTTTCAGGAAAGGCGCGAGGGGCTGCCTGACGCCGTTAATGATCGCTTCATTGGCTGTAACTCCGGTTTTTTCAAACACAATCGTGGGCCCGTTGGGATCGATTTCATACACATTGATGATGCCCACTTTGGCAATTTCGGTCGGAGGTAACTCCACATGCATCACCATGGCGCATTCAGAAGTCATCTCGCCGGTCATGCCATTGATCACCATCGGAATCACATCTTTGGGACCAAAAGGATCGACGCTCGCCACAAAGCCGACGATGGGATGCAAGAAAATGTTTTCATATTCAGGCACATCCGTCGCATACTTCAAATGAACCGGGCTGTGGAAGGGCAGGAAAATAATCGAATAGCCGTTCCCAAACGCATCGTTGGGAATCTTTGGCAAGTCATCCACACCATAGACGCGGATCGAAATGTTGTAATCCTGCTTCCAGATTTCCTGCACGCAAAGCTTGCCAGCGCCGCATACGCCACCATCCTGGCCCACAAAATGCGAAGCCGTCCCACCAATCCACTGTCCTTTGGGCAAACGGCGCAACAGATCAGCTTCACCCGCGATGAACAGTTTTTTACCCGCGCGAACAAGCGCTTCTGTTTCAGCCAGAGTTAAAATGATGGACATGATCTCTCCTTATCATCCTTATTCAGTGACTAAAAGAATGCACGCTTGATGTCATCGCTTAAAAAGCGCTCGTATTTTTCGAAGAACGAATATAAATCATTCACCATTTCGTCGATTTGAACTTCCTGGGCATTGGAATGCAGACGAATATGAATGCGTTGCAACAAAAACTTCAGCGCCAAAAACGAAGGTTCGAACACCAAACGTCCTTCGACCATCGCCCGCCAACGTGGATCCGTTTTAGGTGGAATCATACACAACCTCGCTTCCTTCAAAAAACGGCTCTGCCTCAACAACTTCTTTCTTTGCTCACCCGCCGCTCATGGGCAAAGAACATGCTCGTTTTAGATTATCACTCAAAAAATCAAAGTAAAGGCCCTCCAATGACAAAATCCTCGATTCGTCCAACTCTTCAATTTCATTGATTTTACAAAAGATTTTCCGGGCAGCAGCTGAGCAACTTCATCCTTTTTACACCAAAAGACTCTTGTTTTAGGCGCAACAAGCGGGCCATACCGCCAGCAAATTTGTAGGGGGACCTCGTTTTGAACGACCATTCCACAGCTGCCAACGCCTTGCCCTGCATGCATTTTTGGTCCATCGTCTACGCGATCTACGGTCTGTTGCTGGCGGCCCTCGTCGCCGCGTTTTTGCCCTGGAAAACGCCCGCCCTCAACGCAGGCCTCATCGCCTTTGCCGCGCTCCATCTCACAGCAAGCCCCGGACTCTGGCGAGGTCGAAACTGGGGCTGGAATCTGGCCGTTTTTTGTAGTTTTCTGGGCTTTCTCATCGCCCTCCTGCTCACAACGGCGCTCGTCTCATCATGGGCTTATCTGCGCGGAATCTTTGGTGATTTTGGAAAAGGTGCCTCGATCGGCGCCCTCCTTTTCGCTTCCGTCGCGATCGAGATCTTCGGATTGTTTCCAGCCCTGGCGCTGCGCAGCCTCATCCGCATCAAAGGCCGCTGCAAAACCACCAAAACCTTAGTCTGCACCCTCTTTGGACTCTGCAGCCTGCCCTTTCTCTTTGGGTTTGGCATCTCGCAGGTTTACGGCTTAAGCAGCCCTCAGGCCCTCGACGCTCACCAGAAGGATCTCGCCATCCGCTACGTGCGCGCGGCCGTAAACCAAACCGAGCTTCCACAGACAGGCGAGCTCAGCCATATCGGCATGGAGCAGGGGCCGCTCTTTATCTCCTTTTGGGACAAAGGAAATCTGGTCTCCCGCACCGAAGGAAACGGCCCTCATTTTGAAAGCGCGCTCACCGATGCCGTTCGAAAAATCGACGCCAGCCTCCTTCGGAATCACCCCGACGCCCGCATCAAAATCGACCGCATTTCGGCCCACGGCCCCATCTTCGAAGGCATCGCGCCCTTATTGCCGCTCTCGGTCAATCCCGGCATCGACGGCCTGCACCCCAAAACGCCCGACTCCCCCTACCTGCTGCCCGATGACCTCATCAAAATGAACCGATTTGGAGCCGCCCCGCTCATTCCGAGCATCAGAGAATTGCGGCTCGGACTCGATTTTTCGTCGGTATTTCAACGAATTGGCACGCAGCGCGAATCATTGGAGCGCATTCGCAGCGAAGGGTTCATCGAATTTGAAGGCCGCGCCATCGACGCCGTTCGCGGCAACACGCCTCTTGAAAACGAGGGACCGGAAGCCTGGAAGCAAGCCGCCATCGAGGGAGGCGACTTCATTTTGCGCCAGCTGATGCCCGACGGCCGTTTTTTTTATCAATATTTTCCGCTCACCAATACCCACTCCACCCCCGATCTCGACTTTTACAGCTTACCGCGCCATTCCGGCACCATTTACGCCCTCGCGCTGATTTACGGGCAAACCCAATCCGACCGCTTCAAACAGGGTGCCAAAAAAGCCATCGACTGGCTCGCCCACGTCATTCCCGAAAATTGTGGTTCCCCTCAAAGGAGTTGCGTCATGCGCAATGAGCGCGCAGAGCTCGGCGGCACCGCGCTCACCATGGTGGGCATGCTCGAATACCAGCGCCAGACAGGCGATCCGCAATACGAAGGCACCCTGCATCGCCTCGCGCAGTTTTTGCTCGACATGCAAAAGGAAAACGGCGATTTCTATCATTTCTACCATCTTGCAACCAATACGCCCGATCGCCAAAAGCGGCTCATGTTTTATTCCGAAGAAGCCGCCCTCGCCCTCGTGATGGCTTCCAAAATCCTCAAAGAGGATCGCTATCTCAAAGCCGCAGAGCGCGCCCTTGATTTCCTAACCACGCAAAAATACAGCGAATTTTTCTTAGGCAAGGTGATTTACGGTGCGGATCACTGGACCTGCATCGCCGCAGAAGAAGCCTGGCCCGCATTGCAATCGCCGAAATATCTCGAGTTTTGCCAGGGTTATGCAGATTTCATCGGTCGCCTGCAGTACGAGAAAGGCGAATGGCAGAATGCGGATTTTGAGGGTCATTACGGCTTTGGCGCGATCATGGTGCCCCAGGCGCCCGCAGCCGCCGGCTTTACGGAAGCGATCATTTCGACCACAGCGCTGGCCGCCCATCAAAACCAGCCCACGGATGCGCTTTACGCGCAGGTGAGCGCAGCCCTGAATGCCCTCGCAAGAGACCAGATTCGTAAAGAAAACGCGTGGTTAATGCCCAATCCGGAAGAAGCCCGGGGAGGCATTCGGCGATCGCTCGTAGAGCAGGAAGTGCGCATCGATTTTACACAACATGCAGCCTCGGCCCTGATCCGCGGAGCAAAACTTGCAGCAGAACTTCAACATCCATAAATCCCTTTATTTATGACCAGTTACACCATCAAACGCGGCATTTGCCTGCCCATGCAGGGCGAGCCACGTCAAGAAATCGTCTCCCAAACGGTCAAACATGTGGCGGTCGTTTTTGACGACTTTAAATACTTCAAGCCCGATCTCCATTGTTCTGAGGGCGAAAAAGTCCTTTGTGGCCAATGCTTAGCCACCGATCGCTCAAATCCCGGGCTGCGCATCACAGCTCCGGGCAGCGGAGAGATCACCCGCATCCGCCGGGGCGAGCGTCGCGCGCTTCAAAGCATCGAAATCGCGCTCGATCCCGACGCATCTGCGACTCCGTTTTCGCTTTGGAAGGGCCCCGATCTCTCGCAGTACACGCAGGCACAACTCATCGAATTCATTCTGGAATCCGGCCTTTTTACGGCTTTCAGAGAGCGGCCTTTTGGAGCCATTCCGAATCCTGAGCGCGCGCCCAAAGCGCTTTTTGTGACCGCCATCGACACGCGCCCGCTCGCGCCCGATCCCCAGACGGTGCTCGCAGGCCAGGAGGAAGCGTTTTTGCTGGGGCTGCGCGTCTGTTTAAAGCTCGTCGATTGCCCCGTCTTTTTGTGCAAAGCGCCTCAGGCAAAGATTCCGCAGATTGAAGATGAACGCCTCCAGGTGATTGAATTCAAAGGCAAACATCCTGCAGGGCTGGTCGGCACCCACATCCATTTTTTAAGGCCCGCTTCGCTTCAGAATCCGATCTGGCATATCGGCTATCAGGACATTGCGGCGCTCGGAAAACTGTTTCAAACCGGGCAGTTACATTGCGATCGGGTGATCTCTCTGGGGGGGGCGGGCGTCCTTCAGCCGCGCTTGCTCAAATGCCCGGCCGGAGCCTCCATCAACGAGCTTCTGGAAGGCGAACTGGCTGATTTTCAACCCGAATCCATGCGCATCATCGATGGATCGGTCTTTTACGGACGCGCCATCGATCAGGATGCCGTGCCCTTTTTGAGCCGCTATTCGCATCAGATTTCGGTTTTGGAAGAAGATCGCGAGCGCCGGCTGCTCGGATGGATCGCTCCGGGAAGCCGGATTTTCTCTGTCATCCGGGCATTTACGTCGCGGTTATTTTCGCCCGCTCATTGCCGGATCACCAGCTCATCGCACGGCGAGAAGCGACCCATGGTGCCCATCGAGCTCTACGAGCGCGTCATGCCCCTGCGCCTGGAGCCTACGTTTTTGCTGCGCGCCCTGCTCACCGAAGATCTCGAGCAAGCGATCGCGCTCGGGGCTCTGGAACTTGAGGAAGAAGACCTGTCGCTCTGCACGTTCGTCAGCCCCGAAAAAGAAGATTTTGGTCCGGTCCTTCGCCGCGTACTCGACCAGATTTGGAAAGAAAATCAATGAATTACCTAAAAAAAGGCCTCGACAAATTAAAGCCGAAATTTGCCCCAGGCCAAAAATGGCACGTCTTTGCGCCCATTTACGACGCCTTCGACAGCTTTTGCTTTACCACCGGCGACGTGACCCAGGGCCGCACCCATGTGCGCGACGGGCTCGACTTAAAGCGCATCATGAGCCTGGTCGTGATTGCCGTCTTTCCTTCAATGATCTTCGGTATTTACAACACCGGACATCAAATTCACCTGGCCATTTCAAAAGGCGCATCGCCCCTCGACGCCTGGCAAACCCATCTTTTCAGCGCTCTCGGTGGTTCTTTTAACCCATCGGTTTTAAACGACTTTTTTCACGGACTCTGCTGGTTTTTCCCCATCTATCTGGTCACCTTTGTGGTGGGCGGCGGCCTCGAAACCCTCTTCGCCCTCGTGCGGCGCCAAACCATCAACGAAGGCTTTTTGGTCACCGGAACGCTCTTTCCGCTCATTTTGCCCGTCACCATCCCCCTTTGGCAGGTGGCGCTCGGCATCGCGTTCGGCGTGGTGGTCGGCAAAGAAGTTTTTGGGGGCACGGGCACCAACTTTATGAACCCCGCACTGGTCGGCCGAGCGTTCCTCTTTTTTGCCTATCCATCGAATATTACAGGTGAATCCATTTGGACGGCGGCTCAGTTTCCGGACGGACTTTCGGGCGCGACCCTGCTTCACAACGCCCACGAAAACGCCCAGAGCTTCACCTTTGGCAGCGACTGGTGGAACGCCTTTTTTGGACAGATGGGCGGCGCCATCGGCGAAACCTCCGCATTTTTATGCCTTTTGGGCGGCCTGTTCCTGCTTTTGACCCAAATCATCTCCTGGCGCATCGTGCTCGGCATCGCGATCGGCACAACCCTTACGGCCACCCTGCTCAACCTTTGCCCAGACAGCAGCAACCCCATGTTTTCATTGCCTTTTTATTGGCACATGGTGCTCGGCGGATGGGCTTTTGGCTGCTTCTTTATGGCCACCGATCCCGTCACCTCGGCCATGAGCCTCAGGGGCAAATGGATTTACGGGCTCTTACTGGGCGCCCTCATCGTCACGCTGCGCGTCTTCAACCCCGCCTATCCGGAAGGGGTTATGCTCGCGATTTTATTCATGAATATGCTCGCACCGCTGATCGATCACATGGTGATCGCCGCGCATATTCGCCGGAGGACCGCCCGAGATGCGCATTAAAAACAGCACCACCCTGCTCTTTGCCATCGCCGTCAGCGCCGTTTGCGCCCTTTGCGTCGCGGGATCCGTCGTGCTTTTGCGCGACCGCCAGCAGGAAAACGCTGAACTCGAACGCCAGCGCAATGTTTTGGCCGCCGCAAACCTGATCGCTCAAGACGCCACGCCCGCAGAAATCGCCCAGGCCTACGGCGAACTCACGCCCGTGCACATCGATCTAGCTACGGGCGAGCCCTGTTCCGCGCCCAGCGAGGCCACAAGGGATGCGCCCGCAAATCCAGCAGGTATCAGCAAAATCCCCGTTTGCATGCCGATCTTTCAAAAGCGCGCAGGCGACCAGATCGAGCTTCACATCCTGCCCATCGAGGGCCAGGGCCTCTGGTCGCGCCTTTACGGCTTTTTGGCCCTCAACGCCGACGGGCGCACCGTGCGCGGGCTGAGCTTTTACAAACACGGCGAGACGCCTGGACTCGGCGGCGAAATCTCCAATCCGAGATGGACCAAAAAATGGGAAAACCGCAAAGTTTTTAACAATTTAGGGAACGTCGACATCGCCATCATCAAGGGCATTGCAGGTCCCGCCGAAAGCGATCCGCATCGCGTGGACGGCCTTTCGGGCGCCACCCTGACCGGCCGCGGCGTCACAAATCTGCTCCGGTTTTGGCTCTCCGACGAAGGCTACGGCCGCTATCTTAAAAAGCATCAAAGAGGCGCCCCATGAATCTGAACCCCTTTACCGACCCGCTGGTTGATAACAACCCGATTTCCAAGCAGATTTTGGGCATTTGCTCGGCGCTCGCGGTCACCACCAAGCTCGAAACCGCCGTCGTCATGGGCATCGCCGTCGCCGCCGTCACCGCCATGTCGAACCTGACCGTCAGCCTGCTTCGGCATCGCATCCCCCAAAGCATCCGCATCATCATCGAGCTGACCGTGATCGCCTCGCTGGTCATCGTCGCCGATCAGTTTTTAAAGGCCTATTTCTTTAATATTTCCAAGCAGTTATCGGTTTACGTGGGGCTCATCATCACCAACTGCATCGTGATGGGACGGGCCGAGGCCTACGCGCTCAAAAATCCCCCCTGGCCCAGCTTTCTAGACGGGCTCGGCAACGGCGCGGGATACGGCCTGGTGCTCATCGTCATCGGCGCATTCAGAGAGCTCCTGGGTTCAGGAAAGCTCTTTAATTTCGAAGTGTTACGCTTACAAACCGAAGGCGGATGGTATGCGGGCAACGGGCTCTTGCAGCTCGCCCCAGGCGCATTCTTTTTGCTCGCCGCGCTGATTTGGATTTTGCGCACCCTCAAGCCTGAACAGCAGGAGCCCGGCCGATGAGCCATCTCGTAACCCTCGCCATTAAAAGCATTTTTACCGAAAACATGGCGCTCGCCTTCTTTTTGGGCATGTGCTCGTTTTTGGCCGTTTCGCAAAAAGTGAAGACCGCCGTCGGTCTGGGCCTTGCGGTCACGCTGGTGATGACGCTCACGTTGCCACTTAACCATTTAATTTTAAACGCGATTTTAAAGCCCGGTGCGCTCGGCTGGTTGTCGGACGAATGCGCTTCGATCGATCTCAGCTTTTTGGTTTACCTTTGCTTTATCGGGACCATCGCCGCGTCGGTTCAGCTGGTGGAAATGCTTTTAGAGCGCTTTCTGCCCGCCCTGCATCTGAGTCTGGGCATCTTTTTGCCTTTAATTGCGGTCAATTGCGCGATCCTCGGAGGGAGCCTGTTCATGGCCGAGCGCGATTACGACTGCGCGGAATCCGCCGTTTTTGGATTGAGTTCGGGTCTCGGATGGATGCTCGCCATCACCGCATTCGCCGCCATTCGCGAAAAGCTGCATTACTCGGACGTACCCAAAGGTCTTCGCGGACTCGGGATTTCGTTTATCACAACCGGACTGATGGCGATCGCCTTTATGGCCTTCTCTGGCATTCAACTGTGAGATTGTTATGCCGACCATTCTCATTGGAACCGCTGTTTTTGTTCTGACGGTCGCCCTTTTGGTGATCGTTTTATTGCTTGCGCGTCAAAAACTTTTGCCCAGCAAGCCTGTGCAGCTCGCCTTAGGGGGGGCCGAAAACCAGTCCGTCACCGCCGAAACCGGAGACAGCCTGCTCAGCGCCCTGGCTCAAAACGGCATCTTTGTCCCCTCGGCCTGCGGCGGTCAGGGCACCTGCGGCGTTTGCAAATTGCGCGTCTTAAAAGGCGCCGGCAGCGTTTTGCCCACAGAAAGCGCCCATTTAAGCCGCAAAGAGATCCGCGACGGCTACCATCTGGCCTGCCAGACCAGGATTTCGCAAGACATGCAACTCGCGCTCGACGACTCGATCCTGTCGGTCCGCCGCATGAAATGCACCGTCGTCTCGAACGATAACGTCGCGACTTTTATCAAGAAACTGGTTCTCAGGCTGCCTGAGGGCGAGAAGCTCCATTTCCGCGCAGGAGGTTACGTTCAGCTCGAAGCGCCGCCGCACGATGTTTCGTTTAAAGATTTTGACATTTCTCAGGAATACCGTTCGGACTGGGATAAATACAATCTCTGGCGCTACGAATCGCATGTGCGCGAGAAGGTGACCCGCGCCTATTCGATGGCCAACTTCCCCCTCGAAGAAGGCATCATCATGCTCAACGTGCGCATCGCGACGCCCCCCCCAAAAAGCCCGGACGCGCCGCCCGGCCAGATGTCGTCGTACATTTTCAATCTGAAGCCCGGCGACGAGGTCACGGTTTTGGGGCCGTTTGGGGAATTCTTTGCGCGCGAAACAGAAAATGAGATGGTCTTCATCGGCGGCGGTGCGGGCATGGCACCGATGAGATCGCATATTTTTGACCAGCTGCTGCGCTTAAACAGCCAGCGCAGGATTTCGTTCTGGTACGGCGCCCGCAGCCTGCGCGAAGCCTTTTTTGTGGAGGATTTTGATCGTTTAGCGGCGGAACATCCCAATTTTACATGGCAATTGGCGCTCTCGGATCCTCTGCCGGAAGACGGCGATCGCTACCCCAGGGGCTTCATTCACCAGGTGCTTTTCGAGCAATATTTAAAGGATCACCCCGCCCCTGAATCGATCGAATATTACCTTTGCGGTCCGCCGATGATGATTTCGGCCGTCAAAAAGATGTTAAGCGATTTAGGCGTCGAGCCCGAAAACATCCTTTACGACGATTTTGGCGGATAATGCATTGAATTTATTTAAGAAATACGTCCTTTTGCTGACAGCGGCCACCCTCGGTCTGCTGCTCTTCTGGGCCTTGCGCGCGCCCTCCCGATGGCATCGGCTGCAGGGCCTGACCATGGGGACGTTTTGGCATGCGCAATTTGAACTGCCCCGGAATCAAAGCAAAAACGCCATCGAAACCGACATTCGGGCCGAGCTCGAACGGCTGCAAAAGACGCTTTCGGTCTTCGATCCGGAATCCGAAATTTCGAACCTTAACGCATCGAAAACACAGCGTTTTTCGGCATCAGAGATGCTCTTTCGCGTGATGGAACAGGCGATGCAGGTGAGCGCGCTTTCAGACGGCGCCTTCGACATTACGACCGCGCCTTTGATCGATGCCTGGGGCTTTGGACCTGCAAAACGAGAGGATCCGCCGGACGATCTCATTTTGAGTCAAATCAAAAGAAATGTAGGGTTCCGGCAAATCGCTCTCGATCCCCAAACTCGCGCGATCGTCAAACAAAACCCCGAAACGGCCTGCAATCTTTCGGCCATCGCCAAGGGATACGGCGTGGACAAAATCGCAGAACTGCTCGAATCCAAAGGGATTTTTAATTATCTGGTCGAGATCGGCGGAGAAATTCGGGTCTCGGGTCAAAATCCGGAAGGGCAGCTTTGGAAGCTCGGCATCGCCCACCCCGAAAGCCAATCGGCGGCGTATCTGGTTTTAAAGCAAACAGGCGGCGCTCTGGCCACTTCGGGGGATTACTTTAACTACAGGGAAATCAACGGGAAACGGGTCTCTCACACGATCGATCCGCGAACAGGCAAGCCCATTGAACACAGCCTCACCTCGGTCAGCGTCTGGGCCAAAGACTGCATGACCGCCGACGCCTGGGCCACCGCCCTCAACGTTCTGGGCCCCCAAGAAGGCCTGGATCGGGCCAATCAGCTCCATCTGGCCGCCTATCTGATCGAGCGGAACGAAGAGGGACTGCGCGCGCTGCCTTCGCAAGCCTGGATTCAAGTCTTTGGAGATGCGCCGTAATGTATGCGTTTTTATTTGCGTTTCTGGCTTTTTTAGGCTTTATGGCGGCGCTCGGACTGGGGGTCATCTTCAGGCGAAAGCCGCTTCAACCGCATTGCGGCGGGCCCAATTGTCATTGTCGCAAGGCCGGATTGCCGCTCGGATCCTGCAGGAAGCAATCTCCCTCTTGCAAAAACCGGAAGTTCATGCATTAAAGCCTCAGCTTCAAACGGAGTGTGACGATGCAAGAAGCCGCTTTACCGATCATCGACCCTGCGATCATCGAAGATGATTTCATGAATGATCGCGGGTTGTTACGCGAAGTTTTTGATTCGTTTCTGACTCAGTATGAGCAGCATATGAGCGATCTGCAAACCGCCCTCAGTCAAAAATCTCATCGCGAACTGGGATCGGCCGCTCATAAGCTGAAGGGTGGGCTGATGTACATCGGCGCGGCCGCTGCGGCCAAAACCGCCGAACTGGTAGAGGCCAGCGCCATCGAAAACGATCTCGATGCCGCTCAGGACGCCTGCGACTGCCTTCAATGCGAGCTCAGCCGTTTATTGCCCGCTTTTGAAAACTATTTGAGTCAGGCGTAAATTTTTGTCGCAGAGGTAAACGATAGACGCCGAGGATCGTCGTTCGGTAAGTCCAGAATCCCAAATGGGAAAACCAATCGTTCATCTCAAACGGCAAATCCTCATCCTCATTCCCCTCATCCCCTTCCTCCTCATCGACCAGCTTTTCATAATCTTCGCTCAGCCTCAGACAGATCCCGCAATGTTGCTGCGCTGCGCGTTCCATCAGATGGCATACGAGCGAGCGGCCGATGCCGAAACAGCGATGCTCGGGCTGAATGAAGAGACATCGCAGCTCAAACGCCTCGGGCAGGCGCTCGGCCACCAGGCAACCCACCTCGCTGCCCTCTAAAACGGCGATCTGAGCCTCCAGGCGAGAGGCTTCCAACCCACTCAAAACAAAGGAGATTTTGTTCTTTTTAAGGAAGTTTTGAACGCGAACGGTTTGCTGTACGGACTGCAACCGGGCGACCTGAAACGCGTGGGGCACGTCTTCTTCGGAGCCTTCCCAACAGAGATGCCGCAGCACCTTTTCGAACCGCACGTTGATGCGCTCGGCCATTTCCAAAGCGGCGCGGTTGGCGAGATCAAAATGCACGTTCCAATGTTGAACCCAAACGGGCAGAGGCGCTAACTGCGAGAGATGACTCAACAAAAGGGTTGCAATGCCTTGCTTGCGATATTGGGGATGCACGCGCACATCGAGGCCGCGCTCGCCCCAAATCCACGCGCAGGCGATCGGTAACCCCTGATGCATCATGACAAAAGCGCGCTTGCTATCGAAAGTTTCGCGCCAGGGCAGATTCAGACAATCAAAGCGATCGATCTCGTCGAGCAAGCGGCTCAGACCATCGAACGGCACGCTTTGTGCAGGCAATAATTCCAACCCAGTTTCTCCCAACCGTTTGGCAACCCGATACCGTGAATTTTTAACCATTCAGGCGGAAGATAAAGTGCAAAAAATGCATTGATCTAAATCACTTAATCGACCGCAGGTTCCCAGTCGCTCTTGGGCTTCAGCAGCTGCAAAAAGTTCCATTTCTTGCCGTCGCGCTCAAAAACGACGGTCCAGCCCGTGCCCAAACGGAGCGCCGTGATGTCCATATATCGAGCCGTCAGACGCGAAATCGCCGGATTGTGCGCGATCACCATCAGCGTATTCGACCTGCATTGCTGAATCCGCGCCTCGATCGCAGACTCGCGGCAACGAAAGAGACCGGGTTCGATGCAAGGCTCCACGTCGGGCGCCAGGTGATCGCGCATGGCCGCCCAGGTTTGTTGCGTGCGGATGGCCGAAGTCACCACCACCTCGGTGGGCACCCAATCCATGCCCTTGAGCTGAACCCCAATCGACCAGGCATCGACCTGCCCCACCGGCGTCAGAGGTCGCTCAAAATCGGCCACCGAGCGATCGGCCAGCGCGTGGCGCATCAAAATCAGCATTCGAGGCAATTTCGGTTCAAAAAGAGGCATTTTTTCTCCCCATGACGACCCGGCAAAGCATTGCACATAAAAGTTCAAACCCGCAAAATCAACTTAAAAAATAGGCAGTTATAAAATTGCGCGGTCCTTGGGTTTATGCCATTTTAAGCGGTTACCGGTTTGGAGAAAAAATGCTGCCTTTAAAATACGCGCTCGCTTTATTTCCTCTTTTCTGGACCAGCGCTTGCGAAAAAGCGGATCTGAGCCCCCTCGGAAGGCGAGGCGAACTCTCGCGGTTTTTAGATGCGTTTGACCAAACCAGAACCGCCCAGAGCGCTCAGACCGAAAGCGGCAGCTGCAAAAAACTCTGCCCCGGCCTTCGAAACTGCGCCGAAACCGCCTGCAATCAAAGCGTAGACGCGTTGAGCTGCGAACTGCTCTGCGACGATGCCCCCGATCTCACCATGCCCGTCTGCGATGCCATCAGGGCCGCTGTCGAAGAAAACGCCCATATTTGCGATGTTTTTTTGCACGAAGAAGCCGAAGATGCGGGCGTTGCCGAGAGAGATGCCTCCGCCCCAGCCGACGCTTCGCAAGGCGAAAAGCAAGACCTATGGGACAGTTACAACTGTTGTCAGGTGATGCGATGCATGCAGTACGGTCTGAGCGAGCGGGACTGCGAGCTTGAAACCTGCGGCGAATGCGACTGCGATTTTCGCATTTACCCGAACCCTTGCGCGGACATTTAATTCTTTGAAATCAGCAGGTTATGCGCGCAAACGCATCTCAAAGCAGGCGCCCTTTTCCTGATCGATGAGCCTCGCCGATCCGCCGTGATGCTCGGCTACGCTACGCACGATCGCAAGCCCCAGCCCCGTTCCCCCCGCATGGGCGCGATCGGTCACAAAGCGCTCAAAAATCTTTGGCTTTAACGCCGGATGCACGCCAGGTCCCTGATCCTGAATCCGAAAAACCGCCTCCTCGCGATCCAGAGACAAGCGGCAATCGATCCTCCCCCCCTCGGGACTGTAACGCAGGGCATTGGAGAGCAAATTGTCGATGGCCCGCCGCAGCCAGCGCGCATCACCACGGATCCGCACGTGCTCAAAATCTTCTTTAAAATCAATCCTTTTTGATTCAATCGTTGCGGAACAGTTTTTGATCGCATCGCGCGCCAGTTCATCCAGCTGCACCATCTCGCCGTCAGGCTCTATCCCCCGCGCCTCCAGACGCGCCAGCGCCAGCAAATCCTGCAACAGCAGCTCCAGACGCGCAGAAGCCTCGTCGATCCGCGACAAAAAGCGTTCCCGCATCTGGGGTTCGCTCGCGGCGCCCTCCATCAGGGCCTCGGTCGAAGCGCGGATGGCCGAAACCGGATTCTTGAGCTCGTGAGATAAATCTGCAACAAACTGCTCGATTTGATGGCGATCCTCGAGGGAGCGGCGCATCGATTCAAACGCCTGGGTCAGGCGGCGAACCTCGCGACCGACGGGAGGCGGCAGGACGGCGTGACGTTTTCCGGCAGCGATCTCCTCTGCAGAATGCGCGAGACTCTCGATGGGACGGGCCAGACTGCGCCCCAGAAGCAAGGCGGCCGCCAACGCGGAGACCAGCAGAATACAGAACAAAAACGCAGACTTAGGACCGAATCCGCGCACCAGATCGACGAACGCATTCCGATGTTCGAGCCCCAAAGCCTGCACGCGATTGACCGCCCACATGCCCATCAGGCCGGTGGTCAGCAGGGTCGTGCCCAGGATCGCCAGAAACAGCAGAAAACGGATTGAAAAGCCGTGGCGCACCGCATAACAGAGACGGCTCGCGATCCATAAGAGTACGAAAACGACCAGCAGACCGCCCAAAAGCAGGACGGCCTCGCCCGATGCGACCACAAAATCTTCAGTCAATCAGCGCCTCGCATGCATCGATAGCCCACGCCGCGCACGGTCTCGATCACGTCGCCCTTCATGCCCGCCGCCGCCAGTTTTTTGCGCAGCGACTTCACATGCACGTCGATGGTCCGCTCGGTCACCGCGATGTCGGGGCCCCAAACCAGCGACAACAGCGATTCGCGATCGAGCACATGGCCCGCATGAGACCACAACGTCGCCAGCAAATCGAACTCCGTGCGCGACAGATGCAACAACTGCGATCCCGCAAACGCCTGGCGCGCATCATGATCGATCCGAAGCTGAGACTCATTTGAAACCGGCGGCTCTCCCACACGGCGCAGCACCGCGCGCACCCTCGCCACCATCTCGCGCAGCGAAAAAGGCTTGTCCACGTAGTCGTCGGCCCCCATCTCAAGGCCCGCCACATGCTCGCGCGCATCGTCGTGACTCGAAAGGATGATCACCGGCACATTGGACGTCTGACGCAGCCGCCCAAGCCAATCCAGACCGTAACCGTCGGGAAGCCCTAAGTCCAGAATTGCCAAATCAAAATGATGGTTCGAGAGCGCAAGATCCGCTTCCGCCAGATTGGCCACAGACTGCGCCTCAAAGCCCTCGCGCAACAGCGCATATTCAAGACTTTCAGTGATGGCCGGCTCGTCGTCGATCAGCAAAATCCTCGTCATAGCTATGCAGTAAACGGATCTGAGAGCTTTGGCAAGAGGTTCGAGATGGAGTGAGGTGACGGCTGGGGGATTGGAAACACCCCTTCTTGATTGCCCCCTTTGAATCGGGCATGCTCGATTCAGGCATCCGGAGAGGCGCTTTTGATGAGTGATTTGAGCCTGCACAGCGAAGAAGACATCAAACGGCTTTATATTACGCCCGCAATCGAGCGATCGTGGGATCCGCGTCTTCAAATCCAAATGGAGGCGCGGCTGACCGACGGAAAGGTGAATCTGCGGGGCAACCTGGCGAGCCGATCGGCGCCTAAGCGCGCGGATTACTTACTCTTTTTGCGTCCGAACTATTCTGTGGCGGTGGTTGAAGCCAAATCCAACCGGTATGCTCCCTCAGAGGGCCTGCAGCAGGCGATCGCTTACGCGAAAATGCTCGATCTGTACTTTGCTTACAGCTCGAACGGCGAATGCTTTGTGGAACATGACTTTTTGACCGGCAAGGAGCGCGAGATTCCGCTCGATCAGTTTCCAACACCCGAAGAGCTCCAGGGGCGCATCAACTCTGCAGAGAATCCCACGGAATTGCAGCAGAAGCTTCGCGCGCAGCCCTACTACAGCAGCCAAAGCACATATCCCCCGCGTTATTATCAGCGCATCGCGATCAACCGCACCGTAGATGCGATCGCGCGGGGACAGCAGCGTTTGCTTTTGGTGATGGCGACGGGGACCGGCAAAACCTATACGGCGTTTCAAATCGTCTATCGCCTGCTCAAAAGCGAAATCAAACAGAAAATCCTATACTTAGCCGATCGGAATATTCTGGTCGATCAGTCGATCCAGCAGGATTTTGCGCCGCTCGAAAAGGTCATCCACAAAATCAATTTTCAAAAGGATAAGCGTTCCGAACTCACTTCGTACCAGGTCTATTTTGCGCTCTATCAGCAGCTCATGGGCGAATCCGGCGAGGAGCATTACAAGAAATATTTCAGACCCGACTTCTTTGACCTCATCATCGTCGACGAATGCCATCGCGGATCGGCCAAAGAGGACAGCACCTGGCGCCAAATCCTCGAATATTTTTCGGGTGCGACTCAAATCGGCATGACCGCGACGCCCAAGGAGACCAGATACACTTCAAACATCAACTATTTTGGGGAGCCCATCTACAGCTACAGCCTCAACAACGGCATCGATGACGGCTTTTTGGCGCCCTTTAAGGTGATCAGCTTTAAAACCAACGTCGGCGACGAATGGCGGCCCACCAAGGGACAACTCGACGCCAACGGGCACGAAATCGAAGACCGCATCTATAACAACAGCGATTACGACTACAACATCGTCCTCGAGGATCGCACGCGCGAAGTTGCGCAGAAGATCACCGATTTTTTGAAGCAGACCGACCGCATGGCGAAGACGATCGTCTTTTGCCCCACCGAGGAAGCAGCCCTCCGCATGCGAGATGCGCTCGCCCGATGCAACGAAGACATGATGCACAAGCACGAGGATTATGTGGTGCGCATCACCGGCAGCGACGAATATGGCAAGGGCAAACTCGACTATTTCATTTCGGTCGCCGCGAAATATCCCGTCATCGTCACAACCTCAAAGCTCCTTTCGACCGGGGCCGATTGCAAGATGACCAGGCTGATCGTCCTCGATGAATGCCTGAATTCGATGACCGAGTTTAAACAGATCATCGGGCGCGGGACGCGGATTCGGGAAGCTGACGGCAAGCTTTCGTTTACCGTGATGGATTTTCGAGGCGTCACGCGGCTTTTTGTGGATCCTGAATGGGATGGACCGATCGAAATCGACGATCAGTTTGAAGTGAAAGAAAAGCAAGCGTCTGAAACGGAGTCCGATGAAAACGATGCCGGCGATGAAGAGGAAAAAGAGCCCCGCTACAAGCCCTATGTGACCGCAGACGGCTGCAGGGTTTACGTGATCCACCGTGTGGTCTCGGTTTATGACACAGAGGGCAAGCTCCTTCGTCAGGAAGACATCGTCGATTACACCAAAGCGAGCCTGCTTGGGCATTATGCCTCTCTCAGTGCCTTTATCCGCGAATGGCGTAAATCGCCGAACTCCGGTCGCATCAAGGAAATGCTCAGGCTTCAGGGCATCGATCTGGATCAGTTAAAAAGAGACCAGCAGCTTGAAGATGTGGATGACTTCGACTTTGTTTGTCACATCGCCTACGACCAAAAGCCGCTCACGCGCAAAGAGCGCGCAAATCATGTGAAAAAGCGCGATTTTTTAAACAAATACAAAGGCGAAGCCCGCAGCATTCTGGAACTCCTGCTCGATCAATATGCCGATCACGGCGCAGGCGAATTGCGCTCGGGCAAGGTGCTTCAGCTTCCAGAGTTTCAAAAATATGGTAAACCCGCCAAAATTGCGGGCTATTTTAACGGCCCTGCGGGATATAAACAGGCGATTTCAGAGCTCGAAGCGGCTCTCTACGACGAGGTGTTTGAATGAGTCAGTTAGGTTCTTTTGTAAAGCGCGTCCGCGACGTCATGCGCAACGACGCCGGCATCAACGGAGACGCGCAACGCATCGAACAGATCGCCTGGATGCTCTTTTTAAAGGTCTACGATAGCCAGGAGCAAAACTGGATGATGGCTGATCTGAGCGGGGATGATCTCTTTTCTTATCAAAATTCTTATCAATCGATCATCCCCGAAGAATGCCAATGGAAAAACTGGGCTCAGAACAGCGACGGCAAGGCCAAAACCGGAGAAGCGCTCTTAGAGTTCGTCAACAACCACCTGTTTCCGACCTTAAAAAATCTGCCCGTCGATCGCGAGACGCCCATTCAAAAAGCGATCGTGAAAAGCGTGTTTGCAGACGCCAACAACTACATGAAAGATGGCGTACTCATGCGCCAACTCCTGAATATCATTGACGAACTCGACTTAAATGACACAGAGGAGAGCCATGCATTCGGTGAAATCTATGAGACGATCTTAAAGGAGCTCCAAAGCGCCGGATCATCGGGGGAATTCTATACACCGCGCGCAGTCACCGATTTTATGGCGAAGATGATCGAACCCAAAGTGGGCGAAAAGATGGCCGATTTTGCCTGCGGCACCGGCGGCTTTTTGACGAGCTGGCTAAAAGCCCTCGAACCTTCGCTCAAAACCGCAAAAGACCGCGAAGCCTTTGGCTGCTCGATTTATGGCTTCGAAAAGAAGCAATTCCCATACATGCTTTGCATCACCAACATGCTCCTGCACGACGTCGATCACCCGCAGATTTTCCATCAAAACAGCCTGCTCTCTGACGTCCTCGATTACAACGAGCGCGATCAGTTCGATGTCATTTTGATGAATCCACCCTACGGTGGCAGCGAAAAATCAGACGTCAAAAATCATTTCCCCTCTGATCTCGCAAGCTCTGAAACCGCCGATCTCTTCATGGCCGTCATCATGTATCGCTTAAAACCGAACGGCCGCGCCGCTGTCATTTTGCCTGACGGCTTTCTCTTTGGGACAGACAACGCCAAGATCAATCTCAAGAAAAAACTCCTCTCTGAATTTAACCTTCATACGATCATCCGCCTGCCCGGCAGCGTCTTTTCGCCCTATACCTCGATCACGACCAACATCTTGTTCTTTGACCGCACCGGCCCCACCCAAAACACCTGGTTCTATCGCCTCGATATGCCCGAAGGCTATAAGCATTTCTCAAAAACAAAGCCGATGAAGCCCGAGCATTTTGCCCCTGTCATCGAATGGTGGCACCGCCGCGAAGAGATCTCGCTCGACGGCTTCCCCAAAGCCAAACGCTACACCGCCGCCGAGCTCTCCGGAGATTTGGGGTACAACCTCGATCAATGCGGCTTCCCTCACGAAGAAGAAGAAATTCTGGCGCCGATGGACCTCATTCAGCGCTACCAGGAAGAACGCGCCTCCCTCAACGCCGAAATCGACCGCGTTTTGGACGAAATCCTAGGGAAACTCGGGGGACGCGAAGGATGATGGAAGAGGACCGATGAGCAATTTTGAAAAGCAAATGAATCTGATGCTTTATCGCTCAGAAGATGGCGCAGTCAGCATCAGCGCTTACATCCGGGATGAAACCGTCTGGCTGACTCAAAAAGCGATGGCGGAGCTTTTTGGGGTTCAGGTGCCGGCGATTTCCAAACATCTGGCCAATATCTACGACGAAGGAGAGCTCTGCCGCGACGCAACTGTTTCCAAAATGGAAACTGTTCAAAACGAAGGCACGCGAAAAGTCAAAAGAAACGCGGAGTTTTATAACCTCGACGCGATCATTTCTGTGGGCTACCGCGTCAATTCCAAAAAAGCCACCCAGTTTCGAATTTGGGCCACCGGCATCCTCAAAGACTTTATCAAAAAAGGATTTGTCCTCGATGACGACCGTTTAAAGCAGGGCAAGACGGCTTTTGGTAAAGATTACTTCCGGGAACTCCTCGAGCGCGTCCGCTCTATCCGCGCCAGTGAACGGCGCATCTGGCAGCAAATCACCGACATTTTTGCCGAATGCAGCATCGACTATACACGGGATTCCGAACTCGCCAGCCATTTTTACGCCACCATTCAAAACAAATTTCACTATGCCATCACCCAACATACCGCCGCCGAAATCGTCTATCAAAACGCCGATCACACCAAAGAACACATGGGGCTCACCACATGGAAAAATGCGCCCGATGGCCGAATTTTGAAATCCAATGTGATGATCGCAAAGAACTATCTCAACGAAAGCCAAATCCGCCAGCTTGAGCGCGCCGTCACAGGCTATTTTGATTATATCGAAGATCTGATTGAACGCGAGAATACCTTTACCATGGCTGAACTTGAACAGAGCGTGAACGCCTTTTTGGAGTTTAGACAATATCAGATTTTAAAAGACAACGGTCGCGTCTCTCAAAAATCCGCCCAGGAGAAAGCCGCCCGCGAATACGATATTTTCAACCGCACCCAACCCATCGAATCGGATTTTGACAAAGCTCTAAAGGCATTCACTGCCCAAAAACCTTCGCATTCCAGGGAATAAACCCCAGCTGCAACTCGCCCTTCTTGCTGGATTTTTGGCCTTTTTTGTGGCATTCTGCGGGCTTTGATCGGCTTTTTGAGGAGCATGCATGAACGACTACATATCCAACCCCATCGACCGCGCGGGCAAAGAACGCGCATGGAAATACGCCCTCGGTATGATCCGCATCGATGGATTGGAGCCCTCCGATGAATTCAAACGCTACGTCCAACTGGAAATCGACGGCAAGCTCACCACCAGCGACATCAAAGCTTTATTGGATAAGAAATACAAAATGAAGGTCCCACAGTGATGCAGGATCCTTATGTATACCCCAACACACGAACTCTAAAGAACCGATTATCCATCAAAGATCCTGATTTCATTCGCAAAATCGAAGCCGATTACACCTCTCTGCGCCTGCGGGAACTGACCGAAAATCCCTTGACGGGCTGTTATGACCTCTCTCACTTAAAACGCCTGCACCGCTATCTCTTTCAGGATCTCTACGACTGGGCCGGGGAATTCCGCCGCATCAACATCGAAAAAGAAGAACCCGTCCTGGGCGGTCTTTCGGTCGAATATGCCGATCACAACACGATCACAGAGCAGGTCACCTCCTGCCTTCAACAGATGACCCAAAGATCCTGGCATCAAATGCAACCCACCGAATTTGCACAGCATTTTTGCTTCGACATGGCTTCGTTATGGAAGATCCATCCCTTTCGCGAAGGCAATACCCGCACGGTCATCACCTTTTGCTGCCAGTTTGCAGAAGATCAGCAGCTCGCCATTCGCCGCGAAATCTTTGAAGAAAACAGCGTCTACATGCGCGCCGCCCTCGTCGCCTACAACGCCGTCTTTCACGATCTCGGCGATCTCTCCAAAAAAGGCTACCTCGAACGCATCGTCCAGGATGCCTTCTCTTCCCCCGAACAACCGCGATGACACCCAAAGATTTGAAAAACAGCATCCTCCAACTCGCCATCCAGGGCAAACTCGTCGAACAGCGCGCTGAAGAAGGGACAGCAGAAGAGCTGCACTTAAAGCTAACGCCATATATTACTAAACTTGGCCCATGTAAGCATGAATTAGATTATTCTTCAATGGATTTTGAGGTTCCAAGTTCTTGGAAGATGATGAGGCTAAATGAGATTGTCAACTTCATTGATTATAGAGGAAAAACTCCTACCAAAGTATCTGAAGGAGTTTTTCTTATTACCGCTTCAAATATTAAGAATGGGTATATGGACTACACTCGTAAGGAATACATTTCTTTGTCCGAATATGAGGGCAGAAAAAATAGAGGAATTACCAAAAAGGGCGATCTACTTTTTACAACCGAAGCTCCAATGGGAAACGCTGCACTATGTGATTTAGAAATTAGCTCATGTGGCCAAAGGATAATTACATTTCAACAATATGAGGAGAACACTATAGATCTCACTTTGCTGATGTACTTTATACTCTCTCCCTCATTTCAAGGACAATTATCAGATAATTGCACAGGAACTACCGCAAAAGGAATTAAAGCAGAAAAGCTCAAACATTTTCTGATTCCTCTTCCCCCACTTGCTGAGCAAAAACGCATTGTCGCGAAGATTGAGGAAATTCTGCCGCTGATCGATCGCTATGAAAAAGCCTGGACTCGGCTTGAAGCATTCAACAGGCGTTTTCCGGGAGATTTGCAAAAATCCATTCTGCAACTTGCGATTCAGGGGAAGCTTGTCGAGCAACGCGCTGAAGAAGGAACCGCAGAGGAGTTGTATCGCGAGATTCAACGCGAGAAACAAGCCTTGATTCGGGCTGGGAAGATTAAGAAGGAAAAGGCACTGCCAGAGATCAGCGAGGAGGAGATCCCATTCGAAATCCCGGAGGGGTGGATTTGGGTACGGCTGGGAGAAGTGTTCAATATAATTAATGGATTTACTCCACTCAAAAGCAATCCAGAATTTTGGGAGAATGGAGATATTCCGTGGTTTACAATTGACGATGTGCATCGCCAGGGAAGATTTATATCAAAAACAGAAAAATTTATTACACGTAAAGCATTATCAAAGAATACAGAGAGAATCGTACCACCTGAAACAGTCTTACTATGCTGCACTGCTTCAGTTGGAGAATACGCATATACAAAAATACCACTTACAACTAATCAACAATTCAATGCACTTGTCGTAAAAGAAATATATAAGCCTGTAATATTTCCTCTTTATATTTACATGTTTGTTCAAACATTAAAAGCAACCATCCTCCAAAAAGCAGGCAAAACTACATTCAATTTTCTCTCAGTTGGTAAGCTCTCAGAATTTCTGATTCCTCTCCCGCCCCTTGCAGAGCAGAAGCGCATTGTGGCAAAGATTGAGGAGTTGCTTCCGCTGTGCGAGAGACTGAAATTGAACTGATCGAAAGGAAATCAGCAATGGAAAAGATCGAACACCCAAAAGTTTTTATTTCCTACGCATGGAAAGACGAGGACTATAAAAATAAGGTCCTTAAACTGGCGTGTTTTTTAAAAAGCGATGGCGTCAATGTCTTGCTAGACCAATGGTCTCTCAGGCCTGGGCAGGATATCTATGCTTTTATGGAAAAAAGTGTGACAGACCCATCTGTCACCAACGTTTTAATCCTGTTGGATCCGATCTATTCCAAAAAAGCAAATGAAAGATCTGGAGGCGTCGGTAGTGAAACGCAGATTATATCTGCTGAAGTTTACAAAAAAGCTGATCAAGCAAAATTTATTCCAATCATATTTGAACGCAATGAAGATGGGATAGATCCACTCCCTGCCTATTTAAAATCACGAAATTATATCGATCTATGCGACTTCGAAGATGGAGATGAAAATTATCAAAAACTTGTAAGGCATCTTTATGGCCAGCCAGAGATTGTAGAACCGGAACTGGGCACCAAACCCTTATGGGTCGACAACCCTAAAGACACCAATGAGCTCTTCAAAAGAAAATATGCTTCTTTAAAAAAAGAGGGATCTGATCTTCTAAGAGAAAATAAATTCAAAGAATATTTGGCAGAAGTGAAAGAGAAATTCATTCAGTCGATTTCAGACGATTCATCAAAAGAACTCGAATCTGATCAGATCCTGTCCCTTTATCAGCAGACTCAACTTATCAGGGATCAGTTTCTTGAGTTGCTTCAATATGTACATATCGTCCCTGGTTCTGAGAAATTAATTACCAAGACGTATGAAGAAATCTTCAATGTGCTCAACCCTTTGTCTACAATCAAATCAGAGTTACTTAAAACACGCCTGCATGAGCTTTTTATTTATACGATTGCAATTTATCACAAAGAAGAGAGATTTAAAGAGCTGTCAAATATTTTTAGTAAAACATACTCCATAAATACTATATATATGACGCAACAGAATAAAAGTTTTTGTATATTTTATCATGACAATTCAAAGCTTGAAGAAGCCATCAAGCAACGTGATCAGCAGAACTATTTTTCAGGGATAGCCTATGATTGGGTTCAGACGCTCAACAAAAGAATTTGTACGCAAGATCAATTCGTTTTGGCTGATGCACTTTGCTATCAAGCATCGGTCTTTCAAAATGGGATTGACAAATCAAAACCTTGGATTCCGATCACATGTAGTTACGATAAATATTATCAGATAATGAAAACGTTCTCTCAAAGATTAAGTTCTAAAGAGCATTTAAAGGAGATTGCGCAGATCTTTGGATATAAAAGAGAGGAAGAGTTTATTCATAAGCTTGAACAAATTAAACAATACTTTAACGAGCACCCTCGGGAAAGAATCAGATGGCCTATGAGGGATATAACAGCGCCTCTCATTTTTGATTACATCGATTCAAACCAGCTTGGTTCTTGCAACTAAGTCAAATCATCCCCAAAAACACGATCGTTCAAAGCCAAAAAGCCGCATATTTTCAAAATAAGTTTCATCGTTTCAGCAGAACTGCTAAAACTTTGATCGCTTTGATTGGTGGAGTCCGCTCATGCGCGTCAAACGATTAAATATCCGGGATTTCAGAGGGATTGAGAAGCTCGAACTCGATTTTGATCCGAGGCTCAATGTTTTCATCGGAGATAACGGCACAGGCAAATCGACGATTCTCGATTTTTTGGCGCTCATGCTTTCAAAATGCCGTTATTTCGACTCAGAGTTTGAGCTTTCGGGCAAAAATGAGAACATTCGCGCCGGACAGATGCAGTATGAGGGCGAAATCATCCTTCAGCATCAGTTCGATGGGAAAAAAGGCTTCTTTATCTCTGAATATATCTACGCAGAACGAGGCGAAGGCTATTCATTCTACGAAAATACGGATGGCGTTCTCGAACATGTCGAAAACATGGAGCCCTTCAAGCAATTCTTTGAAGAAATCTCTCATGACGACTCGATCATGCAGGCGCGATTGCCTCTCGTCGCCTATTACCCCACCAACCGCGCCATCTTAGAGATTCCGGAACGCATTCGCACCTACCGCCCGGCGACTTCGCCCTTCAATGCGTATGACAACGCGCTTTCGAGCGCGCTCGATTTCAGAACTTTTATTGGACGCTTCCGGGAATGTGAAGCCGATCAGGATTTTTTGCCGATCGATTACCCCGATCCGTTCTTAAAATGGCACAGAAGGCAGCATGAAGCGGTTCAGGAAGCGATTCAAAGGATGATTCCTGAATTTAAAGATCTCCATGTAGAGAAGAAGCCGTTTAAAATCTGTATTGAAAAGAACGCGCAAAAGATTGGCTTTGGCCAGCTCTCTGATGGCGAAAAATGTTTGCTCGCACTCGTCGGTGACATCGCTTTAAGGCTCGCGATCGCCAATCCCGGGCTCACCTCACCGCTCGAAGGAGAAGGCGTCATTCTCATCGATGAGATCGAACTCCATCTCCATCCCAAATGGCAGCGGAGAGTGATCCCTAACCTGCTTTCCATCTTTCCCCATTGCCAGTTTATGCTCTCAACGCATTCTCCGCAGGTGCTCGGTGAGATCGATCAGCCCTGTCGCATCCGAAAACTGATTCACGATGAGACGATCACCGTCGATGAACTGCCTCAGATGAACGGATATGATGCGAACTATATCCTTGAAGAGTTTATGAACACATCCTGCCGAAACCAGGATTTTGAAAAGCTTTTACATGATACAGAGCTGGCGATCGAAGATCGGCAGTATGATCTCGCGCAAAGGCTGCTCTCAAAGATTTCCGAAACGACAGGCGCTCAGCATGCAGATGCCCTCAGGCTCTCGATGAGACTCAACTATGCAAAGAGGAAAGATGAGAAGAATCACGAAAACGAACACGCCTGAGTTCTGGAGCCAATACCTTCAAAAGCGTCGCAACCTCACTTATCAGGCGCTCGTCCAAACAGAGGAAGGCCGAAACATCGCAAGAAAACTGCGCGAAAGCCTGGTTGATGAACAGAAATTTCTCTGCGCTTACTGCTGCCAGAGAATTTCACCCGATCATGCTCATAACGAGCATATCTGCCCCAAAGAGCGATACCCTCAAAAGTCGATGTGCTATGAAAACATCGTCGCTTCCTGCGAAACCAAAGGCGCGCAAAGCACCTGCGGCCACAGCAAACAAAACAGATTTGATGAAGCGCTCTTCGTCTCACCTTTGCAGGAAGGCTGCGAAAGGCATTTTCGATTTTTCTCTGATGGTCAGATTGAAGGAAAGACCAAACAAGGCCGCTATACCGTCGAACTCTTAAATTTAAACGCCTATCGCCTGCGCCAGGCCCGAAAAGCGGTCTTTGAAGCCTGTTTTTACGGTTCAAAAGGCGATGCGGAGTATATTGAATGGTATCTCAATGAAGACGGTGAGGAACTCAATCCGTTTATCGATATGATCCAATATTTCAAGCAAAAGGGAGAGTTCGATTCCAGTCTGATGCTCATTCCCCCAAAAGAAGACGATTAAAAAACCTCACGAATCCGCTCAGCTGATTCGTTTAAGCTCGCTCTATCCACTGCTCCCCATCTCCCGAACTCCCCCACCATTTTCCTTCATCCATTAACTCCCCATCCCGAACTTCCCCATCCTCCATTCACGCGTTAACTCCCCATCCCGAACTTCCGCCACAGGCATTCACGCCCTGAATTCCATCGCCCAGCTCTCCATAACCCCCATTCACTCGTTAAACACCGCCATCGATCCACAAGCCCACGGAATTCAATCGTTCAATCGCCTTCCCCATGCTCTCACGACGCCTTCAAAGTATCACTTCTGCATACACCCTCCCTCAAAAAAATCGCCCATCCATGAAAAAAAACTCTTTTTTGAATCCTCGAATCTGCTATGCTCAAAAATGTGAATATGGCCGGTGATGGAGACTGGCCTTTTGGGGTGGCGGGGGCTGCCCTGGGGAGAGAATGGATGAATCAGCTGACCGATAAGACGCCTCATACGACCACTTATAACTCGATTTTGTTTTTGCGCGTGCAGTTGATGCGGAAGCCTGCGCCGGAGGATCCTGAGGGGCCGAATGGGCCAAAGCAGTTGATGGTTGAATGCGGCGATCATCTGCAGCAGCTGCATCAGGCGCAGGATGCGCTCATGATGGCCAATGCCAACCGGGTGGGGCTCAATGCGGAGTTAAAACAGGTGGTGACCGACAGCCACAAGCTCGTCCTTCAGATTGCGCGCGAGGTCAGGGCGCATCTTCAGGGGGATTCCAAGGATCCGATTTATCTGAAGATTTTCCCTAAGAGCCCGACGGAGCTGTCGAATCCCAATCACGGTTATTCGCATCACATCGATTACATCCACCGTTTGCGCGATAAGATTGCGGCTGATGCGGATTATGAACTCTTCAGGAATCATATTCCAGATCTCGAAGCCAATATGCAAAAGATTCGCGATCAGATCGAAAAGCGGGCGGCGGCCATCAGCGCAGAGAATGACGCCACGATCGCTTTGAATCAGGTCGCCGAAAAAGCGCGCAACTTCTACAATCACGCCTACGCGCGACTGCTCATGGCCTACAACAGCGATTACAAGATCGTCGAATCCTGCTTCCATAAGATCCAAACGAAGAAGAAGGCCAAGAAAGAGGGAGAAAAAGAGCCGCCGGCGGAGTCTTCAAAGGACGAAAACGCCAAGGCCAAGAAGTAGCTTTAAAGCTGCAGAGAGTCTCATATGATGAACGCATCTGCCCGCACATGGCTCTTCGGTTGTCTGTTCCTCTGTGCCTGCAGCCGCGAGTCCCAAACGGAGGCGCCTTCTGCAAAGTCGGAGGAGGCTCAGGCTGAGCTCGTAAAAGCCAAAGCAATTCAGGAGGAGGAGCTGGCTGAGCTCGTAAAAGCCAGAGCACTCCAGGAGAAGGAGCGGGCTGCGCTCGTAAGAGCCAAAGCAATCCAGGAGGATCGGAAGATGAATTCGAAGGCATGGAAAGAGATCGCGCCGCGCGAGATCCCTTACAATATGGCGCGGCTTTTTGGTGAAGACTGGATGGTCGTGGCCGCCGGCAACAAGGAAAAAGCCAACCTGATGACGATCGGCTGGGGCAGCATCGGCCGTCTTTGGAGCAAGGATGTCGTCACCATCTATGTCAGCCCCAGTCGTTACACCTTTGACTTTCTTCAAAAGAACGATCACTTCACGGTTTCGCATTTTCCAGAGGCGATGCGCGATCAGCTGGCTTATCTGGGCCGCGTTTCGGGGCGCGATGAAGATAAAGTTGCGGGCGCCCATCTGACCGCCGAATGGACCGAGCTCGGAAACCCGCGCTACGCCGAGTCCGACTTTGCCATTGAATGCAAAAAGATCTACGCCGCCCAGTTCGATTCCAGCCTGCTCCAGCAGGAACAGCGCGACTGGTACAAGCAGAGGGGCATCGACGTCCATTACATGTATATCGGCGAGATCGTCCATATCTGGCAAAAATAGGGAAAACTCCATGGATCGCCGTAAGTTCCTTCAATCCTCAGCCGCTGTGCTGGCGGGCAGTCTGCTGCTTTCCCCCTCTTAGGTACTCGCATCGGGGACGACGACGGACGCTGCCAGGGGGGAAAACAAAAAGATGAAGATCGTCTTACTGACGGGCAGCCCGCGCAAAAATGGCAACATGAATCACATGGCCGATCGGTTCGAGAAGGGTGCAAAGGAAGCGGGGTATGAATTCTTCGCTTCAATGCGGCCGAAAGCGACGTTCGGCCCTGCGTGGGCTGCAATCATTGTGGGATGAACGGGCCCTGCATCTTCAACGATGACTTCACAAAGAGCCTGCGATCTGAACTCGTCAGCGCCGATCTGATCGTCTTCTGTTCCCCCATGTATGATTTTGGTTTCTCGGCGCAGTTAAAAACCGTGATCGATCGCTTCTATGCGCTGAACGGCCAGCTTCATGTAAAGAAAAAAGCTGCATTTCTGATGGCTTACGCCAATCAGGCCAAAAAAGATGCCGATGCGATGGTGGCCCATTATCGCACGCTCATCGACTATATGGGCTGGGAAGATGCGGGTCAGGTGATCGCCCCCGGAATCTGGACGCCCGGAAGCATCAAAGGCACCCCCTACGCCGAGGCCGCCTACCAGCTGGGGAAAACGGTGAAATAAAGCGATTTCCTCGCCCCCCCATTTGCGCTTCTCCCTCATTCTCCGCTTTCGTTTTCTCCAGATTCTCCTCACCATGCCATGAGAGCTGAAAAAGCCGCTTCCCCAAAAGCGGTCCTCCGGTTTTCAATCGCTCTCTTATACCTACTTTTTTCGTGGGTATATATTTTGCACTTTGATCGAAACCACGACGCGGATATAGCGTACAGAATGACTTTTTATGGAGATTTTTTGTGGCTCGCACCGACGAAAAAGAAAATGATCTCGACAACAGTTTTGAGGAGGCCGTCATACAGGCCTCGCCCACCCTCGAAACCAGCAAAATGGTAGGACACAGACAAGGTCTCCTCGCCCTCAGTCCCCTGTTCGTCTTCGTCATCCTCTATCTCGCAACCTCGATCGTCTCAGGCGACTTCTACAAGATGCCGATCACCGTCGCGTTCATGTTTTCGAGCATCTATGCGATTGCAACATCGCCGGGCAAACCGATCATGCAGCGGATTCTGAGCTATAGCCGGGGGGCGGGCACCTCGAACCTGATGCTGATGCTCTGGATTTTTGTCCTCGCGGGCGCCTTTGCTGCCTCTGCAAAAGGCATGGGCTCCATCGATGCGACCGTCTATTTCACGCTCTCGCTCTTTCCCGGAAGCATCCTCCTCGTCGGCCTCTTTTTAGCTTCCTGCCTCGTCTCCCTCGCGATTGGAACCAGCGTCGGCACGATCGTCGCCCTCATGCCGATCGCCCTCGGCCTCGCTCAATCGACCGGAGCGGATCTCGCGATGATGTCCGCCATCGTCATCGGCGGATCCTTCTTTGGCGACAACCTCTCCTTCATCTCAGATACGACGATCGTCGCGACCAGCACCCAGGGCTGCGCGCCCAAAGACAAATTCCGCGCCAACTTCTGGATCGCCCTCCCCCCCGCTCTTTTGATGATCGGCCTCTATCTCTTCCTCGGACAAGGCATCCATTCGCCCCAAAACCTGCCTGAAATCCAGTTCTTAAAACTCATCCCCTATCTCGCCGTCCTCATCACTGCCCTCCTTGGTCTCAACGTGATGGTCGTCCTCACCGGCGGCCTGATCCTCACCGGAGCGATTGGCATCCTCGACGGATCCTACAGCTTCATCACCTGGTTCGAGACGATGGGCAAAGGCATCCTCGGCATGGGCGAACTGATCATCGTCACCATGATGGCCGGTGGCCTCCTCGAAATCGTCCGCATGAACGGCGGCCTCCATTACATCACCCAAAAACTCACCTTCCGTATCCGCTCCAGCCGCGGCGCCGAACTCTCCGTCGGCCTCTTGGTCGCCCTCGTCGACGCCTGCACCGCCAACAACACCGTCGCCATTCTCACCGTCGGCGAGATCGCCCAACACATCGCTACCCAATACAAAATCGACCCCCGCCGCATGGCCAGCCTGCTCGATACGTTCTCCTGCTGCATGCAAGGCTTCCTCCCCTACGGCGCTCAGCTCCTCATCGCCGCCAGCATCGTCAAACTGAACCCCCTCGCATTCCTCCCCTGGCTCTTCTACCCCGCCGCCCTCGCCCTCTCCTCGATCCTCTTTATCCTCTTCAGAAGGCAAAAAGCCCTGTCGTGAGCGATCGCTGATGGCGTGAGGCCTGATCCCGCTCTCTCCTTTTTGCTGGCAACCGCGCGCAGCTTCGTTTACAGTTTAAGAGTCGTCTAACAATTTACGGCGATGCGAATGGAGGGGTGACGCGGTGAACATCTGGAATCTTTACGCGCCGTTTTACGGCTGGGTGATGCGGTCGCAAAAATCGATCTATGAATATATGTACGCGCAAATCGCGCAGGCGGTGAAAGATCGGACGGTGCTCGAGATTGCGACGGGGCCGGGGCTGATCGCAAAGCAGATCGCATCGAGCGCAAAAAGCGTTGTGGCGACCGACTTTGCACCCAAAATGATCGAGCAGGCGAAAAAGGGCTCAACGGCGCCGAATTTAAGTTTTCAGGTGGCCGATGCGACGGCGCTTCCCTTTGAAAAGGGCTGTTTTGAGGTGGTGATCATCGCAAGCGCCCTCCATATCATCCCTGAGCCCGAAAAAGCCCTGGCCGAGATCGACCGCGTACTTGCTCCCGGCGGCCTTTTGATCGCGCCGAACTTCGTTCAGTCGGATCGCCCGAACTTCTGGATAAAATGCCTCAGGCTCTTTGGCGTCCGCTTTGCCCATGAATGGAACGCCTCGGAATATCAGGCCTTTTTGCAGCAACATGGATTCCGGGTTCAAAAGAGCGAACTTCGCCCCGGACGCATCGATCTGCTCTATACGGAATGCGTGCGCGAGCACGAAACCGCGTAACGCCCAAAGCCCAAAGAATTTGAAAATGTCGTTCAAATATGCGCTGTTCAGGCTTTTATTGCGCGCGATCGGTTTTAAGAAGGCGATGGGCGGCGATTTGGAGGCGATTCTGGCCAAAGCGCGCGAGGAATGCCCAAAATCAGATCCCCGTCCTCTACGACGACGCGATCGAGATCGAGCCAAAGCCGGATGGGATCAGATGCTCGCGATCCTGAAAGCCCGTTAAGGGGGGAACCATGGCCTTTACAGATCAATTTGGACATCCCAAAGGGATTCTCGGCCGCCTGATGCTCATCCTGATGGAGCGCGAACATTTACCGATGGCGCGCTGGGCCTTCGAGCAGTTCGATGTACCCAAATCGGGCCAGATCGCCGATCTCGGCTGCGGCGGCGGATATAACGTTCGGCGCCTGCTCCAAAAGAGCGCCTCCGCATTCGTTTACGGCCTCGATCTCTCTGAAGAGAGCGTCAAAAAAGCCCAAAAGGTGAACCGCGCCGCTCTCGGAAAAAGATGCAAAATTCTTCAGGGCCGCGTCGAGGCGTTGCCTTTTGAAGATTACAGCCTCTCCCTGGTGACCGCCTTTGAGACCGTATTCTTTTGGAAAGAGATCGAGCGCGGCTTTCAGGAGATCCACCGCGTTCTGACGCCCGGCGGGCGCTGCGTGATCGTCAACAACTACGGAGATCCCAAAATCGACTGGGAAAAGAAGGTGCCCTGCATGAAACGCCAGACCGCGGAGCAGATTCAAAAGGCGCTTCAGGCCGTTGGCTTTTTGGATGTGATCGTGCAAAAGAAGGGGCAGCTTTTTTGCGTTCAGGGAAAGGCTTCACAGCGCTGAAAGCCTTTTAAGCGACCATGCCCGAACTCCCCGAAGTGGAAACCGTCTGCCGCATCCTCTCACCCGATCTTCTGGGCTGCCGCATCGAGCGCGTCACCCTCAATCGCAAGGATGTGATCGCGCATCCCAGGGCCTCAGTTTTTGCAGAAGCCCTCTGCCCAAAGACCGCCACCGCGATCACAAGGCGCGGCAAATACATTCAAATCCTCTTCGACGACCGCGCGCGCCTGATCGTCCATCTACGCATGACCGGCTGCCTTCTGATCCTGCCCCGGGAGGCCCCTCAGGAAAAGCATACGCATGTCATTTTGGATCTGAGCAGCGGCCTGCAGATGCGTTACATCGATCCCCGCCGTTTTGGCCGCCTCTGGTTCTTTCGCGCCGGCGAAGAAGATCGCTTAAGCGGGATCCACAAGCTGGGCATGGAGCCCTTAGATCCTGAGCTCTGCGCAGCATCTCTCGGGAAAACGCTTCTCAGGCGCAAAAAGATGCTCAAAGAATGCCTGCTCGATCAACAGATCGTAGCGGGCATCGGTAACATTTACGCCGACGAGATCCTTTTTGCCGCCAGGCTCTCACCCAAACGCCCCGCCTGCAGCCTCAAAGCGGACGAACTCGCGCGCCTGGCCGCCGCGATCCCCGCCTGCATCGATGAATACATCCACAAAAATCAGACCACGCGCGAAGATTACATCCAAAGCCAGGGCCGCTCCTACCGCAGCACGCCTTTCTTAAAAATCTACGGCCACGCCGGCGATCCCTGCCCCCTTTGCGGAAAACCCCTCGTGCAAGCAGTGATCGCCCAGCGAAGCAGCGTCTTTTGCGAAGCATGCCAGCGTTAGGAGCGCCCTCTCACGGCTTCCCTTCTCATGCGTGGTGCAGCGGCCTGCAAGAATTCACCGATTCCTGCCTCCACGCTTACGCCGCCGCCTGAAGCAGACCCTGTTCGCGTTTCAGGCGCGCGGCGAGGCGCTTTTTCCGCAGATCCCGGGGCCAGATCCAGGTTTCGTCCAGCCAAAGGAGGCAGTCTTCGGCATAGGGGGCGCCGCAGCGACCAAAAAATCGCCACAGAGCGCGCAATTCCCGGCGTCCGGCCTCAAGCTCATCTTCTGTAAAGGCGCCACTCAAAACCCAGCTGCGCGTGATCGCCTTCATGTCGTAAGGGGTCGCGCAAAAGGGATTCTGGTAGGCCGCCATCTCGCTGCAGAGCCTTCTTGCGGCATCCAGGTTACGGGGTCGCCTGCGCAATCTTTTGGATTCGGGCGCCTGCAAAAAATACGCGTAGAGATGCATCGCGATCTCTTCGCGCTCCATGGGATCCTCGTCGGTGAAAGGCAACGTCACGTCGAACGGCAACTCATTCGGAACTCGCATTTTTGTCTCCTCTGCTGGTGATTTGTCCGCTGAGCGATCTCTTCATCGGCGCCCGGCGGCAAATGTTGCGCAGAATCGACGAAATTTTTGAGGCGGGGAAAAAAGGCAGGATTTGGGTGTGAAATCAGAAGGTGAGATCGGCCTTATTTTTTGGCAGGCGTGATGTCGAGGGACCAGCTGTTCAGGCGACCAGAATCTTCTTCAGCATCGTCGATCACCATCAGGCTCCATTCACCCGCAAAGGGCTTGCCCTTAAAGTCTGGAATGGTAAAGGTTTTCTGAAGATTCGCAGTGCGCTGGGCGGCATCGGTCCTGCCATAGAAGACGACCGCGCTCTCCTGATCGGGCGCGTAAAGCCAGATCGTCAGATCGCGGCGGTAAGGGTGCGTAATATCGACGAAAAGCTTGAGCTTGCCGATGGTGCCCTCACCTTCAACCTCCAGACTTGAAATCACGCCATTGCTGTCGTCATCGGGAATCTCTACAGCTTCGTTGGATTCCACGCGGATGTTCTTGGACTTGCAGGCGGCGTCCTTGGCGCAGTCGCTGTCGGCGCAGTCCTTGTAACCATCGCCGTCGTTGTCGATGCCGTCGTCGCAGATTTCAGCGGGTCGCTCGATTTCGGGCTCGTCGGCCACGGCCACCGATGCAAATTCTTCTACATATTTGTAAGAGATCCAGCCGTAGCCTGCGCCCTTGGGATTCTTGATGCCAAAGCTGTCGGTGCCCCAGGAGTTCTTAAAGAGCCAGAAACCCTTTTCAACCTTGGGGTTACCGTTTTCATCGAGCACCTGTTTGCCCGCTTTGTCGACGATCGGCACTTCGAGATTGTCGTCCCAGCCCACGAGCAGGAAGGAATGGCCCGCTTCGTTTTCGTTGCTGTAGGCGATGTCGTCCGCGTTGGGATAGAGCACGTAGCCCTGGCGCGAATATTCCTTGCTGACCTTTAAGTTGGATCCGCCGTGATTCCAGCTTTGGTAGAAGAATTGACCGCCCGCGATCACCGCATGGCCGGTGCCGTACATATAGGATTTAATGTTCTTCGGCTTGCTGTTGATGTAACGCCGGCTCGCTTTGAGCTTGAAGAGCTTGGCATTTTGAGCGGATTCGGGCGGCTCGCCGTTGGTGTAGCAGGCTAAGGGCTCGTTATCGTTGCAATCGCCGGAGCATTCGGGATGCTGCCTGTGGCTCCAGGGGGATTCCTCGTAGGGCCAGGCGCTCTCTTCAGGCACGCCCCATTTGAAGATCGCTTCGAGATTGTCTTCCTCGCTCGAACCCTCGCTGTCCTGGAACGACTTCACCTGATTCTTGACGGACCATTGCAGATATTGCTCCGAAAAATCGGGATCTTTGAGGGTGCCTTCCTTCTTGTAGAGATGCTCCATCAGCGCGATGGTCGAGAAGATCGAGCAGACGCCGCGGTAGGCCTGATCCTTGACGGGGCTTTGAGAATCCATCAAATCGAACGCAGAGGGGAAGACCTGATCCGCTTTCGGCTCGTCGGGCAAATCACCGTTTTTGGGCGCGCCCTTCATCAAAACCTGAAGCGAAGTGAGCGGCGCGTTCAATGCGGGGGTATCGTCGTCATCCACTTCGTTGTGGTTCTCATCACCGCAGGCCACAAATTGCGCTGCCAGCAAAGCCATCAAAAAAGGAGAAAAGCGCTTCATATCGCTCCTTACAACCGGTTGATTTCATTCAGTATTTTTGTCAGTTATCGATTCCTGGGCGCAAAAAAGCGCGATCCTGAAATGACCCGCGGGAAATGTTCAGGATCGCGCCTTTAAAGCAAAGAATGCTCTCAAAATGCAAGCATTACTTCGAGGCCGCTTCGGGGACCACTTCGAGCGACCAGCTGTTCAGAACGCCCTCTTCGCCTTCGGTATCGTCGGCCACGCGCAAAATCCAGTCACCCGCGTAAATCTTGCCGTTCAAAGCATCGCTCTCGAAGGTTTGCTTCAAATCGACAGCGTTGCGGTCGGGATCGGACTTGCCGTCGTAAAGCTCGATGGCGCAGTCGTCATCACCGCCATCCCAGTAGCAGGGCGAATACAGGGTCACAGCGAGATCGCGGCGATAGGGGTGCGTAATATCGAGGGTGACGCGGAGATGCTTGATCACGCCTTCGCCCTCAAACTCCAGATCGGACAGAACCTCGCTGTAGCCGTCGGGGATCGCTTCGGACTTCGTGGATTCCATACGGATTGCGGTGCATTCGATCGCATCGGCGCAATCGCTGTCGTCGCAATCGAAATCGCCATCCTTGTCGTTGTCTTTGCCGTCGCCGCAGATTTCGGGCTCAATCACGCAGACCGGATCTTCGGCGCATTTCGGATCTTCGCAGTCGATGCGGTTATCGCCGTTGTTGTCTTTGCCGTCGTCGCAGATTTCGGGCTCGAGCTTGGGTTCGTCAGCCACCGCGATGGAGCCGAATTCTTCAACATATTTGTAAGAAATCCAGCCGTAGCCTGCGCCTTTGGGGTTCTTGATGCCAAAGCTGTCGGTGCCCCAGGAGTTCTTGAACAACCAGAAGCCCTTTTCAACCTTGGGGTTGCCGTTTTCGTCGAGGACCTGCTGACCGTTCTTGTCCATGATCGGCACTTCGAGATTGTCATCCCAGCCCACGAGCAGGTAGGAGTGACCGGCGCGGTGCGCGTTGCTGTATTCCTTATCGGCGTCGTTGGGATAGAGCACGTAGCCCTGGCGCGAATATTCCTTGTTGACCCTTAAGTTGGATCCGCCGTGGTTCCAGCCCTGGTAGAAGAACTGACCGCCGGAGATCACCGCGTTGCCGGTGCCGTACATGTAAGCCTTGATGTTTTGAGGCTTGCTGTTCACGTAACGCGTCGACTTGGGCAGCTTCCAGAGGCGCGCGCTCTTGGCGGCTTCGGGCGGCTCGCCGTTGGTGTAGCAGGCGACGGGCTCGTTGTCATCGCAATCGCCGGAGCATTCGGGGTGGCTGGAATGGCTCCAGGGGCGATCTTCGTAACGCCAGTCACTCTCAGCAACGATGCCGTATTTCGCAATGGCTTCCAGGTTATAGGTCGCGTTGGATCCGCCAGAGGTCGTGAACTTCTTATGCTGATTCTTGACGGACCATTGCAGATATTGTTCCGAGAAATCGGGATTTTCGATGGTGCCTTCCTTCTTGTAGAGATGCTCCATCAAAGCCACGGTCGAGAAAATGGAGCAAACACCGCGATACCCCTGATCCCTGACGGGCGACTGGGTGGCCATCAAATCAAACTGCGCCGGGAAGACCTGGTCGGCCTTGGGTTCGTCGCGCAGTTCGCTGTTCTTGGGCGCGCCTTCGAGCAAAGCATCGAGATCGGAAAGCGCAGCGTTGATCACCACATCGTCGTCGAGCGGATCATTTTCATGGTTATCGCCATCGGATCCGCAAGCGCAAAGGCTGCCCGCAATCAAAGCGGCTACAAAAGAAGAAGAAAAACGCTTCATAAAAAACTCCTTGCCAAAAGCGCCTCATGAGGGCCATGCGCACAAACGTCGCCTGCGCACGCTCAAAAACCGCCCTATAACGCGCGATTCGGTTTTTTATTCATCAAAAAAGCATCTGCATCAAAAAAAATTTTTTGCCCGCATCCAGTGCAGGTCATCGCCGCTCAGCGGGCGCCCTGCTCGACGATTTCGAGCGACCAGTTCTTGAGGGTACCGGTCTCGCCTGCAGCGGTATCGGCCACGATCAGCGTCCATTCGCCGGCATATGAGGCGCCGTCAAATTCGCTGAGCTCCACCGTCACGTCCAGGTTGGCCTCGTTTCGGGCGTCGTGATCGAAGACGACCGCAAACTCGCCTTCGGGCGACATCAGCACCACTTCGAGATCGCGGCGGTAAGGGTGATCGATCTCGACATGCACGCGCAGGCTGCCGATTTTGCCATTGCCCTCGGCCTCAATGGTCGAGGTGATGCCGTCGCTGTCGTTATCGGGAATCGCGATGCGCTCGTTCGAGGTAAAGCGCTTCACAGCCGCATCGCTGGCGCAATGGAAGGTGCCGAAGCAGTCGCTGTCTGCGCAGTCTTTCAGGCCGTCTCCGTCGTTATCGATGCCGTCGTCGCAGATTTCGGGATCGGTGGTGCAGTATTTGTCGTCGGCGCACATCGGATCATCGCAGTCGATGAGGTGATCGCCGTTGTTGTCGATCTTGTCGTCGCAGATTTCGGGATCGAGCTTGACCTCGGGCTCGGCCGCCACCGCGATGGAGCCGAAATCTTCGACGTAACGGTAAGAAATCCAGCCGTAACCTCTGCCCTTGGGGTTTTGAGCGCCGAAGGATCCGCGCGAGCCCCAGGAGTTCTTAAACAGGAAAAATCCTTTTTCGGTCACAGGCTTACCGTCTTCGCCGATGATGCGCTTGCCCGCTTTGTCGACGATCGGCACTTCGAGATTGTCGTCCCAGCCCACGAGCAGCACGGAATGCCCCGCGTCATGTTCGAGGCTGTATTCAAAATCCTCCTCGTTCGGGTAAAGCACGTAGCCTTTGCCCTTGGAGTCGGCGTTGATCTTGAGGTTCGAGCTGCCGTGATTCCAGCTTTGGTAGAAGAATTGCACGCTCGCGATAGCCGCGCGCTCGGTGCCGTACATGTAGGCCTTGATGTTTTGGGCCTTGCTGTTCACGTAGCGCGTGTTGTAGGGCAGCTTCCAGAGCTTCGCGTTCTTTGCGGATTCCGGGGGTTCGCCGTTGCTGTAGCAGATGATGGGCTCGTGATCGTGGCCGCTGCCGGAGCATTCGGAATTCCGGGATTTGTTCCAGCGCGAAGATTCGTAAGTCCAGGCGTTCTCTTCGGGGATGCCGTAAAACGCGATGGTTTTCAGGTTGATTTCGGCGTTTGAAGCCTCAGTGTCGGTGTATTTTTTGAACTGATTTTTGACCGCCCACTGCAGGTATTGCTCTGAAAAATCGGGATTTTTGATGGTGCCCTCTTTGATGTAGAGATGTTCCATCAGCGCGACGGTGGAGAAGATCGAGCAAACGCTGCGGCCGCCCTGATCCTTGACGGGCGACTGGGTGGCGACCAGATCGAACTGCGCCGGAAAAACCTGATCGGCCTTCGCTTCGTCGACGAGATCGCTGTTTTTGGGAACGCCCTGGCTCAAAACGCTCCATTTGCCGAGGGATTCCGAATTTGAGCTGTCGGCCTCCGCGCCATTCTCGTCCGCATCGCGGCTTTCGTCGGAACCGCATCCAAAACAGCAAACCATCAGCAAAGGCAACAGCATCAGGCGATCAAAGCGCATCGCATTTCCCCTTTCGCACTCAAAAATCAGGCAATCTCGCTTTATTTAACACAGGGGTAACGGATTGCACAATACGAAGCGTTCATAAATGCAACTTTAATGCGTAAGAATCCGCATGCCCAAAGAGCGCCTGCAAGCGAAGATGCAGCGTTTCCAAAGCATTCCTGCAGACCTGCATCCCCATTTACAGCGCATCCGGAGCCTTCATGTCACTCTGCATCTTTTTTCGCATCGGTTCGGGATCGCACATTCACGCCTGCATCGCGGTTTTCAACGGACGCGGATCCCGCTTGCAGCCTCACAATGAGGATCCCTAAAGCCGCAAATCCTTCAAACAGGGCTTCATGCCCCAATCGCGCAGGCGCGATCTCAAAAAAGAGGGACGCTTTTGAGAATTCAGGCGTTCTGGATCCGGGTTTCAGGGCTGCAAATGGCGTTTCATGCTTTCGGGACTCTTCATTCAGACCCGTTTTCCATTTTACCGTATCCCGGATTTTAAATTTCACGTCTGCATCGCAGTTTTCAATCGCGCGCAATCCGGCATTCACGCCTGCATCGCAGTTTCCGACTCGCGCAAAGGCTTCGATCACGGCTGTATGCCCGTTTGCAGAAGGATCATTTGCAATTTGCAGGTTTTGAAAACCGCGCGCATTTTTGTGGAGTCCCGTGCATCGACCATCGCGCCCGTCATGCACGTTACTTCACCTCCGCGATCCCCGCATCGCGTCCGGCATGCAAGTCACTCAACCTCCGCGATTCGCCCATCGCATCCGTCCTGCACGTCGCTTCACCTCCGCGATCCCCGCATTGCATCCGTCCTGCACGCTCCTTCACCTCCATGCTCCGCCCATCACATCTGCGCTGCATGTCGCTCAACCTCCGCGATCCGCCCATCGCCTCCGCCCTGCACGCGACTTCACCTCGGCGCGCAGCGCACAGAGCCTGTGATGCAACCTTCTCAGATTTTTTGCCCGGGCATGCTGCCTGCGCCGCAGTTGCCTTCACAACCGTGATCCGCCCATCCCGCCCGCGACGCAGGTCAACTCACTTCCGTGATCCGCCCATTGCACCCGCGCGCGGGATCGTTGCAGTTTCACCACGCGACGGGCTTGTAGTCCTTTAGGAATTGTCCCCAGACGTGGATGCCGGTGTTGAAGCCGCTGAAGATCGGATCGACGATGCGCGCGGCCCCGTCAACGATGTCCAACGGCGGTGAAAAGCCGTGTTCCTCCACCTTCCTTGCGGCCAGAAGTGCGGGATCTTCGTCGGTGACCCATCCGGTGTCGACGCTGTTCATGTGGATGCCATCGCGCACGTAGTCGGCGGCCGAGGTGCGCGTCAGCATGTTGAGGGCCGCCTTCGCCATGTTGGTGTGCGGATGCCTTGCAGTTTTGTACCGCCGGTAGAACTGGCCTTCCATGGCAGAGACGTTGACGATGTGCTTGTCGCGCTCCGGGGTTTTCAACATCAAAGGCTTCAGTTTCGAGTCCAGCACGAAGGGTGCAACGGCGTTGACGAGTTGCACCTCGAGCAGCTCCCCGCTCTGCACATCTGCAAGTTCCATGCGCCACGAGTTCATGGTGCGGAGATCCACCTGTTGCAAATCTGCATCGAGGAGCCCTTCGGGGAACAACTCTTTTGAAAAGTTGAGATCCTCGGCCAGCACCGCGAGCTGACTCATCTCAGCGGCGTGCGTCAGACCCGGCGCCTGCGCGGGCGACCATTGCTTGGGCAATGCGATCGGACCTTCTACGAGGAGCCCCTTTGCGTGACGCATGGTTTCGTAGGACTCGAGCAGGGCGCGCGCTTGTTTGGGCAACTGCGACCAGGGTTCAGACTCCGCATCCATCAAGTGACGATAAAAGCCCGAAGGGCGGCGCACGGTCTGACAGGCATTGTTGATGATGAAATCGAGCCTCGGCTCCGTGTCGCAAAGATGCTGACAGAACGCTTCCACGCTTGGGGTGTGGCGCAAATCGAGTCCGTGAACTTCGATCCGGCCCTGCCATTCGGGAAACTCTTTTTCGCGGGCAAAGCGCGCCGCAGCATCCCTGGGGAACCTTGTGCAAACGATCACTTTCGCGCCGGCGCGGAGCAGCATCACGGCGGCCTGATAACCGATCTTGACCCTGCCGCCCGTGACCAGCGCGGTTCTGCCGGTGAGATCGGCCGTCTGAAAGCGCTTCTTGTAGTTGAAGTCGCCGCACTCGGGGCAGAGCTGGTCGTAAAACGGGTGCAGAGTGTTGTAACGCCGCTTGCAGATGTAGCAGCTGCGCTCTTCAGAAAGTTGTTTCGCGGGTTCAGGGGTCGATTCAAACTCTTCGCATTGCGCGTTCACCGGAGGTGGTGGGAGGAACGCGGGTGTTTGAAACACGGGCGCGGCCCTGAGCTCCCTGATGCCGGTCTGTTCGATCAGTTCGGCGTCGGAGGCCTTGCGATCTGCACGGTTTTGTTTGCGTCCGGCCCGCACAAGCTTTCGGCGCGCATCTCTGTCGGGACGCGAGACGAGACCTGCAGCTGTGAGAAACCGCTTTCTGAGTTCGGGATCCACCTGGATCAAAAGGCCGCGATCGGCGTCTACGGCTTCGAGCAGCAGGCAGGCCTGCAGGATTTTTTCTTTAAAGTTTTCTGGTTCGCTCATGGCGCGCGTGAATATCACAACTTCGGGCGCAAAAGTAGGGACTCAGGGTGCGGTGCAAAGTTTGTAACCTTGACAAATCCCGCATGTTTTGCGATCTGCCCGGGTTTTAAAAATCTGCCCCGCCCATGCGGGCCGCGCGCAAAGGAAATGCGATGACCGAAACCGAACCCCAAACCGGATCCCCCAAAAAGAAAGCCAACTTCATCGTCCAGTACTTCAAGGATTTTGCCGTCTTAAAAGAGACGCGCAAGGAGTTCTGGGGCCTGCAGGCGATCAACGCACTCGACTGCGTCGCTTACTTTGCCATGTTCAACATTGTGGTCGTCATGCTGACCGAGAACTACGGGTTCTCCGACAAAACCGCAGGCTGGGCATTCACGGTCTTCTCCTCGCTCACATCGATTTTCCTGTTGATCTCGGGCATGATCTCCGACTGGCTGGGCATTAAGAAGTCGCTCTACGTGGCGCTGGCCGGGCTCGGGATTACGCGCGGAACGCTCGCGGTGGCCGGCATGGCGATGCCGAACTCTGTATTGCGCGACGTGGTGGTCGTGGGGGCGCTCGCGCTGATGGCGCCGTTCATGGCGATGCTTCAGACCGTGTTTCAGGCGGCCAACAAGCGCTTCACCACCAAGCGATCCCGCTCTGCAGGCTTTAACCTCTGGTATCTCTTCATGAACGTGGGCGCGATGGGCGGCGGATTCATCGTCGACATCTTCTATCTCGACCTCGGGCTGCCCCGATATCACATCATGACCCTCGGCGCCTTCACCGCAGTGCTCACGATCGTGATCACCCTGCTCACGATCCGCAACACCGATCAGTTATACAGCCCCGGCGAAGAGCCCGAGGTGGAAGAAAAGAAAGAGGACAAGCCGAAGCGCAGCATGATCGAGATCGCGCGGCAGGTTTTCTCGGACGGCGTCTTCTGGCGCTTCGTGACGCTCATCACCTTACTCCTCGGCGTGCGGGCCGTGTTCCTTTACATCTCTCTTTTACATCCCAAGTTCTGGCTCCGCGTCATCGGACCCGACGCTAAGATTGGCGCGCTCCAGGCCTTCAACCCGATCCTCGTCATCATCGGATTGATCGTGCTCATCCCCATCCTCGAGCGCTTCAACGTTTACAAAATGTTGGTGGGGGGCGCGTTCATCAGTTCGCTTTCCATGTTTGTCTGCGCCATCCCCAACACGCCCGGAACAGACAGCTTCATTCATTCGCTCTACGGTGCGCTGCCCGGGTTCCTCCGCGAATTTGTCACGTCCTTCGTCGGAGCCCCGCTCACAGAGGGCAACACGCTCGTGTACTACACCTATCTCATGGCGTTCATTTTCCTGTTTATTCTGACGATCGGAGAACTCATCTGGTCGCCGCGACTGCAGGAATATACGGCGGCCATCGCACCCGAGGGACAGGAAGGTACATATCTTGGGATGTCGATCCTCCCCTACTTCCTCGCCAAGATGGGAATTTCCGCCTGCTCCGGACTCATGCTCGCGCGCTGGTGCGCCGAGCCCCCGAAGGAGAACCCCTTGTTCCTGCAGCAGCAGCTCGCCGCGTTCAAGGTCGACTACGTCGATTCACCTTACATGATGTTCCTGATCCTCGGTTGCGTGGCGATGGCGGGCACCATTTTGGCTTTGGTCTTCAAGGGCTGGTTCACCAAGGGCGCCAACTTCGACAAGGCCAAGCACGCCGAAGAAGAGTGAGCGTTTTTAAAACTTCTGCTCGCCCGCCCAACCTGCGCGCCGTTTTTTGAACAAAGCACGCGCGCCCGCCAAACCCCCGCCGCAGTTTTCTTCTTCTTTTGATCCGCCCACAAAACCTGCGCCGCAGTTTTCAAACAACGCTGCAGTTGACATTGCACCCGCGAACATGTTTTTTGCGCCGCGCGCATCGCCCAATGGGGGGCGGAGCGCGAGCGCGCAGGCGTTTGGAAGTCCGGTGCGATCTGCGGATCAAGTCCGGCGCAGTCCCGCTACTGTGAGCACCTGGGGGTGCAAGCCAGATACAAATCCCCGCGCGCCGCTTCCATGCAGGAGCAAAATCATGAGCAGCCTTTCGCGGAAGAGGTTACGCTCGCGCAGCGTCGCAGAGCGAACCGATTTGCAGATGGGCAGAAAGGGCATCGCAATGCGATCACTTTACATCCTGAGTGCCATCCTTGGGGTGGCTTGTTTATGGGCCTGCGACGACATCGACGACGATGATCTCGTCGATGTAGACGGCGGTGACGGCGACGCAGCGGTCGAGACCGACGCAAACGCCGACGCGGGCACGGGCGATGCGGGCAATGCAGACGCCACAGCCGACAGCAGCACGGACGACGCCGGCGATGCATCCACCGACACCGACGGCAGCACGGATGACGCCGGCGAACTGGACGCCGACACCGACGGCAGCACGGACGACGCCGGCGATGCATCCACCGACACCGACGGCAGCACGGACGACGCCGGCGATGCAAGCGAACCACCCAGCTGCACCCCCGAAGCGATCGTCGCGACGCCCCATTTTGAACTGCGCGGCCAGTACACCACAGACGCGAACGAGGAGCACGTCATTATGAACAGCTCCTGGACCGTCAAAGACGACAATGAACAAAATGATCCCGAGGTCTTCAGGTTCGTGAAAGTCGGCACAAACTACGTGATCGCCCAGAACGACGCCGCAACGCGCGATCATTACGGCAAGTTCAGCCGCATCGACTGGGAGAAAGTCGGCGACGACTACTGGTTCTGCCGCATCGCCTACGATGCAGAGAGCGCAAAAGAAGCGGAAGCGGTCACCGAGGCCGATCGCACCGATCCTGCAAGCGGTGGATGCTTCGAGAACCCCTGGAGCAAACTTACGCCCAAAGCTGCATGCCAGGATGATGGCGGGAACGACTGCGCGTTTGCCCTTGCAGGGACCTACACGGACGACTACTGCAGCTCTCACATCATTGAAAACGACAGCTGGACCATGAGCTTCCTGGGTTACGAATCCGACGCCTCGCTCTTCACCTTCAAGAAATATGCTACAAACTATGTGATCGCCAGGAACACCGTGCATTCATGGAATCAGGATCAGTTCAGCCGCTTCGACTGGGTGATCTCGAACGGTGACATCTGGTTCTGCCAGATCGCCTACAGCGCCGCAACTTTGGAAGAAGCTGAAGCGGTCACCACGGCCGATCCCACCGCGCTCGAAACCAACGGCTGCAACGGCGCCCCCTGGAGCAGACTGATTCCCCAGGATTGATCCCCCACCTCACCTGCGCGCAGGCCGACGAAAAGATCCTGCGCGCAGATCCCGCCTGCGATACGAACGCCGCAAAAGTTTGCTCCCCGGATGCAACCTGCGCCCCCGCGCGTTTAAAGCGATGCTGCGCGAATGTAGCCTGCGCCCGCGTGGCGTGAAAGCGATGCTGCGCGGGTATGGCCTGCGCGCGCGTCGAGTGAAAGCGATGCGGCGCGGGTTTGGGGTGCGGATCCCGCCTGCGCGATCCCAGGAAACGCGGATCGCTTTTGAATAGAAAGTTGCGGATGGCGTCTGGGCGCGGCTTTGACTGAAGGGCAAAATGATGCAAGAGGCCGTTCTTTCAGGCATGATGCGCGCGCGAGAGGGCGCAGGGAACGGCATCGCAGAAAGGAAGCGAGGGAAACGCAATGAGAATGTTTTGCATGATGGGGCTCATCCTCGGGATGGCCGGTTTACAGGCTTGCGACGACGACGACGACCGCGAACCGCAGGATTTTGCCGACAGCAGCACGGGTGACGCCGGCGGGCAGGATGCTGAAGCCGACAGCAGCACGGGTGACGCCGGCGGGCAGGATGCTGAAGCCGACAGCAGCACCGGTGATGCCGGCGGGCAGGATGCTGAAGCCGACAGCAGCACCGACGATGCCGGCGGGCAGGATGATTTTGCACTGAAGGGCTACTATGCAAGCGACAGCGCAACACATGTGATCACGAACGAGGACTGGACCGTCCGGCAAGGCATGGCCATCTTTAGCGAAACCAAGCGCTACCGGTTCGAAAAGATCGGCGAAGACTACGTGCTCGCAAAGAACATCTTTGAGAGCGAAGAGTTGAACGGCCTGTACAGCCGCATCGACTGGATCACACAAGGTGAAGAGATTTGGATCTGCGCCATCACGGAGAGCGCAAACTCTTTGACAGAAGCGGAGCAGGCCACCGGTGCCGATCGCAGCGCACCTGCACAAGGTGGCTGCGGGGAAGAAGCCTGGATCCAGCTCACGCCCATCCCTGTATGCAGGGATCAGCCCAAAGGCCAATGCTATTTTGAACTTATGGGCGAGCATACAGACGATGCGTCCAATCAGCATTTCATTGAGCGCGCGGGCTGGATCATCAGAGCAGGTTCCAACGAAACGGCCAGCGAAGGCTACAACATCATCAAATATGGCGAAGACTACGCGATCCTCAGCCCGATCCCCATTCTTCCCAACCATACTGTCACATACAGCCGATTCGACTGGATCCCCGAACAGGATGGGCATTGGTACTACTGCCCAACCCGCAAGGACGCAGAGTCCAAGGAAATTGCAGAGCAGACTCCAGCTCCGGATCAAAACGATCTGGAAAAGGGCTGCAACGGCAACCCCTGGATCCAGATGACCCGCGTCCGGTGATCCCCCCCTCTCACCCGCGCGCCAGCCGACGAAGAGATCCTGCGCGCCGATCCCGCCTGCGAACCTGACGCCGTAAAAGATTGATCCCCGGATGCAACCTGCGCGCGCGTCCATGAACAAAGCGCGCCCCCGCATTCACTCCGCGCTGCACGTCACCTCACCTCCGCGATCCACACATCGAACCCGCGTTGCGCGTCACTTCACCTCCATGCACCCCGCATTCACTCCGCGCTGCACGTCACCTCACCTCCGCGATCCACGCATTCACTCCGCGCTGCGCGTCACTTCACCTCCATGCCCCCCGCATTCGCTCCGCGCTGCACGTCACCTCACCTCCGCGATCCACGCATGAAACCCGCGCTGCGCGTCACTTCACCTCCGCGATCCACGCATCGCGTCCTCGGATCGCGTCACTTTACTTCCGTGATCCGCGCATCGAACCTGCGCGCAACGTCACTTCACCTCCGCGCACCGCGCATCGCGTCCTCGGATCGCGTCACTCCACTTCCGTGATCCGCGCATCACGCCCGCGCGCAGGCTTTCTCACGCCACATGCGCGGGCTTGCGATCAGGGTTGATCGGCGATGCCGCCTACGGATGCGCCGAAGCGATCGTCTTCCAGGCTGGTTACGGGGACAGCCTGGGCGGATCCGAGGGTGAACAGGACCGTGAAGCCGGCTGCATCGAGGGGCGAGGCCAGATCCAGGCGGAATACGGAGCGGTTCAGCTGGGGGATGCGCAGGCGCAGGCCGGTTCCGACGCTGTGATGGTAGGCTTTAAAGCCGCCGCAATCGTAGAAAAGAACTGCACCGAGCCTTAAGAAGGCGGTCTCAAGGGCTCCGGTTCTGAGTTCGAGGTTACCACGGGCGCGGTTTTGATTAAAGCCGTAAAGCGCGTCGGTCGCATAGCCGCGAAGGCCGTTTGAACCGCCGAGCGTGAGCATGCGGCGGGGGTTCTGGCGCAAGAAGCGGCCGTCTGCGCGCAGGACGAGGCGCATGCCAAAAACTTTGGGGGTTGCGGCGCGGAAGCGGAGCATCGACTCTTCTTCTACGAAGCCTCGCGCGAAGCTTTGACCCAGGGCCCAGGATTCTGCGCGGCCTTCGGCGGCCATCGAGAGCTCGAACAGGCCTTCGTTTAAAAAGATCCCCCTGTAGCTTAAGGCCGCGCCAAAGGTGACCGCGTGATCGCCCGCGCCTGTGAGATCGAAGGGCAGCGAGAGCGAAAAGCTTGCCCCCGGACCCAGCCGGAGATCTTCGCTTAATCCAAAAGTGGAGAGATCCCTGAAGCTGTGCCATTGCGCTTTAAAAAAGCTGACGCCCAGAAATGGCCCGAGGGTCGTCCGATCTTCAGACATGACCGCATCGATGAAGGCCCGCTCCGATTCGCCTAAATTTTGGTCGCTCGAAGCCTCCCTGAGATACATGCTTGCACCAAAGGATGCGCGGAGCTTGTAGGCCCCGCCCCATTGCCGGATCGCTTTTGCAGCGAGGGATCCGGCCTTGTATTCATAGCGGCGCTCGAACTGTTCCACGGGTTTTGTCGAAGGATCATCCCACGTCAAAACTTCGGTCCCGCGCAGCGCCCGCGAGTGACCCCATGAGATCGAGACGGGGAACCCAAAGGCCCAGGGTTGATCGAGATGATAAAAAGGTCGCTCCCAGTTGAGGCTGGCGGAAAAGCCATCGAGCCCCTTGTGATCCAGGGATCGATCGGTCCGCACAAACGAGGCATTGACCGCCTGATCCAGGGACCACCCGAGGCCCGAAAGATTGCGCGCGTAGAATCGCTCACCGATCCCGTAGGTGACGGGTTGAAGCGACGTGTTCACGGAGGCGCTGAGGCCGCGCCCCAAAAGATTGCGCTCTGAAAGCTGCAGAAAACCCTCCTCCAGCGTGAGTCCGGTGATTTGAAAATGGGTCTCAAGGCGGAGACTCCAGAGATCGCGCGTGATGATCAGCAGACCAAACCGGCCGTCCGCATCTTCTACAGGCCATGCATCGGCCGCAGTGAGGATGCCTAAGCCCCGCAAATTCCGAAGCGCGTCCTCCAGACGCTCGCGCAAAAAGGGATCGCCCTCTTTCAGGCCGAGCTCGCGCAGGATCACCTGCTCTCTGGTGGTTGCATGGAGGAAGTTGGCCAGGCGCAAAAGATCGTAGAGCGGTTCGGTGGGCACGAAGACCTCGGCCGAAAGGCATCGGATGAACTCAATCCTGCGTCCCTCGGGCGCGCGCGCGATGTGAAAGCCCGTGCCCGCAAAGAGCGTCCGGGAATGCGCGTTCTCAAACAAAAGATCCGCCGGATCAGCTTGCGGAACGCGCGATGCAGCCTCCGCGATCCGCGCAGCGATCCTTTGGATCGGCGTCTGCAACTCTTCGGCCCGCAGATCGGAGGGCCGAAACAGAAGCGTCAAAAAGATGGCCCAAAGGCAGAGAGGCCGGACGAGCGCTCGTAAAAACATAACGCGCCCATTAAGTGAAAAGCGCAAACAATTCAACTGTCTGAAATCGTTGACAACAGGGGCGCAAGAGATCATCAGACAAACTTTCACGGCCTTGGAAGGCATGCCGCATGATCTCAAAAGATCGCCCGCCCGTAGCGCTCCTCTGGTTGGCTTTTCTCATTTGTCTCGCCGTCGCACTCCCTGTGGGACTCTATTCATGGCCCATCGCGCTCATCACCTTTGTGGCCGCGGTCGGCGCGATGACCACGGGCATGTCGACCCTCGAACGCTGGGCGCGCCCGCATTACTGGCGAAAAACCCTGCAGCAGATGGGGATGGAAGAAACTCAGGAAGGCCGCATCTACCATTACAGGCCCGAACCCGACAGCGAAATTCTGTTGTCGATCGATGCGACCCGCGCGCCGACTTTTTGCGTCTCCTGCAGCGACTGGGCCGAGGATCTCGAACTCCGCCTGCGCACCGAAGAGGACGAGGGCATGGGCGTGCAGACGGGCGACAAAAACTTCGACAAGCGCTTCGTGGTGGACGGCATCCCCACTCTTTTGATGGGCATGCTCTCGGATCCCGTGCGCGCAAAGATTCAAAAGATTTTCTCGAGCCCCATGGGCGGTTACTGGGGCGGACAATTTTCGATCGGCCTCGAAGCCTTAACGTCTTCATTAAATGCAAACTGCATCGAGGAGGCGGTGCGCGAAGCGATCGCCTTTGCAAAGGCGTTGCGCCGACCTTACGCGGATTACAAGGAAGCGATCATCGATCGCGCGCGGAACGACTCGGGGGATGCGGCGGCCAAAGCCCTCTGTTACCTGGAGGAGCAGTTCGGATCCGAAGAAAAAATTGTGGCGCTCAGGGATGAACTGCTCGGGGGCAAAAACGGCGATCTCCGGCTCGCCTATGCGGAGCTCCATCAAAATGAATCGCTTCACATGCTCCAGGCGATGGTTGCGGATGAAACGCTCCTTTCATCATCGCGCGCGAAGGCGCTCTATGCGTTAAGCCGGCGTGAAGACTTCGATCCCACGCCTTTGGCCCGGGAACTCTGCAAGCTGGAAGATGCGCGCCTGGTCTCAGCCGCCCTCCGCGTTCTCGCGATCCGCCGCGCCGTAGAGGAAGGGGCCATGTACGACTGGATGGGCAACCGGTTTTTATGGATCAACGCGGCGCGCCTGCCCGAATGCGTCCGTCCCTACTGGATCGCCTGCGCGCACGAGATGGGTCAGGAAACCGTCGCGCGCGTTGCGGGGGCGCCGCAGGAAGAAACGCGCATGCTCGCGCAGGCTGCACTCGAGAACTGGGAAACTTTTACGCCGCCTCCGCCCCCCGAAAAGCCCCTGCAAAAACATTCAAGGCCCGCAACCGCCGATCAGATGCCCGCGCAAAAGAGCTCAAAGCCCGCGCCCATCCACGTGACGGCCGAACCGGAGCCCTTACCCGAAGAGCTCATGGATCCTGCGCCCGCAGCAAAGAACGAAACCCAGCGACCGCGCCGTCAGATCCGCGCCGAAATCCGCGTCTTCGGCATGGGCGAAGATGAGCTCCTCGCCGCATCCACCTCAGAAGAACGCCGCGAAAGCGAATTCCGCGCCCTCTCCCGCGCAAACTACTCGAACCCCAACAACATCGGCGATGCGCGCGCCGAAGACGCCCGGTTCGAGGAGCCCACCCACGAAACCACCGAGATCCGCGCCGTGCTCGAGGACGAGGAGCCCGACCCCGAAGCCTCAAAAGAAAGCCCCGAGGGCAAGAAGCGCAAGCGCAAGCGCAAAGTCAAAGTGACCGTAGAGCCCAAGGGCCGTCTCGTAGAGAAAGCCCCCGAGCCCCCGAAGCCCGTGGCCACAACAGAAGAAGAAGAGGCGCTGACCCCCGAAAACGAGCGCGCCGCCCTGCTCCGCAAAGTCTCCCGCGAACTCGAAGCCTGCGAATACGGAGATGGAGAAGATGAGATCCCGGGGGATGCGGCCGGTGAAGAAGCCGGCGGTCGCGAGAGCAAGGGCGATGCCGGGGATGCAAAAGGCGGCGAAAGCGCGGGCACAGGGGCAACGGGCGAACCAAAAGACGGCGGCCGCGAGGGCACGAAGGCTGCTGGCGACTCTAAAGGCGCCGCTCGCGAGGGCAAAGGCGATGCCGGGGATGCAAAAGATGCCGGCAACGAGGGCAAGGGCGATGCCGGGGAATCAAGCGACGAAGAAAACGCGACCCCCGAAAACGAGCGCGCAAAAAGACTCCGCCAGGCCTCGCTCAAACCCCGCCCCTACGAAGCCCGCGCCGAAGATCTCGGTGCCGGCGACGCCAAACTCGACGGCGGCCCCATAGAAGACTCCCTCCGGGGCCGCAGCCGCCGTCGCGGCAAAGGGAAATGGTGAGGACGAGGGTTGCACCTGCGGACGGGGATGGAGAGGAAACTGCGGCGCGGATCACTCCCGTGCGCGTGTTGCTTACGTCTCGTGAACTGACTGTGAGTTGGGAGTCCCCTTCCGGCGCCTGCGGCGCCACCAACACCTACGGGGACGGCTTTCGATCTTTATCGCGCGAGAGATCAGACCTGATCGGGGACGCTGCGCTTTTACAAAACTGCGGCGCCGAGCGGATCGGGGATGCGGAGCTTTTACAAAACTGCGGCGCTGAGCGGATCGGGGACGCGGAGTTTTTACAAAATTGCGGCGCGGGTTGCGCCTGGGCGCGGTTTTTTTGAACGCTAGTAGGTGAGCTGGTTGCGGCCGTTCTTTTTGGATTTGTAGAGGTTGTCGTCGGCCTTCTTGAGGATTTCGTCGGGTGAGAGGCCGCGTTCGGACTGGGCGGCGCCGAGGCTGATGGTGACGGAGACGGGTTTTGGGGCGCCGGGGGCGCGCTTCTTTGGTTTGCCGTTTTTACCGGGCGCTTCGGGCTTGGGTTTGGGGACGAAGGGCGTCTGTTCGATGGCTTCGCGGAGGGCCTCGAGGTGATCGACGGTTTCTTCGACCGCCATGCCCGGGAACACGATCGTGAACTCTTCGCCGCCGTACCTGAAGGCCTTGCCGCCGCCGGTCACGCGCGCGAGTTTCTGGGCCACCATGCGGAGCACCTCGTCTCCGGCGTCGTGTCCGTACTTGTCGTTGAACTTTTTAAAGTGATCGATGTCGGTCATCGCGAGGCTGTAGTGGCCCCCAAGCTTGGCAAAGGTTTCGTAGAGGGCCCTGCGTGCGGGTAAACCGGTCAGTTCATCGCGATACGCGAGCTTGTAAGAGATCTCCAGCACCGAGATGCAAAGGATCACCGCAGATGCGGAGAGGTACACCAAAAACGCAGGATCTTTGACCTTGCAGCTCAGGGCCGAAACCACCGACAGGAACGATCCGAACAGCGCGCTCTCCATGATCTGCCGCTCTGTGAAAAGGCGGATCACCAGCAGCAGACCCGCGATGCAAAGCATCACGAAGGCGGTGTGCGAGCATGGAAGCTTCCACGCAACGGGCAAAAACTTTTTGTTTGCGAACGCGACGAGCGCGGGCAAATCCTGATAAAGCACGCCCACGAGTCCCACCAGCGCGACAAACATCCAGCGCGTCGCGCCCGCCAGAGTTAAGAAGCCGCGCTCGCGCATGAACAAAAATGCGGCGAACCCCAAAGCCAGGCTGCAATAGAGTAAATTCACCGGCGCGCCCCGCAGATGCAGGAGCGCACAGAGCGCAACGAGCAGCGCCGCGAACGCCGCCCGCGAACGGTTGAACCGAATCCCGATGACGAAGGCCGAGATCAGCAGCGCAGGCGCGATCCAGAGAAAACCCGAGGCGAACGCCTGCGGATCGCCGTAATGCAACCACACGTACGCCCCACCCCAAAGCAGCAGCGAAGGCCAAAGCAAAAGGCGCAGCAGGCCGAAGAGTCCCTGCATCATGAAAACTCCCTTGCATCGCGCACCGCGCCTGCATACCAAAGCCTTGAAACATTCGCCACACTGAACAACAGGGCGAACGGGAGGATTGAAGGAAGCTGCGCGCAGGTCAGAGGCGTGATGCTCAAATTGCAGAAAACCGGCGCGAAGGTGGAATCTGCGGATCGCGGGGGATCACTCGCCGCATTCGCCCATCTCGAGGGTCTCGCGGCGATGTTTGCAGGGGAACACGAGGGTGAAGGTGGATCCTTTGCCGATTTCGCTTTCGAGTTCGAGGTGACCGTCGTGGGCCTCGACGAATTTCTTGGCGAGCGTGAGCCCTAAGCCTGCGCCCTCAAAGTCGCGATTTTCGCGGTGGTCGATCTGATAGAGGGGCGAAAAGATTTGCTTCTGCCGTTCCTTGGCGATGCCGATGCCGCTGTCTCTGACGACGAAGCAAACCCCGCGTCCATCCCGGGATTCACGGCATTCAACAGCGCTGACCCGCAGGCTGACGGTGCCGCCCGCAGGCGTGAACTTGATTGCATTCTGCAGCACCTGGCAGAGCGCCTGCGTCACCTGATGGCGGTCGCCCCTCATGTTCGGGAGATTCTGTTCGACGTCGACTGAAAACTGCAGCTGGGCCACCTGCATCGAAACTTTCATCGACGCGGCCACGGATCGCGCCAGCGCCCCCGGTCTGATCAGCGTGTTCGCCATGGGCTGCGGGCCGCTTTCAAGCCGCGAAATCTCGAAGACGTTGGCCAGGATGTGCATCAGCGAAGTTCCACGATCGAAGATCGCCTGCGCGAAGTAGCGCTGCTCTTCATCGAGCTGGTTTTGCTCGCCCAGAAGGAACTCGCTGAAGTTTAAGATCGACGTGAGCGGCGTGCGCAGCTCGTGACTCAGCGTTGCGAGAAAACTGCTCTTCAGACCCGTCAGCTCCTGCAGGCCTTCGTTTTCGTTGTGCAGCCCATTGAGCTCGTCCTGCAGCGCTGCATTTTCTTCGCGCAACGCCTGGATCTGGTGCTGCGCCGCAATTCCGGACTGGAACACCCCGCACAGCGTGCGCTGCAAAAGATTCATCTGCTCTGCGAGCTCATCCTCTGTGCGGCGCGGGATCGCTCCACGAAGGACGCGGAACCTTTGATGCTCGTACGCCTCCGTAAAGGTGATGTGCGGCTCGTAGGGGATGTGGGATTCCACGTACGGACCGCAGATGAGCACGCCCACCGCCTCGAAATCACAGCATAACGGCAACGCGAGATACCGGACGCCCGTCAGCGGCTCCATCTCGACCATCCGCTCACCGAACTCCACATGCATCCTGCGCAGACGCTGATCAAATTCGAGCAGGGACTGCCTCGTCTGGGGCCGCGAACTCAGCCACTGCAGCAAGCCGTTGGCCCGCTCGCAATTCACGCATTCCCGCTGCGCCGCCGACACCACCCGGATCCCCATGTCTCTCAGCTCCGCGAACCCCGCACAGATCTCGGTCAACTGCCGGAGATCGCAAAGTTCCTCAAGATCGATCGGGCGATCTTCCTGCTTTTCCATGGCTGAACCCCCCATGACACCGGTGAAACAGAGCGCTGCGCGAACAAAAGCGCGGATCCTCTGGCCGAATCGCGCGACAACTTACTCGATACCGAGCCATTTTTGCGAAAAGAGCAGCAGTAAATAATAACCGAGGCTCAAAATGCAACCCGCAAGCACACCGATCACAATCAATGTTCCCAGGCGCGACTTCCGCTGCGGCGTCTCTTGCTTCCAGCGCGCCGCCTCACATGCGAGCACCCGATCCCTCCACTGTGAAGCCTCCGGGTGTAAAGGCATCTGCACGCGATAACAGAGTCCCGCAACGTCGAGGAGATCCATCGCCTCGCAGGCTGAAATAAACGCCTCCTGGGCTGCATGGGCGGTGAAATCTTTTGAAGCCTCGATCCAAAGGGGCCGGATGGCCGGAGGCAACGATTCAGCAGGCTGCAACGCAGGTTCGATGGGCGATGCAACTGACTGAATAGCGTGATCCGCGGGTTCGGTGCGCGATGCAGTTGATTTGATGACGTGATCCGCGGACTCGGTGGGCGATGCAGCTGACTTTAATGCGTGATCCGCGGACCCGATGGGCGATGCAGCTGACTGAATAGCGTGATCCGCGGACCCGATGGGCGATACAGCTGACTCAATAACGTGATCCGCGGATGCGATGGGCGATGCTACGCTCTCAGTTGCGCGATCCGCGGGTTCTGCCCTGATCGCCTGTCGCTGACCGATCGCTTTTAACAGGTAAACTGCGAGGGCTTCGACCTCTTCATCTGAAGATTGAAGGATCTTTTGGGCTTGCTCTAAAATTTTATTTTGATCGATGGTCATCACCCCCTGCTCCCTTTCTTTTGCGCATTGAGCTCACCCACAGGCTGCGGGCGATGCGTCATTTTTAAACCGCGTTCCCGGGCCTCCGGGATGAAACAGTGCTTTCCGAAAATCCATTCGCAGAATCCATCGCTGCGTCCATTTTGCTTCAAAAAAGATCCGCACCCGCGACAGGCGCGCAAAATGCGTTTAAACTTTTGCCCCCGGAATGAATCCCCGAAACCATCAGGAGAATGCGCGTGACCTTCGATGAACTCCGTGAGGCGGTCGCTCAATTTGTGGCGGAACGCGATTGGGCCCAGTTTCATACCCCCAAAAATATGGCGATCTGCCTGAGCGTGGAAGCGAGCGAACTGCTCGAACTCTACATGTGGACAAGGGATCCGCGCCCCGACGGAGAAAAAGGCCCGCCTGGAACCGAAGCTCCGCGGATCGAGCGCGTGAAGGAAGAATTAGGCGACGTGATGCTCTCGCTGCTCAACTTCTGCGCCGCTGCCGGCCTCGATCCCATCGCCGCCGCTGCCGAAAAACTGGAACGCACCAAAGCCAAATACCCCGTCCGTCTTTGCAAAGGCAAAGCGCTCAAGTCGACCGCGCTGAAAAATGAAAACTGACTCTGGATTCTCGCGCAAAATCTACGCACAATGGATTCCGATTTGAACAAATGCACGGAGGTTTCCATGTCCCGTTTTCTTTTGCCCGCAATGATCGCTGCTTCTGCCCTCGCTTCCACCGGCTGTGACGGCGCCGACTTCTTTTTGGGAGACGGCGGGTTAGACGACATCTCGATGCCCGAGATGCAAAACAAGCGCGTGCTCCTCGTCGATCGCCCGACCAACAAAGAGCTCGCCACGTATTTTTGCTTTGACCTGCTCGGCGCCTCCGTCTGCAAGACGGCCGCCAATTTTACAAGCTACATTGGCAAGACCCAGCCGAGCGAAGAAGACATGATCTTCCAGTTCGACCTGCAGTTTGACCTGGCCAACAAAAACAGCTTCCCCGTTCCGTTGGTTGAGGTGCTGGTCACCCTGGACGTGTTCGCTGATCACAGCGGCGCAGGTGGAGAAGGTGGCGCAGGTGGAGAAGGTGGCGCAGGTGGAGAAAGCGCGAAATCGCTCAAGGCTCAGGACACCGGCTACGAGCTTGCATCCGTCTGCGTCAGCTTCTGCGAACATCCCGAAGAGGGCTGCGAAACGCCCAAGCCCGAAGAGCAATGCGTCTTCCCCGATAAAGACCAACAAATCGACTGGCGCAAAGCTGCAGGCGATCTCTTTGGCGTCGCGACCAAGGTTTTGAGCGGCGGCAGCGCTTCAGACGCCTTGCAGTCCCTCGGCTTTAAGATTATCCCCGCCGCTGACAGCGACGGCAAACCGGGCACCGTTCAAGCGGACGTTTACTTCAACCTGGGCTCCGGCGCAGTGGCGCGCGTACTCAAGCATCTCGCAAGCGACGCCGTTTCTCAGGCACAATCGGGCAAAGAACCCACCTTCACGATTCCCTACGACATCAACGGAACTCTGTTCTTTGATTTGAGCGGCTTTGGCCGTTACACCCTCGACTTCGGCCCCATCTCGGGCGAGTGGTAATCCCTCGCCCCGCCGTTCCCGGCATTATCCCGCCGCTCGTTCCTGCCCAATGTTCCCAGCCTTTCAGCGCATCCAGCGCGTAAACGCCTCTCCCGCATTCTGGGCATCCTGCAGCGTAGAGATACCGCGCCAGGCGCCGTCGACCGTGAGCACCGCCACCATTTCGCCCTGCGCGATCGCGGCGTTGATCACGTCGGAAACCAAAAGCTGACGGCCGATCTCGGGGGAGCAGAGGGCGAGCAGGCTTTGGTAAATCCCCCAAAGGCGCGTCACAAAGCCCGCCGACATGCGCCAAAGCCCGATGAATTCTCCAAAAAGCCCGGATGCGCTCCAGTTTTGCGTGATCTCGAGCACCAGGCCGTGGGTCGTCACGCGCACCAAATCCTGCTCCCGATCGCTGCGATCGCGCGGATCGCGGCTTTTACGCCAGCCTCGATCGACCACAAGCGTGCAGGCCATGGGCGCTTCCAGCAACGCGGAGAGCACGGCGGGATGGTAGATCATGTTGCCGTAAGAGCAGATCACGTCGCCCACCAGATCGCCCTGAGCCGCAAACAGCGCCGAGGCACTTCGGGATAACCCCACGGGATCATGGGCATAATGCACGTTCCCTTCGGCCACGCAGCGGCGGTGATGGCGCACCACCGTGATGTCGTTCACCCCTTGTTCGCGCAGGCTGTCGACCTGATGCTGAAGGATGGATTTGCCCGCAACCTCGGTCATCGCAGGAAAACGGCTCAAACCTTCAAGTCCAGCGCATTGTCCGGTGGCCAGCAGAATGCCTCTCATGGATCCTCCGCGTTTTGTTGCGTTGTGGGCGCGCGTCGGCAAAGCGGTAAAAACGCCAGCGCAGATTTTGCAAGGTAAAGCACATGCACTCCACCGTACGCGCAAAGAAACCAGTCGAGCCGATCAAACGCCGCAAAGATCGGCAAGCCCGCAGGATAATGCTGAATTAAACGGATGACCATTTCAATCGGCCAGATTTTTGATGATCGCGCAGCGCCTGCGGCTTCTCCATGCTTTAAAGTCTTTTGACCGCGCGCTTCCGCAAACGCAACGTAGGCGGGACAACGCAAAAACTGGGTCACCGAAAGCGCCGAGCCCACGACGACGGCCGATGCGAGGCCCACAAACAGAATCCACACGCCCTGCGCATCCTGCAGATAACCGCGCGCCGCAAGCGAGCCGATCAGCAAAAACGCCTTCAATTCATCCATCAAAAAATCGAGGGCCGCGCCCACCGGCGAACTCTGACCCGTCACGCGCGCAAGCTGACCGTCGGTGCAATCGAGCAAATACGTGATTTCGAGCGCCAGAGTACCGAGCAGCAGCCCGAGCCAGCCTGAAACCGTGCAATAGAGCGCCGCCGCCGCGCACATGCAGCTGATCGACGTAAAGGTGATCTGATTGGGCGTCACCTTCGTTTTGGAAAGGCAAACCACCAAAGGCGCCGCGATGGGGCGGGCGATATAAATGTTAAACAAGCTGTCTTTAGGCTTTAAACTCTTGCGATAAACGGCCTTGACCTGTTCGAGCAACGCGCATCTCCTCCACAAATTTTGCAGCCTTGCTACAAGCCCCGCGCAAAAGAGGCGAGAAAAAACGAACGTCAGGGGCGCAGGGGCGCATCTTTTTCCATCCGAAACCGCATTCGGGCGCTCAAAAATCAGCCCCGCACGCCGTCCTTCCACAAAATCGCTCTCTCAGATCCTTAAAATTCTGCATTCTGGCGCACAACCGTTATACAACATCTTTGTCGCTCGCGTATGCGCTCAAGTCACGAAGTCCGTGAGGTCTAAATTGAACGACTCACCCAACAGCCCAAGCCAGCCGCTCCCCACTGTTCCCGTCTTTAAGGTGGGCGATCTGCTCTTAAACCGGTATCGCATTTTAAATGAGCAGCCCCAAAGCCATCACGGCATCGTCTTTGAAGCTTACGACAGCCTCCAGAACCGCCCCGTCGCCATCAAGGTTTTGCCCGAAATACCCCGGCGCTCGCCCCAGCTCGACCGCTTGTTCAGACGGCAGATCCGCTCCATCTCGCGGCTGGAACATCCCAACATTTCGCACCTTTACGCCCTCGAAGAGGATGAACGCGAACATCAGCTTCTGGTGCTCGAACTCTGCCAGGGCACGGATCTGGCCGAATGGCTCGAAACGGGACAGCCTTACAGCTTCACGCAGGTTAAAAACTGGGTGGAGCAAATCCTGCAGGCCCTCGCCTACGCCCACAGCTGCGGCATCATCCACCGCAACCTCACGCCCGCCCATATCCTCATCGAGCCCAAAACGCAGCGCGTCAAAATTCTCGATTTCGGGCTGAGCAGCCTTTCCAACAAAATTGTGCCCGATCCGGGACTCTTTGAAGAGCGCGACAGCCTGGCGTTTTTGGCGCCGGAGCAACGCAAGAATCCCCAGGAAGCGACGCCTCAGAGCGATCTTTACGCGGTGGCCGCCCTGCTCTGGACCCTTTGCTGCGGACAGCCGCCCTTCGATCACCAAAAGACCTCGCCCGGCGAACCCCTCCATGTAACCGCGACGCTCCCGCAGTTTACGCCTCTGCCCGCCCTGCGCGTGCCTCCGCAGCTTTTTGCCTTGTTAGCGCGCAACTTACGCGAGGATCCCAACCAAAGGAGCGATTCCGCAGCCTCATTCCGACGCGAGCTTCGCGCCTGCGTCTCGTTCAGCCGCCAAAACAGCGACGCACTGCCGCTTTTGCCCATCATCGCCGAGATCGAGCCTGCGACCCGGAGTCCGCTTCACAGCCCGAATCCCTTTGAAAGCTGCGACAACAACAAGAGCATCCACCAATGGGACCTGATGCAGATCGAAAGCCACAACATTTACGGGCGCGATTTGCTGCAGAGCGAGATGTGGTCTCAGGTGGTGCATTGCTGCCGGTTCAATCAGGCGCGCATTCTGCTGCTTCGGGGGCAGGTCGGTGTGGGCAAGACGCGGCTCGCCAACTGGCTTTCGCAAATCAGCAGCGAGCACGGCTGGATGACCATTTTGCGCAGCGACGCCTCGAACACGAACAACCAAAAACCGGTGCGCAACGCCTTCTGCCAGGCGCTGGGACTCCCGCCGCAATGTCCCGAAGATCCCTTCAGCGTGCTGGCTCAAACCCTCGATCCCATTGATCCGCAAGGGAAAATCGATCGTTCCTCCCTGATCGACTGCCTTTATTCCCACGTACCGAGGCTCGCGCGGCATCGCCTGGTGCTGCTTTCGGTGCTCAAAGCGTTGGCGTCGCACCATTCGCTGCTTTGGCTCATGGACGATCTCGATCAAAGCCAGCCTGAAGAGCTGGCCTGCATCGCCTTTTTGATCCGCAAGGTTTGCCAGGAGCCTACACCGATCACTTTTCTCATCACCGTGGACGATTCGCCGGGAAGCAACTTTGCGCTGGGGCCCATCAACCCCGTGTTGCAGCGCAATCCCGATCACGTGTGGGAGCGGAGCATTCCGCCACTGCCGCCCGAAGCGATGCTGCCGCTCATTCAGGAACTGGCGCCGCTCGATCCGCTGCTTTGCCGCCAGATCGCGCAGTCGAGCATGGGGAATCCGCTTTACGCCCATCACGCCATCGCGTTTCTGTCAGAGACGCACCGCTTAAAGCAGGAATCGGGGGTCATCCGCTATCGCGAAACCGAAGCGCCGCTGCCGCAGCCCCTCGAAGGGCTCATCCTGGCGCGCCTGGCCGCCTGTCCGCACGAAAAGCTGCTCATCGCGCTGAGCGCCGTGGGGCTCAACTTTACATCGCAGATGGCACAGGCTGTGGCTGATCGCTTAAAGATCGAGCAAATCGGGCCTACTCTGGACGATCTGATCACCCTCGGTTTTCTCATCGACATCGACAACGATCTCTATCGCTTCGCGCATAACGCCGTGTTCGCCGCGCTTCAGCGCAAGTTGCAGGCTTCACCCGAATCGAGACCGCTGCATCTCCAGGCCGCCGAGCTCATCTCGCGCGTGGAGCCGCCGATGCACCCTTCGGAGTTCATGCATCAGGCGCATCACTATTTGCTGGCGGGAGAACCGCAGACCGCAACCACGCTGCTTTTGCGCGGTCTTGCGATGGCGCACGACTGCGGGGCCTATTACCTCTGCGAGCGCCTCTTTGAGGTGGCCCTTCAATGGCTGAGCTTTGTGCCGCAATCGCTGCATCGAAACGAGACCGAGCTCCAATGCCGGCTGGCACAAACGCGCCTGGCGCTTCAAAACAACGACGTGCTGCTGGCAGAAGCGCGCCTGCGAGCGGCTCAAAACCTGGTGGATCCCCTGGATCCGCCGACGGATTTGCTTTGTTTGCAGGCCGAGGTGGCGCTCCGCATGGGTCGCATCACGCAAACCGCCGACATCGCCAACCGACTGCTTCAGGGTGCGGAGGCTACGGGCGACATCATGGTGCAGGCGCAGGCGCATTATTGCCTGGGATCGGTGGCGCTCCGCATGCTCGATCCCAAGGAAGCACGCGCGCAGCTGGAGCAGGCCATCCAGCTGGATCCCCGGGCCTGCGATTTTGATGCGCTGTTTTCGACGTTTTCGGGGCTGACGCGGGAGGATCACCTGGTGCGAAGCCGGCGGGCTTACATTCAGGCCGCCCTTCAGGCCAAGCGCGACGAACTGGCGCTGCAGAACGCTCAGGAATTGCTGCAATGCGCCCTCAAGGGCTTCGACGACGCGCTCATCGCCGAAACCTACGAGTTCATCGCGGGGATTTACCAAAAATGCCAGCAGATACCGAAGGCGATCGAGGCGATGGGGCTCGCAGCCCAGTATTTCGACGCCCTCGGTTTCCCGCGCGACGCTGCACGCTGTCTGGGACAGCTCGGGTATTACCACCTGCGCAATCAAAACCTAGACGAAGCGGAGCTCGCCTACCTGAAATACTCGAATCTCACGCTTGAACTCTGCGACTCCGCCATTTCCTTCAGCCATTTAAACGCCGGATGGCTCGCCGAAATGCACAACGACCTGCAAAGCGCCAATGAGTTTTACCTGCGCACCTACGAGATCCCGCTTCTCACGCAGTTCCCTGAATACCAGGGCATGATCTCTGCACGTCTCGCGCGCGTAAACGACCTTTTGGGGCACCGTCAGACCAGCGACCGACGCATGCGACAAGCCTTCAGCATCGATGCACATCACCCGATCAACGTTCCACATTGGGCCAGCCTGCTGGAGGAAGCCGCTCACGTGGCTGAGGCGAGCGGGGAACCCAAGCATGCGGTGAAGTTCCTGCGCCGCGCTTTACATTGCTGGCTTTCACTCGGCTTAAACGATCAGGCTAACCGATGCCGTGAAACCCTGGATCGCCTGAGTCAACAGCAGATCGAGCGATCCCATCCTTAAACCCTCACCTTGTTCAAGCGATTTTATGCGCAAATCACATCACGCCCGACACACATCGAATCCCGTAGAAGCCCCTGCAGAAGAGGGTGCAGAGTCCATCGAAAGCGATTTTGAGCCCGAAGGTCGTTTTGAGCGCCGCCGCAAGAAGAAAGAAAATGCCGAGCTCGCATCAGAACTGGTGGAGCATCTGTTGCTTTTAAAGCCTCAGGATCTGGAGAAGGCCCCCATTGAAGACGGTGAGTTGCTCGATGCACTCAAGGATGCACAGCGCATGAAGGCCGATAACGCCCGAAAGCGCCAATGCCGTTACCTCTCCTCACTGCTTTTAAGCGAGGATCTCGAAGCCATAAACGCGTTTCTAAGCGAAGGACAGAAGCACCATCAGGCTGACGTCGATCGCGAACATGAGTTGGAGCAATGGAGGGAGAAGATCCTCAGCGAGGGCGAAGCGGCTTTAGAGGCCTTCGTTAAGAAATACCCCTCCGCTGAAAGCGCTTCGCTGAAGTCGCTTGCAGAGAAGGCCCAGCGGGAAATGGCCCTGAACCAAAATAAGACCTCCTACCGTGCCCTCCTCAAAGCCCTTCGAAAAGCGGCTGTCGCTGCATGCGATGATGCTGAAAGCGATTCGAACGCCTGATTCCCCTCCGCCATTATTTTGCCGAAGACGTTTCACCCTGCCATCACCTCACGCCCAAGTGGCGTCGAAGGGATTTCATCGTACTTCAACCAGGCAACCTGCATCAAGCAAACCGGTTTGAATCGGGTTTAACCAGATGTTAAAGCATGATCGAACCGCTTTGAACGCGCTTTAACTTCAGAACCAGGATGAATCGAAGGGCTTTGAATATGCTTTAACAAAGCATCATGGCATCATCGAACCACTTCGATCGCGCAATGACATCAGGTTAAAGCTTAATCGAACCGCTTTGATCTATCTTGGACATCAGGTTGCCCTGTCATCGAAGGCCTTTGATCCATCATTCCCATGCCCGATCGGGGTCACTGCGCCGGAGAAAACAGCGGATCTGGGTCAAAACGCGGTTGTTTCTGCGCGGAAAGATGCCGGGGCGGGGCTGAACGGGGCTTTGGATGGGCGGAAAAGCGCGGGTCTTTGCGCGATTTTTGAAAAATCGGAGGCGCCATCGGGGATCTTTGCCGAAAACACACCCGTTGCCGGGCGGAGAACCGCTGCCTGCGCCCCAAACGCCAACGCCCCCGCGATGCCAGAAACACCCTCAAAAAATTCATCGATTGCGCTACAATGCGCCATCACCCTATCCCGACGCAGCCGAAAGACTCCAAAATGCCCCTCGAACTCACCCCCGACGACCTGCGATCCCTCAGAAAGCGGCATTTCATCCTGCTCGCGATTTGCCTTTTGGGCCTCGGACTGGCCATCGAGCTCACGCGCATCCATCTCTTTACGCATACGGATCCCAACTTTCATTCCATTTGCGGCTTAAGCGACAAGGTGAACTGCGAGACCGTGGCGCTTTCGCCCTATTCGGTGTTTCTGGGGCTGCCCGTTTCGGTCTGGGGGATCATCGGTTACTGCGTGATGGGCGCCTTTCACCTTTGGGGGATTCTGGGTCGCAGACTGAACGGCTTCTGGCCCTGGGGGATCCTGCTCGGGCTCGCCTGCGTCTCCTGCCTGACCTCGATCACGCTGGGGTACATCGCCGTCTCGCGCATCGATTCGGTCTGCATCTTTTGTATGAGCACCTACGTTTTAAACGCCCTCTCGATGGTGATCATCCTGGTGACTTACCGGCAGAAACGCGTGCCCTGGGGGCAATTCTTTACGGACATGCGCGATCTCTTTACGCGGCCGCTGATCGCGCTTCCGGTGCTGGTGCTCGGTTGTTCGAGCTTTGCGGTGCCGATGGCGCTCATGACGCCTTACTGGGGCGCGCCCGGATGGCAGGGACTCCTCGATTTGCCCCACGGCGAAGGCCCCGACGGTCACTTTATTGGCGGAACCACCGACGCGCCTGCGCAGATCATCGAATTCAGCGATTACGAATGCCCCCATTGCCGCAAGTCGCACCGCACGCTGCGCCAGTTTGTGGCCGAGCATCCCAAAGAGGTGCGCTTCATTCACCGCCATCTGCCGCTCGATCAGGCCTGCAACCCCAAGATCTCGCGCCCGTTCCATCTCTCGGCCTGCAAGCTCTCGACCGCCGCCGAATGCGCCGGCCAGCAGGGTAAATTCTGGGAGATGAACGACGCCCTCTTCATGCTGCAGGACAGCACCAAGGCTCAGAACATCGATCTCGACGATCTCGCGGTGCGCCTGGCCCTCGATCGCGCCCAATTCGCAGAATGCATGAAAACGCTGCCCATGGCGGTCACCAACGACATCAGCGACGGCATCGAACGCCAGGTCTCGGGCACGCCCACCTTCTTTTTAAATGGCGAAAAATTCCTGGGCTTCATTCCCGAAGAGCGCTTAAACGCAGCGATCAGGCGCCAGCCGTAAAAGCCCCAAGCGAGACTCACATGAAACTCGAACCGATCACCCTAAACGCCGAGCAAGCGAAAAGCGGCCGCCTCGATCAGGCCGTCCGGCTTGCGTTCGCCCTCTCCCACGCCAAAGCCCAGTCGGTCATCCAGACCGGCAAACTGTTTTTAAACGGCAAGCGCGCCCTCAAAATCGATCTGCCCATCATGGCAGGCGACGCGCTGCTGCTCGACTGGAACGCCCCCGATCCCGCAAAGACCGAGCCTTTTGGCGTGCGCTGCGTCTACATCGACGACGACATCGTGGTCATCGACAAGCCCGCGCATCTGCCCGCCTCCCCGCTGCTCGACGATCCCGAAGCCCCGAACGCCCTCATCGCCGCCCAGCGCCTCTGCCACGGCCCCCGCCGACCGAAGATCGTCCACCGCCTCGATCTCGACACCTCCGGCCTCATGGTGTTCGCCCGCAGCGTCGAATCCGCCCGCATTCTGTGCGACGCCATCGAACGCCACGAGCTGCAGCGCACCTACCGCGCCGTCGTTCAGGGCTGCCCCGAAATCGAACGCGGCCTCATCTCGAGCATGATGCTCCGCGACGTCGGCCAGGGAAAACGCGGATCGCGCAAGGGATCGTTCAAAGTGCGCCCGCTCCCCTGCAAGGATCCCGGCCCCATGCCCGGCTACGGCAAGCTCGCGATCACCCGCTACGAGGTGATCGCCCGCTCCCTCCCGCCCGCAGAGCCCCGCGCCGCCCTGGAGATCCGCCTCTCCACCGGCCGCACCCACCAAATCCGCATCCATATGGCGGAACTCGGCTGCCCGCTCTTAGGCGAACGCGTCTACGCCAAAACCCCCGGCGCCCCCAGGCAGGCCCTCCATTCCGCCAAACTCGCGTTCGTGCATCCCGTAACGAAGGAGCCGATGAATTTTGAGAGCCCATGGCCGGAGGATCTGGCGGATGTGACGCCCATCGGGAAGTGGTGAAGGGGTTTTTGTTTTTTGGGGTGGGGTTTCGAGTTTTTGGGAGATCTTTTTTGGGGCAGGAGTGATTTTCGAGTTATTGGAGGATCTTTTTACTTTCGCAGCTTGATTTTGATTTACTCGATCTTGTTCGCAGGGAGATAAGGNNCGCTTGCGGGCGGGTTTCCCTTAACCCCCTGCACCCCTTATCCTTTCCCAGCCGCCTGGGGGCTCTTGGGCGATCTGAATAATAGAAAGATCTGGTATCGCCCCCAGACCCGAGGGCGTTGATGAGCGATAGCGGCGGTTTTGATTGGGAGATCCTTTTCGGGGCCCAGGTCCTCTCTCGCTTCGCTCGGTCGGAAGGCTGGGCCCCAGAGGAGCATCTGGGTGGTTGGGAGCAGGTTTTGAAGCCTCAAGAAGGCTTACTTTGATTTACAAGTCCCCTTCCG
>DBWM01000040.1:64306-95972 GCA_002309015.1 Myxococcales bacterium UBA1238 | reverse complement strand
GCCATCCATAAAGAAGGACTCCGCCTTCTCTTTGCTGCCCTGCCGGTATTGAGAAGCGATCAGCTCCATCTCCTTTGGAGTCTGTTCTGCCCTCAACAGAGTTGGGTAGACCTGTGACAGGGCATGACGCTGCCAGACATAGAAATAGTCCGAGAGATCCGCATAGCCGATGTTGTCATAATAAGGGGGATCGGTGGAGACAAAGTTCTCTTTGGAGATCTGCTGCGTCTGAGCGGGGACTTGGGCCACCTGGCTTGAAAGACAATGTTCAATGTCTTGACCGTAGGTCCCAAGCACATTGACGGCAACCTCAATTGCTTCGCTGAGTGAGCAAGCTGCTGTGTAATAGTTCCCGATCGAATTGCTCAAAGGGTTCGTCTCAGCGTAATCCCATGACATGGGAATTGCCTGTCTGCCAAATGTATTGCGGATCTTGTCCCGACTGCTATCCCATGTACAAATCGTCGATCCATAGTCTAAGACCCGACTGCAACTAAACGACAAATACGTCGCGACGGCATCCGCGTAGGCCTGGGTGCCGCTACCGCCTTGTTCCAATGGGGTCGCGTCGTCTTTCCAGCCGGCTTTGATCGCGTCCTGGCGGATTCGGGGCCTGATCTCGCTGATGAGATCGCAAAAGCAGTCCAGGGCGCAGAGCTGGCGCGGCGAGAAGAGATCTCCGTAACGCATGAGGCCGTATAACGGGGTAAAGAAGCTCCGGGTATCATCGGGCAGATTGTTCTCAGGAAACCAGGGAGGCTGGGCCGATCTAGCAATCGCCTTTTGCGCTTCGTCGGCTTCGAGATAGACCCGCTCCCGGTCGCCTTCACAAACGATCGCGATCATCTCCGCTCCGAGTTTACCCTTCTGACCAATCTTCTTAATCTCAGCGACCGGGATCACGTCGCCCGAGAGCAAACAGGTGAACCCGGTCACCTTTGAGCCGATCTTGGTGCCCATCTCGTCGCCTTTGGCAGGCTTTCTTCTTACGATCCGGAAGCGCCATCGGTCACCCTCGACGACGGGCTCGAGGACCGTCTCCTTGCCCGGTTTCTTGCCCAACACATAGGAGCTGATCAGCGGCACCGGCGCGTTGTGGAAGGCGGGGTTCGGGGTCGGCACCGTGCGGGCCCAGATCCAGGTGATCACGGTGAGCTCGCGGCCCACATAGGGCAAAAGCTCGGGGCGGCTCGCCGCCTCCTCTGCGGTCACAAGCCGCCTGGGATAGAGCGCACCAATCCGCGCAAAGGCCATGTCGCGCATCACGCGGGCATAACGGCGAACGTCCTCGGCGAGGCCCGCCGTGCCGGTCCATTGCTGACCCAAAAGCAATGCGCCCTGATCCTGCTCCGCTGGCCCCACCGGTTCACGGTTTGCAAAGCGGGCCGGAATCTCAAGCTGCGCCTTGTTGATCAGCACAGGGATCGGGTTCAAATCCGATGCCAAAGCGCGAAGACCCAGACGCTGGGCCTCCAAAGGGATCGTGCCGCCGCCCGCAAAGGGATCGTGAAGGGCCGGCAGGCGCTCTGGGTTGAAGAGCCGTGCCGCGTCTGGATGGCCCGCGTTCAGCTCGCAGGTCTCCTTCCAGGAGCGGACGATCTCGTCATGGGCCGCCCGCATGACCTGCGCGTTCGATGTGTTCTCCCATTGAACGAGTTGCTTGATGAGCAAAAAGAGCTCGTTCCGTCGCCGCGTGAAGGCGCCCATCTGCTGCGGCGAGGGCGTCTCGCCCGGATGCTGAAGTTGCCAGACCGACTCAGGATCGTTGACGAGCTGCGCAAACAAAACGGCCCGCGCCGTCGCCAAAGGCCGCCTCGCCCACCAAAGATGAAGGGTCGAGGGATGACCGTGACGGATCGACTTCTCCCGCGCCGATGCCTCGTTGATGTCCTTGAGCGGAATCCCCGTCTCAATCAGTTTCTTGGGCAATAAATATTCGGTGGCCATGGCAACGTACTTTCAAAAACCTTCTCAAAATTCCGGGCATCGTTATGGACTGAATGGAGGCTCCGGTTCAATGGGCTCAAAACCGAAGCCAATCATTTTGCGCCAAAGCCTCCACGCGGTGGCATTCCGGATCAGCGCAGCAGCAAAGGGTGATGGCGCGATGGGGCTTACCCACAATGTTTTGATCCCCAACCCCCGGGATTTTGACCCCCCACCCCCAAAATTTTGCCAACCCTCGCCGCCGCATGGCGGGCTACCCGCAGCAGCGTTGCGACCCAGCCTCCGCGCGTCAGGACCGGGCCCAGGCGCAGCAGCAAAGTTTTTTTGCGGGATGCGATCGTTTTTTATGGATCTTGCAAACCGCTTTCGCCACAATGCCTCCGTTTTTGACTGCAACGGCCCCAAAGGGCCCCCAAAATGCGCCCCAGGCGCGCAGGAGTTTACGATGGCCGACAACAACTTCCGACCGCTTACCGATGAAGAGCTCAACACCATCAAAGAGAACGCCAAGGGCATCTCCGACGTGGTCAGCCTCATCAGCCGCACCTTCAAGTCCTCCGACCGCCGCGAACAGCTGCGCCCGCGTAAAGGCGCCGACAGCTTCCAGCGCGCCCTGTTTATACAGGCCAAACTGCACCACATCAACCTCGAAGGCTACGACATCGAAGAAGTTCAAAAGGCCCAGGAGCTCGTCCGTCAGCTCCAGGATCTGTCGAGCCATTTAAAGATCCTAAACAAGACCGTCAGCGACACCCTCCTCGCGGCCAACGGCTTCGTCTGGGACAGCACCCTCAACTACTACCGCGTCCTCAACGCCGTAGCGATCGGCAACAGCAACCTCGCCATCGCGATGAAACCCATCCAGGAATTCATGTCGCGCAGCAACAAGAAGGCCGACAAAGACGACGCCGACGTCCTCGACGGGGAAGAGTGATCGAAGCCGATGCCCCGGGCGCAAGCCACCCGGGATGTCCTGATCGCAACCCCTTTTTAACCCCCATCTCCCCTCCCCTCAACAAGCTCCGCGACAAATCCCCCCACATGGCGTAAACTCCCCGGCAACAAAGACGCAGCCCCCGGGGGGAGAGATGGTGGAGATCAATCAAATTGTACCCAATGCGCGCATTTGTGGTCTGATGCCGGATCATCAGGCTGTGACGATCCGGGCTTTTGAGGCGCAGGGCGATCAATATTGCATCACATTTAGAGACAATCAAGGGCAAGTTTACGAGCGACTGATAAGTCCCGATGAGATTTTGGGGCTCAGTCTTGCAGAATCCTGGCCTCTCGATCAGGACGGCAATCTTTATCTCCTCGCCCTTGAAGCCCTGCAATTAAAGGAAGCTTACCTCTTTAACCATTGCACGGCGATCGCGACCGCCAATATCGAGCCGCTGCCCCACCAGACCGATGTGGTCTACAACATCATGCTGCAACGCTATCCATTGCGGTTCCTTTTAGCCGACGATCCGGGCGCCGGCAAGACCATCATGGCTGGGCTCTATATCCGCGAACGGCTCATGAGAAATCCGAAGGAGCGGATACTCATCATCGCCCCCGGCGGCCTTTGCCAACAATGGCAGGACGAGCTCAGACAGAAGTTTCACCTCAGATTCAGCATCTACAACAAGGACTGCGATCCCAACTGCTTTCAGGATCAAAAGCTCTGGATCCTGCGCCTCGATCAGCTGGCCCGAAATCCCGATCTGACCGATCGCCTGCTCAAAGAATCCTGGAATCTGGCCCTGTTTGATGAGGCTCACAAGCTTTCGGCCTCGGCGCGCAGCTTTAACAGCAGCAAACAGCAGGGCAAGACCGACTACACCGCCCGATTTAACCTGGGACGCAAGGTCAGCGACGCGGTGGATGAACTCCTTTTGATGACTGCTACCCCTCACCACGGTAAAAACGACGACTTCGTGTTGTTCCTGAGCCTGCTCGATAAAAAGCGCTTCGATCTCGCGGTTTATCAGCAAAGCAACGCAGAGCGCGTCTTCGAGAAGGGTGAGGATGCGCTCTATATGCGCCGCATGGTGAAAGAGGATCTGATCACCTTTGACGGCAAGCCCCTCTTTCCCAAACGTTACGCCCAAAGCGTCGAATATAGCCTCTCACCCGAATCGCGCATCCTTTACGATGCGGTCACAGACTACGTGCGCACGCAGATGCATAACCTCAACGCGATAGCCGACAACCGCAAAAAGAATGCCGTCGGCTTCGCCCTCACCCTGATCCAGCGCCGCCTCGCATCGAGCCCCATGGCGATCGAGATGTCGCTCGGTCGCCGCTACCAAAAGCTCAAGAAAGCCCTCGAACAGGCTGCAAGCGAATACAACGGCATCAATCGCTTCATGAGCGATCAGGCGCGCATCGATGCTGAACTCGCCTCCTCGATCGAGCAGCCCGATGAAACCACCGCAGAGGAATGGGCCCACACCGAGGAACTCTCCGCCAGCGCCTCGGCGGCCCAGACCCTCGCCGATTTACAAACCGAAATCGAAACCCTTAAGAAACTTTGGGATCAGGCCCGGGCTCTCGTCCACGGGCAATGCGATCATAAATGGCAGGCTCTGGACAGCACTCTCAACTGCAAAGAGATCTGGGATCCCGAAACCGGACGCCCCAGGAAGATCATCATCTTCAGCGAACATCTCGATACGATCACCTATCTTCACCGCTGCTTAAAGCAAAAATACGGTGGTGATGAGGGCATCCTGGAGATCACCGGCAAGACTCCAAGACATTCAGAACGGCGATCCAGTGACAATGAAGAGGAATACGGCGACGATCGCGAGAGCATCCAGGCGCGCTTTCGAACTGATCCATCGGCGTTCATCCTGCTCGCTACCGACGCGGCCGGTGAAGGCGTCAACCTGCAATGCGCCCACCTGATGATCAACTACGATCTCCCCTGGAATCCCAACCGTTTAGAGCAGCGCTTCGGTCGTATTCACCGCATCGGACAAAAGCATCCCTGCCATCTTTATAACCTGGTCGCCACCGATACCCGCGAAGGCGAGGTGTTCAAACGTCTCTTCGAAAAACTGAGCCGCGAATCCCATGAACTCAACGAGCAGATCTTTAACATCCTGGGCAATCTCTTTACGAATTGCAGCTTAAAGGATCTGATCATGGACTCGATCAGCACGGACGCTGTCAATGCTCAGCAAGCCATCCGCCGCATCGATGCGATCTTTGCTCCCGATAATGAAGAAAGGGCGGAAATTGAGCGCAAAGCGCTCGTCAGGACCACCATGAATCCCGATTGGCTTCGCCAACAGCAGCAGGAGCGCGAGCGCGATCAGGCCGAGGCTCTTCAACCCTATTACCTGCGCGATTTTCTGAAACAAGCCTTTGCCCAGCTGGGCTGTAAACTCGAGAAGCGCGGACAACAACCCTACATCATCAAGATCCGTAACCAACAACTGCTCGATAGTGCCAAGGACCTGCACAAACGAGGCGAACCCAAATTGCGCGCTATCTACGATCACGCCACATTCGATCCCAAGGAAGCTGAAGATCACCCCGATTATGAACTGATCGACCACGGGCATCTGCTGGTGCGAACCATCATCGAAAGCTGCTTAAACCCGCAGCGTGTGCAACTGAGCAGAGGGACCATCCTCGTTAACCCCAATGATGAGAGCGTTCATCCCTACCTTTGCGCCCTCATCGAAAGCGGCATCACCGACTGCAGAAACGAGTTTCAAAGCAAAAAGCTCGCCTTCGTCCGCATCGATGAGATGAACCGCATTCAGGATGCTGGCTACACCCCCTCATACGATTACCGGGCTCCAAATGAAGACGAGTGGCCTTACTGTGATCTGGCCAAACGGGCAACCTGGTTCCGGCAGAGCCTCGAAAGCACGCTCATCACCTATGGCAACCAAACCCTCGTCCCCGAACATTTGCAAGCCATCAGGGCACAGCACGACCCCTACATCCAACAATCGTTGCAATGCACCGTCAACTATTTTGAAAATGCCCTCACTGCCCTCAATGCGGCTTATCAAAGCAAGTTTGACGAGCGGTACAAGATCGCGGCTGATGATCCCAAATACAGGAGGCTCTCCGACGAGCTGCAGAATATTCGCAACAAACAAGGCGAAATTCGTCGCATATACGAAGACCGTAAATGCTCCCTCAACGAAAAGCTCCGATTAAACCGATCGCCCTGCCTCATCAGAGGTGCTGCCCTCGTGATCCCACAGGGTTACATCGATTTTCAGCGCGCCCAAGCCCAGGGCCCCGATGCGGTGAAAGCCTTTGAAGTGGATCAAAAGCATCGCGCCCTCGTCGAAAAGCGCGCCATGCAGAGCGTATCGCAATGGTTCTCAGAGCGCGGATATGCCGTGGAAGACGTCTCGGCCCTAAACTGCGGCTGGGATTTGGAGGTTTATCCCAAAGGCGATGCCCAGGGTTCAAAACATCTCCATATCGAAGTCAAAGGCGTAGGCGCGAACGCCACCACCGTGACCGTCAGCCGCAACGAACAAATCAAAGCCGCCAACTGCCCCGACAATACATACTTAGCGATCGTCAGAGTCAAAGACGATAACGACCCTGCATGGGACGATGGACCCTATTTTAATCAGGAATTCATGGAGCAGGACATCAAAGATTCCGTCACGAGCATCAATCACTCGCTGAGCCGCCTGTTAAGGAACCGCTGCAATCCGCTGGAGAGGGCTGCAGCTCAAAGCGAGTGATCCTCCCCCACTCCCTCTACATCCCCTCCAGCCACATCTCCGCTTCGCGCTCCTTACCCAGCGTCTTTAGGATCCAGGCCCCCGCTGCACGGTTGCAGATCTCGTCGCCGATGAGGGCCTCGCATTCGGGCCATTGGGGGGGCTCCTTCAGCGGCGGCAATGCGGGGAGCGGCAACTGCAAGTCGGGGCCAACGCCCTGGCTTAAAGCCCAGAGGGCACCGTTGCTGTCGCCCAAATCCCATAACCCCCGGGCCTTGTTCATCGCCTCGAAGGCCAGCACATGGTGACCGATCAGATCGCGTCCGGTGCCTTCATGCCAGAGCGCGCGCATCAGGGCTTCGAAGCGCTCCAGGGGGTGAGGTTCGCGGCAGAGGCTTTGAGGGGGCACCGCTTCAAAACCGAAGGCCATGGGACAGGGTCTGAAACCCATCTGGAAGGCGAGGATCGGCGATTCCACAAACACCCTGCGCCCCGGCATCAGATCGATCATCCTGCGCAGGCGGATCGGCGTCGTAGGGGCCTTGAGTTCGAACTCCGGGATCGGATAGATGCCCTTTAAATAACGCCAATACCAGCTCGTACCCGCAAAGCCCTTGTTGATCAGGATGATCGAGGGCCAGCGCTTTTGCACGCGGTGCAGGTAGCCTGCGGCAAAGACCAGGTGATCCGACTCGACGATGAAGATGCTCCCCTCGGGCAGGGGATCGGCGTAAGCCTCAGCAATCCTTGAAGCCCCCGTCACGTGCGCGCGGGTCCGCTGATGCAGGGGCCGATCGCCGATGCATTCGTTGGCAAACAGAGCGGCCACGACGATGAACCCCAGCACAGCCCCCAAAGGCTTTCGCTGCAATCCTTCGCCTGCACCGCCAAGCCGCGCATCGATCCCACCGAGCAGCGCGGCGAGCCCCACCGATGCGAGCATCATCCCCGGCGTCATATAGCCGTTGTAATCGGGGATCTGCGGGTAAAAGACCGGGTTCTCGAAGGCGAAGACCGCCCCCAGCAACATGACGGGCCATGCGTAAAGGCGCGCCTTTGCAACGAAGGTGAGCCCCAGAAGCCCCAGCAGCAGGGTCACAGCCCCACCCTGCTCAAAGAGCCATAAGAACCAGCTCTGCGCGTGATCCGCCCAGATGCCGATGCGCCCCGATGCCGATGCCACCGCTTCCGATGCCGCCCGCGTATGCTGATAATCGCCGCCGGTCACGTAAAACAAGAAATGCGACCATGTATCCCACTCCCCCCAAACGAAAGCCCCCTCGGTTGCGGCACAATGTTTTAACCATAAAAATCCCGCCGCCGTCACCGCACAGCCCCCGACGGCAGCAAAGATGAGGGCCTGAAGCACCGACGAGAGCTTCGCTCCCAAACCCGCAGGACGCCAGATGGCCGCCTGCGCGCCCAAAGCGATCGCGATCGCCGCCACCACCCCAAAGATCGCATTGAAGCCCGCCGTAACCCCGCAAAGCGCCCCCAGCAACAACCATTTGAGGGCCCAGCATCGCTGTTGGGATTGAGGCTCGCCCGATGGCGCCCGACCCTCACCGAGCAGCGCGCAGGCTGAAGCCAGCGTGACGAGCAGCATCAGCGAGGCGGGCGCGTAAACCTCGATCCTCGTGGCCTGATCCCACACCGGCGAAAGGCTCCCCAAAAGCAGCAGCGAGAGATAGCGAAACCCCGGACGCACGTTGCAAAACCGCCGCATCAGCGCATCGAGCGGAAAGGCACAGAGCGCCATCGTCAGCGCCGAGAGGAGGTTTAAGCCGTAAAGCGCGCAGTCAAACCGCCCAAACAGCCGCGCCCAGGCCGATGCCACCATCATGTAAACCGCCTGCCCCGGCGCATGACTCACCCCGCCCTCCATCGCCACCTGCGCGAGCTCTGCCGTATCAAAAAACATCAGCCCCCGGGCCGCCGTCACCGCATACCACGCAAACAACGTCAGGAATGCCACAAACGACGGCCATAAAGGCTGCCGTGGTTTTGATGTGGTGGTGATTTCAGCGTCGATATCCGATGACATGCTCGCAACCCCTCAAACTCCCGGCAACGAGAGCGCCTACCGCGAGATGTAAAGGATGGGGGTGATCACGTCAAGGGGTATGGAGTGTTGGGGGTGAGGGGTTTCTCCACCTCCCTGCACCCTCCGCTCTTCTGCCGTAAGGGATCTCATTGCTGTAAGATGATGCAGGCCTCAGAATGAGGCATCGAGACATCATGGCAGGCCCCATGGAAGCGAACTGCGGCGCTGGGCTTCATAACAATGGATCGCGATCTCACAAAGGAAAGGAAGCCTGCTTGACAAACAGGCCCTGACCGGCCAGAAGCATCGAGAGCTCCCTCCCCGCAAGCGTGAGCCTACTTCCCCATCTTCAGCAGCCCGCCGAAGGTCCTCGAGATCGCCTTCCAGTTTAACACCTTGGAATGTCCGGCCACGCGGGCGCGGGCGGCGATCCCGACTTCCACGATCCTGATGCCGGCGGCGCGCAGGGCCTGGCGGAAGGCGGTGCTCAGCATCATCGTCTCGTCGTCGTGCGGTCCATATTGTATCCAGGCGCTGCGTTCAAAGAGATAGTTGCCACCGCTCTTGGCCGTCTGCCCCGTCTTCAGTTTGATCATCCAGTTCAGGCTTTGAGAGATCACCTTGCGGTACCAGGCATCATCCCTCGCGGTATAGACGGTGGTCAGCATGGGCGCTTCATGCCTGCGCTCATAGAGTTGAAGCACCGCTTCAGGCGCGATCTGACCGTCCGCCGGGACCCATGTCACATAATCCCCAAGCGCCGCATCAAAGCCCGTCCGCAATGCCCCCCCTATCCCCTGATTCTTTTGATGGATCGCGCGCACCCGCTCATCCTTCGCCAGTTCATCGGCCAGCGCCCCCGTGCCATCGCTCGATCCATCGTCCACGATGATGAGCTCATAATCGATGCCACAAAGCGCCCCCTTCAGCTCCTCCACAACCCCCTGCAAGCAATCGATCTCGTTGTAAGCGATCATCACCACCGAAAGGGAAGGATGATGCGCATCACGTTCAATCTGTGGCTCAAAGACATAGAAATCCTGGACGACCTCGACCGGCGCCAATAAGCAGGCGAGCTTTGAATCGCGCATCCACATCTCGATGGCACGGAGCTCTTTATCGCGTTTGACCATCCAGGGCCCCAACTGCTCTAAGAGCAGGCTCCCAATCCCTTTCTTTGATGCCTCGACTGCACCGTTTGTGCCCTTAATAAAGAAGGGAAAGAGATGCGCGCAGGTGGGTTCCTGCCGCAAGAGCCTCCATGATCGGCCCCAAATCTCTGCATAAAAATGGCGCGGCCTGAAGCAGGCCTGATAATCACCGCGCTCAGCTTCACTGCGGCAATCCCATCGGGTTTCACTGTCGGTGGAAACCGGTTCCTTTAAGATGAGCCTCCCCCCCGGCTTTAAAAAGCTGCGCAGGCGATCTTCCAGAGCCAGCACCCGATCATCTGAAAGATGGCACAGAACCCCCATGATCAGCACGCGATCGAATCGTTCTTCTGTGTCAAAGTTCTCGATGTCGGCCTTAATGAACCTGATGTTGCTGACATTTTCCTTTTGAGCCCAGGCTTCGCCGATCTGGCGCAATGCATCACAGGGCTCGACCACCCAGATTTCAGAGACCTGATTGCGCAGCCAAAAGGCCAGACGCCCTGCGCCGCCGCCCAAATCGAGCACCTTCATGTGAGGGGCAAAGGATCCCAACTCCGCTAAATGGGCCTTCTCTAAGGCATCGCGCTGCAACACGACCGCCTTATCACCTGTCACCGTGCCGAGCAGGGGCAGCTCCTCAATCGAAGTCACCTTTGCTTCTTCCGTCAATGAGGTCCAGTAAGAATCGCAGGCGGCCTGGACTTTCCCATTGGATTCCTTCTCCATGTTCTCGCTCATTCTTCATCCCTTTCTTTGTCATCGGATCTCATCCCGATTCCCCCCTGCCTTCACGCCGTCAGCGTTACGGCCTGTTCGATCTCATCTGTCAACGCGCAGGCGCGATCCCAGGCCTCCGTTGCGGTGGGGGCGGTTGTAAAGACGCTGCCTAAGATCGACCAGTCGCCTGAACGGGCACCTGCAATCTCGCCTTCACGGGAGAGGATCGAGAGTGAATCCCTCACCCCCTGCGGCTGCATCTGAAGCCAGCGATCGTAGCCTGTCATGCGACCCTGGCCGCGCTTCATGACCAGTCTTGTTGCGGCCCCCTGCTCGCGCTGGTGACTGAAATCGACCTCCCGGCCGAGGGCCCTTCGCACGAGCATCTGAGGGAGATCCACGCCGTATGCATCCTTGATCAAACGGGAGATGCCGCAGCCCCCCAAACGGGGGTTGACCTCGATCAACCAGACGCGACCGTCGGCCACACGCAGATCGAAATTGGCCGGCCCGTCGGTGATCCCCAATGCCCGCCCCATCGCCTCGATGCTTCGGTGCAAAAGCTGCCTGATCCCATCGTCGATGTCGGCCGGGAGCCTGTGCCCTGCAGGCGATACAAAGCCCTCACGGTAGCCGTCATCCATCAAAAAGAGCCGGGCGCCACCGTTTGTAAAGAAGGCTTCCACACCGATCGACCGGCCCTCCACATAGCGCTGTGCGAGCACCCCATTTTTGCAGACCGCCTGGGCCCTCAAAAACGCCGGTTCGATCTCATCACGGTGATGTACCACCGTAACGCCGCGCCCCCCTGCACCCAGCATCGGCTTCAATACGATCCGCTTTTCCTTCCCTTCCCCCTCTGTGTTCTTCCCCCCCTGATTCAGCGCATCGTCATCGGTTGCCCCAAAATGCTCAGCCCATTGCAGAGCCTCGCCTGCTGTTTTTACCCGAATGGTCTCCGGTGCCCAAAGATGCGCTTCGCGCACGCAGTTTGCAGAGGTCAGCTTGTTTCGGCATTGAGCCACCGTCTCAAACGAGAGCCCGTAAAGCCCCATCGCCTGCGCTACGTAGGCCATCGTCGGCGCCGCCACGTCCGATGCCGCACTCAACACCGCATCTACGCGATGACGCCTCGCCAGCGCGAGCACCGCTTCATGATCGCAAATATTGCAGACCACAGCCTCATCGGCCAATGCGAGTCCAGGCGCGCGATCGTTCCCATCTGCCGCGATCAGATATGCGTCTTCCCTCTGCACCGCGCGCAGGAGTTCGAGCTGAAAAGGTCCTGCCCCAACCACCAATACCTTCGGCTTCACCGCCATCGATGCCTCCCTTGATCGCTGATGCCCCAAAAGCGCGATCACTCTTCAGGCCAGAGCCACCAGATGAGCCCCGCTGTCAGCATGGCGCCGGAGGCAACGAATAAGATGTCGGCCCCCAGGCTGTAACGTTGATATTCGTCGCGCTTGCCGTTGTATCGGCCCCTGTCTTCCTCTGATGCGGCGTTTTCGGCGATGCGGTTCGCTTCATCCCGGGCGTCCTGTGCTGCAATCCCCAGTCCGATGCCGGCGCCCAGCGTCGCGATCGATCCCCCAAGCAGGCTCCAGAAGGGCCACATCTCGCGGGTCTCGCGGTTCCATTCGCTCGGTACCATCGTCACCGACAAAAACAAGGGTTCCCCCTTCTGTAAATCGATGGGCAACACAAACGGCTCGTATCCATCGGCGTAAAGGATCGCCTTATGATGCCCCGTAGCCATCTGCACCTCGCGCATGGGCGTCACCCCCAACAACACATCGTCCTCCTTCAATTCCGCACCTTTCGGGGTGCTCTCCAGCGTGAAGCTCTCGTACACCACCGGGTGAAGGGTTACCGACAGAAATCTATCCACCCCTCGATCCAGCGAGATCTCATGCTCCGCCCGCAAAAAGCCTTCGCGCTTAAAAGCCAGCTGATGCGGCCCCACCGCGAGCTGTCCGTGCCACGGCGTCACCCCCATCTCGCGGCCATCGACGTAAATCACAGCGCCTTCGGGAATCGTCTGCACCGCAAGGGCCGGCGGCACCAATAAAAGCGACGCCTTATCAAAACAAGCCTGCGCCACTTCACGCACCGCTTCCGGCACATCCTGCGCCATCAGCACCGCTTTGCAATGCAGCGCCATCTGCTCCGGCTGATCGAGCTCACCGTATACGCGCCCGATGTTGAGATCCAGAATGGGGTGAGGCACCAGGCGATTCGCCTCCTGATACGCTTCGAGCGCCGCTTCAAAGTCCCCCGACTGAAAGGCTTCCTCTGCCGCCTTGCTCAGACGCTGCGCCTCCTCTTCCGGATCGCTCCCAAACAGCGCTGCCACCGCATCCTGCGGCCATGCCAACAGAAGCCACAATCCAAGAAGCAGCAGGCCACCGCATCGGCAAAGGTTCTGAATCGCGTTTTGCATCCATCCCCCCTCCATCAGGCGGCCTCGCATAAAGCATGCCTACGGATCAAAGCTGCGATGCGGTTCCGTATGATTTGTGAAAGCACAACCCTCAATCCACCTGCCCACCGATGCCCATCTTTTGAGGGTGAGGGGTCAAAATTTTGAGGGTATGGGGTCAATAAATTGCCAACGCATGAGGTCGGTTCTGAGGGTCGATCGCAACGCATTACTTTGATTTTACACTCATTTATGGATCCGATCGCGATATTGTGCGAACCCCACACAGCGCTTTTCATCCCCCATTCCACCGCATTGACGGTCACCCCTCGTTTCGCCGCGATCGGAGTGACGCTTTTTTGAGGGTATAGGCTCGCTTTCATCGGATGAGATCGCATTTTGCCTCTGACGGCATTCCACTGCATTAAGATTGCCTGGTTCTTTGTTAGCCACTGTTTTGAATGAAAGGGAGATCTGATCGCGATCCTTTAAGGCTGAGGAGGCAGCAGCTCAAAGATGGATTTCAACTGCACTGTGGGCAGCTCGCCATCTTTTTGAACGTCTATCGTGACCGAATGATCGTAATAACCCTTGCGCTTAAAGGTCAGCTTCACCGGCTTTGAGCCTTTGGGCAAATGCACCGTCAGCGGGGTCTGCCCCAGTCTGCGCTTCCCATAATAGACCTGTACCATCGAGGGATCGCTCGAAAGCTTCCATTTCACCGTAGCGGGCCTGGTCTCATTCGTCGATGTATTCGACGGCGGCTTCGATGGCTCCCTGTTTTGCTGATCCGCGAGGAGTTGCGCCTGAATCTCCTTCACCCTGTGACTTCCCTGCTGCACCAACGCCTGCAACTGCGAAGCGAAAGCCACCGGGGTTACATCCATTGCTGCATCCATCCCCACATCCTCCAGCGCCGCATCCCCATCGCCGCCCTGCAATGAAGCATCGCCCTCATTCACCGGAACCGAAGCATCGCCCAAAAGCGCCCCTGCCTCAAAGCCATTCAGCCCCCAATGCACCACCGCGCCCAACGTCAAAAGCCCCAATGCAGTGCCTCCCACGCCCCACGCCCCAAACCTCCGATGACTTGCATCGCGTCCTTCTGCGGCTTCCAAAAACGCATCGATGGAAGGAAACCGATCCTCAGGATCCTTGGCCAGCGCCCTATCGATCGCTTCCGCCAACGCTCGAGGCAACTCAGGGCATTTTTTACGCAATGGCGCCGGACGTTCATGCACCTGCTTATAGAGCAGCGCTACCGTGGTCTGGGCATCGAAGGGGACTTCACCCGTCAGCGCCTGCCATAACACCACCGCCAGCGCATATTGATCCGCCCGCCCATCGATCGCCGCCCCCATCAGCGTCTCGGGGGCCATATATCGCGGCGTACCGAGCGCCAGCGTCGTGGTCTGCTCGCCCACCGCCTTCACGATGCCGAGATCCATCACCGTCACGCCCCCATCGGGCCCAATCATCAGGTTCGAGGGCTTAATGTCGCGATGCACCAGCCCCTGCGCGTGAAGCACCGACAAAGCACCACAAATGCTCCTTATCCACGGCATGAGACGCGACAGCGGTAATGGGCCATCGCGCAGCAACGCATCGAGACTCTGACCCTCCACATATTTCATGATCATGTAAAAGAGCTGACCCTTGCGCCCCACCGCGTAAACCGGCACCAAAGCGGGATGGGCCACCGATGCCAGCGCACGGGCCTCGCGCATGAAGCGACCGAGCAGCGTCTTCTCCGTCTCGCCTGCGAGCAGCGTCTTGATGGCGATCGGCCTCTGCAACCCCAGATCCGTGCCGCGATACACCACCCCCATACCACCACGCCCGATTTCCCCATCGACGCGATAGCGATCCTCCAATACATCGCCTGTCACCAACGGTTGCGGTCCCTCCAGGGGATCAAACCCGCATTGCGGACAGGGCGCATCGCTGTCGATCAGCACAGCGTCGCATTGGGGACAACGAAGCTCCATCTTCTCCTCAAACGGCCTCTTCTCTCGCGCTAGAGTCGCGCAGCCTGCAAAAAACCGCAAGCGCAGTGCGCACAGGTCGACTCAGAACGCCGCAGGATTTATAATGGAGCCCCTTTTGACGGAGTGCGATGAACGATTCTGCCCCATTCCTTTGCTTCCGATGCCACGCTCCGGTCGAGCAACAGAGCGGCTTATGCCCCTTGTGCGGCGATGATTTAAGCGACGCCCGCGAAAACCCCACCGCGCAAATCGGCCGCGTCATCGCTCAAAAATACACCCTCGAATCGCTTTTGGGTGTGGGCGGCATGGGCATGGTGTTCCGGGCGCGCAGGCATCTCATCGAAGACGAGGTGGCCTTAAAACTCCTCTACTCGGCCTTCTTAAAAAGCCCCTTGCAGCGCAATCTCTTCCGCAACGAAGCGCTCGCCTCGGCGCGGCTGAGCCACCCCAACATCGTCACGCTCTACGACTGGGATCTTTCGGACGAAACCCGCACCGCGTATCTGGCGATGGAGCTCTTAAACGGGCGTCCGTTAAAGGAACTCCTGCGCGAAAAGGCACCGCTCCCGCTCAAAGAGGCGCTGCCCATCCTCATCGATGTGAGCGCAGCGCTCGCCGCCGCCCACCGATCCCACGTGATCCACCGCGATCTCAAGCCCGACAACATCTTTTTGCAGGATCAGCCCGGCAAGGATCGCCCCCAAATCAAGCTCGTCGATTTTGGCATCGCCGCGATGCTCGACGCTCAGCCGCCCGAAAACGAAGAGAACGCCCTCCTCGGCACCCTGCGGTATATGTCGCCGGAACAATGCATGGGCGAACCCTGCGACGCGCGCTCCGATCTCTACGCCCTGGGGGTTGTGGCCTACGAGATGCTCACCAAACACCGCGTCACGGGCCGCTCCATCGCCGACATCGTTTACGCCAGGGTCGAGCCCCCCAATCACCTGCTGCCGCCCGAACGCGCGCTGCCCGAAGCGATGGAAGCGCTCCTGATGTCGATGCTCGCCAAAAAGCCAGAAGGTCGCCCCGCTTCAGCCGTGGAACTGCACGAACGCCTGCAAGCGATCGCGCGCTCCCTCGAAGAGAGCCCCGAAACCGCCATCGCTCCCGGCGCCGCATCCGCAACGACTCACCCGCTCACCGATCCCCAGGCCCCCGCAACGACAGGCGCTCTGAGCAAAACCGCCCTGACCCTCGTCCTCGTTGCAGTGGCTTTGGTCGCCGCTTTATTGATGTTTTTTGTTTTCAAATAAGGAATGCCCGTGACCCCAAGCGAGATCTGCGCCCAGACGGTCGTCGTCCTCTGTCACCCTCAAGATGTGCGCAACGTAGGCAGTGCGGTGCGCGCGGTCGCTAATTTTGGCCTTGGGGCTCTGCGCGTCGTCAGCGATTTTGATTTTGATGAAGCCGACTTACACAATTTTTCGAGCTTCTCCCTCGATGCGATCACCTATGAACGCTGCGACAGCCTCGAACAGGCTCTCGCCGATCGAAAGCGCATCTTAGGCACCAGCCGCCGCAGCCGCGATCCCAACGCGCCGCCCTCCTGGCCCGCCGCCGAACTCCCGCAACGCCTCGATCCCCCTGCGCCCACCGCGATCCTCTTTGGCAACGAACGCACGGGCCTCACCCGCGAGGAAGTCGACCGCTGCCAGGCGCTGATCCACATCCCCACAAACGAGCGATTTGAAAGCATGAACCTGAGCCACGCTGTGGCCGTCATCGCCTACGAGCTCGCTCGCCCTCAAAACTGCGCTCCCCGCGCCATCGCCCCCATTTTGCGCGCCCCCGAACCCGCCATCGAAGGCTTCTACGCGCATGTGCACGCCGTCAGCGAAGCCATGGGATACCCGCCAGGCCGCAACGCCGACGTCTTTACCCGCAAGATGCGGAAGATCCTCACGCGCGCCAACCCCGACAGCGCCGAACTCTCGATGCTCGCCGGCCTCATGAGCGAGCTTTTACGCCTTCACCGCCTCGCCTACCCGCAGCTTCACACCCCAAAGCCCGAAAACGACGCCCCCGATCAGCGGTGATTCGCGGGATCGTTCTTATCGTCGTTCCACTCGAAATCGCCCTTGTCGTCTTTGACGGGCACGTCGAAGCGCGAAACATGGTGAGGATCGATGTCGCCCCGGAAGAAATAGACGTCTTTGAAAACGACCTCCTTGTTGTGAGGCGTGACAGGACGGCCACCCGTACGGCTCGGCGCACCGGGCACCAGCGCATCCGTCGACCAGACGACTCCCGCTTTCACCATCATGACGCGGCCATCGGCCAAGATGCGAATGTCGATCTTGTCGCCGGGTCGCAACCCCATATGGCGCTGAACGGATTCCGGGATCTTTACAAACCCGAGTTGGTTGAGAGTCTCAGCGGGCATCAGCAGCTCCTCAAACGCGCCTAACCTTACCAAACCACGTCGTCAAAACGCAGAGGCCACTGCACATTAAATCAAAAGGCCGCGATTTCGTTAAGAATTAATATCGCTTTCGTCGCAGAAGCGCCAAAGGCAGGCCCATCAATAAAAAGCCCGTGAAGCCCGATCGCCCCGCAATCGCCGCACAGCATCCGTCATCGCCGCCGGAGCCTTCCTCTTCTTCGCCGGAGCCCGCATCGCGATCCAAAATCACCCCGGTATCGCGGCGCCCTTCGTCCTCATTTTCGCAGGCTTCATCAAATCCGTCGCAATTTTGATCGATGCCGTCGCCGCAGACTTCAACGCCGTCAGGATTGACGCTGGGATCATGGTCGTCGCAGTCGAGATCGGCGCAAAAGGAATCGCCATCTTCATCCGTGCAGTCCGACGTCCGGCGGCAGTAGCCCACGCCGTAGGTTTCGAGCATCGAAAGATCGCAGTCCTGGTCGTCGGTGCAATGTTCAGCCTTCTCGCAGGCTTTGGCGCATCTGGGGGCTTCATTGCCCACGCAAATCAGGCCATCGGCGCAGTCCTGCGCATGGGGATCGCAGTCCGCATCCTCTGTTAAGCCCGCAGAGGGCCTGCAAATCCGGGTATCCCATGGGGTTTGAACGCAGGCAGAGCCTTCAGGGCAGAGGCCGCCGAGCAGCGAGCAATCGGTGCCCTGGAGTTCGGTGCAAACATCCATCGTATCGGCGCAGAGGATCGAAACGCAGTCCCAGAACGCCGGGATCCCGTCGTCCATCGTGCATCCCTGTTCCTGCCAGCATACGCGCATTGCAGTGAGTCGGTGGCGTCCCAAAGGTGAGGCATTCTGGTAGCATTCGCGGTAGCACAATCCCGACAAATATTCATCGCAGGAATGAACGCAGGAGAGCGCAGCGTAGCAGTCGTCGGTGCCGAATTCGGGCGAAAGTCCCCGATCCTCGTCGCAGGACATCAGCTCAGCGCTGCAGCGCGAGAGGTAGCAGTTTGTGGATCCTGTGCGCGCGTAGCAATCCTGCGAGCAGTTGGTCACGTTGCTGTACAAATCCCGGCTGGTACTCCAGGCTTCCTCAAAGCATTTTGTGCTGCAGGCGATGTCGTTTCCGCATTGATTCTCGCAGGTATAGAGGCTTCCGCAGCTTTTTCCGGAGCTGCAGAACAGGTTATCGCAGAGGCCGTCTTCAAGGCAGGCTTGTTTGCAGGCGCAAAGCGAGGCATCTTTGCGGCAGTCGGCGGGTTGGCCCATCACGCTCCAGATCCAGGTCTTGTAGGCATCGACTCTCGCTTGTATGGAAGGCCTCAAACAGGGATCGCCGTCCTGAGCAGAGCTGGATCCAAAGTTGGTTACGCCCACGATCTTCCATGCACCGTTGATCTGCATAAAATGGGGTCCGCCGGAATCGCCGCTGCAGATGCCGGTATCGCGACCGCTGGTTTCAATGTAGGTGTTTCCAACCGATTTGAGCTGCAGGGTCGTCGACATGCGGCGCCCCATCGAGCCGCCACCTGAGCCGGAAGTCAGGCCGTAGCCCACTGTAAAATCCGCACCGCCAATCCATCGCGAAGGATCCTCGGTGTTGATGCTGTAAGGCGTGCGATCGGTGACGGGATCCTTTAAGTGGACGAGCGCAATATCGTAAAAAGAGATGAACTGGCTGCTGTCAAACAAAGGGTGAGGCACCAGGCGATCGACCCGATAGAACGTTCCGGCGGGGCGATAGAGCGTGTCGCTCAAAGCGTTTTCATCGACAAAGAAGAGGAAGTTGTCAGCCATGGGCGTAAAGCCCAGCTGACTGGTCTCCATCTGCGTCACACAATGCGCGGCCGTAAGCACCCATTCGGGATCGATCAATGCCCCCGTACAGATGGGACCCAAATAGTAACCGTTCGCCTCCAGGGTGAGGGCACCCACGGCGTTGAAGCTGTTTTCAACATTGCCGTTGACCACCGATTGCGTCGCTTCACCGATTGCGGCTTCTTCTGTTTCATCCGCCATCTGGCAGGCATTCAAACAAAATGACCCGAGCAGCACCACAACTCGCTTCAGCATCGCGTCCTCCAGAGCGGCATCCGTTGCCCATACAGGCGAGCAACCTAGCAACCAAGGCCGGCCTTCCGCAAGCGAACGGCGCAGTCTCAGGCCAAAAGAGCCCGTCATCGCTGCAAAAAGGGGTAAAAGAGAGCTTTAAGGCAGGCGCCAAACCGCCTCAGGCCCAACAGTGAGCCTCAAAAAGAAGCGCTTTTCATCGGCACATTTGCAGGTGCATCCGAAAGCCATGTTTCAAAAACGGGCAACAAAACAACTCCCCTAAAGCCGCGCAAAGGAGTAAAAGACGCGCGTTCATGGGGGCTTGAAGCCCAAAACTTCATCAGGAGCCGCAGTTTTGCGGTGTATGGAGAGCTTTTTATGGTCAAAACCATCCTGTTGCTTTGCTGTGAGGACTGCGTGCCTCAGTTGTCGAACGGTCTCAAGGCTAACCTCGAATCCCAGGGCCAGAAGGTCGCCCTGTTAAACCCGCTTGCGGGATCCAAAGACGAGGTTGTGGGCGCGTCGTTCTGCAAGAAAGAGGCCGTCAAACTGCTGGCCGACGGCAAAGAAGACGAGCTCATCGCCCAGTTGATCGACCGCATCGAGGAGACGGGCAAGGGTTCCGACGTCGTGATCGTCACGCCGGTGTTCGAGGATCTCACTTTCCGCGGCGCATACTGCCTGAACCTCGAGATCGCCAAGAATGCCGACGCTTTCGTCCTGCCCGCCGTTTGCTCTGAGGGCAAGACCATCGACGAATTCATCGCCGACGTCGAGACCACGGTGAAGTTCTTCGCTCAGGACGGCATCACCATCAAGGCGATCGCTTCGGGTTGCAAGCCCGACTTCGCCAAACTTTGCAACGAGAAGGGGATCGCGGTTGTCAACCCGAAGACCCCTGTGCTCGACGCGAAGTCTGTGGTTCCGAGCATCAACATCGTCACGCCCGCAAAGTTTATGCGCAGCCTGCACGACAAGGCCCGCGCCAACAAGAAGACGATCGTGCTTCCCGAAGGCAGCCTCGACCGCATTCTGAAGGCGGCTGCAGAGCTCAAAGCCCAGAACCTGGTCAACCTGATCCTGCTTGGAGATGAGGACGAGGTCAAAGCTGCAGCCAGGGCCGTGAACGTGGATCTCGACGGCATCACCATCGTCAATCCCGCCAAGTCCCCCGATTACGAAGATTACGCCAACACGCTCTACGAGCTGCGCAAGGCCAAGGGCATGGATCTCGAGAAGGCGAAGAAGCTGATGCTCGACAAGACCTTCTTTGGAACCATGATGGTTTACAAGGGTGTAGCAGACGGGATGGTCTCGGGCGCCACGACTTCGACGGCGGATACGATTCGACCCGCCCTGCAGTTCATCAAGACCAAGCCGGGCATCAAGACCGTATCGGGCGTCTTTTTGATGAGCCTTGCGGATCGCGTCTACATTTACGGCGATTGCGCGGTGATTCCGAATGCTACGACCGATCAGCTCCGCGATGTGGCGATCGCGTCGGCGGCCACCGCAAAGGCGTTCGGCATCGACCCGAAGATTGCGATGCTCTCCTACTCCACGGGAACCTCTGGCAGCGGTCCGGATGTGGATGCCGTGCGCGAAGCGACCGAGAAGGTGCGCGAAGCGGCGCCGGATCTGGCGGTCGAAGGCCCCATTCAGTACGACGCGGCGGTCGTTCCTTCCGTTGCAAAGACCAAGCTGCCCGGAAGCGCGGTCGCGGGTCAGGCCAACGTCTTCGTCTTCCCCACGTTAAACGCCGGCAACATCACTTACAAAGCCGTCCAGCGTTCCGCGAATGCCCTCGCCATCGGCCCGTTGCTTCAGGGTCTGAACAAGCCCGTCAACGATCTCTCGCGCGGAGCTACCGTCGCCGACATCGTCAACACGGTCGTCGTCACCGCAATCCAGGCGCAAGGCTGATGCCCTTTCACTTCTACAAGGACAAACCATGAAACTGCTCGTCTTAAACTGTGGTTCCTCCACCTTAAAGTACCAATTGCTCGAAATGCCCAAGGGTGACGTGCTCGCAAAAGGCAACGTCGAGCGCATCGGCGAGGAGATCGGCATCCTCAAACATAAGACCGCCGACGGCAAGAAGGTGGAGATCACCGACGAAGTCTTCGCCACGCACGAAGACGGCCTGAACCGCGTGTTCAAACTCCTGCTCGACGGCACGTTGAAGAGCCTCGACGAGATCAAAGCTGTGGGCCATCGCGTGGTGCACGGCGGCGAGAAGCTCACCAAGACCTGCCTGGTCGATCAATCGGTGATCGACGAGATCGAGAACGTCTATCCGCTCGACCCGCTGCATGTGCCTGCGCACGTGCTCGGCCTCAAAGTCGCGACCAAGCTTCTGCCCGGCGTTCCGAACGTGACCGTGTTCGACACTTCGTTCCACCAGACGATCCCCGAATACGGCTATCTTTACGCGATTCCCTACAACTACTACACCGAGGACCATATCCGTCGCTACGGGGCGCACGGTACGTCGCACCAGTTCGTGGCCAACCGCATGGCGGAGATCATGAACCGCGACATCAAAGACCTGAATATCATCACGTGTCACCTGGGATCGGGCTCCTCGATCACGGCGGTACAGGGTGGAAAGTCGGTCGATACGTCCATGGGCCTCACGCCCCTCGAAGGGTTGTGCATGGGTACGCGCTGCGGCGACATCGACCCTGCAGTGCTCACCTATTTGGGGCGCACCAAAGGCATGAACATCGAAGAGCTCGACCAGCTCATCAATAAGAAGTCGGGCTTGCTCGGGCTTTCGCAGATCTCCAACGACTGCAGAGTCCTCGAAGACGCGGTGGCTGAGGGGAATCCCGCCGCCAAACGCGCCATGGACGTGTTCAACTACCGGATCGTCAAATACATCGGCGCCTATTCCATGGTGTTAGGCCATGTCGACGCGATCGTGTTCACCGCCGGCATCGGCGAAAACTCGCCCTACGTCCGCAGCGAAGTCTGCAAGAAGCTCGGACTCCTCGGCGTCAAGATCGACGAGACCGCCAACGACTGCCACGGCAAAGAGCGCAAGATCTCTACGCCCGACTCCAAGGTGGAAGTGTGGGTGATCCCCACCAACGAAGAGCTCGCCATCGCGCAGCAGACCTACGCCCTGGTCACCAAGTAAGCCCGCAAAATTCCGCGTTTTTAAAAAATCCTGCCTTTTCTCGCCTTCCAAACTTTACAGCAACCCCATAGATTTGCAAAATCGCGCACGCCTTTGATCCCAGAGGAGCCCGGCATGCGAGGCCAGCAATTTATCGTCTATCAGGGTAAAACGTACCGCGCGACCCGCTACAGCACCCATTGCTTTGAAGTTTTCAGCCGAATCCGCGTCCAGGGCTTTGAACCTTACGTCACCTCATGGGGTCAGGCGGTGCCGAACATGTGGCATCAAAGGATGTTGCTCGAAGAGCTCGACGATCACTTCTTCATCCGCAACATCGAAGTGCAGCTGGGCAATCATCTGTATGACCTGGAAGGCGGCGTATTTCGCAATCGCGACCTGGCCCATCAAAGCGTGCAGCTCTTTTCGAGCGACTCCGACAGCGTCAATGATGGCTTTCAGTTTCACGAACGCGGCGTTTACTACACCGAAGTCCCCTTTGACGCGATCCGCGAGCTGCACGTGCATCATGTGAACCTGCAGCTTCAGGAATCGATCGAGGTGATCCCCAGCGAAAAGATCGCCGCATTTGCGAAAAAGCTTGCAGAGACAGCTTAAAACACGGTGTTCTTTGAAGAGATCGACAGGTTTAAGGCAGGGTGAGCGGGCGGAAGTTCTTTGAAAATACAGGTTCCGAATCAGGCTTCTGCTTTATCGTCGTCGTCATCTTCGGGTTTGCGCTTGCCTAACTTGTCGCTCAGTTTGCGATCGGTTACGGCCTGATCGATCTTGGCGTTCAGTTCGGCGTGCAGATCGTCGGGATGAAGGATCATGATCGCGTTTAAACGCTTGATGATGCGCTGATAAGTGACGCAGACCTTCTCTCTCGCTTCCTTGGCGGCCCCTAACTTCTTCTTCGACTTGCTCTGAGTCTTCGCTTTCTTGAGATCGTGGAAGAGATCGACGCCTTTACGCAAAGCTTTGACCCAATCGAGCACGTAAGCCTGGGCAAGCTGCGCCTCGCTGAAAGCTTCGAGCTTCTCTAACAGCGACAAAAGCGCGCCATACTGGAAGTCGTATTTTTGAGCCGTCGGATCGCTCACGGTCATGAAGGCGGCATAAATGGGAGATGCGGCCTCTTTGACCAGAGGATTGGGGTTCGAGCTGCTCAACTTCAGCTGATTCTTGGTGCCGCGCCAGTTTTGGTCGACGATCTTGTCGACTTCTTTGAGGGTCATCCCGCCCGAACGCTTCTGCTGATGGATCAACGCCTGAAAAGCGAGCTGATCCGCCTGCAGTTCCTCGCCCAATTCGCGCTCAACTGCAGGATCATCGAGCATGAGCGCTACGATGAGCGCCATAAACTCGTTGACGGTTTCGTTCGGCAGCGGTGCAAAGTTGATGTCCTGAATCTCAACGCCCATGGAAAAACCCCTTTCGTGAAAAGTTTTTGAGGTGAATCGATTATAAATTCACGATTTTTAAAAATGCAAATGCTTTTCTTCAAAAAAATCTTCCTCAGATTCAAAAGAGGCGCAAGCTTCAGAGAATGAAGACTTCTCCCTCATTTGCGTCGATCCCGGCTTTATCAACTCCTGACCGCAAGTTTTTTGCAAAGAATGCCGGCTCCATAGCTTTAAACTGTACCAGACTCGCCATCGATTCCGGGTTTCAGGGTAAAAACTCCGCCTTTACGCTCATCAAATCGCTGTTTCTGGTTAAAAAACTGCGAAAAACTTTTAAACAAAGGCGCGTCCTGAGTTCAAAACTGCGCCACAACGCGCATTTTTGACAAGATCCCCACTTTCAGACCGGAGATTCATTTTGTAAAAGCCGATATTTTTGAATGAAGACGCGATCACCTTCGTCATGATGGCCGAGTTTACCAATGAAAACTGCAGGCCAAACGCGGGAGCGTGCGGCTCTCTTCTTTGGAGTATTCGCCCATGTTACGCAAAATCTGCTTTTTCATGATTCTGATCCTCACGATCACTGGAACCGCCTTTGGGCGTTCGCATATCCGAAACAAGCTTTATCGACCCGGCTGGGATGTTCGAGGTGGTTTCAACCTTTCTTACGGCTCATTCAACCATGTTGAAGACAATCTCATTTTAGACATCGGCCAGACGCATGTCGGTGCCTGGCTTTCGGCGGGCTATCGATTCAAAAAATGGGGCATTTACGGAGAGCTTTTGCCTGGTTTGAACCTCATGAGCGCGGAACTTCAGGGGAATGCCTCTGCCCCGGCCGCCGAAAACAGCAGCATGGGTCTTCCAGCCTTTGTCACCGCGCGCGGATTCTTTAAGATCCACCGCAAGCTGGCCTTTGTTCCGAGCGCCGGCCTCGGGATCGTAGGCTATGAACTGTCCCAAAACGTTTCATCCGGCGTGCTCAAGGCGCTCGATACCCATAATTTTGCCCTCAAATTTGGCATGGGCGCCGATTACATGCTCAACAAACGTCTTTTTATCACCGGTGAACTTAATTACATACCCGCCTTTGACCAAAAGGTGATCCCCTATATGGGGTTTAACCTGGGGGTCGGTTACCGGTTCTAGAGGGATCCATACGCTGAAAGTCGAGTTCGATGAGTAAAGAGATCGGATCCCTCTCCTATCAACAGACCCACATCTCGAAGCATCCCTTTGAGTTACACCTCCCCTTCCGTCATCCGCTGCGCGGATGCCACCAACACCTGCGGGGACAGCTTTATGTTTTCTTCGCTTCGGGAGATTCCTTAAGGCTCAAACTGTAGATCTCGTAGCATTGTGAAGATGTTTCGTGTAAGCACTCCAAAGCAATGCTTCGAGAGAGGAGAAATAGAGCCTCAAGGAATCTCCCGAAATCACCAGGATCCCAGCCGTCCCCGCAGTTGTTGGTGACCGCGCAGCGGCCGGAAGGGGACTCCCTCAATCAAAATAAAGCCCCTTTGGCTCACCCTCCCACCCATTTCACCTTCAGACTTCGCCGCTGCTGCCATCGACGCCGCATCTTCCCTTCGGATCCCTTTCACATCCTCACGACGTATCGATTTGCGCACAAATTGATACGCAAAAAAATGAACAAACTGCAACCCCGCCTTGCGCCCAAGCGGGCGAAATCGCTATCGTGCGCGCCGTTTGGGATGAATTGAGCGTTCATCCAGCCGTTTTTTTGGATTTTTACAGAAAGGATCCGCCATGTTCAGCAGATTTTTAACCGTTTCCCTCGCCCTTGCAGCCCTGAGTCAGCCGGCGTTTGCCGAGCCTTTAGTCATGGATTCCGGATTCGAGCTTCGAGGCGGAGCTTTGTTTAATTATGGCGACTACAAATACGACCACGAAGGCCACCATTACGACTACAATATGACCGAAATTGGCGGCTTTTTAGAGGCTGGCTATCGGTTTAAATACATCGGTTTTTATCTGGACACCGATCTCGTCTATGCGAGCAACAATTTAAGCGCTGAAGGAAAGGATGACATCGGTAAAGAAGGACGGACCTTAGATTATATGCTGATCACCCGCCTCTTTATACCGATCATCGATCAGCTGGCCTTCGTTCCGCATGTGGGGGCAGGTCTTGTCGGATGGTTCTTTTTTGGTTTTAAGGCCGGTGGAGGGTTCGATTATCAGCTGACCGATCATCTTTTCCTCACCGCTGAAGTCTCCTACACCTTAAAAGCCTGGGTTGATGATTCTGGTCCCGGCGTACAGACCCAGTTGGGCGTCGGATACCGTTTTTAATCGCCCCTCTCCCCGTCTGAAGGCGCTCTCATGAGCGCCTTTTCCATCTCTCAGGCTGAAAATTTGGGTCTCAGATCCCGATCATGGCTCGATCATTGGATGGATCGCGGTTCATTGAGCAAGCAGACCCTAATCCATCCGATGATTTTTGGGTTCAATATTTGGATCACCCTCAATCATCCGATGGTTTTGACTCGATCTCAGATGAAATCCACCAACCATCCGCTGAATGCTGGTATGCCCGCCAACAAATCCGTCATTCATCGGATGGATCTGACCTTTTGAATACCATCCTCCGCAAACCATCCTCGCGACGTATCGCTTTGCGCACAAATCGATACGCAAAAAATGAAAAAACTGCGCCTTCGCCTTGCTTCCAAGCGAGCGAAATCGCTATTCTGCGCGCCGTTTGGGATGAAATGAGCGTTCATCCAGCTGGTTTTATGGATTTTTACAGAAAGGATCCGCCATGTTACGCAGATTTTTAACCGTTTCCCTCGCCCTTGCAGCCCTGAGCAGCCCGGCATTGGCCGAAGACATCGCCCAGAACCCCGGTTTTGAGCTGCGGGCCGGCGCTCTGTTTGATTATGCCTCCATGCATCACGACCATGACACGTTCGATCACAACTACGGCCTGACCGATTTGGGCGGCTTTTTGTCGGTTGGCTACCGCTTTCAATCCTTTGGCCTTTACCTGGACGGCACGTTAACCCATCGGGAACGCCAAAAACCGGGAGAAAATGATCATTTCTTTTACTTCGAAGATGAACTTGAGGGTATGGCCTTCGATCTCATGCTCATGGGACGCTTCTTTGTACCGATCAACTCCGACTTCGTTTTGGTGCCCAACGTGGGACTTGGCCAATCCTCCGACAATGTGGGCGGAGATGAATCGTTCGACTTTATCTATCTTCAGGCTCAGGCAGGCGCAGGCATCGATTTTAAGATCACCGATAGCATCTTCATGATGGGTGAAATCGACTATCTCTTTAGAGCCGATTTCATCTTTGAAGAAATTGGACATGCCTTGCAGGCCAAACTCGGCCTCGCATACCATTTTTGATCGTTCCCCTCTCCGCATAAAAGCGCTCTCGTGAGCAGATCTTTTGACATCAAGCGGATCATTTTGGGTTAAGATGGCGATTAAACCTTCATCCATCCAACAAGCTGCGCTTTATCCTTCCATTCAACCATCATCCATCCGATGTGATGGCGTTTTACAGAAAGGATCCGCCATGTTACGCAGATTTTTAACCGTTTCCCTCGCCCTTGCTGCCCTGAATCAGCCGGCGTTTGCTGAGCCTTCAGTCATGGATTCCGGATTCGAGCTTCGGGGCGGAGCTTCGTTTGCTTATGGAGAATACAAATACGACCACGAAGGCTACCATTACGACTACAATATAACCGAGTTAGACGGCTTTTTAGATGCTGGATATCGGTTTAAATACATCGGTTTTTACCTGGACGCCAAGCTCGGCTATGCGATCACCAACCTGAGTGCGGAAGGAAAGTATGACATCGGCAATCCAGAAGGCCTGAGTCGAGAGCTGGCGCTGGTCAGCCGCCTCTTTATACCGATCACCGATCAGCTGGCCTTCGTTCCGCATATAGGGTTAGGTATGAATTACTGGTTCCTGATCGCCTTTAGGGTCGGCGGAGGTGTCGATTATCAGCTGACCGATCATCTTTTTCTCACCGCTGAAGCCTCTTACCTCAGACGAGAGAGTGTGATTGATAATGGTCCAGGCATACAGACCCAGCTGGGCATCGGATACCGTTTTTAATCGTCCCTCTCTCCGTCTGAATGCGCTCTCGCGAGCGTCTTTTCCATCTCTCAGGCTGAAAATTTTGGTCTCAGATTCCGATCATGGCTCGTTCATCGGATAGATCGCGGTTCATTAAGAAAACAGATCCTGATCTATCCGATGATTTTGGCCCAATCTCAAATGAAATCACCCAACCATCCGCTGAATGCGGGTATGCCCTCCAATCCATCCATCATTCATCGGATGATTGTGAACCGTTGAACGCCATCCTCCGCAAACCATCCGATGATCAGCGGGTCTGCTCCGACAGAAACAGGCGCTCCTCCTGCAAAACAGGGCTTTTGCTTTCGCTGATTGATGAAAAATGCGGCAGGATTTGGGATTTGAGGCTTTGGAAAGGCGGGTTCAGGGCTGAGATGCGGGTTTTGTCTGACTTCGATCAGGCTTCTTCGGATTCAGCCAGGGGATCCTCTTCGGGGGCAACCTCGATCGGAGCCTCGGTCTGGGCTTTGGCTTCGGCAGCGCCGTCTTCTTCGCCCTTCTTCTTCTTTTTCTTCGTCAGCTTGAGCGTCAGCCTGCGGTTTTGGATCGCCTGGTTGAGGGCGGCGTTCAATTCTGCGTGGGCGTCGTCGGGATGGAGGATGATGATCGCGTTCAGGCGATCGATCAGTTTCTGGTAGTTCGCGCAGAGGATCTGGCGCGCTTTCTTGGTGATGCCCACTTCCTGGCGGGCGGAGTCGCGCATCTTCTCCTGCTTGACGTTGTGATAGCGATCGACCCCTTCGCGAAGGGATTTCACCCAGTAAAATGCGAGAGCATCCCGGAGTTTCTCCTCGCCCAGGGCCTCAACCTTGTCGAGCAACACCGTTAAAATGCCGTATTGCAGGTCGTAATGCTTGCCGGTCGGATCGGGCACGCTCGAAATGACGTTCCAGACTTCCTGGGCAGCGCTGTTCACCTTCGGATCGGGACATTCGCAGCTCAGCTTGATCTGATTGCGGGTACCGCGCCAGGTTTTGTCGACGATGCGATCGACGGCCTTCAGGTTTTGGCTGGCTGGGGAATCCTTCTTACGGATCAGCGACCTGAAAACCTGGAGATCCTTCTCCAGAGCTTCGCCTGCATCGCGCTCTGCGCTGTCTTTCAGGAACTCGACGACGTCGCCCATGTACTCGCTGAGGACTTCGTTGACCATCGTTGCCAGATTGACTGGCTCCACCTTATCGCCCATGATGCACCATCCTTTCATTCAAGGGCCAAATGCGGGGTTATTTTCAAAAAAGATCCCAAACGATGCAAGCGAAATCGGCTCTTTTTTTTTACATTTTTGCCGATCATCCGCATCAAAGTTTTTTTGCAGAGCGCCAGAGCCGCGTTGAGTCTATCGAAACTGATTCACTCTCAAAAACAGAGGGCGTCCAGCGGATGGATTTGGGTCTGCGCATACACCCGATCGAAAACCATCCAGTGATCACCGCTCCACGATCGATCGACCCTCGATCCATCCGATTTTCAGCCCGATCATTTCAGCGTTCACCCCAATTCACCCCATTTTTTAAAGCCGTCTGCTGCATTCACCCGCAGTTCTTCTCCTCGATCTCCCTGATCATCAGCAAATCCCCACCGTTCATCCGATGGATTTCGGGTCCTTACCCGCATTTCCCTCAAAAACTTCGCTCGATCGCCATCATGCGGTTCACCAGGATTTAAAAGATCAAGATATTTTCCACCCAACTTGATCCCAATTTACAAGCAGATTAGGATGCCAGCTTCACATTGCAGCAAAAGGTTTGCTTTGAAAATCCCCTCACGTTTGGGAAAGGAATTCGACATGCTTCGTAAATTTTTGCTGGTCGCTCTCGCCCTCGCCCCCCTGACCGCTTCCGCGTACGACGAAATCGCGCTCACCACCCCCGGATTCGATTTGCGCGCCGGCGGTTCCTGGGGCGCAGGTCTCGACAAAACCAAGGAAGAAAACGACATCATCCGCGAATACAAGGGCTTCCACAACGGCGGATTCCTCGATGCCGGCTACCGCTTCCACCATTACGGCCTCTACGCCAGCTTCCAGCTCAATTACCTCCAGCTGAACGACGATGGCCGCGTCTACGACAACGCGGTTTCGGGCGGTTGCTTCATCAACAACCGCTGGTTCATCCCCATCAAGCAGAAGTTAGCCTTTGTTCCCCACCTGGGCGTCGGATTTTTCAACGATGGCATCGGTGGAAAAGCGGGCTTCGGCTTCGATTACATGCTCGACAGCAATTTCTACATCACCGGCGAAGTCTCCTACATCGGAACAGTGAACATCGAGGCCTATAACTCCTGGATGCAAGGTCAATTCGGGTTCGGGTATCACTTTTAAAGGAGCGCTTGCGCGCTGATCACCGCCTGAAGGCGGTTTTTTTTTGCTCAGAAAGGGGTGGATGGGGGGTGATGTTGGGTGGGGAGCTTTTTTTACCCTGCGGGTGAGCGGTTTTTTATGCGTTATCTGATGTCTGTAAGTTTTTTTTTATCGATGGTTTTGGGTGGGGGATCACTTTCTTTTTGAGGGATTCTCTCTATTTACTCGATCTCTTTTGCAGGGACACAGGGAAGACCCGCTGTCGATAGGGAGATCTCTGTGGTTTTGGGGCGGATGAGGGATTGCTTTGGGTGGGGGAGCTCTTTCTTACCGGGAGTTTATCTCTATTTACTCGATCTCTTTTGCAGGGACACAGGGAAGACCCGCTTTCGGGCGGGCCTTCCCTATATCCCTGCACCCAAACCCATCCACAACGACCAGGGGGCTCCTTGGAGGATCTCGATTTAAGGGTGTTTCTGGTGTCGCCCCCTGGACCCGAGAGAGATCCCTCGAAGGAGTGGCGGTTTGAAATCGGAGATCACTTCCGGCCCAGATTCTCACTCGCTTCGCTCGTGAGAAGGGCTGGGCCTCATGGGGCTGGTGAGTGCTCGGAAGGGTTTGGGGACGGGGATTGTGGAGAAGGATTGGGATTTGTTTCGTGGGATTACTTTGATTTTGTGGAGCTTCGTTGGGTTCTCTCGAGAGTTTACCTTTATTCAGTGGAGATTCGTTGGGTTCTCTCGAGAGTTTACCTTTATTCAGTGGGCCTTCTTTGCTTTCTCTCGAAGGCTTACCTGGAATTTATGGCTCCCCTTCTGTCTCGCGCTTCTCGAGAGCCGTCAACACCTACGAGGACGGCTTTCGATCGTCTTGGCTTGGGGAATTCTTTGAGGCTCAACACGTTTAAATTCGGTGAATTACCCTTATTCAGAGGCTTACCCGAGCTTTCTTCGAGTTGAGAACCAAAAGATCCCCCAATTTCGACCCTCCAAACATTCACCAAGCCCCTCGGGGGCCCAGCCCTTCTCGCGAGCGACGCGAGCGAGAATCTGGGCCCTTGCATGATCTTCGGTCTAAACAGTCACTAACACCTATAAACGCCCTCGGGTCCAGGGGGCGATATCCGATCGACCGTCCAATCACCAAGGTATTGAGCCCCCGGCCGTACGGCGGAAGAGCGGAGGGTGCAGGTAGGTGGAGAAACCGCTCGTTCGGAACGAGGGGTTTCTCCATCTCCCTGCAAAAGGGATCTATGAAAACATCGGAATGTCTCAAATAAAAACGATCTCTCACCCACTCAAACCCCGAATCATC